>NZ_NQKI01000099.1 GCF_002269125.1 Pseudomonas lundensis | reverse complement strand
CGCCGGTGAAAACATCCCTGATTCCTCATGCAGTGCTGCTGATGTCGTCATCTACAAACAGGCGACGAGCACATAAAATTCTGGGGTCAATACTGCGTACCGACTTTCAAGGGTCGGTACGCAGAAACACTCAGCCAGCCTTAGCCAGCGATCGACGTGCGCCAGTCATCGGAACCGGAAGTGCCCGACACTTCGTGAGTCCAGGTGATTTTGCGGTAGGTGAACTCCACGTCTTCCAGGTGCGTGAAGTGTGAATTCGACGGGGCCTGGCAGTTGTGCATGTAGTCCTTGATGTCGACGATGATTGCGTCTTCAAGTTTGGTGGTGAAGTAATGCTCTTGCGTACCGGCCGCCGAGGTGCGAAACCACTGGATTTCGATCTCCGTCAGGCGCTCGCCTGAAGTCAGTGCTGCCAACAGCAATGGCGACGATTTGTCGAAAACCTTGGTGATTTTTACCGGTTTGTGAACGCGCTGACCGGTCGGTTGGCCTGATTGCGGGTCACGAGGAATAATCACTTCGTGACTAAAACCCTGAACCATGACTTGGTCTTCATGACCTTCCTGGTAGGTATTACCTACCGAATCCGCGGTGAATGCACCGGCAGTAATCAGGCCCTGTTTGGTGCCGGTGATGGACATGTACGCTGGCGTCGCCATT
>NZ_NQKI01000098.1 GCF_002269125.1 Pseudomonas lundensis | reverse complement strand
GCAACAAGTTTTGCGGCGATGGTCTCATTGGCCTGCGCTATGCGGTGCTTGCGACAATACTTTACGTACAGAGCCTAGAACATATCCCGAACTCACTTCTGGAGGCGTGCAGGGCATACGCTAAAAAAATTGTAGGGGGATCAACTAGCAAACCAGAAAGCCTTGGGTGGTTGGAAAGAATTGAAAATGAATTCAACTCACATCGGGTAGTACATGCTCCTGCTCTGCCGCGTCATGACTGCTCACCCACGGCGCTGGGTTGAAATCGTGGTGTGGCGTCGGCTGCCCCGCATACTGCTCCAGCCTCGCGTTAACAATGAGTTCGTAGCAATGGAGGTATCGATGGAAAGAAAGAAGGTCGCGCTGGCAGAGGTCAACTTGTTTGTGATGCACCTGAAGCAACGAGCTCTGATCTGCTATTCGATGGTAGCTGGTGGGATGATCACCTTGATTGCCGGAATTGTGATGCTCTTCGTCGGAGTTGCCGGAGACCAGATCGTCTGGTTCGAGTCTCCGAGCATAAAGATTACCGCCGGTGGTTTCGGCGCCATCACCATGCTGGCTAGCCTAACCTGGGGATTTTTCGCTTATAAATCACGGCCCGATATAAATTATATGGGCCTTACCAGAAGCATGTCCTTGACGAGAGAAGAGATTAAACGCGGTGAGCAGCTTAGCGCGGAAGCTAAGCGCAAGTCGGATGGAAGCTAGGCTCTGTACGTAAACCCAAGAAATACGATTTTCTGTAAAATACACCGCCATTAAAGCCAGGAGGCCAAGATGGC
>NZ_NQKI01000097.1 GCF_002269125.1 Pseudomonas lundensis | reverse complement strand
TCTAACGCTGGAATACCTAAGGTGTTGGACGGGTCAGCGGCGGGTGTCCATATCAGGGTTACGCCATCGCCCAAGTCAGCCACTTGCCGGGAGCCTTGGGCAACGAACTGCACCACGGGAATCATTTCCCAGTCGCGGCGCTTCTGGGTGTTGTACCCGTAACCTTTCAAGGTGCCATCGGCCTGCTGCTCAACGTGCAGGCGAACACGTGTACGTCCCTCTTTAAGCGTCTGGAGCTGTTCTTCGGTATATAGGCTGCTGTCGCCCAAGCTGGATGGCCACAGCAATGCAACAACGCCCGTCAAAGTACCAGCAGCAACACCCGTGGTGGTCCCGGACGCCACAGCACCAGCCGTACACAAACCACCACAAGACACACCGCCTGCGGTGCCAGTAGCAACGCCTCCTAAGAGAAGTGTTCCCAGTGACGAGGGTACGGAGCCGCTGATTTTCTTAAGGGGAATGTTTCCTTGTGCATCCGTTTCACGGCCGCCCAGCAAGGCAAACTCGCCATATTGGCTAACCGGATCGGTGGGGATGGCTCCGCCGGGACTGATGTAGTTGATGGTCCCGTATGGCAGCGTGCAACTCTTGGCAAAGACGCATCCGCGTGAGGCCACTTCATCCGGCTTCTTGATCGAACGCCTACGTGCGTCAGCTGCCCGCTCGTTCCGTGCATTCGCCGCCAGTGTTCTGTCCCAAGCTGCCTGTGCGGCCTCTGTCGCCTCGGCATGTCGCCTGTTGCCATCTATCCCATTACATCCCAGGGTATTCGGGAAGATATTCTTAACCGCCATAACAT
>NZ_NQKI01000096.1 GCF_002269125.1 Pseudomonas lundensis | reverse complement strand
AATGAGACCATCGCCGCAAAACTTGTTGCGAGCTTGTCGAAGCGCGTCACGATGCGACGGTTCTCCTTCAGCCAGCCAAACATGCGTTCGATGATGTTGCGCTGCCGATATTTGGGGCGATCAAAAAGTCGAGGCAATCCTGGCTTGGTTTTGCGCTTCATGCTTCGCAACGGAATGACTGGCTGCATGCGATAACGATCACAATACTGGCGCAGCGCTTCAGCGTCGTAACCCTTGTCAGCCAGCAACCAGCGGCAACGCTTGCGTGGGCGACCGCGCAGGCTGGGTATGCAAGCCTGATCGAGTAGCGGTTGGGCATAGGCTATATCGCTGGCTTGTCCGCCTGACAACAGGAAACGCAGAGGCACACCATTGGCGTCGCACAGCATGTGAATCTTGGTCGTCAGGCCACCCCGGCTGCGCCCGAGCGCGTGGTCTTGCGGTTCTTCAAATCCCCTTTTTTCCCGGCACCTGATGAGGCCCGGGTTGCTCGTACGGCAGTGGAGTCGATCATCCATGTTTCCAAGTCAATCAAACCCTGCTCATTCAATCGGATATGAAGACGCTTGAGCATCTGATCAAAAGCTCCGCAATCACGCCATCCCCGGAACCGTTGATAGATCGTTGACCAAGGGCCGAATCGTTCGGGCATGTCTCGCCAGGCTGCGCCAGAGCAAAGCACCCAGAGAATACCGTTTAGCATCAGGCGATCATCGGCCCGAGGGCGCCCGGTGCGCTGATTTTTGGTGAAGATATCTGCAACCAGATCCCAGGCTGCGTCGGGGAGTTCATACCGCTTTGCCATCTTGGCCTCCTGGCTTTAATGGCGGTGTATTTTACAGAAAATCGTATTTCTTGGGTTTACGTACAGAGCCTA
>NZ_NQKI01000095.1 GCF_002269125.1 Pseudomonas lundensis | reverse complement strand
TGTAGTGGTCTAATGAAACCGGACACTCATTTAGGCGAGAATGCTCGCCATATCGAGGTGTCAGATGACCAAGCAACGTCGTGTCTTTTCCGCTGAATTCAAACGCGAGGCTGCTGACCTCGTACTCAAACAAAATTACAGCTGCATCGAAGCCAGTCGTTCACTCGGCATTGGCGAGTCGGCCCTGCGCCGTTGGGTCAGTCAGCTTCTGCAGGAACGCACAGGCGTCACCCCGCAGAGCAAGGCGCTCACCCCAGAGCAGCAAAAGATCCAGGAGCTGGAAGCCCGAATCGCCCGTCTTGAACGAGAGAAATCGATATTAAAAAAGGCTACCGCGCTCTTGATGTCGGAAGATCTCGAGCGTTCGCACTGATCCATCAGCTAAGCGCCCATGAACCTGTTGACTGCTTGTGCGAGGTGTTCGAAATCACCCGTTCGACTTACTACGCCCATCGCCTCAGGCGGCGTTCTCCGGGCGTTGAGAGAATTCGATTACGCAGTCGAGTCAACGAACTGTTCACCCAGAGCCGAAACGCTGCTGGCAGCCGAAGTATCGTGTCGATGATGCAGGATGATGGCGAGCAGATCGGGCGTTTCAAGGTGCGAGGCTTGATGCGGGAACTGGGGTTGATCAGCAAGCAGCCTGGCTCGCATGCCTACAAAAAAGCAACGGTCGAGCGGCCTGACATTCCAAATACACTGAATCGTAAATTCGATGTTCCCGAGCCAAACAAGGTTTGGTGCGGTGACATCACCTACATCTGGGCGCAAGGGAAATGGCACTACCTGGCCGTGGTTATAGATCTCTATGCTCGCCGGATAGTGGGCTGGGCGTTATCAGGAAACCCGGATGCTGACTTGGTCACCAAAGCACTGGATATGGCCTATGAGCAACGCGGGAAGCCTCAAGGGCTGCTGTTTCATTCGGATCAGGGATCACAA
>NZ_NQKI01000094.1 GCF_002269125.1 Pseudomonas lundensis | reverse complement strand
GTGGTCAACTGAGCCGTGTTTTTCATCAGCCCACGAAAGCGCACTTTCACGTACCCAAATTGGCATTTGATCACCCGAAACGGATGTTCGACCTTGGCCCGTGTCTGGGCTTTGCAGTACTCAATCTTGCGCTTGCCCTTGTAGAGCACGCTGCGTTTATTCAACTTGGAATAGGTGCTGCGGCGCGCCGCGATTTGCCAGATCACTTCACGATTTTCATGCTCTTCACGCTTCTCAACGCCGGTGTATCCGGCGTCTGCATACACTGCATTTTCTTCGCCATGCAACAGCTCGGCGACCTGTGTGACATCGGCGACGTTGGCGGCGGTGCCGTGGACGTGATGAACCAAGCCGGACTCGACATCAGCGCCAATATGGGCCTTCATTCCGAAGAAATACTGGTTACCTTTTTTGGTCTGATGCATCTCGGGGTCGCGCTTTCCCTCTTCGTTTTTAGTCGAACTAGGAGCATGAATAATGGTGGCATCGACGATAGTGCCCTGACGTAGAGACATGCCTTTGTCCTGCAAATAACCATTGATGACCGCGAGGATTGCAGGTGCCAGCTGATGCTTTTCCAGTAAGTGCCGGAAATTCATGATCGTGGTGTCTTCAGGTATCGGGGCGCTCAAGGTCAAACGTGCAAACTGGCGCATGGGCGTGATTTCGTAGAGCGCTTCTTCCATGGTCGGATCGCTCAGGGAAAACCAATTCTGCAACAGATGAATACGCAGCATGGTTTCCAGAGGATAGGGTTTTCTGCCGCCACCGGCCTTGGGGTAGAACGGCTCGATCAGGCCCAGCAGACCCGTCCAGGGCACGACCTGATCCATCTCGGCGAGGAAGCGTTCGCGGCGTGTCTGCTTGCGCTTGCCGGCGTATTCGAAATCGGAAAAGCTCATCTGGCTCATAGGCGGCTCGGATCAGGTGGTCAGGCGTATTTCAGCACATTTGAAAACTTGTTCGGAGATTCC
>NZ_NQKI01000093.1 GCF_002269125.1 Pseudomonas lundensis | reverse complement strand
TTAGTCCCAGCTCAGTGCGCCGCCCGTTTGGTACTCGATCACGCGAGTCTCGAAGAAGTTTTTCTCTTTCTTCAAGTCCATGATTTCGCTCATCCACGGGAACGGGTTAGTGGTGCCCGGGTACTCTTCCTTCAAGCCGATTTGCGACAGGCGGCGGTTGGCGATGAACTTGAGGTAGTCCTCCATCATCGCTGCGTTCATGCCCAATACGCCGCGCGGCATGGTGTCACGGGCGTATTCGATTTCCAGCTGCGTGCCTTGCAGGATCATCTGCGACGCTTCTTCCTTCATCTCGGCATCCCACAGGTGCGGGTTTTCGATTTTGATCTGGTTGATCACGTCGATGCCGAAGTTCAGGTGCATGGATTCGTCGCGCAGGATGTACTGGAACTGCTCGGCAACCCCGGTCATCTTGTTGCGTCGGCCCATCGACAGGATCTGGGTGAAGCCGCAGTAGAAGAAGATGCCTTCCAGAACGCAGTAGTAAGCGATCAGGTTGCGCAGCAGTTCCTTGTCGGTTTCAACGGTGCCGGTTTCGAACTTCGGATCGGAGATCGAGCGGGTGTACTTCAAGCCCCACGTGGCCTTTTTGGCGACCGAAGGAATCTCGTGGTACATGTTGAAGATCTCGCCCTCATCCATGGCCAGCGATTCGATGCAGTACTGATAGGCGTGGGTGTGGATCGCCTCTTCGAACGCCTGGCGCAGGATGTACTGGCGGCATTCCGGGTTGGTGATCAAGCGGTACACGGCCAGTACCAGATTGTTGGCAACCAGCGAGTCGGCGGTGGAGAAGAAGCCCAGGTTGCGCATCACGATGCGGCGTTCGTCGTCAGTCAGGCCTTCCGGGTTTTTCCAGAGGGCGATGTCGGCGGTCATGTTGACTTCTTGCGGCATCCAGTGGTTTGCGCAGCCGTCGAGGTACTTCTGCCAGGCCCAGTCGTACTTGAACGGCACGAGCTGGTTAAGGTCGGC
>NZ_NQKI01000092.1 GCF_002269125.1 Pseudomonas lundensis | reverse complement strand
GGTAATCCCCCCACTTTTAGCACTTACCAAAAATAGAGGTCAGGCCGCCAGGGCCAACTTTTGTTTGGGGGTTATTCCTCCGAGAGCCATATTCGGGCGCTCGTGATTGTATGTCCAGATCCAGTTTGTTCCGTAGTCCTGAACTTCAGCTATCGACTCAAACAAGTAATGGCCCAGCCAATCGTAACGTACCGTGCGGTTGTACCGCTCCACATAGGCGTTCTGTTGCGGGTTGCCCGGCTGAATGTAGTCCAGTCGGATGCCCCGTTTCTCGGCCCACCCAGTGAGTTTAGCGCTGATGAATTCGGGGCCGTTATCACTGCGAATTGCCTGCGGTTTCCCGCGCCATTCAATGACCTGATCCAGCGCCCGTGCAACACGCTCTGCCGGAAGCGAAAAATCAATTTCCATGCTCAGCGCTTCCCGGTTGAAGTCGTCAATCAAATTGAACACCCGAAAACTGCGCCCATCGGCCAATTGATCGTGCATGAAATCCATCGACCAGCACTGATTGGTGGCTGCAGGAACGGCCAGCGGCTCAGGCTTCTCGCGCACGATACGCTTGCGCGGCTTGATGCGCAGATTCAGTTCCAGCTCTCGGTAAATCCGGTACACCCGCTTGTGGTTCCAGCGATAGCCCTTCACGTTGCGCAGATACAAAAAGCACAAGCCAAATCCCCAGTTACGCTGGTTGTAAGTGAGTTGGATAAGTTTATCGGCGATCTCGGCGTTTTCAGGCGCCAAGCGCGGCTGATAGCGATAGCACGTGAGGCTGACTCTGAAAGCCAGGCACGCCAACTTGATGCTGCACCGACCTGAACGAACCACTTCCTGAGCCATCTCTCGTCGTCGCGATGGCTTCACCACTTTTTTGCCATGGCTTCCTGGATGATTTCGGCTTTGAGGCGCTCTTCGGCGTACATTTTTTTAAGCCGTCGGTTTTCTTCCTCCAGCTCACGCAAGCGGGTCATCAGAGAGGCATCCATGCCGCCGAACTTGGTGCGCCACTTATAGAACGTGGCCGAACTGATGCCATGCTCGCGGCACAGCTCTGGCGCAGGGGTTCCAGCCTCGGCTTGGTTGAGGATGGCGATGATTTGACTGTCTGAAAAACGCGATGTCTTCACGCAAAATTTCCTTAATCCGGTCAGGAGAAAATTCTACTTCTGATGCGTACTTTTTTCAGGGGGGATTACC
>NZ_NQKI01000091.1 GCF_002269125.1 Pseudomonas lundensis | reverse complement strand
TGATCTTGCCCAGCAACCGTGGACACAGTTTCAAGCACTCATCCGGGCCTCGTAGGCTTGCGGGCTGATGTGCCCCAGCGTGCTATGTCGCCGCTGGCGGTTATAGTCGGTTTCGATGTATTCAAACACGGTTTCACGCATCTGGGCGCGGCTCATGAAGCGCTCGCCATGGATGCATTCGACCTTCAGGCTGTGGAAGAAGCTCTCCGCACACGCATTATCGTAGCAGTTGCCTTTCGCGCTCATACTGCATCGCAGCTGATGAGCGCGGATTAGACCCTGATAAGCCGTTGAGCAGTACTGACTGCCGCGGTCGCTGTGTACGATCACTCCCTTTGGCTGCTTTCGCCGCCACAGCGCCATGTGCAGAGCATCGCAGGCCAGGTCAGCCGTCATGCGTTCGCTCATGGCCCAGCCGACCACCATGCGCGAGTACAGATCAATGATTACGGCGAGATACAGCCAGCCCTCGTCCGTGTGCAGGTAGGTGATGTCGCCCACCCATTTCTGATTGGGTGCTGATGCTGTGAAGTCTTGCTTGAGCAGGTTCTCTGCCACCGGGAGCGAGTGTCGGGAGTTGGTTGTGGCCTTGAACTTCTTGGCCGCCTTGGCGCGTAAGCCTTGTCGCTGCATCGAGGCTGCAACCGTCTTGCGATTACAGCGCAGCCCGGCTTCCCACAGGTCATGGCACAGCCGCGGGGCGCCACTGCGGCCCTTACGGGCGTTATACGCTTGCGCGACCCGCTGATCCAGCTCGGCCCGTTGCTGGTGGCGTGTGGATGGCTCGCGTGAGCACCAGGCGTAGAAACCACTGCGGGCGACACCCAGAACACGGCACATGGCTTTCACCGGAAACGCTGGGGCATGTGTCCTCATGAAGGCGTACTTCACTTGAGGCTCTTCGCAAAGTACGCCGCGGCCTTTTTTACGATGGCCAGTTCTTCGGCTTGCTCGGCCAGGAGCCGCTTGAGGCGGGCGTTTTCGTCGGCCAGTGACTGTTCGCGCTCACTGCTGCTCAGGGTCTGCTGCTGCTTACTGCGCCAGCCATAGAGCTGAGACGCATGAAGACCAAGCTGTTCGGCCGCTTTACTAACGCCAATTCGCTCGGCCAGCGCCAACGCTTCATTCTTGAAGGCTTGGGAGTGACGGGTACGGTTCTGTTTCATCGGGGTAGCGGTTCTTGCCATGGTTCACCTCGTTGCAGTTTATCGCTTAACGGGGTGTCCACTCGTGCTGGGCAAGATCA
>NZ_NQKI01000090.1 GCF_002269125.1 Pseudomonas lundensis | reverse complement strand
CTCCATAGTCATCTGACACCTCGATATGGCGAGCATTCTCGCCTAAATGAGTGTCCGGTTTCATTAGACCACTACAGTGGGCGCCTGCCTGAGTCGCGCAAGGTGAGTTCGGCGTACGCTTACGGTTGCTGCCCGTCACGAAGGGCAGAAATCGGCCAGGAGCGGACATTTCTTGACCTCCTCTTAGGGCGATGGTGTACACCTATTTTAAGTGGACACCATTTTTAGCCCCACAAGCGGATCGCTATGCGCCAACGAACCTCCTATCCAAAGCCTTTCAAAGCCCAAGTCGTCCAGGAATGCCTGCGACCGGGCGCTCTGTTGTCGATGATGTATCCCCGCCTTGAGCTGATTCGTGACCTGCTAGCAATCACTCGTCATCTACTCGGACGTTGGCATGCAGTTATTGGAGCGAATACATAAGGGAGCGGTGCCATGCCTTACATATAAGTAATATAAGAGTCATCTTCCCGACAGGTATCATTAGCTACTATCTAATCACCAGTGAATTAGAGTTCGTAGAAAATCATGAAAACATTGAATGCAGTCATCGCTATTTCGATATTGGCAGTTTCATCCTTTGTCATGGCTGAAGGCGGAGGAGATCGCGTTTATGGTCGGATGATGCAAGAAAATCAACAGGCGATGGAGCAATATGCTCTCAAAAATGGTAAGGCCATCCCTGAAATTGTTCATTATGAATATGGTATGAACCTGGATGTTCAGAAGGTAGTCAGTGTCACGCAAGCCAACAAATCCTGTGATGTTGCGCCTTCGCGCATGACCTATGAAGACTCTGCTGGCAAACTCAACACCTTGGAGTACAGAGTTATGGGTACCAACTGCCCGCACGGAAGCTAGTCCAAAGGAGCCATGTCTGCGTCAGATTATTTGGTTTATCTGAAGGACATGTCTTTCCGTGTTCGCCAAGCAACGACGCGAGCCACCGATTTCGAATCTGATTTGGATGAGGTCCGACTGATTGTCGAGTACCCACTGCAACTCCTTTAACGAACGCTAGCCATCGGCATCAAGTGTTCGGTTACCAGATACACCCCGTCTCCTTGTTTCTCCTTTGGTTTTGGAGACGGTTTAGGCGCCCTAGTGGCGCCTTTTTTATGTGTGAATTGACATAAGAATGGGATGTCCTGGCCGTCGTACCTAAGTACGCCCCGCTTGAGCAGCTTGATCTTGCCCAGCACGAGTGGACACCCCGTTAAGCGATAAACTGCAACGAGGTGAACCATGGCAAGAACCGCTACC
>NZ_NQKI01000009.1 GCF_002269125.1 Pseudomonas lundensis | reverse complement strand
CTCATCTGGCTCATAGGCGGCTCGGATCAGGTGGTCAGGCGTATTTCAGCACATTTGAAA
This sequence comes from Pseudomonas lundensis, assembly GCF_002269125.1. Lineage (GTDB taxonomy): Bacteria > Pseudomonadota > Gammaproteobacteria > Pseudomonadales > Pseudomonadaceae > Aquipseudomonas > Aquipseudomonas lundensis_A. Next base: position 134,683 of record NZ_NQKI01000009.1, on the reverse strand, counting down.
ACTTGTTCGGAGATTCCTTAGGTGAAAATCTTCCGTTAGCAGAATGTGCTGAAACATTGGTTGATAGTCTTTTAGATGATGAGCTTGTTAAAGCTATTCCAATAGTAGGAATAGGTGTGGCGGCCATTAAGTCCTATAGGCAGCACCAAGAGGTGAAGTTTTTCAACAAAGTAAAGGCGTTTCATGAAGGTGCTGGGGATTTTTCAGAAGAAGAGCTTAGGCGTTTTGAAGCGCAATTAGAAAAAGAAGGCAAGAAGGAGAAGTTTGTTAATGAACTTATAGAAGTCATAGAGCGTTCAGAGTCTGAAGAAAAGGCTAAAATAATTGGAGGCGTCTTTCGCCGGTTAACAAAGTCAGAAGTTAGTTATGGTCAGTTTGAAGATCAGGTCCGCTACACTAGTGTGTTGGTGCTAAGAGATATTCATGTTTTCATGCACGGCTATCATAATCATTATGTTTTGGAAGATGGGCTGGGTGATGTTTTGTTCGCTAATAGGATGTCGAAAAGATCTATCGAAATAGCCACGAAAACCACTAACATGCTGGCTGGCGAAACAGTTCAGTATATAAAAACAAACTATGAGCTAAACGGAATTGGTAAGCTTTACCTGGAGACTCTTCATCAGGTTTATAAAGATAAAATAGATCCGCGTCACTTGTTTGTTCTTTAAATATTAGGTTTCGAGATTTGATAGCAGTTCATCTCTAATGATTTCTAGATCAGCCTTAGTAAACCCCAGCACTTCTCGCTGCTCATACCTGACCTCCGGGGCATTAGCCTCGGCACGGTCTTTCAACCCGTACTGATGCACCCGCGCAATTCGCGCCACTCGTCCGGTGAAGCCCACGGTGATCGACTGGCCGTCGCCCTTGGCCTTTAGAAAGTTGGCCTTTGGTAGTTTTTGGAACATTCTCACCTGACGCTTGATCCGTCCTTTTTTACCTTTCAGATCGCGTGGCTTGCGCGCCGCATAGGCACTGCCATCAGGGTTACGCTGCTGTTTAACCCGCTGTTGTTGGCTACGGCGTAGTTTCTGCGCCAATGACCGCACTAGTTTGCTGCGGGCAGCGGGTTCCAGTTTGTTGAGTAACACACCGGCCCGGTCTTCCAGCGCTTCCAGGTCATTGGCCATTTTGAATCATCCATTCGCTGTCGAGGCCCAAGGTGCCGGGTCGCCATGCGGGGTCGAGGTAGTTGGCGACTCGCTGCGGTTCGCCTGGGTGTTTGACGGTGGTGTTACCGTCCGCATCCTGGCCCACGACCACGCGCTCAGTTAGTGGCAGGCGAATACTCAGATCGACCTTGCTGTTATCCAGCACGTCCGCCTCAAACTTGATGCCTTGCGCCGACTTGTCGAGGTTTTCCAGGAGTTCGGATTGGTTGACGCTGAGCCAGCCCAGCAGCGGCAGCATGACGCTGTCGGGATGCCCAGCGTAGTCAGTGAGGATGATTTGCAGATCGAAGCTGTATTCAAAGGACAGGCTCGCAGCAGCGGTGCAACGCACTTTGCCGTTGTCGATGAAGATCAGCATCCGGTCGGGGTTGTGTTTGAGTTCGGCGATGGTGGCGAGCAGGTGAGCGCGCAGGCTGTCGGGTTTGTTCATGGGGTGACCTGCTGTTGTTGAAAAATCATATCGACCTGCGCCGCGCACTCGGCCCACGCGGCTTCGGTGCGCTCCTGATCTGTGAGCAAGTCGCCGTTATGGTTTGGGCCGGTCGCTGGCAGTTGGCATGGCACCACGGCCGGACAGCCACTGACGATAAGCGTCGGCGCCGGTGAGGGCGGGGCGCTCACGCAACCGGCGAGCAATGTCAGGCAAAGGCTGGGCAGCCCAATCGCGCAATGCAGTGTTTTCACGTTTCAGTCCCTCTATCTGAAGCTCGCGCTGGGCCAAGCCTTGGCGCAGTTGATCGTGCAGGCCACGCAGTTGGCTTTGTGCCTGACGCTCCAGGTTCAGCGTGCGGTTCAGGGTGGTGGCGGTGTTCAAATTGCGGGCGGCGTCTTCGCGTGCTGCTTTCGCATCGTGTTGCGCCAGTTCCGTCGCTTGCCGTGCAACGTTGATGCGTTGCTGCTGACCCCAGATAAACAGCGCCAAGGCGCCAAGCAGGGCAAGTCCGTACAGTACTTGGCGCAGGGCGCTCATGCGCGGTACCAACCCAGTTGGTTCATAGCGTCGATGTCCAGGTGTTCGACCGGACCACGAATGATGATGACCCGTGCATCGGGCTGCACATGACGCAGCGCCTCGATCAGGTCATGCATGCCTTCGGTTTCGGTGTTGTGTGGCACCACCAGCAGGTCGCCGTCCTGCACCCGCAGGGCGCGGACTTCGTCGAGATCGATCATGCCACCACCTCCTGACCACAACCGCAGTCCGCATGCCGCTCAAAGGCCCGTTGCAGTTTGATGTCGTACAAATTGCGCTGGTAATCCGGGCCGTTGTAGAGCTTGGCGAACTCAGCCCATTTACGCGCTTTGAGGGCTTTGTGCAGCGCTGGGTCGGTCTCGATAAAACGCACGAATGCGTCGAACTGCTGCGACTCGCTGGCACTCATGGCGGCGACAAACGCCTGGACGCTGTCATAGCCCAAGCGTTGCCAGTGGAAGCCCATGATCTGGAACGCACCCCAGGAGGCGGACTCAAGGGCTGCGTTGTCGTCGATCAGCCGCGCATGGCTCAACCGCTGATGCTCGGCGCTGCCTCCTGCATAACCACCCGGCTTTGGATTGACGATGGCTGGGTTCAAAGCGGTCAGTTCGACTGCGTGCTGTTTGAGTTGGGCCGGGTTATCTCCCTCGTGACGAGGGGTGGCTAACTGGCGATACATGATGTGCCGCTCGAATAGAATCACCGGCTTGCCGTTGTCGAGAAAACCTTTGCCGTTGGATTCCACTTCATTGACCGTGTAAACACTGGCCAGTGGCACGTCGAGGCGTTGGGCGGCGTTGAGCAGGTCATGGTTTTTCAGCAACTGCTGACAATCGCCTCCTGACAGGCTCGCGAGGGTTTTAGTGCCAGCAATACCATCGGCCACCAGTCCGGCTTTCAACTGATAAGCGCGCACGGCGGTTTCGGTCAGGTCGCCGTAATGGCCGTCGGCGTTGAGTTTGGCCCCGTGGCTGTTGAGGTTGGTTTGCAGGATGCGCACCGCTTGCGAGCGGTCGCCATGGCGCAGGGTGGTCATGATTGTTCTACCTTACGGATGAAAAACTTTTTGGCCGCCGCGCGGGTGCCTTCCACGCCCAGCAAACCGATCACACCCCCAAAGAACGGTGCGGTGGTGATGGGCACGCCGATCAGTGCCAGGCCGTGACTCGCAGTGAGGGCCAAGGCGCCGCATAACGGTGCCTCGATCAATACGCGGCGTAGCGTGCCACCGCCGTACATCACCCGCAGGCCGGCAATGACCAGGGCTAAAACCCCGGCATACAGGGTTGGCCAATTCTGTTCGAGCCAGGTGGCCAACCAAGCCCAAGTGTCGGGACGTTCAGGCATGTGATGTTTTCCAGTGTCCAAGGGGCGTGGGTTCCAGGTTTTGCTGCGGTTCAGTCCCATAGGTTCACCACGTGCCGCTGAGGCGCGGCGGGTTGGGCGTCGGGCAGGTTCACCGGGGTGCCATGGGGCAGAAACGGGCCGTGTTCGGCCAGACCGGGGTTGGCCTCTAACACGGCCTCGGTCACGCCCGCCGTACGGCCGTAATGGCGCCAACACAAGGCGTCAACCGTGTCGTTTTGTTGGGCGCGCACCGAGGTGGTCATCAGATCAACTCCACGGTGGTGCGATTGGTACCGAGAAAATCACGCACTGCCCAGCGCAGGTCGCGACGGTAGTCGTCGATACTCGGGGTGAGTTCTTCGGCGTTTTTATTGCCGCTGTTGGTGCTGTCGTAGGAGCGATAGCGTTCACAGACTTCGGCGCCGGTACCGGCCTCAATGGCGCGACGATAGAGGTGGACCAGTGCAGAAACGTCCTGCACCTGCTCGGCAGGGACTTGGGCCAGCTCGCTGTAGCCGGCTGCTTGTTGAATGACACGCCAGTCTTTCAGCTCGCGGTTGAGGTTGATGGCAGCCGAGATACACGCAGTTTCCAGGCGCGCCGGGGTGACACTGGCATCGACGCGCAAGGTACTGCGCAACGCATCCAGATCGATGGACGGCCAGAAAGTGTCGGTGTTGATATGGCCGCTGGGCGTGCTGCCGCTGGCTATGAATCCGCTCATGCGTAAGCTCTAAATAGGTCGCCGGTGGTCGGGGTGTTACAGGTCAGTGCTAAAGACACTGCCTGTTCATTCCCGAGCCGGCGGGGTGCGTGGGGACGCTCGGTTAACCGCTGCAGCTTATTCGGCTGTAGCGGTGTTTTTTTTCAGCAGGCGCTCGGCGCTATCCAGGTCTTTCTTGCCGCCACAACCGTCGTGCAGCTCAATGGCCCGTTTGAGCAGGTCAATGCCTGCTTCCAACTGACCCGCTTGCCCACGTGTCTCAGCATTAAGGCCGACCAGCGTGGCGCGTCCGGCAGCCAGATAGAGCTTGGCGCGAGCCTGATCGGGCATGTCCTGGTCTTCGGTCATTTCGAGGGTGCGATACAGCACGCCAATGTCGAAGCTGTCGTCCCCAGCCTTTTGCGCTTTGAGTGCGGCTGAGGCGATTTCCTCAGCCACTAGACAGCCGGTGGTGCGCTCGAAACGGTCTGGCATTACCAATTTGTGTTTGAGCACGTAGGCCGCCACATCCAGTGCGCCTTTGTAATCGCCGGCATCGATCCGCCAGACCATGACGGTGGTCATGACTTCGTCTTGCGCGCCGTTGCCGGCTTCAAGCACGCCTTCGACGTAAGGGATGTATTCAGGCAGCAGTTGGAGCTTGAGCGCGGCCTTGCCTTCGTTGGACTGGATCGACTTCAGGCGCAGCCGATCCTGAAGTAGTTGGTTGAGCTGATGCTCGTACGCCGTCGCGCCCGCCATTGACTGCATGGGCGCGGTTTTAGCGGACTCCATCGCCGCACGGGCGCGGCGTTGGTGGGCTTGAGCAAGGCTGAGCGCCATGAGTTAACCCTCGCTGACCGGATCAGGTTCAACCGCATCGACCGGGGTGATGTTCTCCAGCAGGCACCCAAGGCCGTAGTCCTCGACCACGTAGGCGTCGTTCGACGACTCGTAGTTGCTGATGCGGTTCCACTCCGGTTCTTCTTTCAGGTAGCGACGGCGGGCCATGAGTTGCCAGTAAACCGACAGGTTGGCGAAGGTGGTGATCAGCACCGCGCCTTCGGGCATGTAAGGCACCTCGTACAGCGGCAGCCCGCCGACGCGACGTTGCGAGATGATCAGGTCGCTGGCCAGGGTGTTGGTGGCGTCCTGGTCTTTGTTGACCAAGGCCAGGAATTTGTCGTGTACCAGTTCACGGCCGGTCAGCACCACAAGGCCCGGATTGCGGCGATACCATGGGTCGAGCAACTGGATAGCGTCATACACCAGGGCATCGATGTTTTTGAAGTCACCGTTTTTACCGATGCGAATTTTGCCTTTCTCGGCGCCTTCTTTGAGTACGCGGTCGGGAGCGTGCAAACGGTACTGCTCAAGCCAGCCGATGTTGACGTCTTCCAGCAGCGGGTTTTCGACGCGGTCCGTTTGTTCGGCCGCCTTGATGCCGTAGAAGCCGATTTGAATCCGGTCCAGGGCTTGGCGTTGGGCAATGGCGCTCGACAGGCGTGTCTGGAAGTCCGGGAACTTGGCCCAGGCATCCAGTTGGCGATAGGTGACGAAGGTGTCGAAGTCGGTTTTTTCGGCTTTGTACTTGTCGCTCGACAAGGTGCCGATGCTGCGTGGCTCGCGGGCTTTGACGTTGGTGTTAGTGCGGCCGGCAATGGTGCTGCCAACGCCCAGACCGACCTTTTCGCCTTCCTGCTCATCGACCCCGATGATATTGATCTTGCCGAGGAACTCGCTGGATTCCTGAATCTTGGTTTCCAGTTTTTGCTGGATGCTCGGGTCTACATTAAACGTGGCGTTGGCAGACTCGACGCCATTGAGTTTGGCCACTTGGCTGAGGTAGCCGGTAAAGAGTTTTCGTGTGTCGTTACGCATGGGTGTCTCCGGTCGTGGGCGTGCAGGTGTGGGCCGTCAGGTCAGAATTCAGCCAGTGCCTGGCTGCCGCCACCGGTCACCGGGGGGCGAGAGAGTTGGGAATGATCCTGAGTGTTGCCAAGGGTGGCTTTCAGCGTGTTCAAGTCCGCGCTGAGTTGCTGCACTTGGGTGCGCAGTTCACTGTTACTGGTCTGGGCGACTGAGAACTGTTCTTCGAGGCTTTTACCGTGTTCAGCAATGGCCTCGACGGCTTGGCCAATTGCACCGAACTCGCTGTCGTCCCTGGCTTCTTTGCGTTTGAGCAGGTCCTGAACCTTGCTGAACAATTGGGCTCCGATACCGGGTTTTTCTTCGTATTCCTCGAAAACCAGCTCGGTTTCTTCGGCCACGGTGAACAGGTTGTCTGGCGATTGTTTACGCGATTTGAGCGGGCTGGCATCTGGATGCTGTGCCGAGAAGGCCAGCATTTCCGTGCCAAGGCTGGCCGGGGTGTCAGTGACGCCAAGGCCCATCAGGTAAGCCTTGCCGGTGTCGGCAAATTTCTCGCGCACTTCGATGCTGGTGAAAATCTTCTGCTTCAGCTTGTTGACCATGCTGACTAAATCGTCTGTCGGCTCAATCTGGGCAAACAGCGCCCGTACCTTTTTGCCGTTGATTTCGACCTCTTCAGCCTTGACCGCAAGAATGTCGCCGTACGCGCGGAAAGGAGAGTCGGGCAGGGTGCCGCGAATGTGTTCCATCCACACGCGGGCGCCGTATTTGCTGCGGTCGTAACTGGTGGCCATCTGGTCGATCCAGTCGCCTTCAATGCGACGCCCGTCGGTGGTCGCGCCTTCAACGGCAACCCGGAACCATTTGCTGCGAAATTTTTTCATGCCGTAGATCCTCAATGCGTGGGGCGCGTTCCTATCGGAAAGACGCGTTGCAATGAAGGGCATGGTCGGGACGCGCGCGTGTTGCGGCAACGAGGCGCCCTTGTAGGGCCGGGGTGTACAAGGGGGGCTGCTATTGAGGAACGGGCGCGGGCGGCAGCATCGCGGCCATGACTACGACCGCTTTGTTACCGATGGATGCGCGCCGCCAATCCAAGTTTCTGTATTGGATGGGGTGGCGCATCTGTGAGATCGCCGAGGCTACGGGCGAAAAAGAGAAAACGCTACACAGCTGGAAGACCCGCGACGAGTGGGATCGGGCGGACAACGTCGAGCGTATCGGCGGCGCACTGGAAGCGCGCCTGGTGCAGTTGATCCTCAAAGAGGGCAAGACCAGCGGCGACTTTAAGGAAATTGATCTGCTGCATCGCCAGCTTGAGCGCCAAGCACGGATCGTGCGCTATCAGGGCGGAGGCACTGAAACTGACCTCAATCCGAACCTTGCCAAGCGCAACAGCGAGCCGAAGAAAAAAGCAGTCAAAAACGAGATCAGCGAAGACCAGATCGAGCTGCTGCGCGAGGCGTTTATTGATGGCTGTTTCGATTACCAGAAAGACTGGTACCGGGCGGGTAATCAACGCACCAGGGTCATTCTAAAAAGTCGACAGATCGGCGCCACGTACTACTTTGCCCGCGAGGCGTTTATCGATGCGCTGGAGACCGGGCGTAATCAGATTTTCCTGTCAGCATCCAAGAACCAAGCCTACTTGTTCCGGGGCTACATCCTGGCATTCGTACGCGAGGTGTGCGGGGTCGAGCTGACGGGTGATCCGATTGTGCTGCCTAACGGCGCCGAGCTGTTTTTTCTCGGAACCAACGCCCGAACGGCACAGGGTTATCACGGCAATTTCTACTTCGACGAGTTCTTCTGGACGTTCAAGTTTGAAGAGCTGAACAAGGTCGCTTCGGGCATGGCGATGCACAAGAAGTGGCGTAAAACCTACTTTTCCACGCCATCGAGCATGGCCCACGAGGCGTATACCTTCTGGACGGGTGAGCGTTTCAACAAGGGCAAGCCCGCCGCGCAACACACCAAAGTTGACACCTCTCACGGCAGTTTGCAGCAAGGGCGGTTCTGTGAGGATCGGGTATGGCGGCAGATTGTCACCATTTTGGAAGCGGAGCGGGGCGGCTGTGACCTGTTCGACATCGAGGAGCTGCGCCGCGAGTACAGCCCGGAAGCGTTCGCCAACCTGTTGATGTGTGATTTTGTTGACGACGGAGCCAGCATCTTTCCGCTGGCCCTGTTGCAGTCCTGCATGGTCGATAGCTGGGTCGAGTGGGCTGAAGACTACAAGCCGTTTGCTTCACGCCCGTTCGGCGACCGACAGGTGTGGATCGGTTACGACCCGGCTGAAACCGGCGACTGTTCCGGTTTGGTGGTGTGCGCGCCACCGCTGGTACCCGGTAGCAAGTTCCGTGTACTGGAGCGCCACCAGTTCCGGGGCATGGACTTCGCAGCACAGGCGGCGTTTATCAAAAGCGTCTGCGACCGCTATTGGGTGACCTACATCGGCATCGATGTCACCGGCTTGGGCAGCGGCGTGGCGCAATTGGTGCGCCAGTTCTTCCCAAATGTCACTACCTTCAGCTACTCGCCCGAAGTCAAAACCCGCTTGGTGCTCAAAGCCTATGACGTGATCCACAACGGCCGGCTGGAGTTCGACGCCGGCTGGACGGACATGGCTCAGTCGCTGATGGCCATCCGCAAAACCGTCACCGCAGGCGGTCGCCAATACACCTACACCGCAGGGCGCAACGACACCACTGGCCACGCCGATCTGGCCTGGGCGCTCTTTCACGCATTGCACAACGAACCGCTGGAGGGGCAAACCGCCTCGAATACCGGGCGGATGGAGATTTTTTAATGAACGATCAATCGGTCGCCGCACCTCACGTGGCAGACGGCAAAGTGAATCAGTCGATTCAGGCCTTCAGTTTTGGCGATCCGACCCCGGTGCTGGGCGGTCGTGCGGTGTTTGATTATCTGGAATGCTGGTTTAACGGGCGGTGGTACGAACCGCCGTTGTCGCTCGACGGGCTGTCGCGCTCGGTGGGTTCCAGCGTACATCTGCATTCGGGCCTGACCTTCAAGCGCAACCTGCTGAGCAAAACCTTTATCCCGCACCGGCTGCTGTCGCGGGCCGCGTTTGAACAGTTCGCGTTGGATTTTCTCAGTCTCGGCAACGGCTACATCGAAGCGCGCCGCTCGATGCTGGGTTCGACCTTTCAACTGAAACCGGCGTTGGCCAAGTACATGCGGGCAGGGCAGGACGGGCGTTATTTTCTGGTGCAGGGTTGGAAGGAAGAACACGAATTCGACGCGGGTAGCATCTTCCACCTGCGCGAAGCCGATCTGCACCAGGAGGTGTACGGACTGCCGGAATGGATCAGCGCTTTACAGTCCGCGTTGCTCAACGAATCGGCGACGTTGTTTCGCCGCAAGTATTACGAAAACGGCAGCCATGCCGGGTTCATCCTCTACATGACCGATCCCGCGCAGAACGAATCCGACGTCGATGCTCTGCGCAAAGCGCTGAAGGATTCCAAAGGGCCGGGTAACTTTCGCAACCTTTTCGTGTACTCGCCAAACGGTAAAAAAGACGGCATTCAACTGATCCCAGTCAGTGAAGTCGCGGCCAAAGACGAATTCAGCTCAATCAAAAACCAGACCCGTGATGACGTTCTGGCAAGCCTGCGTATACCGCCGCAGCTGATGGGCATTGTTCCGCAAAACGCTGGCGGATTTGGTTCGATTAGAGAGGCGGCGCAGATCTACGTGGCGAACGAGCTGGAGCCGATTCAATCGCGCATGACGCAGTTGAATGACTGGCTGGGGGAGGAGGTCGTGAGGTTTAAACCGTATGAAATCGCCGGGGGCGAATAAAGCCCCTGTGCAGTAAACGAGGCGACGATCCGGTGCGCTAACACCGGGCTCGACGCTGAAACACTCGATCTAGCCGAGTGCTCCAACCAAGGCCTCGCCCCACTGCGCAGGGGGTGCGAAGCCTAAGCGAATCCACTTATTGAAACAAGGATCACTTATGAGCACCCCAATAATCCCGTGGATGGGCGGTAAGCGCCGCTTGGCAGACCGCCTGATTCCACTGTTCCCACCGCACGAATGTTATGTCGAAGTCTTTGCCGGGGGAGCCGCGCTGTACTTCATGCGGCCTCAGGCTGCGCCTGTTGAAGTCCTCAATGATATCAACGGCGATCTGGTGACGCTGTACCGCGTGGTGCAGAACCACCTGGAAGAGTTTGTGCGCCAATTCAAATGGGCGCTCAGCTCACGGCAGATATTCGAATGGCAGAAAATGACCCGGCCTGAAACCCTGACGGATATTCAGCGGGCTGCCCGGTTTTTCTATCTGCAGCACCATGCCTTTGCCGGCAAGGTTACTGGGCAGTCATTTGGCACGGCGACCACGGGGCCAGCTATCAACCTGCTGCGGATTGAGGAAAACCTTTCCGCAGCCTGGCAGCGGCTGTCTGGTACATATGTGGAGAACTTGCCCTGGCTTGAGTGTGCAGAGCGGTATGACCGGGTGCACACGTTTCACTACATGGACCCGCCTTACTGGCAGACGGCGGGGTATGGGATGGACTTTGCGTTTGATAATTACGAGCGGATGGCCGATTTCATGCGCCGCTGCAAAGGGAAGGTGATGGTCAGTATTAATGATCACCCGGATATCAGGCGGGTGTTTGAAGGGTTTCACTTTGAGACGGTGGATATTCGCTATAGCACCGCGAATCAACGGCAGGGGAAGGCTGAGGTCAGTGGAGAGTTAGTGATTATGAACTGGACGCCAGAGGCGCTGGGGATGTTGTTTTGATGTGATTACACGACGGGTATAACTCTATATCCGTTTCACAAAGCCGCCGCTAAGGCGGCTTTTTTCTGGCTGTAAGCATTTAACTAAAAACGCACCGGACAAGACGTTGAAAGCGCCCATGTGACCTGTTCAGGGTAATGGTTTATTGGTGGCAGCAATCGTTTGCTGTCTCTTGTGCGGGCTGTGAGACGACGTGCAGGAAGGCGACTCCAAGACTATTGGTTGTGAAGTGCTCCAGGGGCTTTGATGTGCTTCACGCCCTGGCGCGCGCCGTCGTCCCCCCACCTCGCCTGCGGACTTAATAGGTCTTTTTTTCCGCAGTTCTGCACCTTACTGACAGCTGGCTGGGCTGTGGGTTGGCCAGAGAATTATGGGGGACGAAAACCCTGCAGATACCTGCAAAGGCAGGGTTTTTGAGGCAATAGAGTGAATTCACATCAGCGTGGCACTTCTTTGTGCTCGAATTGGTCCACGATGACGAATGCCCTTTCTAACTGTTCGGTATAGACCTACCGATTTCTCTGGGTAGCCACAGCAGCTATCGGCCAGAAGCGGGCACTGAGAAACACTAACTTTTACCTTGATTGGACCAGTAGTCTCGTTAAACGCCAAAAACATTAAATCATCGAGCCATTGAAATCTTCGCGCCACCAAGCTAGCGCCTCTAATTGTCATTAACCAAATTCAGAGCGAACTCCCACGACAGAAAATGGATATGGCCTTTTTGCTAATGCATCAACGTCTCGTTCTTCAACCAAACTAGTGCCGGCTTTAATTTTTGATACTAAAAAATTACGCCATTCCTCAGGTAGTCCGAGCCACCAAGATGGCCGCATATAGGTGTTTTCAAGTTGTTCAAACGCGAGTTGAATAACTGCAGCAGATTTTTCCAGATCAGGCAACTCTTTAAAGGACTCAATAAACGCCGCTATTGGTCCACTTTTACTACCCAGCCAACCAAACGCGGCCACTGTTACTCCATTCAATATGGTGAGATTGAATGCAATCTGTTCGAATTCTGCTGATCCTCTCCCGAGCTTTTGCAATTGATTTCCAGAAAAGTCAACTTCAGGGTAAAACGCTCCACAGGCTACTACTGGAAGAACCTCCAAAAACTCAACTGCGTAGACTGAAAATTCTGAGCGATCATTACTACGATAAGCACTGTCATAACGTTTTTTGATCGACTCTAAATCAATCAAGCCTCTCTTTATTCCTACAGCGTTGTAATGGAGGTGTTGCTGAACTATCGCTTGTTTTAGAAAAGAGGCGCCATAATCCATCTGTTGTTGAATAGGCACCGCCCGCACTGCTGCGCGCTTCGTGTACAGTTCATATGCAATAGCACGAAACGTCAAAAGGAACACGCTTTCGGCTGATAATTTCGATCCACCTATTTCCACAGGACGAAAGAGCGTAGTGTCATGGAAGTTACAAAATCCGTTAAATGTTGATGCTCCACGAACGCCATCCAGTATGGGGTCAATACGGCCTTCATTGTCAAAAATTGCCTGAACGCCAGCCTTCACAGACATCACGTGACCTGCTTCCGTTATACCAGCTAAGCCGCCGCTACGTTGAATTGTGTGTGCTCGAATAATTTTCTGGCTGCAAGTTTGAGCCCCGGCGTCTGGGTGAGAGCAATACCCTTGAGAGTATTGATCTCGCAATTCAGAAAGTAACCGACCTATTTTGACGGGCGGGCGCTTTTCACGATCCTTATGACACCACTTCCACTTTATATTTGAACCACACCAGCAAGGGTCATATGGGTGCATGGATTCAACTGGGTATATGTGGTCTGGCTCTAAAAATGGTGCTGATAACGAGGGATGAGGGGGCATCATAATGCTTGTCCAATTCAATTAGCTGAAGGGCTGTGCGTAGCTATCTTAAGCTGAAAATTCAGGAACTCACTCGTCTTAACCTATTTATGGATTATTGTACAGCATCGACCGTAGCCAAGTGCCTGCTCCGGTCCTCTAAGAATTTCCCTATCTTCCGGGAGAGGCTGCAACCGGCCAGAAGCTGCCTATCAGATCTGGCAGAACCTACCAGAAATTAAACTCAGGTATGCCTTCGATTGTCGCACCCTATAGGTCTAATTATCGAAACAAGCTTTATCAAACCTGAGATCAGGCAGCAACTAAATGCACAAGAGATTTAGTATCGAAAAAACAATGGATGAATACTAAATTCTTTTTTATAGTCGCTAACATCTAGCTCTTGCTTTTCGAAGCTTGAGTAGATGATTAATGTCTCAGATTTTTTAATGCCGACAACACCTACAACGAACCAAACGTTTATAAGTGCGCTTATGTCGTTTATAATATCGTTTGTCACGGGATCAATATTGCTTGCAAGATGGCTGATAACATTAGTTTGTATTTTGTCAGCTTTTTCGTTCAGCGTTTCACATGTAAAGGACGGCGCGGCTACTTCAGCGAGCGCATCAATATATTTAGTGATGTTCGGATAAATACTTGCCCACTCTTTGCACAATGCCTGTTTTCTTGAGACATAGAATTTTTCCTCTGCCTCCAACACCAGATCTTCATTTAGGACTGTAGATCCATCTGCTTCAGAAAGGCATAAGTTTACAAAGTCGATGGCGTCACGCGGCCTAAGCATGGTACGTCTAAGGATGAAATCTTGCGATCGTTCATTTTTTATAAGAAAATCAAAAATGTCAGAAAATTTTGTCGTAGCATTTGACTGGTATTTATCCTTTATAAGGAAGTCTATTCTTTTGTCAAGAATCTCCTGTATCTCCAACTTATCCCAGTGAATGTCTAGGATAAGAGACTTGTCCTTCTCTTCTTGTCTCAAATTTTTTAGATAAATGCCTCTTATAATGTCAGTGCGGACCGATATTATTATTTTCACAGTCTTAATATCTAGAAGCTCTTTAAAAGCGTCCAGTAAAGCATTAATAAAGTCGTAACGTATTTCGCTAGAACTTAACCAAGATTTATCTAGGTCATCAATACTGATGAGGAAGCGGTGCTGACCTTCTCTTGATTTTTCTTGCGTCAGAACCTTGATAAGTTCCTTTTGCTTTCGTAGTAATTCTGTACTTACATATTGCGCAGTAGCGCGTTGTATTTTTTCAGTAAGCTCTGCACTACCTTTGCCGTCTAATTTGACGGGGGGCATATTTATACCGCCCGCCAGTTCAGTCTGCATCTTTTCTGTTATTTCACTAACTATACTTTCGTTAAAGAAATTGTCTTTAAATTTTTCAACATATTCTTTGGCTAGCGATGCGTTGTATTTTTTTTTGCTGCTTACCGGTAGGTCTAAAATCATTTCAAAGAATGTTTTACCCGGGTACAGTAGCTCTACCACCCTTACAAGGAGAACATGAATCCACAGTGACTTATAAAAAATCCTCAAATCAATGTTGTTGTCAATTAATTTTGATATAAATACGTTATTTTTAATGTGCTCGAATACGGTTGATTCTGCTTCAATGACCATATGCTTTTTGATTTTCGGATTCTCTGACAATTGCTTTATCAAAGCCGTTTTGCCAGATCCTGTTCTTCCTACTACAATGCGCTTTGCAAAGTCTATCCCATCATCAAAGCTCAATAAGTTGGAATAAATATCTGTTTCGAGAAAACAGTTTTTTAGAAATGTATCAGTTTCCGCATCTAAGTTGCCAATCTTACTGTTTCGCCGAAAAATGAACGTAGCCATCGTCACTCCTTTTTTGTTATTTCATTCAAAATCGCTAAGCTGACCTCAGCTCCGGATCGTTCCCTGTTACGTACGTCACTGTTACATATGACTCAAACTACTTTAAGGCGAAATCTGCCAGATAGACGCTGTAGGAGCAACAGCGAATATACTGGAACAACAAGGTGAAGTGGAAATCCTTTATACAAAAATGTGGGCTAGCCATCAATGCATGATGGCTTTTCCTGGTGTTTATAAAAACGCTACCGCCTCATATTCCAGCCTAAGGATGGGGTGATGGCAGCAGGAGCCCATGGATGATGCACGAGAGGCGATTCACGGCATTGCATAAAATGAGCGCAAAACCGAAAAGTCCGGCATAAGGCAGGGCACTGGATCGACGCGGGCGAACCCTGTACATAGCGCTGATGTCTTTGGTGAAGATTAGATGTTCGATGACGAGCATTGAGGGGCCGCTTCTGGCCGATAGTAGCCGTTCACGAACAATTCCATCAGCTCGGATTTTCAGGAGCACTGACGGAAAAAGGTAATTCAATAGCACAACAGGTCTAGAGGTTGCTAGAAGCCCCGTATTTGCTGGCTTTGGCGTATTACACGGATAAGTTATTTTGAGTGATGTGCAAGGTAATTTAATCGCAAGTGATTGATTTATAAGGGTCTGATGCTTATAGATGATTACTTAATGAAAGAGTAATTATATTACTTGCAGGTTACTCAGATATTACCTGCTCCGTTTCGGCTGTAGGCCTTTGAATCCGGGCGTTCCAGACGTTTTACCCAAGAACTTACCGCTCTTACCTTTTTCCGATGGCTTTCCCCAAAAAACGCACATGCCCTATCAGGCGGCAGATTCACAGGTTGGCGCACAAACTCATGGGAACGCTTTGGCGCACACCGCTCCTCTACAGTCTCTATAGACCGGTGGCCTTGTTGAAAAGTGGAGGCTGTCGGTTTCGAATCTCCCGTTCAACCTCCCGATAGCATCAGGGTGCATGGTATGGGATAGATGCATTGGGTAGATGTATTGGATCGATATTGTTTGCTGCACTGGATGTGCTGTGAGCGACGAGAAGGCTCAATACTGGAGCTTTAGGGAGAGGTAAGCGAAAGTTTGCTGGTACGAAAATGGTACAGAGAAAAAATAAGTAGGGCGTAAGCCCTTGTTTTAAAGGGGGCGGCGGCTCAGTTCGTATCATCCATCATGGGTGCAACAGAAAACCTCCTAGATACCGAATCTATGGGGCGGGCTAGGTTTTCTGCGGGTTTGGTGTGCATTCTGGTAACTCTCTTTCACTACTGTTGAGCGCTGTTTTTGCTTGTTTTTGAATGCTCGTTGCTACAATGTAGCAAATCCGAATATTCGTGTAGCAAAATTATGGGCACTATCACCGTTCGCAAGCGCAGGGATGGATCGACGGGTTACACCGCACAGGTCCGCATCATGCAAAAGGGTGTGACAGTTTATCAGGAAAGCCAGACGTTCGACCGCAAGGCGACCGCGCAGGCTTGGATCAAACGCGTCGAAACTGAGATGTCAGTTCCTGGAGCAATCGAGAAGGCCAATCGATCAGGCGTAACCGTCAAGGAAATGATCGAGCGCTACCTTCTTGAGTACGAAAAGCTGAGACCGCTAGGGAAGACCAAGCGAGCCACGCTCAAAGCTATCGGTGAGACCTGGCTGGGCAAGCTTGAAGATCGAGAGATCACCAGCCAGAAGCTGGTGGAGTACGCCGATGGGCGAATGACAAACGACGGCATACAGGCGCAGACCGTGGGCAATGACCTGGCTCACTTCGGTGCCGTGCTTTCTGTGGCGCGACCGGCTTGGGGCTATGACATCGACCCTATGGCCATGCCCGATGCGCGCAAGGTTTTGCGCAAGATGGGCGCGGTTACACGCAGCAAGGAAAGGAACCGTCGCCCAACACTTGAAGAGCTGGACAAGCTCTTTGGGTATTTCAGCGAAATGCGTGATAGGCGCAAGCAAGAAATCGACATGGTGCGCGTGACGGCGTTTGCCTTGTTCTCTACCCGCCGGCAGGAAGAGATCACGCGCATTAAATGGGATGCTTTGGACGAAGCTCGTCAGATGGTCCTGGTCACCGACATGAAGAACCCGGGTCAGAAATACGGCAATGACGTTTGGTGTCATGTGCCTGATGAAGCGTGGCGAATCATGCAGTCGATGCCTAAAGTTGCTGACGACATTTTCCCTTACAACGCCCGCTCTATTTCTGCGTCCTTCACGCGCGCCTGTCAGTTTCTTGAAATCGAAGACCTGCACTTTCACGACCTGCGCCACGATGGCGTCAGCCGTCTATTTGAAATGGGGTGGGATATTCCGAAAGTGGCCTCTGTGTCTGGCCATCGGGACTGGAATTCGATGCGCAGATATACGCACTTGAAAGGGGATGGCGACCCTTATAAAAACTGGTCTTGGCTGGAGACGATAGTAACGGGCCCCATCATTGAGGCCCGGAAGCGAATCAAGAGGCGCGGCGAAGACTAGAGTTGCGCATTAACTTGTCATGTTCACTGCGAGCGCGTGCGTGTTGATGGTCGAGATAGGCAGCCAGGTCGACGAGGTGAACGCCTCGTGCTGACTTTTGGCTGCGCTCCATCGGTACCAGTGGCAAGTCGATAAGGCCGGCAGCGACTTTCATTTTCATCTTTTCGGGAGTCAGATGGCTGAAGTAATCAGTACACACCCGCTCAAGAGGGATGATTGCCTGACCGCCATACTGCGCAAGCAGCAGAAATTGAGTGTTCATAGTTCCACCGCCTGAACGTCGGCTGCTGATAGAAATGTAATTGCTCTTGTTTGGCGCTTATACCCCACCACAAGCTGCGCGGGCGGGCGGTTCTGAGCGTTTAGCGTTGCATCAAGCTGGGCTGCCCCGCGCAGCTTTGCGTGGGGTATAAGCACTCCCGCAGTGGCACGAATAGCGTTATTAATGCCTGCTGCTGCGCAGCAGAGACTGTTTTTTACAGACGCGGCGATCCCACGGACGTTGCAGAGCAAAGCGGGCAGTGCTGGGCGGTGTGTCAGTTGTTGAGTCACGCTGCTTTCCTCCGGGTGCTGGCATCCGGTTGATGTTTCTGGCCATCGGCTAAGCCGCAACGGTAGCCAATCAAATAGAGCAGGCCCGCGCTGAATATCAGGACAATCAACGCGCAGATCTGAGTCGTGGTCATGTGGTGTGCTCCTGGTGCATCGCTGGTGGTGGCAGCGGGGTTAGTCGTCTTTGTTCTGGGTATCGCCTTGCGGCCTCGTAAGCTCTTCATCAGCCTTGTATGCACGGATATCGATCAGTGCGGCAACGTGACGGATATGAGCGAACTTGGTGGCCTTACGGCTGCTGTCGAGCGTGGTAATGGGGAGTTGAATACGGCCGCTGATTATCTCCGCGATGAATGACTGTTCGTTGAGGTAGCGAAAATACTGCGCGCGCAGCTTGTCGAGGGGGATCAGCACGTCACCGAAGTTGCGATACAGCAGCTCAACGGTGGCCGCCTCCGGTGCTGGCATGAGCCGCAGCGGATTTTGGTTGGTATTACTCATGGGCGGACCTGCTCGTTTTAGGTAGGTGGCGGGCTGGGTGTGTCCAGGCATTCAGGCAGTGGCGCTTGGTCAGTTCGCGCAAATGCTCCGGCACTTCTAGGAGCGCAGCGTTGCGCTCCTCGCGTGTCGGCATGGCCACGATCTGCCGAGCGTATTCCCTAGGCCACGTCACGGTGGTCAGCCGGGATAGGTGGAAGGGCAAGCCCCAACTGCTTGGCCAGCCAAACCATGCCGGGCTGACGCACCCGGGTTGATTGGCTGTACTGCATGCCGAGTTCAGCGTGGAACCAGTTGCTGTCCTTGACCCGCAGATACTCACGATCCCGAACCGGGAAGGCTGGCAGGTTGCGGTTGTTGAGCATGCCTTTTTCGCGCATCAACTTGATCAGTTTTGGCCGCGTAGTGCCCAGGCACGCGGCGGCTTTGGCGAGAGTGCGATCCATGCCACCTCCTAAGCTGCGTGCGCGGCAGGAGCTACCAACGCGGCCAAGTGGTTGAGGGATTGCAGGAGCCGGTCGACGCTGTGCTGCTCGTTGCCATACACCGTGAAGCACTGGGTGCGGGGGCATGTGTTGCCGGCGACGATAATAGCCGTGATGCCTGTGCGGCTCTGCGTGCGATGCACGGCGACTCTGACATTCTCATCGAAGCCTACATCGAGCAACAATGAGCCGCCGTTGCGCACCAACTTGTGCAGTTGCTGTTGCTGGTGAGAATCCAGTAGCTGGCCGCGGTCGACAGATTCGGCAGTCACGCGTGGTGTTGCTGGCTCGGCCGTGTCCATGCGGCCATTGGCGATGGACTCAATAAAGTCAGCGAGCACCAAGTGCGGGTCTTTGCTTGGGGTGTGCACCGTCAGGCTGTGCTTTTCGGCGCCGGTGATGATCGTAAAGTGAGTGCTGGATGGCCCGCGTTCAACTTGTAGATCAAAGGTCAACGGCTGGTTGGTATTTTGAAGCGGGCAAACGTGCTTAAACGCGCCGTTCAAATTGACCTGTGCAGCCAGCAGGCGAAGGGTTTTTTCAGCCAAAGAAAACCGGTTCATGCTGCATGCCCTCCGTTGTTCGGATCGAACGGGGTAGGGCGGTTGCTGTACGGAACCAGCCGGGGTTTGTGGTTATGGAGGATGACCAAGCAGCCGGTGGTGGCTTGCAGCTGCTCGATCAGTCGACGGTTACTGGCGCACGTTGGGTGTACGTGCAGGGTTGCTGTGGTGTGCATGGTGTTGCCTCGCTCTGTGGTGGGAGAGTGAGGTGATTGTTAACCCTAAAGGTTATGTAGTCAATCCTTTGGGTT
The DNA here is from genome assembly GCF_002269125.1 of Pseudomonas lundensis. Taxonomy (GTDB): domain Bacteria; phylum Pseudomonadota; class Gammaproteobacteria; order Pseudomonadales; family Pseudomonadaceae; genus Aquipseudomonas; species Aquipseudomonas lundensis_A. Next base: position 115,270 of record NZ_NQKI01000009.1, on the reverse strand, counting down.
ACACAGCCATGTCTTTTCTTCCAAAGCAAAACCGGTATGCCCCCTGGCAGAACTCATCAGATTCGGTTAGAGCTTTTAAAAGTGCGGATCTCCAGTGATTCATTCCGAAGTCTTGGCGCGATTGCTCATAGCATTGCTGAAGGTAACTGCGCAACGCATTTTCACCATGTACAGCCATTAGCTCTATGCTTGTTCTCAAAGATCCGATGTGAATATTTACTTGACTGACATATCTATCATTCAGATTAAGCGCTGAAAATTGATATTTAAGTCTTTGGAATTCATCATCATTTAGGTTTGGTGTCTTTTGAATGGAGTAGGTTACAACGAGCCCGCTAATATTTGCTGTGGCAGATGCAACTAAAAAAACTTCTTGTGGTACTTGCCCAAAATACACATGAGAGAATTGTGTGTCCGGCGTATCTCCGGCTTTGGCCCTTTTAAGATTATTACAGGCACTGCAGCTTGGAATTAGGTTTCTAGCATAAATTGCATGGGCTTTATACGTTGACCGTGGTAGATGGTGGTCTAAATCAGTAATAGCTCCGAAGCCGCAATATGGGCAGCACTCTGCATTCAGCTTGATTTTATCTCTATAGTCCTCTAGTCGCCCTCTGATCTGCACTTGTGAGCCATAGGCGTCGTGTATGGCTTGTCTTAGATCTAAAACAATATCCTCGCCTTTTAGGTTGTCATGGGGGTTTCCAGAGTTATTGTCGTACTCTTGATACAGCTCGCGAATGCGTTGTCTTTGGTTGTCGCTTATAGGGTATACAGGGTTACCGTTTACGAGAGTTAGAGCGGTTAACAGTTCGCGGTCTGTAATTTCTATATTAGGAGTGTTTAGTCTCCACATTTATAGCAACCCCTTGCTCGCCAGTTGACTCATAACATAAGCTCTGGCTTGCATGCTTAAACCGTTAGGTTGGAAGAAATACTCTATAGTTTGGACGCTTTTGTATTCGTCTATCAGTCGATCCAGTATCGTATGGAAATCTGTCACTGTTGAGTCAAGGCCAAAAACATCTCCAGTGAGAGTTCCAATGTTTTCACCAAAAGTTTCCTTTGGGGGTTGTGCTATCGTTGTTTTACTGCCTTCTCGCCTAATTATGAAGGTATGAGTTTTTAAAGACTCTTGCAGTACAACTGGAGAGTGTGTTGCCACAATGGCAAAAGCTTTTTTTATGTTTAGTAGTATCCTGACAGCATGCATTAATGCTGCAAGTAACGGTGGGTGAAGATGAGTCTCTGGCTCATCTATTAAAATTAGTGACGACTGAGTGGTGTGGGCAGCTAAATTTGTCAGGATCTGCATGACTATTTTGTGACCAGTGCTCCAGTCAATAAATAGATTGATGGGATCGTTTTCAAGTAGTTTTTGTGTTGTGAGAATATGTTTGAAACTTGAGAAGGAAGCGTCGCTAGAAATGCAATTTAATGCTCTGTCTAAAATGTGCGAAGCTCTATTCCTTTTGACAATAGTTAGGGTGTCATAGAATTCTTTAGCAAGGCGGTCTACAGGCTTTAATAGGGTTGTCTTGACCTTGTCGGAGATCAAAGGGGATAAAGTGTTATTTGACTCGCTTTCGATTGTGATTTTAAGTTCGGTAGCTATATCTCTGAGTCCGCAAAAAATAAATCGTCCTCCGCCTTCTTCAAGATCTTTTATTATTTGTAGTCTTTCATCGGGTTCTCCTTCTTGCTCAGGCTTAATGCCGGGAAGCCGAAAGCTATCAAATGCACTATAAGAAACAGTAATGATTCTAGGGAATCCAATTCCTTCAGGAGTAATTTTGCCTGCAGTTATAAAGTTAAGACTATTTCTATCTTTGGTTGTGGCGTAGGCAATACGCGCAAGGCGTGCGAGTAGAGTGCTTTTTCCGCAGCCGTTTCTTCCTATAAGAGAGATGATTCTGTTCGGTATAGGGTGAGATATACCGCTCACTCTATTTACAAAATCAGGCAGCGAATAGTCAAAATTTATACTTTGATCCCAGCCTGCAACATGAAATGTAAACTTTAAGTTAGAGTCTAAAAGCCCTTCAAATGTTTTGTTCAGTAATGAAGTGGCAGTTAGCAGGAAGCTTTCGTTTTCTGAGAAATCTCTGAATAAAGAGGTTTTCCAGCCTGGCTCGGTCCGAAATTCATTTCCGAAGCTTGGGTTGTGTACAAAGTCGTTCAGCGATTCTAAAACTTTAATTCGCAAGTCTTCGGTTAGCGCTGATAGACGCTGATAATAATCGAGAGATTGGCCTACAGAAATAAAATTACCGTCAAGAGCGTTAAAGTCTTCTGTGATTTGGAGGGTGTCTAGTTCTGTTTGACCACGCTTAAGTATCTTTACAGTGCCGATTAAATTGTGGCCTCTTTTACTTGCTGGGCCCAAGTAAACAAGACTGTATTGTGTCTCAAAGCTGTAGTCATTCCAGTTGTTTTGGATTAATGCGAATGAATCTTCGCTATCGTAGTTGGGAGCTGTTCTCGGAGGTAGTACTTGAAAGTCCATTTTTAAAAATCCTAGCGCTTATTTTATAGGTCTGAAATCTTCCACCGAGCCCTTCCACAAACGCTCCACTCTTCATTCATCCGAATAATGCGCTCTGGCCAATCAGGGTTGAGCGCGTACAGATACATCTCGCTGCCTTCCTGCCTCAATTGTTTCAACGTAGTGGCTTCATCGCTCGCGCGTTTGGCGGCAACAAAATGCCCCGCAAATGCCTCAAGTGACGGGTCTATAACGACCTTGTCACCTTCCATGAACTTCGGCTCCATGCTGATGCCTTCTACACGCAGAATGAACGCACGCGGCCCAACAGGCCCGGGTGCCTCGATCCATTCCTCAGCATCGCGAGGATCGAAACTTTCTTCTGATGAGCACCACGAGCCAGCAGCAATTGATCCGATCACAGGTAGTTTCCTGCCGGTGTAGCCAATAACGGAGCCGTTGTCGAAGTTCGCATAGCCATGTGGCACATCAAGCGATCCGTTAGGCAGGCTTAAGGCTCGTTCGATTTCGCGCGCAATTTGATCACCAATCCCTTTGGTTGGGTTCTTCCCGCCGAAAGCGCTCACTTGCGCAGGCGCTTTGCCTAGCAGCTCGGCAATGTCGATCAGGCGTAGTTTTTTCTCGGCCAGGATGTGGCGGAAATTGTGCAGTCGGGTATCTGAAATTCTCATGCCGTGATTGTGCCCAGATTAACCTAGGGGGTGAATGTCCTTATAGGTGTTGCAAAAGTTAACCTTTGTGGTTAAATAGCACCTCCCGGAGGTACACCACATGAAATTGCGTGACTACATCGACAGCCTGGATTCAGAAGCTCTGCTGGCTTACGCCGGCCGTTGCAACATCGCGGTGAATTACCTGCGCTTGCATGTGAAGTACGCGAGTAAAGATCCAAGCGTTTCGCTGATCAGGTCGCTGACCCGAGAAAGCGAAGGCTGTGTATCGCTTGCTGAGGTTCTTGAGCACTTTGGTGTGACGGAAAGCAAAGCGGCATAGAAAGAAAAAAGGCGACCCATAAGGCCGCCCAGTTCCTCCCAGCACACACCACCACAGTGTCGCCGGGTCGCGGTAAAGGTAGGCGGGCACACCACATGCTAAACCACCTCTCTTTAACCGCGCTTTCCAAAGCTCGGAAGCTTTGGGTTGCTGCCTTCTCCACCACAGAGGTGGCAGCTGTTGCGCCAGAGGTGAGCGACGGATCGTTCGCCTCGGCACGGTGCCGGTTTTGATCTTGAGAATCTAGACCGGCTTTTTGGGCCTCTTCAAGCCACGCGGCAAATGTACCACCACTGCACGCCGCGCGGCACTGGCAACATTCAAGGATTAATGCCATGAGCCGTATTGCTCTGAGTTGCACCCAGCGAGCGCGACGCGAAATTCTGCCGCTCGATTTGGCGCTTTATCATGCTGCCCGCGATTACCCGGGCGGCGCTGCTGCCATTGCCGCCACCACCGGCCGCAACCCCACCACGCTGCAGCACAAACTCTCGCCAACCCATCCCAGCCACACGGTGAATGTTCAGGAGTTCGCCGAGATTCTGGAGCTGACCAAAGACCGCCGCATCCTGGATGCGGTGCACGCGTTAGTGGGCGACACGATTTGGCAGGAGCTGGCCGAGGCTTATACCGACGATATGCCCGAGACGCTGACCACCGGCCTTGCCGTGTATTTCCGTCAGGTCGCCGATCTGGCAGATACCTGGGCCAAGAGCATTGGCGATGGCGTAGTGACTGACCGCGAGCTGGCCGAGATTCGCCTGCAGGTGTTTCGCGGTATTCAGGGGTTGCTGGGAATGTTCAACCGCGCTTGCTACGTCAACTCGACCACGCGAGGTGCCGACCGTGGCTGATATCGCTGATTTTGCCAACGACCTGGTGCAGGAGCGTATCGATCAAGCACTGGCAGCGCGTAAGGCGTTGCCGGTGTTTGAGTCTTTCGAGTTTTGCGTGGATTGCGATTCGACTATCCCTTTGGCCCGTCGCTTGGCCGTCACCAGTTGCACCCGCTGTGCAGCCTGCCAACAACTGAATGAACAAGTAGGTACTCGTTATGCTCGATGACGTTCTCGGTCAATTCGCTGACCACGGCCTTGAGCCTGCGCAACCGCTGACTTACGGCAAGCTGACCCGATGCAAGACCACGCAGGATAAGGGCAAGGAGAAAAACGGCTGGTACGTGATCCATGAGCACCGCACCGAGAAAAACGAAATACTGATTTTCGGCAGCTTCGGTGATTGGCGGTCGGGCGACAGCAATAAGATCAAGGTCAAGGCCGGGCGCATGAGTCAGGAAGAGCGCGACGTCATGCGTGCTCGTCAGGAAGAGGCCAAGCGTCGGGCTGCAGAGGTTGCCGCCAATGCGGCGCGTCGGGCTGCTAATCGTGCCTCGGGCTTGTTTAAGCGCATGCCCGAAAAGGGTCGTAGCGCCTATCTGGAACGGAAGCAGATCGTCGGTATCCGTGTGCGTTATGCCCCGCGCACCGGCGCATTGCTGATCCCCATGACCACCGCGCGCGACCAGATCGTTGGGCTGCAAGTGATCTACCCGGAAAAGCAAGAAGACACCGGCCGCGACAAATCCTATTGGCCGCATGGCATGTCCAAAGAAGGCGCCTATCACCTAATCGGCCCGCACCCTGAACCGGGCGAGCCGGTGTTGGTGTGTGAAGGTTATGCCACCGGCGCGAGCCTGAATATGGCCACCTCGTTAACGGTGGCCATTGCTTTTGATGCAGGCAACCTCAGCGCCGTGGCCAAGGCCATGCGCGAGCGTTTCCCCGGCAGAGCGTTGATTGTCTGCCGCGATGATGACTGGAAAACCAAACGCCCAAATGGCGAGCCTTGGAACCCCGGTGAAGAGAAGGGCAGTAACGCAGCGTTGATCGTCGGTGGCCAAGTGGTCGGGCCGATCTTTTCAGGCGAGCGCGAGATCAAGTGGACTGACTTCAACGACCTGCACTGCTCCGAAGGGCTGGACGCAGTGCGCCGTCAAGTGTTGGCGGTGGTCAAACCGCCGGCAGCGGGTGGCTGGAAAGACCAACTGGCCCGCACTGAAAACGGCTCATTGATCGCGCACATGCAAAACGTCGAGCTGATCCTGGGTAACGATGAGCGCTGGTCGGGTGTAATCGCTTTCAGCGCGTTCAGCTCCAAGATCGTCAAGTTGCGCACGCCGCCGTATGGCGGTGGCACCGGCGACTGGGGCGATATTGATGACATTCGCGTGATGAAGTGGCTGGCCCAGCAATACAACCTGCGGGTTAAAGCTTCCAGCGTGATCGAGGCCGTCAGTGTGGTGGCTCACGACCATGCGTTTCACCCGGTGCGCAACTACCTCAACCAACTGGAATGGGACCGCGTGCCGCGCCTCGATACGTGGCTGAACAAAGTCATGGGTGTAGCCCAAAGCGGCTACAGCGCCAAGGTCGGCAAGCGCTGGATGATCTCGGCGGTTGCACGGGTGATGCGTCCGGGCTGCAAGGCTGACTCGGTGATGATCCTTGAAGGCGGGCAGGGCGAAGGCAAGTCGACGGCCATGAGTATCCTCGGCGGTGACTGGTTTATGGACACGCCGTTTGCCTTGGGCGACAAGGACGGTTTTCAGGCGATCCGGGGCAAGTGGATCATCGAGCTGGGCGAGCTGGACAGCTTCAACAAGGCCGAAAGCACCAAGGCCAAACAGTTCTTCTCTGCATCCACCGACACCTACCGCGAGAGCTACGGCCGCAGAACAAATGACGTGCCACGCCAGTGTGTGTTCGTGGGTACGACCAACCAAGACGAATACCTCAAGGACGCCACGGGCAACCGGCGTTATTGGCCGGTGGCCTGCACCAAGGTCGATCTGGATCTGCTGCGCGACATGCGCGACCAACTCTGGGCTGAAGCTATGTTTTGCTACAAGGCTGACGAGATCTGGTGGGTCAATCGCGACGAAACCGCCATGTTCTCCGAAGCCCAGGACGAGCGCTTTGTGGTGGATGAGTGGGAAGGCCCGATTCTGAACTGGCTGGAAGAGTCTCAGATTGGCGAGACCACCAGTGGCAGCGAAGTGTTGGCCAGCGCCCTGAAGCTCGACTTCGGCCATTGGGGCAAGCCTGAGCAAATGCGCGTCGGCGCGATCATGCACCGGCTTGGATGGCGGCGCGTGCGACTGGCAGCGTTGGCCAAGAGCGGACAACGGCCTTGGGCGTACAAGAAGCCGGACAACTGGGGCGGTCACTCAGCCTTGCAGGTGCAAAAGATCGAGGAGCCTTGCTTTGATTAAGCGCATCGACACCTTGCTCAAGCTCTGGGCGGAAGACCTGCACAGCGAATCACCCGAAGGTACGGGCAGCGGCAACATGATTGCCATGCTGATGGAAACCAAGGGCGAGCTGATACGCGGTACGCGTGGCAGTCGGGTGCTGCTCGATGAGTCGGCTGACATCGAGCTGATCGTCAACAAACACCTGCCGCCGCAGTTGTCGGTGTTGGTCCATGAGCACTACTGCAACCACGACAGCTTCTTGTCGCAGAAGATGATGCATTGCGGATGCAGTGCGCCGACCTATTACCGTCGCCTTCACGAGGCACACCAGTGCATCGCTAACCTGTTGCTCGGGAAGGTGGCTGCGTGATCGTTTCCTTGCTCCGTGCCTGTCTTGCCTTGTTGGCCCGCCTTGTCCCGCTGCTTTCTATGGCAGTGGGTCAGGCGCAGGCCACGTCTTTGCTGGTCTGTCCCACCGTCCCGCTTGAAAGTGCCTCCCGCCCATGTGAGCGCAGCGGGCATCTATACGCGCGCTTCACGCGCACGCGTGTTTTTATAAATCTCCCTTTATACGAGGAAAAGGTAAAAGAAGTAGGACAGTGGGGCACAGCCTTTGATTTAGGCGCTCTCCCTTGTCCCACCTCGAATGTGAACAGTGGGGCAGGGCAGACAGCCCCCAAAAGCGTAAGCCGGGGTGATGTATTCGCCGACATTCACCCGGTGTTTCCCCGCCTGACCCACTTATTCGCCGATGGCATTAAAAGCGGCTTGCTGCCATGAGAATCCACCTGTAAAAAGTAGCCATCTTCGATAGGTGCGACCGCAGAGAGCGGCAGGCACCCACCACTAAACCCGGCCATTGCGCCGGGTTTTTGCGTTTATGGGGCAGGCGATGACAACAGAGCAACAAGCGTTAGCTGATATGCCGATCTGGTTACTGATCGTCCTCTCCATGATCGGCGGGGTGTCCGGCGAGATGTGGCGGGCGGACAAGGACGGGGCGCGAGGCTGGTCACTGGTGCGGCGGTTGGTATTGCGCTCCGGTGCCTGTGTGGTTTGCGGCTTGTCAACGATGATGCTGCTGCACGTCAACGGCGTTTCGCTCTGGGCGTCCTCGGCGCTGGGCTGCCTTACGGCAATGGCCGGGGCGGATGTCGCCATCGGCCTTTATGAACGCTGGGTCGCCAAACGGCTGGGTGTTTGTGAAATTCCGCCCCGTTCTGACTCCTCAGAATAATTCCCGTCTCTCCAAACATGCCGGGGACCCTGTGGAATTTCGGGGGGTACGGGGCAGGAAACCCGCGGGAAATCGTTAGCCGCTGGGCTGGCAGCTTATTGAAATTCAATCCATTGAAATTGAAAGGCTTGCATTGAAAAGCCGTTGAAAAGGAGGGCTTGTGACAGACCCCATCTTTCTGTCGAAGAGCGCCTTTGCGGCTCACATCGGCAAGGCGCCGAGTTACATCACCTGGCTTCGAAAGAACAACCGACTGGTGCTGTCGGCGGACGAAAAGCTGGTTAACGTCGACGCCACCATCGCGCTGATTCGCGAGACGGCCGACCCCAGCAAGGCCGCCGTCGCGGCCCGGCATCAAGCGGATCGGGTGCAGCGCGACGTGACCAGCCAGTTGTCCCCGCTGGTCGAATCCACGCCGAGCATGGCTGCGCCGCAGCCCGCCATCGGCCCGGCTGGCAAGCAACCTGACTTCCAAAAGGCCCGTGCCCATCGCGAGTACTACCTGGCGCAATTGGCCGAGGCAGAATTCCACAAGGTGCAGGGCTCGCAGGTCGAGCTGGAAGCAGTAAAAACAGGCGCGTTCAATGCGGGGCGTTTGCTGCGCGATCAACTGCTGGGCATGCCACCGCAACTGGCCCCCGAGTTGGCCGCCATGACTGACCCGTGGGAAATCGAACGCCGCCTTACCGCTGCAATCCGCGCTTCGCTGGAAGACGCCGAGCGCATGTCGTCGGCTGACCTGGTTCACGCCCTCAACCACAAGAGTTAACCCATGCACACGGAAATCCCGAACGGTGCAGAGGTGTACCGCGAGGCGTATTTCCGTGGGCTACGGCCTGACCCTTCGCTGTGGGTCGACCAGTGGGCCGACGAGTACATGCGTATCCCGCGTGACACCGGTGCCGCCGAGCCCGGTCAGTACCGCACCTCGCGCACGCCGTATGCACGCGAGCCCATGCGCTGCCTGTCACCGGCGCACCCCTGCAAACGCGTGGTCACGATGGTGGCTTCGCAGTTGATGAAAACCCAGATCGCACTGAACTGGATTGGCGGCCTGATCCACATGGTGCCGTCCAACATCCTGACCCTGCTGCCCAGCCTCAGCTTGGCCAAGCGGGTGTCGTCGCGAATTGGCAAGACCATCAAGGCCACGCCGGTACTGCGTGAGCGCGTGGCCGCGACCCGCTCGCGTGATGCGCGCAACACGATGGACACCAAAGAGTTTGAAGGCGGCTCGCTGTACGTCACCACCGCCGGTTCTGCGGCCAACCTGGCCGAGCTGTCGGCGCGCTACATCTACGGCGATGAGATCGACCGCTGGGACGTGGACGTGGGCGAAGAGGGCGACCCCATCGAGCTGGCCGAAACCCGGGGTAGTACCTTCGGCCGAAACGCCAAGTTCTACTTCTCCAGTTCGCCGACGATCAAGGGTGCGTCGCGTATCGCTGACCTGTTTGAGACCAGCGACCAGCGTTACTACTACGTGCCGTGTCCGCACTGCGGCCATATGCAGGTGCTGGAATGGGAAAACCTGCACTACTCGGCCGATTACCGGGTGGTGCATTACCAGTGTGCCGCGCCAGATTGCGACGTGCTGATCGAAGAACACCACAAGGGTCAGATGCTGGCCCGGGGCGAATGGCGCTCCCACGCGCAGGGCGACGGCGAAACCATCGGCTTTCACCTCAACGCCCTGTATTCCCCGCTGGGTTGGATGGACTGACCGTCGCTGGCCAAGCAGTTTGAAAAGGCCAAGAAGGCGCAGAACCGGGGCGACCTGGAGCCCATGCAGGTGTTCTACAACACCCGTCTGGCCAAGGTCTGGGACAGCGCCCAGGAACAAACCAAAGCCACGGTATTGAGAGACCGCGCCCGCCTTGAACCCTACGGCCTCGGCGCGATGGTTCACCGCGTGCTGATGCTCACCGCCTCGGTCGACGTACAAGCCAACCGTCTGGAACTGATGGTGATGGGCTGGGGTGTGGGCATGGAGCGCTGGGTGATCGACTTCCAGATCATCTGGGGCGATCCGGCAGACGAGCGCACCTGGGCTGTGCTAGATGAAAAACTAAAGGTGCGCTACCCGCACCCATGCGGCGTCGGCTTGGGCATTCTCGCCACCGCTGTGGACTCCGGTGGCCACCACACCGACGAGGTCTACCAGTTCTGCCGAGTGCGCCGGTGGCGCAACATCTTCGCCATCAAGGGCGCGAGCAAGCCGGGCAAACCGGTGATCGCACAACGCCCGTCGATGGTCGACGTGACCTGGAAAGGCCAGACCGAACGCAACGGCGCCGAGCTGTGGTTCGTCGGTACCGACACCGCCAAGGACTGGATCTACAACCGTTACCCGTTTGAAGACGGGCCGGGCGCCTTGCACTTTGCCAACGACTTGCCGGACGAGTTCTTCGACCAGTGCGTGGCCGAGCGCAAGGTGGCGCGGTACGTGCGCGGTCACAAGCGCATTGAGTGGGTGAAGGGCAAAGCCGAGCGCAACGAAGCCCTCGACTTGATGGTGTACAACTTGGCGATGGCGCATTACCTGGGCCTGAACCGCTACAAGGAACACGACTGGGAACGCATCCGCCAAGCCCTGGCTCAGGCCGGTTTATTCGATGAGAAATCGGTACAGGCCGAGCGCCTCACCGCCCCGGTCGCAGCTCCTGCGTCGCCCGTGCAACAAGTGGTCGCATCAGTTCCACTCTCAGCCACCCCGGCTCTGCCACCGCAGCCGGTCGCACGACCCCCACAACGTCGCAGCTCCAGCAGCGGCTACCTCAAGAGACGCTGACTATGTCCTTTACCCAAAAGCACCTCGACGCCGTTGAGTCGGCCATCGCGCGCGGCGAGAAAACCGTGCGTTATGCGGATCGCACCGTGGAGTACCGCACGGTCGATGAGTTGCTCAAGGCCCGCGATCAAATCCGCACTTCGTTGGTCGCATCAGCCGGACCGCGCTCAAAAGTGGTCCGGCTTTACCACGGAGGCAAGGGACTCTAATGGCGCGCCAATACCCAACCCTGACCCGCAACGGCTTTCTGTTGCCGGAGCGGATCAAAGCCAGTTACGAAGGGGCCGGTGAGGGCAGGCGCTCGGCCAGTTGGGACGCGCCCGATGTGGGCATCAACAGCCTCAACACCCCGGCCTTGCGCAACTTGCGCGCCCGTTCACGCTCGGCGGTACGCAACGATCCGTACGCGTTCAACGTCATCGACAAACGCGTCAGCAACCTGATCGGCACAGGCATCACCCCGCGTCCCAAAACCGAAGATGATGCCCTGCGAAAATTGCAGCAAGACCTGTGGGATGACTGGGTCGACGAATCAGACGCCGATGGCCTGACCGACTTCTACGGCCAGCAGGCGCTGATTGCCCGCACTGTCGAAACCGCCGGTGAGTGCTTTGTACGCTTACGGCCACGCGGTCTGGACGAGGATCTGGCAGTGCCATTGCAGCTCCAGGTACTCGCCCCGGAGTTTGTGCCCCATGACAAATTTGAGCCGTGCAAAAACGGCAACAGCATCCGCGCCGGGATTGAGTTCAACCCGGCGCACAAGCGCGTGGCCTATCACATGTACCGCGTCCACCCACGCGATGCCTCGTCGCTCAATGCCGGCTACAACCAGCTGGTACGCGTTCCGGCGGAACAAGTGCTGCACATCTTTGAACCTGTAGAGCCCGGCCAGTTGCGCGGGGTGCCGCGTTTGGCCCCGGTGCTCAAACGCTTGCGCAGCCTCGACAACTACGATGACGCGGTGCTGTTTCGTCAGGAAGTGGCCAACCTGTTTGCCGGTTTTATCTCGCGGCCACCGCCCGAAGCCACGCAGCAACCGCGCGATCCGATCACCGGCTTGCCGCTGACCGAAGACCGCGACGGCTTCACCCCGATGGTCGCGCTGGAACCCGGCACCATGCAGGAACTGGGGCCGGGCGAAGAGGTGGAGTTTTCCAAACCGCCGGACGCGGGTAACAACTACCCGGACTTTATGCGTCAACAACTGATGGCCGCAGCCGCCGGGACCGGCACGCCTTACGAAATCCTCACCGGCGACATGCGTGAGGTTAACGACCGGGCGCTGCGGGTAGTACTCAACGAGTTCCGCCGTCGCCTGGAGCAACTGCAATTCGGCGTGTACGTGCACCAACTTTGCCGTCCGGTGCGGGCCGCATGGCTGGACATGGCTGTGCTCGCCGGACGCCTGACACTGGTCGACTACGCCCAACGGCGCCGCGAGTACCTGCGCACCCGCTGGGTGCCGCAAGGCTGGGCCTATATCCAGCCGGTGCAAGACATTCAGGCGCGAATGATGGAGGTCAACGCGGGGTTCAACTCCCGCAGCGAAATGGTCCTGCGTCAGGGTTACGACGCCGAAACCGTCGACGAAGAAAACGCCGCCGACCAAAAACGCGCCCGCGAGCTGGGCCTCAACTACAAAACACTGGTCGACCTGCCCATCGAACCGGCCGACAAGGAGACGCCATGAACAGGCTACGCATTTTCAACAAGGCCGGTGATCCACCGCTGCCGCAGGACAAACACTGGTACAGCCTCAAGGCCAGCGGCGAGGCCGAAGCCCGCAGCATCGAGGTGTACGTTTATGGCGAGATCGGCACCTGGGGCATCACCGCCAACCAGTTTGTCCGCGATCTGGCGGCGCTCGATGACGGTGTGTCGCCGATTGTGGTGGCGTTCAACAGCATCGGCGGCGACCTCTTTGATGGCTTGGCGATTCACAACGCCCTGTCGCGGCTGGGTGAGCGCTGCACCGGCCGGGTCGATGCCTTGGCAGCTAGTGCGGCCAGTGTCGCGGTGTGCGGCGCACACAAGGTGGTGATCGCGTCCAATGCCATGCTGATGATCCACAACCCTTGGACCTACGCGGCAGGCGATGCAGAGGATCTGCGCAAGGTCGCCACGGCGCTGGATCAGGCGATGGAAGCCATCATCGCGGCGTACAAGGCCAAGGCGCCGAACATTGATGAAGTCGAACTGCGTCGACTGGTTAATGCCGAGACCTGGCTCACCGCGAGCGAAGCGGTGGCTCTGGGGCTGGCCGATGAAGTGGGTGAGGGCGTTAAGGTCAAAGCGTGTTTGGGACAGGGCGGTGTGTTGCAGCGTTATCAGCATGCGCCGCAAGCCTTGCTGGCTCAGTTGGACGAGCCGCCAGAGCTACCGCCAGAACCAGAACCAGAAACGGAAAAGCTGCCCGTTGTTGACTCGGCCGCATTGGCCTTGCTGATCACCCAAAGCTGCAACACGGCTGGGATCAGCAACCTGATCGAACCCATCATCAACACCACCAAGTTGGCCGACGAAGCTACGGTCAACGCTGCGATCAGCAACGCCAAGGCCGTGCGCGACCTGTGTGTCGCGGCACGCTTGCCCGAGTTTACTCAGCAGTTCGTAGCCTCCGGTCTAACCGCCGAAGCGGTGCGCGGTCGTCTGTTCGACAAGCTGGTCAGCGGCGGCGGGTTTGAGATCGACAACAGCCTGCCGATCAACGACGACCCGGTGCCGAAAACCCAGGCCAAACAACCTGACACCAACGCGATCTACGCGGCCCGTCGCGCCGCCCAGACAGGGGTAAAAGCATGACCATCAAACATGAGCCGATGCACGCGGGTGAGTTCCTGCTCTCGGAAGGCGCGGGCAACATCTCCCGCGAAGCCATCAATGTGGCCGCAGGCCCGGCATTGAACCCCGGCCAAGTCCTTGGGCTGGTCACTGCTTCGGGCGAATTTGCCCCGTACGTGCCGACCGCCGAAGACGGTAGCCAGACCGCCGTCGCTATTCTGTATGGCCCGCTGGGCGAGTCCGACATTGTGCGCCGTGGTCGTGCAGTGGTGCGCCTCGCCGAAGTCAGCGAAGCGCACCTGACCGGCCTCGATCCCGAAGGCGAAAAATCCTTGGCTGAGCACTTTGTGATCGTGCGCTAAGCCAACCGCCCCCTTATTGCACCCCGCCACCGAGCGGGGTTTTTACTTTCTGGAGAGTCCCAATGGCCGACATCGCCATCTTTGAAGACGATGCGTTTTCTGTTTCGTCGCTGACCGCTGCCATCAACGAACAACCCTACCAGCCCGGCCGCTTGAGCAGCCTTGGTCTTTTTCAGGAAGAGGGCATCACCACCCTGACCGTGCAGATCGAAAAAGACGGCGACACCCTGGCCTTGGTGCCGGCCGGTGAGCGCGGCACTTCGGGCCTGATCGTCGGTGCCAGCAAGCGCACGCTGATCCCGTTCAATACCGTGCACCTGCCGGAGCGCTTCACCATCAAGGCTGACGAGATTCAGGGCATTCGTGCCTTCGGTACCCGCAGTGAGTTGCAAGCGGTTCAGGACGTGGTCAATGCACGCTTGCTCAAAGCGCGTCGTCAGCTGGACGTGACCCACGAATTCCAGCGAGCCGGCGCCTTGAATGGTCAGATCCTCGACGCAGACGGCAAGACGGTGCTGCTCGATCTGTACAAAAGCTTCGGCGTTGAACGACAAAGTATGTCGATGGGGTTGAACATTGCAGAGACGGACTTCCGTGTTAAGTGCGGTGAAGCCCTGGACCTGCAAGAAGATGCGCTGGGCAGTGTCACCAGCACCGGTGCCCGCGCGTTCTGCGGCAAGCACTTCTGGAACAAAATGATGGGCCTCAAGGCAATCAAAGAGACCTACGTGAGCTCGGCACAAGCCGCAGCGTTGCGCGGTGATGCTCGTGAGAGCTTCGAGTTCGGCGGCATTGTCTGGGAGCGCTATCGCGGCAAGATCGCAAGCGTGGCGTTCGTCCATGACGACAAAGCCCTGCTCGTACCCGAAGGCGTCCCCGACCTGTACATCTCCGCCTTCGCCCCGGCCGACTATATGGAAACGGTCAACACCCAGGGCATTCCGTACTACAGCAAGATCGAACCGATGCCGTTCAACAAAGGCATGGCCGGCGAAGCGCAGTCCAACCCGCTGCACATCTGCACCCGACCGCGCGCGCAGATCCTGCTGGAGTTGTAGCCGTGGGCATCCGCGATCTGGTGGCCGACATCGACAGCGTGATCTTCGACGTGCTGGCCGACACGGGATACATCGAAGGCCGCGCCGAGCCGGTGCTGGGCATGTTCTCGGCGCCGTGGAAACAGCCGCAAATCGGCCGTCTCAATACCGGCCTGCGCGAACCGCATTTTGTGGTGCGGGTCGCGGACTCGGACGGCCTGAACAAAGGCCTGAAAGTCACCATCGACCTGCCTGCGCTGGATGGTGGCGGCGATTACGACCTGTTGCAACTGGAACCCAGCGGTGACGGGCTGGTGTCACTGATCTTGAGGAAACGCCTATGAGTATTGGCAGTTTCAGTGAAGTCAAAAAGAACAGCGGCATGCTGCATATTCAGGCCTCAGCCGAAGACCTCAAAGCCTTCGCTGACTTGGTTACCTTGGTGCCCGGTGCTGCCGCCAAAGCGCAGCGCCGGGCAATCAACAAAACCTTGGGTTGGTTACGCACCCATATCGCCCGGGCCGTGGGCAAGCAGGAACGCATCGCGGTCAAGGCAGTGCGCCAACGCTTGCGCAGCTACCCGGTAGACGGCGGCGCACTGCGCGGCAAGTTGTGGTTCGGCATCAACCCGCTGGAAGCCAGCCGGGCAGGGCGCGCCCGGCAGACGAGAGCCGGGGTGTCCGTGGCCGGGCGGCGTTACCAAGGCGCGTTTTACAAAAAGGTCTATGGCAATCAGGCCGAAGTGTGGATTCGTACCGCGAGCAAACACTTTGACCCGGCGGATTACCCTGATAGCAACGTCACCTCTCAGACCGGGCCCAGCTCTGGATTTGTGGGTGAAAACAGCGACCGCTTTCCGCTGGCCAAAGCCAAAATCTCACTGGAAGCCGTGCGGCCCCACTTTGAAGCCTGGAGCCGCAAAGCCGACGACCGTTTGATGCAGATCCTCAAGCAAGAGATGAACTTCGAGCTGCAAAAATACTTGAAGGGGGCGCGCCGTGTCTGAGCAACCCTTTAGCCTCGACCAGCTGTATCAGGCCATCGAACAGCACATTGGGCAGCATTTGCCGGGTGTGCAAATGGTCGGCTTTTGGCCGGACGTTCAGCACCATATCCCGCTGCCTGCGGTGTTTCTCGACATTGCCGAGATCGAACCCGGACAGGAGGCGGGCACCGGACAAACCACCCTGACCATCACCTTCGAAGCTCGGGTGATTGTCGACGTGATTCGCGCCGACCACTACCCGCAAGCGGTGCATCTGGCCACGCAACTGGCCGTGTTATTGCGCGCTCAATACTGGGGCTTGCCCGTGCAGGCCGCAGAGTTCCAGCGCTCGACCCAAGACTGGACGCGCCCCGAGCTGGACGGCTACACCGTGTGGCTGGTCGAGTGGACACAAACCGTCTACCTCGGTGAGCTGTCGTGGCCGTGGCCCGATGAGCCGCCCGGATCGCTGCTGATCAGCGTCAACCGTGAAGACTACGTCGCCCCCGAGGATCTGTAATGAGCTACGCCATCGCCGAACATGACCGCATGATCGCGGCCATGCTGATCCCGTGCTATGTGGTCGCCGTGGACTTGGCGGCATCGCCACCGGCCTGTCGGGTCTCTACTGGCAACTGGACCAGCGCCTGGGTGCGTTGGCACAGCGTGGCGGCGGGCAAGGCCCGGCACTGGCGCTCACCGAGCCTTGGCGAGCAGGGTGTGCTGTTCAACCCCAGCGGTCAGGCAGGCATGGGCACCTTTGTGCCGGGCTTGTACGGCGACGCCGGGGCACCGCCTGACAATCGTGATCATGTCGAAGTGTGGCGGTTTGATGATGGAGGCTCGCTGGTCTACGACTGGCAGGCCAAGAGCTACACCATCACCTTGCCCAGCGGCACTGTGACAATCGAGGTCGGCGGCAGCTCGGCGGTGGTCACCGACAGCGCAATTACTGTCAAGGCCGAAGCGATCAACCTGACCGGGAAAATCACCCTGAATGGCGACGTGGTGATCAACGGATCGAGCTTGACTCACAACGGGCTGAATGTGGGATCGACGCACACCCACAAAGGCGTAACTCCCGGTGCGGGATTAACGGGCATACCGTCTTAACCAACCTCGCTACGGCGAGGTTTTTATTACCTGGAGAACACCATGAGCAAAACACCTGACGACAAAGCCACCGTCCCGGCGCTGGAAAAGAACGCCCCGGTATTGAGTCCGGCTCGCGTCTTTCGCGACAAGGTCTACACCTCACGCACCCTCATCCTGCCCAGCGGCGCCGCGCTGCCCGTCGCCAAAGGCCGTGTCCACGCGGCGGACGATCAGCAGTTCCAGTTTCTCGGCACCCACCCGGACTTTGAACGCCTCACGGAGTAACCCGCCATGATCGGAATGGATCGCCACACCGGCGCGGCCCTTTCCGGCGTTGAGCATTTGCGCCAATCCATTGCCGACATCCTCACCACCCCGGTGGGCAGTCGGCGCATGCGACCGGCCTACGGCTGCCAGTTGCGCCGCTTTGTCGACATGCCGATCACGGCGGGCTGGAAAAGCGCGGTACAGGCCGAAGTCGCCCACGCCCTGAACCTCTGGGAGCCGCGCTTCAAATTGCAGTCGGTGCGCGTCTCGGCAGTGCTCGAAGGCGTCATCAGTTTTGAACTCAAGGGCCAGTACCTGGGCGATGCCGTAGCAATGGAGGTGAGTGCATGAGTACCGTGGATTTGTCGGCCCTGCCGTCACCGGAAGTGCTGGAATCGCTGGACTTTGAAGACGCCTATCAGGAGGAACTGGTGGTGTTTCGCGCTTACATGGGCGACAACTGGAACGCGGAGCTGGAGAGCGATCCAGTGGTCAAGCTGCTGGAACTGGGCGCGTATCGCCGGTTGCAGATCCGCGCGCGGATCAACGATGCCTCCAAGTCGCTGCTGTTGGCCTACGCCCAGCGCACCGACCTCGATCACCTCGCGGCTAACGTGCGGCTCAAACGCTTGGTGATTCAGGAAGCCGATCTGCAAAGCGTGCCGCCGGTGCCGCAGGTGATGGAGCTGGATGACGCGTTACGCGAGCGCATCCAGCTGGTGTACGAGGGCCTGACCACCGCTGGGCCGCGCAACAGCTACATCCTGCACGCGCGCAACGCCTCGGCGCTGGTGGCCGATGCTCAGGCCGAAAGCCCAAGCCCGGCTCACGTAGTGGTCACAGTGTTGCACCTGGAGGGCAACGGCGTGGCCGATCCAGCGCTGCTGGCCAAGGTGCTGGAGTACCTCAGCGACGAAGACATTCGCCCGGTCGGGGACCGGCTCACGGTGCGCAGCGCCGAAGTGAAGGAGTACCGCATTGACGCCGTGCTGCACATGGCCGGTACCGGCTCTGAAAACGAAGCGATTCTTGCCGAAGCGACCCGACGCCTCGCGTCATGGATCAACCCGCGTCGGCGTCTGGGCGTGGAAGTCGCCCGCTCGGCGATTGATGCGCAACTGCACATCACCGGTGTTAGCCGTGTGGACTTACCGGGCTGGGTCGATATTCCACGGGCCAAGCATCAAGCCGCCTACTGCACCGGCTACAGCGTGACCCAAGGCGGTGCCGGATGAGCCTGTTGCCGCTCAACAGCACCCAACTGGAGCGGGGCATCGAAGCGGCGATTGACCACAACCCCGCGATTCCGATTCGCACCCTGTACAACGCGCGAACCTGCCCGGTCCACTTGCTGCACCAGTTGGCGTGGGCATGGTCGGTAGACCGTTGGGACAACCGCTGGAGCGAACAGACCAAGCGCGCCGCGATTGAGTCGACGTTTTTCATCCACGCGTACAAGGGCACCATCGGCGCGTTACGCCGCGTGGTCGAGCCGCTCGGCTACCTGCTGGAAGTGATCGAGTGGTGGCAAACCGTGCCGCAGGGCGAGCCGGGCACCTTCGCCCTCAAAGTCGGCGTGTTGGAAACCGGCATCACCGAGGAAATGTACCAAGAGCTGACCGCTCTGATCGACGACGCCCGTCCTGTCAGCCGCCACATGAGCGGCTTGGCCATTAGCCTGGAAACCAGCGGCACGGTCTTCATGGGCGCCTGTGTTTACGAGGGCGACGAACTCAGCGTTTACCCCCCGACTCAACGGGACATCGACGTCAGTGGCTACGTGCCAATCGGCGGCCGCGAACATCATATCGACACGATGGACATTTACCCATGACCGATCAAAACAGCCAATTCTTCGCCATCCTCACCGCCATCGGTGAGGCAAAACAAGCCAATGCCGACGCCTTGGGCATCCCGTGGACATTCTCCAAAATGGCCGTGGGGGATGCTAACGGCACTGAGCCGATGCCTGATCGGTTGCAAACCAAGCTCATCAACGAGCGACGCCGCGCGCCGTTGAACCAGGTGAAGGTTGATCCCAAGAATGCCAGCGTCATCATCGCCGAACAGGTCATCCCGGAAAACGAAGGTGGCTGGTGGGTGCGTGAAATCGGTCTGTACGACGCCGCCGGCGATCTGGTGGCCGTTGCCAACTGCGCCCCCACGTTCAAGCCGCTGCTGACCCAAGGTTCAGGGCGTACGCAAATCATTCGGCTCAACTTGATTGTCAGTAGCACGTCGAACATTGAATTGAAGATTGACCCCTCCATCGTTCTGGCGACCCGCGAGTACGTGGACACCTGGTTTACCAATGTGCTGCCGCCTACGCGTCCAGCGGGCACTTACACCAAGGTTGAGATCAATACCCGGGGCATTGTGGTCGCAGGCAGCAACCCCACCACGTTAAAGGGGTACGGCATCACCGATGCTTTACCCCTCACGGGCGGAACACTGACGGGCGCGATCAATTTGACCGATGCCAAGAGCCTTTATATTCGAACTGTTGAGTCGCAGACTTGGGCTGCTGGAGTCATTGCCGGGCAGTTTGGTGGAGAGAAGGCCGGGGTTGGGTTTCTGGGAAGTTACGGAACAGTTACGCGGGCGTTTATGGCGTTGGGGGCAACGCCTTGGGTCAACGGCAATGGCATGCGCATCTCGGCTGACGGCGTGGAAATAGCAGGGCCGATTACCGGTGAGGGTTCAGGATTGACCAATCTTAGATTTTCAGCCCTGACAGGTACGCCCAACTCACTCGCCGGCTATGGCGTTGCCTTTGCCAGCCAAAGCGAAGCGGAAACCGGTGCTGATACCAACAAGCCAATGAGCGCATTGCGGGTATTTCAAGCCATCGCCAAGAAGGTTGTTCAAGCCACCGAGAGTGCATTGGGCATCGCAGGTATCGCCACTCAGATGCAGGTCAATGCCGGCACCGACAACAGCACCATCGTCACGCCTAAGAAATTGCGCTGGGGGTTTCAGATGGTGATTGGCCGAACTGGCTACATCATTTTGCCAACGTGGCTAAACGGCTGGATTGTCCAATGGAGTGCTGCCATCTCGCTCACAGGCTCTGCAATCAACACTACACGTTTCCCTATTCCGTTCCCTAATGATGCCGGGGCTGTGATTGTAGGGGCGTACAACAACGCTTCATCAGGCGACTACACCGTCAGACTTAGCGATGGCGTGAACGGGGCGAACGGCGGTGCAGTTTCAAACGACAGCTTTAAAACTTACAACACTGGCGTGACAGGTTCTGCGGGCCTCTCTTACATCGCAGTAGGCAATTGAGTTCACATTATGAAATATGCGACGTTTCACCCAGACGGAACACTCAACCTGCGTCTGATCAAGGGCACTCACGTCATCCCTGACGATGCTATCGAAGTCGACTCAGTGCTATGGCAAAAACTGATCTGTGAAGCAGACGGTATCTGGACACTGGGCACAGACGGGGAAATTACCAAGCAGCCCTTTCCTGTGATCGAACAGACGCGTGAAGACATTGAGCGTTTGAGACTGGGAGCCTACGCCGAACCCGTTAGCGGATCTGACCGCTTCTTTGCCGAAGCGAACCGCATGCAGGTCATGGGTGAGCCGGGCTGGGAAGCCGTCCGGGATGCTGGCATCAAACGTTTCAATGAGATTCAGGCGCTGTATCAGTGGCCTGAATAGCCAGAGCGCTAACCCTAAGTTCAACACACTACACAAGCCCCGCACTGCGGGGCTTTGTCGTTTCTGGAGCATGACCCTATGAGCACAACCAGCCGTTTTCACGGCGTCACCGTCGCGCTGGTCGATACCGGCGCGCGTACCATTGCGCTGCCGTCGACCTCTATCATCGGCCTTTGCGACACCTTCACCGTCAGCCCGGCCGCATCGGCCAAACCCAATGACCTGGTGCTGTTGACCAGCGAGCGCGAAGCCATTGCCGCGTTCGGTGAAGACGCTGCCATCACCCGCGCGGCCAAGGCTGTGTTCTTGAAAGCCAAAGCCGTGATCGTCGCCTGCGGCGTGGCCGTGCTGGAAGACGCCGCGCTGCAAACCTCGGCCATCATCGGCGGCGTGCTGGCCTCGGGTCAGCGTACCGGCCTGCAAGCCTTGCTCGACGGCAAAAGCCGTTTTAATGCCCAGCCGCGTCTGTTGATCGCGCCCAAGCATTCCGCCACCCAAGCGGTGGCCACTGCGATGGACGCTCTCGCCGGCAAGCTGCGCGCCATTGCCATTATCGACGGGCCCAATACCACGGACGAAGCCGTACTGGCCTACGCGCAAGAGTTCGGCAGCAAGCGCATCTACATGGTCGACCCGGGGGTGCAGCACTGGGACACCGTAACCAGTGCCACGATTGATTCGCCGGCCTCAGCTTTTGCTGCGGGCCTGTTCGCCTGGACAGACACCGAGTACGGCTTCTGGGCCTCGCCGTCGAACAAGGAGTTTGTCGGCATCACCGGCACCTCGCGGCCCATCGAGTTTTTGGACGGCGACGAAACCAGCCGCGCCAACCTGCTCAACAACGCCAACATCAGCACCATCATCCGCGACGGCGGCTACCGCCTGTGGGGCAACCGCACGCTGTCGACCGATTCCAAATGGGCCTTCGTCACCCGCGTGCGCACCGTCGACATCGTGATGGACGCGATTCTGGCTGGGCACAAATGGGCGGTCGACCGCTCGATCACCAAAACCTACGTCAAGGACGTGACGGACGGCCTCGAAGCCTTTATGCGCGACCTGAAAAATCAGGGGGCGGTGATCAACTTTGAAGTCTATGCCGACACCGCGCTCAACACGGCCAGCCAGCTGGAGCAGGGCAAGGTGTACTGGAACATTCGTTTCACCGACGTGCCGCCTGCCGAGAACCCTATTTTCCGAGTCGAAGTCAGCAACCAATGGTTGACCGAAGTGCTGGAACCCGCCGCCTAAGGAGGCCGCTCAATGATTCCTCAAGTGCTGTATGACACCCACCTGTTTATGGGCGGGATCAGCTTTGCCGGCGACGTGCCGTCCGTGACCCTGCCCAAGCTCACCGTTAAAACCGAATCCTTCCGGGGCGGCGGCATGGGCGGTGAAATCGAACTGGACGTGGGTCTGGAAAAACTCGAAGCCAGCTTCGTCACCATTGGCGTGCGCCGTGAGGCCATGAAGTTTTTCGGCCTGGCCGACCAGACCAGCGGCAACGCAGTGTTTCGCGGTGCCTTCAAAGGACTTGGCGGCAAAGTCACTCCCGTCATCGCCACCATGCGCGGCTTACTCAAAGAGCTGGATATGGGCGACTGGAAGCCCGGCGAAAAGGCTGAAAGCAAGTACGCGATGGCGCTCCAGTATTACAAATTGGAAGTCGAAGGACGTGTGATTTACGAAATCGACATGGTCAATTGCGTGCGCGTGATTGATGGCGTCGACCAAATGGCAGATGTACGCAGCGCCCTGGGCCTATAAGGAAATCTCGCATGACCATCACCACTGAAAAGAAAGTACCGAGCTGGCTCAAACTGAGCGACGAAGGCGTCACCGTGACCCTGCGTTATCCGACCGAGCTGAACAATGTCAAAACCGACACCCTGGTGATG
The DNA here is from genome assembly GCF_002269125.1 of Pseudomonas lundensis. Classification (GTDB taxonomy): domain Bacteria; phylum Pseudomonadota; class Gammaproteobacteria; order Pseudomonadales; family Pseudomonadaceae; genus Aquipseudomonas; species Aquipseudomonas lundensis_A. The sequence continues at coordinate 92,387 of NZ_NQKI01000009.1, read as the reverse complement.
CGCGCACCCACGGTGCGCGACGTACGCGCTGCCGGCGCAGTCTCCGGTGGCGATGCCGAAAAGCGTGAATTGCATTTGTTTTCCAGCCTGACCGAAGTCGCCCCCAACGAGCTGGAAGGGCTCAAGGTAGTGGACTACAACCGCGTGCAGGAAGGCTATTTTCGTCTGGTCGACGAAAGCGAACTGTAACCCCGTCACCCTGAAACAACTGGCTAAGCGCTTGGCGTCGGAAACGAGCTTTTCCGCTGCCGAGATCATGGCCATGCCGTTCTCGGAAATGATCTGGTGGCTCACGGACTGAGCCACCTGCCGCGCATCACAGGGTAGGGCAAACAGATGGCAAACAAACTCGCACTCGGGCTGGTGATCGGTGGGGCCGTCAGCTCCACCGTGGGCTCGGCCTTTAAAGAGGTGGAAGGGCGGATCAAGAAACTGGAAGCCGCCGGGGCCAAGGCCCGGGTCATGCAACGCCAGATCGGCGACACCATCCGGTTGCGCAACGAATGGAAAAAAGCCCACGACACCGGCGCCGCCGGCGCATCAACACTCCTTAACAAACTCAATGCCAACCTCGACAGCCTGCGCAAGCAAGGGATCGAGGTCGGTCGTCTCGACAAGGCCTATCAGGCGCTGGGTCGCACTGCGCAACAAGCAGACCTGAAAGCCAAAGGTCACACGCAAATTAACCAAGGCCGGGCCACGGTCAAAAGCAGCATAGGCAAGGCCGCTGTCGGCGTGGCCGCACTGGCTGCCCCGACCAAAGTCAGCGCCGATTACAACGCAATCATCCGTGACATCGCGATCAAGGCCGGCGTGGCCAATGCCCCGCAAGAACAACAGATGTCGCGCACCATCATCACCACCTCGCGTGACACCGGACTGGCCCGCAACGAAGTGGCCAACGTGGTCAACGAACTGGTGGGTGCCGGCATGGACTTGGCGAAGGCGCTGGAATACGCGCCGGTGGCGGCCAAGTTCGTGGTGGGCCAAGGTTCGGGCAGTGCTGAAACGGCAAAGATGATCAACGCCCTGGGGCAGAACGCCAAGATCACTGACGCCAAAGAGATGCAGCAGGCACTGGAAGCCATCGCCTTTCAAGGGCAGGCGGGCAGTTTTGAAGCCAGCGACATGGCGCGCTGGTTTCCTGAACTGTTGGCCAACATGGGCAAGCTCGGCATCACCGGTATGGATGCGGTGACCCAACTGGGCGCCATGCTCCAGGTGCAAATGAAAACGGCGGGCGGCGCCGACGAAGCGGCCAACAACATCAAAAACTGGATGGACAAAATCGGGTCGTCACAGACCGTTGATGCCTACAGTAAAGCCGGTATCGACTACGAAGGCTCGATGCGTACAGGCCTGCAAGAAGGCATGTCCACGCTTGAGTCAAGCATGGCATTGGCCAAGAAATACATCGAGCAGACCGACCCCAAGCGCGCCGCCCAAATGGCCGAAGCCACCGCGCAAATCAGCAAGGAAGCCAACCCCGAAAAAGCCAAGGCCATGATGGCCTCGCTGGAACAGGCATTGCGCACCGGCGACATCTTTTCGGATATGCAGGTCAAGGCTGCGCTCACGGCCTATATGCAAAACAAGGAGCTGTACGGCCAGCTCAAACGCGAGTCCCGCGATGCCAGCGGCATCCTCGACAAAAACCTCAGCGAGCGTCGCGAATCGTCTTCGCAGAAATGGGCCGAGATGGCCCAGTCGATGGACGACGCCATGCGCTCGGTGGGTGACGCCATTAGGCCGATCACTGACGGCGTGGCCGAAGGGCTGACCTCGGTGGCCAAGGGCATCACCGCACTCAGCGACCGCACCCCGGGCTTGGCAATGGGGCTGACCGTGCTGGCCGGTGGTGCCCTGACCCTGCAAGGGTTGTGGGGCTCACTTAAAATCGGTAAGGGCCTGTTTAACCTGGCCCGGGGCGCGATGGGCGGCCGTGATGGGAAAGGCGTGCAGAAGGTCTTTGTCACCAACGCCGGCGACGGCGATGAAAAGGAGGAGGGCAAAGGCTCCAAAGTTCTGGCCCTCGCCGAGATAGGCCTTAAAGCTTTCGCCGGCAAAAAGGACGGTGACGGCAATGCCGCCGAAGGGGACGAAGCAGACAGCGAAAGCAAAGGCTTCAACCCCATCGAAACCGGCCTCAAGGTACTGGATGTGCTCCGCGAAGCCAAAAACGACGAAGACGGCGGTGACGACTCCGGGCCGCAAAAGGTCTTTGTCGTGAACGCGGCTGCGATGGGTGGCGGTGCCGGTGGCCAAGGCCGCCGTCGACGCGGCAGCAACCGCAACACGCGTCGACGCGGTGGCGGTCCGCCACGGCCACCCCGGCCACCGGTACCGCCCGTTCCACCTGTCCCGCCAAGCCGTACCGCGCGGGCAATGGGACTGGTCGGTAAAGCCAGCAAAGTGATCCCGGGTGCCGCCTTGTTTGAAGGCGTTATGAAGGGCGTTGATACCTTCCAGAATGCCGAAACGCAGGACGAGAAAGCCGAAGGCTACGGCGCAGCAGCGGGCAACATGGCCGGTGCATTGGCAGGCGCTGCCGCCGGCGCGGCCATAGGTTCCGTGGTGCCTATCTTGGGCACGGCGGTGGGTGGTCTGATTGGCGGCTTGCTCGGCAGCATGGGCGGCGAATCGCTGGGTATCAGCCTGGGTAAATCGTGGTTCGGCAGCGATGATGAAAAGCCCGCTGAACCTGAGAAACCTCAAGCCAAGCCAGCGGGTGACATGCCGGCGCCGGTGGTTGTTAGCCCTGTGCCGTATGACCCGCGTGGCCCGAATGTACAAAATCCCTTTGTGGTTCCAGCTGTGATCACCACGCCACGGTTCCCGGGCACGGATCGAGTGTCCCCATCACCCATGCAACAGGAGAGGGCTGCCAACCAGGACGCGTCACGCGTGCTGCCCGGCGCAGTCAACATGGGCGACGTGGTGCGTTCGTTCGCAAGTGCCACACCGCCGGCGCCGCTGGTCATGCCGCCGAAGGTTGAGCCAGTGCTCAAGGTCGAACCGCCAAAGATCAATCAAAAAATTGATGTCAACGCGGCGCTGTCCGTCACGGTGCAAGGCGACGTCAAAGACCCGGCCGCGTTGGCTCGGGAATTACAGCCGCACCTGCAACGGCAGATCGAGCAAATCAACCAGCAAATGTCGAACCGCAACCTCTACGACGAACCGCACCTCTGAATAAGGAGACGACATGGCCTATATGGAACAGCTGCTGGCAGGCTTGAAATACCTGACGGCCGCCGGCGAAACCGGGCGGCGCAGCCTCGACGGCATGCTCGGTCCGGTGAATGGCGCCATCAACGAAATCACCGGCGCCGCCTCCGAACTGGACGACTTGCCCTTTATCGGCCCGGCAGTTGGGGCCAAGGTTCAACGGCTGATGCGCGGAGTCAGCGCCGCCCAAGCCAAAGCCGGAGCCGTGGTGGCCACCTACAACAAAGCCACCCGGGCAGCCTCGCAAATTGATGAACGCCTAGGCGTCCTTAAGGAACAGACCGGCAAAGCCGCAACAGCCCTCAACAAAATTGCCGGCAATGTCAGCCCCTCGCTGGCCAACATCATCCCGACCGGCGCCTTCGGTGCAGATGCCACCCCAGCCGCCGAAGCGGTCAAACCGTTCCCGCACCTGCTGATCATGCAATCGCTCAAAGCGGGGTCAACCCCGTTCTACTTCAACCTGGAAACCGCCGCGTTTGACGAACTCAAACGCTCCAGCGAATACCGCTGGGCCTCGCAAGAACGCCTCAGCCGCCGACCGGCTCAACAGGCAGTCGGCATGGGCGAAGAACGCATCACCCTCAGCGGCTCGATCTTTGGAGGGTTCAAAGGCGGCATCAAACAACTCGACACCCTGCGCAGCATCGGCGCCCAACTGCAACCGCTGGGCCTGACCACGGGCTACGGCGACGTACTGGGCAACTGGTGTTTAAAGAACATCGAAGAAGAACAAAGCGCGCTGCTGCAAGGCGGCATCCCGCGTAAGCAGGGCTTTACCTTGGAGTTTGTGCGCTATGGCGACGACCTGCAGAACAGCTAGTGGTGACGTTCTCGACATCCTTTGCCAAAACTACTACGGCCACCTCAACGGCACCGTTGAAGCTGTACTCGATGCCAACCAAGGGCTGGCCGATGAGGCGCAGCCCTTTCGGGCGGGGGTGATTATTCACCTGCCGGGTTTGCCGGTACCGAGTGATGAGGTGGTGATGCTCTGGAGTTAACAGCGTTTCGTTACGCGTAACGCTCAACCACTTAGCCCGCCATCGCGCGGGCTTTCTTTTGTCTGGATTTCACCTCATGACCCCGACCTTTCGAATTGTTGCTGACGGTGCCGACATTACCGCCTTGATAAATGACCGCCTGCTGTTGCTGCGCACCACCGACAAGCCCGGCATGGAGTCAGACGACTTTGAGCTGCGGATCGATGACCGTGACAGCGCCGTGACGCTGCCCAGTCGCGGGGCAAGCATTGAAGTCTTCCTGGGCTACGACGGCAGCGCTTTAACCCGCCTCGGGCGCTACACCGTGGACGAGGTTGAACTGTCAGGCCCACCCGATACGCTGGTGATCCGTGGTAAAGCCAGCGACATGCGCGGCAGTGGCAAGACCACCCGCAGCGGCAGCTGGGAAAGTGTGAGTCTGGCCAGCATCGTCAATGACGTAGCCGCACGTAATGGCTGGTCGCCTGTGTGTTCAGTGACCACCGTGGTGCCCCGGGCTGACCAGCTTAACGAGTCAGATTTTAACTTCATGACACGTTTGTCAAAGCAGTTTGACTGCACCGCCAAGGTGGCGGACGGCAAACTGCTGGTGATGCCGAGACAGGCCGGTCAAAGCGCGAGCGGCACGGCGCTGGGCACCATCACCCTCACACGCAGCGACGTCAGCCGCTGGCAATTTCGCCTCAATGATCGCAGCACCCACAAAGCCGTCAGGACACAGCATCAAGACAAAAAGACCGGCCAGTTGAAGGTTGTCACCCTGGACAACGAAGAATCCCCGGATGGCCTGCCGCCCGTGCATACCGACCGCCACATCTATCCGAACAAGTCAGCTGCCGAACAAGCGGCAAAGGCCCGCCTCGCTGCCTTCAATCGTTCGACCGCTGCGGTACGTCTGGAAATGCCCGGCCGCACCGATCTGTTTGCCGAACGAACGATCAACGCCCAAGGCTTCAAGTCCGGGCTTGATGGCGAATACCTGGTGGACTCGGTGGAGCAGGTCTTTACCCAAAGCGGCTGGAGCACCACCGTCGAATGCAACGGCGGCAAAAAGGGCAAAGCGAAGGCCAAAGGCAAGAAGCCCAAAGCACCCCTCAAAGTCGTATCACTAAAAGCAGAGTAAACCCACACCCAGCCGGCCATGAGCGGGCTTTATCCTTAAGGCAAGCCTATGTCGATCACCCAGCAACAACTCCAGCAGATCCTCCCCAACGCCGGCCAAACAGCCGGCGTTTTTGTTCCTGTGCTAAACACCGCGATGTTCCGCTTCCAGATCGTCGGCACGAAACGCATCGCCGCCTTTATCGCCCAGATCGGCCACGAGTCTGGCCAGTTCCGCTACGTCCGAGAACTGGGCAATGACCAATACCTGAGCAAATACGATACCGGCTCACTGGCCAAGCGCTTGGGCAACACCCCCGAAGCGGACGGCGACGGTCAAAAGTATCGAGGCCGTGGCCTGATCCAGATCACCGGCCGGGCCAACTACATGATGTGCGGCGAAGCGTTGGCCCTAGACCTGATCAACCAACCCGAGCTGCTGGAAAAGCCTCAGCACGCGTGCATGTCAGCGGCTTGGTTTTGGGCGAGCAGGGGGCTCAACACCTTGGCCGACGCGGACCAATTCGACACCATCACCCGCCGCATCAACGGCGGCCAAAACGGCGCAGCTGATCGTCAAGCGCTGTATGCCCGCGCCCTCAAGGTGTTGGCGTGAAGCTCGATGCGGTGAAGTGGGGAGGGGTATTGCTGCTAATGCTTGGCCTCATGGGGGGCAGTGCATGGGCTGCATGGGCGTGGCAGGCCAACGCCTACGGCCAGCAACTGGCCAAACAAGAAACCTCCCATCAAACAACCCTGACCCATCTGGCTAATGCCAACTCAGCGCTAATCATCGCGGAGCAGGGCAAGCGCCTCGCCCTGGAGCAATGGCTGGCTGCCAGTGACCAAGCCCACTACCGAGCTCTGACTGATGCCAAAACAAATCAAACCCGCCTGCGTGATCGGCTTGCTACTGCTGACCTGCGGTTGTCATTCCTACTCGACACCACCGCCACAAATGGTAGTAACGGAATGCAAGCCACCACCGGCCCCGGCGGCGTGGTTCATGGAACCGCGAGAGCCCAACTTGACCGAGCGCATGCTCAACGAATTATCGGAATCACCGGCGACGGCGACCAAGGACTGATCGCGCTGCAAGCCTGTCAGGCCTACGCCAAAGAAGTCTCACACACGAAATAAAAGGAGCGGCCGAAGCTGGATGCGTCAACATCCAGCCCGGCCACCAAACCCGCAGAGTAGTCCTGCAAGCCCAGTCAAGGCTCCTGCTCTGTGCACAAAGCGGAGCGAGCCTAGCACCTGTCTATCCATACAGTAAAGGTCTTGCAAACAATGTCCTCACCCATCATTCCTTGGATGGGCGGCAAACGCCGCCTGGCCGACCGCCTTATCCCCTTGTTCCCACCCCACGAATGCTACGTCGAAGTCTTCGCCGGCGGCGGGGCGCTGTACTTCCTGCGCCCGCAGCCTGCTCCAGTCGAAGTGCTCAACGACATCAACGGCGACCTGGTCACCCTGTACCGCGTGGTGCAGAACCATCTGGAAGAATTCGTGCGTCAATTCAAATGGGCACTCAGCTCACGGCAGATATTCGAGTGGCAAAAAATGACCCGCCCCGAAACCCTGACCGACATCCAGCGCGCCGCTCGTTTCTTCTACCTGCAGCACCATGCCTTCGGTGGCAAGGTCTCAGGTCAAAGCTTCGGTACCGCAACGACAGCTCCAGCAATCAACCTGCTGCGCATTGAAGAAAACTTGTCTGCAGCCTGGCAGCGTTTGTCCGGTACCTACGTCGAAAACCTGCCCTGGCTTGAGTGCGCCGAGCGCTACGACCGGCCACACACCTTCCACTACATGGATCCACCTTACTGGCAGACCGCTGGCTACGGCGTGGACTTCCCGTTTGAAAACTACGAACGCATGGCTGACTTTATGCGGTGCTGCAAAGGCAAGGTGATGGTCAGTATTAACGACCACCCGGACATTCGGCGGGTGTTTGAAGGGTTTCATTTTGAGACGACCGAGATCCGGTATACGACCACGAATCAGCGGCAGGGGAAGGCTGAGGTTACGGGGGAGTTGATTGTTATGAATTGGGAGCCTGGTATCTATAGTGGGCTATTTTCAACTCACGTGGACGTTGCTTGAAAATGGTTTTCTCTTAACCGCTAAACCTGGATCTAGAAATGGCTTTTCTTTATTCTGTTTGAGGGGCGAGATATCTGAATTCGTCTCATTGGTAGTGCCAATAAGCTTTGGACACTTGCGGGCGCGTTTACAGATGAGGCGTTTTCTGAGCGCGCTTCTTTAGAATTCTGCTGGAGCGCAACAGGTGGTGGTAGTACTATATTAAGGTAGTGGGTGTCGTTTTGATTCGGAGGGATCTCCCTTATAGAACGATGATTTTTTAAATAACTATCAATGCTAGGGAGTAGCTGTGAGCACTACAACTCAAATTGAATTGAGACGGACATTTATAGCTATGTTGTTTGCGCTTGTGGCGGCAACTGTGGCTCAACAAATATCTGAACTATTGTTTGTGGTTACAGGCGGTTGGGACTCGGCTTCAAGTCCGACAAAAATGTTTTATAACTTGCTTGCTGAGAGAGGTGCACTATTTGCAACGCTTTCGCACTCCCTGCTAGCTCTTCTGTTAGTTTCAATGAGTTGGGTTATGTGGTCTAAGTCTCAAGCGGGAGGACTGAAAAAGGATATATCTTCTATTTTTTCAAAAGAGTTTGTTATATTGCTTGTTGAAGTGTTTTTGGTTGTTCTTTATTTTGCGATCGTCAAAACGGTTGAGCAGAACTTTCAAGAATATACCAGTAAAAAGACGATATCTGCCTATGTTGGGATTACGTCGGCAAGGCCGGAAGCCCTTCAGTTGATGTGGGTGTTCTCAGTCTATTTTGTTTGGGATTTTATCGTTGACGTTGTAACTAGTCCGAGAATCGAGCAAGGAGTTGCAGTGCCATCTAATATGTTATCATATCTGACGGGGCTTGTAGCATACTGCTCGATATCTTTTATTTGTATTCTCGGCGCTTGGTTGATTAGTGGTGTTTCGGCTTCCGAAGCGACTCCTTATGAGTCTGTTCTGGGAGACATAGCTCTGTTGTCAATTTTGTTGTTTTTTGTTCTTGGTAAGCAGCTAGAGTTTTACACAACTAACTGGATTCCAGCGGAGGCGACCAGAGATAATACGATGCGAAAAACGCCTCCAAGCGTTAAAGCGTGTATAGGTATGGTAGTGCTAGTCGCAGTTTATATATATATAGTGATGGTGTTGATATGGCCTCCGAGTTTCCTGAAATAATAGGTTTGATTGGCCCAATAAGGGCCGGGAAGTCTACAGTCACTAAATACCTTGTCGAGCGGTATGGCTATACGCAAGCCTCCAATTCGGATGTATTGAGGAAAGTACTAGCTGATATTGGATTGGACCAGACTAGAGATAATCTTGGAACGCTGGGGAATTCAATTTTTGGCATTTTTGGGAATGATCTGATCGCAAGATATAGAGTGGAAAACCTGCATCGTGGTAGAATTGTTGTAGATGGTATTAGATATCCAGAAGAGTTGGTGCGTTATTCTGAGGTGCCTGGATTCAGGTTGTTAGGCGTGGACGCTTCTGCTGGAAATCGCTTCGAGCGCTCTGTCCGAGATTCTGATCAATTTAAAGATAAGAATCTAACTCGAAATAAGTTTGATGAAATGAAGTATGCGAGGAGTGAGGCAGAGGTGCCTCAGCTTTTGCTCAAGGCCGATCGGGTCATATACAACGACGGCAGTGTAGAGCAACTACAGTTAGAGGTCGATCAAGCTATCCAGGATTGGATAGCTTGATGTGCCGGTTAATTTGTGCTGATTCGCTCTAGCGTTTTGGCACAGTTGTATATATGAGTTAGGTTTTTCCCAAGTATCCAGTATTCGTGGTCTCTGCAAAGATTTTTGGTGTCATGGACTTTTTGAATGTTAAAGCCGGCTTTTTCTATATCTTCAGAAAGTTTTCTTCTTGCCTCAACCGTCCTTCGATAGACGTTCGCAACCATTGCGCCCAGCGGGCTCATTGTGCGATAGAGCTCAGTTAGTTGATTAGGGTAGAATGGGAAGTGCAACACGAAAACTGCCATTACTAACTCGAAGTGGTCATCGCCGAAGGGGAGTGTGTATTGGCTGTTTGAAAAAATATGGCAGTTGTTTTTGTTGTTGCAAAGTTTTTTGATTACTTCTGGATCAGCATCTGATATTACATATCCAGTACTATTTTCAGGCTGGTCATAAAAAATAGGATTGGGCCCAGCTCCGATTTCTAGAAACGTTTTAGGTTCGAGCTCTTTTGCAACTTGCCTGAATAGTTCGCGCACATCTACATTAGTCTGGCTAATTAGGTCGGGGAAGCTTGCTCGCGCTCGACATAAGTGGCTGACGTCGTCAGGGTTTAGTTCGTCGAGATAGGGGGTGTAGGTATAAAAAAAATCCATGAATCGATAATAGGTTCTTCCTCGAAACTCTGTCTCCTCCGGACCTTTGTAGTTCCCTTTTACCTTGAGAACATCAGGCTCAATCATTTCAAAGTCGCGATCACTCATTCTCCACTCCATGGGAAAATTATTTTTTTATAAAAATCAAAATGTCTTCGCATTTAACACTGGCCATTAGCCGGCGTCGGCTCGATTTTATATCTCTTTCTCTTCGTAGGCTTAAGTGGAATCCTTCTGCTTCGGCTGCAAGGATGAGCTCGTTAGTTGTGGATGCTCTAGCTCCGGATTCACCCACGACGAGAGCCATCGATGAGCCTTTCTTTAGTACGCGATGGCATTGCGTAAAGAATGAGCAGATAAAGGCCATGTATAATTCGTGACTATTTTTTCTGGTTCGATTTGATCTGGCCCCTGACTCGTGAGAACGTAGTTTCTCAAAGTCTCTATATCCGAGTTGCTCTGGTGCTAGCTCGTCTTTATCAAACCACAAATAACTAAGTCTTTGCGATTTTACATAGTCCGCAACCCCGTAATAGGGCGGAGAGGTTACAATAAAATCTATGTGCTCATCAGGAAGTTGTTGCATGTTGGTGACGCAATCGCCGTGAATCAGTCTGTATCTAGATCTAGTTTGTTTCCTAGTCTCGTTCTCAGAGTGAACTTGTACCAGTTTGTGGGACTGGTCAGTGATTTTTATATAGTCATTGGCAGCATTTATGAAAGTAGATAATGCGTCCTTGAAAGTTATTTCGAAAGGCTTAGGTTTTACATTGTCGCAAACCCATCCCCAGTGACGCCCTTGTGAAGAGGTGTTTTTTAGGACCCCTGAAAATATCGCAAGGAGACAGCGTCTTGTATCATTATTGCTGATTTTTAAGATGGCCGTCAGTAATCTATTTAAAGTATTGAGAGTGTCTATGTGATACCACGCCGATAGTTCTTCGGTGTGTGGGTGCGGAATTGTTTCTTGCGTGGAAAATAGTTTTTCAGAATCTCTGATTATAGTGTCAATGTGCTTGCGTAAGCTTTTTGGATCAGGGAAATGAAGTTTGGCCTGGCTCATTAGTAAAGCAACAGGGTTTGTATCCATTCCTATAAAGTGTCGGCCTAGCCGAATAGCTTCAACGCCAGAGGTTCCAGAACCGTTAAAAGGATCAAGCACCAACCCCCCTTTTTCTGTAAAAACAGGTATTAACGTTCCTGGAATTGCTGCTACATAGGTAGCAGGGTACCAATGTAAAGAGTGTATTCCAGAGTTGCCTAGGTTTGGAAATGACCAGTCAACACTTTCAAGTTGTTCATTAATGTTCAAGTTGAAGCTCGTCCGTCTTGGAGTAAAAACTTCCTGTGTATGTTTCGGGGAAATCAAAGTCAAAGCTTTCCGGTTCAAAAAGGTCGGTGAAGGATTTTATAATCGCCCGCCGCCATTTGTTAGACTGAGCTTTAGTCAGTTTGGCTTGAGATGGACTCTTTTTAACAAGTGCTATCATACAGCTGGTAGAATTTTTGCCCAAATGGATGATTTTGTTATCATCAAGGGTGATTTTAATGGCTCTGCTGATCAAGCCTTTTTCGTTCCATACAAAGTAGCCGGAGTTTTTAACTGTCTCAGCTACGTTGCTACTCATGTAGTCTGATATCTCCTTGTTTTTAAGCTTTTTAGGAGAGGAAAAGTTTTTGAACCATACATAGTCAACGAGTTTGTATTCGCAGCCTGATATGAGTTGCCAGCCTAACTCTTCAGTGACGCTTCCTTTTTCACGTAATTTTTCTTCAAACTCCGGCTCTGTCATGTACCAATCTGTAGGCGTTATGATGTCGTGGTCAACTGCTAGTCGGACAAGGTCAGTTTGTAGTGCGTTGTAAGGGATGCACTCGGGATGAGCAATTATCATTGTATAAATACGCTCTCTAAACTCTAGCCATTTGTGCAAAGGCTCAATAGCTTCCTTTGTGAAAATTAGCCCGCTTAAACCTTTTAGACGCATAGAGTTGCGTATGATTTTAATGTTTTCTTTTGCTCCTTCCCAACCTAACATCGCCGCCATGCGGTGCACGTTATCAATGTTGTCTATATCAATATCGGCAGAAATAGGGCTGGTAGTACCTTTCTTCGGGCATACTATGTTTATAACTGACTCAATATCGACTCCATGTTTTTGTAATATAGGAGTTAGTTTTAGCTCTTTTTTTCTTATAATGTGTTGATATGAGTTTCCACTTCCCAGTGTGCCTCGGATGATTTTTGCCAAATTTTCTTCATGGCTGAAATCAGGCGTGATGAACTTAAGCTCGGACTCAACTAGGTGCCCATATGGAGGAATGGCTGCATCGTGGAGTAAAGCTGCTGCCAAGAGAGCTTTAGTGTCGCTTAATTTAAGATTGGCTTTGTGTGCTAGCTCAACAGCCAAAAATGTTACGCCTATAGAATGGGGAAGTCGGCGGGACCTTCCTAATTCTTGGATGAGCGGCACATCAAAGTTCATTTGCCTCATGTTTCTCAGTCGGTGGATCTCTGGACTGTCTATAAGGTCTGCGAGTAGTGAGGTTAGATTCTCATCAGAGAACCGCATGAGCCCATGTAAAATGTCGTGGAATTCCATATGGCCCTTCAATCAAAGCGTGTGCAGGGTGTACGTCCCAAATCGGGTACTATGCTGTGATTGTACACACATAACGTGAACAGATCATTTGTGCTGGCTTGACGTTGAAAAGCCCCGACTTTGCTGACTCGCCGCGATCTGTAGCGGCTGCCCTCGTGCGTTTTCATAACGTTCTCTACCCAACCATACACGCTTGCTTGAGGCGGGGTAGAGATCTCCAGTTTATGCCGAATGCATCTCTTCCTCGAACTCGTTCTCTACTTCCTGTTCAAGTTGATGGCGCGTCCATTGCTGCTCAATCACCGGGTTTTCCTGGATCTGCTGCTCAATGCGAGTGGTCTCGCGATATTCGAGAGCTTCAGCTGCCATCGTCCAAAGGGTCTCAACGCCAAGGATTTCGAGCTCAGCTCGAATCTCACTGATCCCAAGGCGGAAAAACTCCTTACGCGGATTGACCTTGTTCATCTGGCGGCGCAGGAAGTGGCGGTGCAGGGTTTTCTCGAGGGTCGGGGCGTCATCGCTGAAAATCATCGCATGCACGTCGAACTCGAATGGAACACTCGCATCCCCAAGCTCACGAATGCGGTCTTTAGGTTCCAGACGGCGAGTCATGCCAATTTTGAAGACCTCCTCGCCAAACGAACCAACGTTAGAAATTACGTAAACATGGCCGGTTCTGGTTTGCTGTGCCATTGACAGAGCACGTTGGTTTTTCTCTTCTGCAGCCTGGAGCTTGATTTCCAGCTCCCGCAGCTTGGCTTCAAACTCTACCCTCTGTGCATCATTGGCATTCGCTGCTTGCTGAAGAACCTTATCCATCGCTTTTTTGATGGTGTCCTCTTCCTTCGCCGCGTCTTTCATTGCGCGTTCAAACTCACGGCGGGCTTTTTCCTCTTCGCGTATTTGTTCGCGCAGTAGACGCTGCTCCTCGCGGTCTTGCTCTTTCAGCACGCGAGTTGTTGCGGCCCACTTCAGTTCCTCTAGGCGCGAGGCGAGGTATTCATCTGTGATACGTGCGTTTCTGAATGCGGTGCCGTTGTGGTTAACCAAGGCAAATGCATCCCGAATTTCTTGCTCCAGCTTTCCGTGGTTATCAGCTTTGTTTCTAGAAAGGATTGAATCGACTTTACCGTTGAATGCATCGATGACAAATCGGATGGCCGTGTCACGTCGATTTGCTTCTGCGTAATCACAAGTAGCAGCCCGGACAGCCTTGACCATCCAGCGGCTCATATCACGTGCCGCTTTGAGTTTCTGGCCCGCTTCAGTGAAGGAAAACTCTTCTGCAAGATCATCCAGCAGATTGTAGGTCGGCACTATGTAAGCATCACCGTAGCCTTCGATGATGTTCTTCATCGCTTTTGCTGTGTCAGCAAATTCCTTTGCACGGTTCATGGCGCTGTAAGCGTCACCTGCAATTTCTTCTGCGCGTTTGTTGGCGGCTTCGACAATCCTGCTCGCAGTTGCGCGAGCTGAAGCCATTTCCATCTCGCTTGTAATCAGCTCTTCTTTTGCTATGCGTTTGGCTTCATGCAATTCGACTGCAGCAGCTATTTTCGAGTGGGCGAAAACACTCTCAGCTTGTGCGTTGAGTTCTTTGGCGTGCGCCTCCGCATCGATGATGGTTTGATACTTGGAAAGGGCGTCGACGCGATTCTGCAAGGCTGTATTTTCCTGCCCCTGGCGGTCAACACGGCTTATTAGTGCTGAGTTTTCTTGCTGCTGGCGATCAATGATCTGCTCTCGTTGGCGAAGTTCAGCAGTTAGCTTGGCTGTGAGCTTTGTTTTTTTTATTGCGATGACCAGCAGCACAAGGGTGCATAAGCCGAAAATGATGAGGAACAGTTCCATGTGATCTCACTCGAGCGATTTGCTAGATTTGTAATGGATGATGGCGGTTGGCTATCTAGGGGCGAGCAGGGTATCCGCCATTGGCGTCAAAGGGTAGGGGGAGTATTTGGTATCGGGAAAATCGGAGGTGTAGGACGGTTCTGATTTTGTTGTATGTCAGGGCTTGAAGTGTTTGAAAGTATGTTGAGTTTTCTATATACGGGTTCCAGAATCGTAACACATCAAGTATGCGCAAAACCCACCCTACAGCCCACGGTTTACCGTTTGCCAATACACGAAAATCAGTGTTTTTTGTCTGTTAAAATATATATATTTCTTGTTTACTTACAATGACTTAAGAGATTTTACGAGGGGGCATGGGGTACTAGGGAGCTAACTTGCGACATTCAATCAGAGCAGCCAAAAATGTACTGTCACTGATTGGACGGACTGGGAAGGTGCTGTTGCATTGGGCGAAATCGTTATGAGCTGCTTGCTTTAAATTTGCTATAGCAAGGGTTTTTTACAATCTATCTACTTGATTTATAAGGATTTATTAATTAAATAGATCCCATCCATCATAGGGGCCACGCTAAAGCGTCTGGACACCGCAGAGCCTGTGTTTACGTGGGGTGTGGCTGAATTCTGTACCATTTTGCTCTACGTGTTTTAGGCGTGTTTTGAGGGGTAAAAGGGCGGTTTCGAAGGTGCTGGTACAACGTACCATCTCATTTTCGAATTGTACCCGTTAACTATGGCCACGATCAGAGGGCGTAAACGCATCGACGGCAGCATCAGTTACACGGCACAAATACGCCTGATCCATGATGGGGTGCAAGTCTACCAAGAGAGCCAGACATTCGCCCGTAAACAGGCGACACAGGCGTGAAACTGAGCTGGACCAACCCGGCGCCATTGAGGGGGCAAGCCGCGTGGACACTCCGGTCATTCGCCGACTGTTTGAAGAATTCACGTTGATATGGTGGATATTCGCGACAGGGGAAGGCTGAGGTCAGTGGGGAGTTGATGATTATGAAGTGGACGCCGAAGGCGTTGGGGATGTTGTTTTGATGTGAGGGGCTCGCGGGCATGAGTCCGGACCCGCTACGTGAGTTATCAGAGGCCGCATTTCAGCTCACGTTACAGGTGAGTTGAAATATGTATTTATCGTCATTGAAACGCTTGCCTATCAAAGCCTCGATGCTAGACAGTTGGGTGCTGCTAAGGTTGTAGCCCTCATCACCTCGCTGTGGAGATGACCAGTTCATGATTTTGGCTAGTTGGGCTTCGCAGCCATCTGGTAGAGCAACTTCAAAATCTAGAAATTCGTTCTCTTTATTGAATGCTTCGACGATAAATTTCATGGTTCTACCTCTCTGTTTTTATCAGCATCTTTAGTTTGTTCACCTGTTTCGTGATCAAACTCCCCAAGATGTTTTCCGCGCTTGTTGTATTTCTCAACAGCGCCATGTTGGGATGTACACCGGCTCTGGCACAGAGGGTTTTGCCCATGCGGCCCAAGACGCGCCACCGTTTGGGCGACGTTGATGCCAAGGTGAGTCTAAAAAAGGGTCGTCTTTATCGTCCTTCTTCTTCATGCGAAGTCCCTGCAAGAGTCCATTTCTAACCGAGGAGGTTGATGCCAAATTTCTGCTCGAGTCATTTTTATTTGGTAACTGAGGTTTTCATCGCCTCGTTACACTTCTGGGGATTTGACGTGCTTCAACCCCGGCGCGCGCCGTCGTCTTTCGCGTGTATCGACGAGCATCGTAATTTCCTTATCAGAGGTGCAGTACTCCGTGTGTGTCTAGGAAAAGTAACATGCTGATCATTGGACTGCCCCCTGCGCCATAGACATCTCCAGCCTATGCTGAGGCCAATCAGGAGGTGCCATGAGCAACCCACGTTATCCCGAAGAATTCAAAATCCAAGCGGTCAATCAAGTGACCGAAAAGAAGCTGCCTGTCGCTGATGTGGCAGCACGTCTTGGTGTGTCGACGCATAGCCTCTATGCCTAGCAAACCTCAAGCAGAATGGCAGCAAGACGACGATCAGCACGCTGAACTGCGTCGTCTACGAGCCGAACTCAAGCGTGTCACCGAAGAGCGAGACATCTTAAAAAAGGCCGCCGCGTACTTTGCCAAGGAGTGCGATTGAAGTACGCCTTTATCAAGCAGTGAGCGGACGACTATTCGATTCGACGGCTTTGCCTGACGCTGAAAGTCCATCCCAGTGGTTATTACACTTGGTTATACGAAATGCGTTTCCGAGGCTTGGTGAAAAACACTGCTCAGAGGGTGACGCTGTTCGCCCTGTCGAACCTTTGGATGGCGCGTCGATATTTGACTCCCCAGCGCAGGAGAGGTGCGTCTGTAATGAGGGAAATAGCTGCTGCGAGGAGCGTTCAGCGGCAAACATGGATGGAATAGGCGGCAGACTTGATCGGTTTTGAACGGCTGCCGTTTTTTGAAAGCACCTATGGATCAGCAGTCGAAAAATAGCGGCCTACTTCAGACCATCTCTAAGCCACCTGAGTAGCAAACATACCTACCGCATCGACCACTCGCTTAGCGCCATCCTGAATCTCAACAATTACTTGTCCTGCCTGTGTCGCTAGTTCAAGACCTTGCTCAGCTTGGGACTTGCTGTTTGCCATATCAGAGACGGTCTCATCTACCAGCTTCTGGTTCTGCAAGACAACCGATGCGATTTCTTCAGTGGCCGCGCTGGTTCGTCCAGCCAGTTTCCGCACTTCATCAGCTACCACCGCAAAGCCTCGACCTTGCTCGCCTGCGCGGGCAGCTTCAATAGCAGCATTTAATGCCAGCAGGTTGGTTTGTTGGGCAATGCTGCTGATTGTCTGAATAATTGAGCTGATCAATAGTGACTGTTTACCCAGCGCTTCGACCCCCTCAGATGCAGCCTGCATATCAACTGCGATTTTGCGCATGGTATGCATTGTGTCGTTGACTACGACAGCTCCTCGCTGAGCGCTGACATCTGTTTGCTGAGAAATTTCAAATGCAGTCAGGGCCGCTCCACTGACTTCTTGTTCATGGGCAACCTGGTCGGTCACCACCGTAGCAAATTTTACCACTTTGCAAAGTGTCCCTTCGGTGTCATAAACCGGGTTGTAGGTTGCTTCCAGCCATACAGGTTGGCCGCGACTGTCTATACGTTCAAATCGCCCGGCAACAAATTCACCTTTGTTCAATGTAGACCAGAAATCCCTGTATTCCTGGGACGAAACTTGTTCGGGCTTACAGAAAATACTGTGGTGACTCCCCTTGGCTTGTCCTAGGTTGTAGCCCATCGCTCGTAAAAACTGATCATTTGCCATTAGCACATGCCCCGAGAGGTCGAACTCGATGACTGCCGTCGACCGAAGTAATGCCTCAATGAAGGAGGCGTTTTCCGATGCTTTCTCTACTCGGGAGGTAATGTTTGTCGCGTAGCAAGTGACATGACTCAATTCGCCGCTCGTTTCTGAGATTGGCTGCCAATGCGCATGAAGCCACACTAATGACCCGTCAGCATGCAGATACCTGTAATCGTCGGTGACGGATTTACCTGCGGCAACTGCTGCTCGAAAGTTATGAAAGCACAGCAGCTTGGAGACGTACTGCGGAACAATCTCGGCCATGGCGCGACCTATAAGCTGACCCGGGCTGTAGCCCAACGTATTTGCAAAGTTTTCGTTGCATTCAGTGATTTTAAATGTCGAATCGATACTCAGCATTAACATTTCACGGCGTAGGCCATCACGCAGTTGGCGTAGCTCCGACAGTTCGTCTGCCTGAGTTTGAAGCTGTTTCTTAAGCGTATTGTTGAACATTGAGAGCCGCCTCTAGGGTCATACCGATACCTATCGGCAAGTTATGCCGCATTGTGAGGATGTCCGATGGGAAATCCCCCGTTTCCAAACCGCGTTTCATTTTTAATAGGGCTCATGACTGCTTCTGCACGATAACTGCCTGCCACGAAGGGCAGTTCCCCGCCAGAAGCAGGCTTTTACGAACGACGAGTTCTGGCAAAAATCGGACGTTAAAGTCATCACCGTAGGCCCCTTTTTAACCCTACAACGGCAGTATTGCGTGACTTTGTTCAAATGCTTGCTTTGGATTGGAGCTCCGTGCATACGTTGCATACCAACGCGAGCATGATCCGCCAGCGCTGCGGAACGGTGACCAATGAGCACGGATCGGATTTAGTCAGCATGTTGCAGCTGGCATTGAAGTTGTAGCCGCTTGTAGCTCTGCACACTGAGTTCTGTGCATCCCACTAGCGTGTTGTTTGGACAAAAAACCGCCTCGGCTACGCCGAAGCGGCAGACTTCTCAACTATTACTGACCTTTGACGTAGTCTCGTAGCCGTTGAAAGACATCTTCATAATGGAGTGGTGAGCGTAAACGGAAGGCGCATCTCTTCGACAGGCCCGGTATCCCGGCCACACATTTCGTCATGCACGCATTGCTGCACCAGCACGCAAGGAAATGCCGGTACGGTGTGCAGCAAGTCCCGCAGGTGGGGGACTGAACGCAGGTGCATCGGCTTGGCCGCCTCGTCAAGCAGGGTGAATTGCCCGTGATCGAGGCGGATCCGTGCCAAATAAACACCGCCTTCGAGTGACAGCAGCTCCAGCTCGCGTATTTCACTGTTGGCCGCATGTTCGGTTAGGGTTTGCAGGTTCATGCTTCACTCCTTGCCTACCAGGGCAGGCGTTCTCCATCGTAAACAAAGAAATGGCCGCTGTCGGCCGGTGTCAACTGGTCAATCAAGGTCAGTAATTGGGCCGCGGCAACGCCTGCGGGGCGTGCGCTGTCGGCTACGCGAAAAGGGTGCGACAGCCCCGACACAACCGTGCCTGGATGCAGGGTTAGCAACCGGCTGTACGGGTGGGTGCGGGTCAGTTCGATGGCGGCAGTCTTGATCAGCATGTTCAGTGCGGCTTTGGAAGCCCGGTAGGCATACCAGCCGCCCAAACGGTTGTCGCCAATGCTGCCGACCTTTGCCGATAGCATCGCCATCGCTCCGCGCGGTGCGAGCAGCGGTAAAAAGTAGCGCAACACGATGGCCGGCCCCAGCGTGTTCACTTGAAACACAGCCTGCAGCGCCTCCGGCTCGATGGCGCTGATGCTTTTTTCCGGTTTGATCCCGTCGCGATGGAGCAGGCCGGCCGCGTGTACGATCAGTTGATAGGGCGCTTCTGCGGCCAGTTCGGTGGCGGCGCTGGCAATCGTTTCCGGTCGTTCAAGGTCCAGCTCGGGAACGGTATGGCGCCCTAGCGCACGAACCCCGGCGCAGCGCGGATCCTGCCTCAGGTGTTCGCAAAACGCTGTGCCGAGGGCGCCGCTGGCACCGATCACCAGCGCGCGATACCCGTCGTCGAGGGAGGTCATGGTCAGGAGGTGGTTCATTGGCTCACCCCGGCGCCCTGGCGGCGGAAGAATATCGTCACCTGACCGACCTCAACCCCGAACTTGGACATACGGGTGCGGTTGATCAATGTGTCTTCGTCCATCAAGTACATCCAGTCGTCCATGCTCATTTCGTAGGTCGAATCATCGACTGGCAGGTTCAGGTTGTATCGCCAGTGCAACGTGTTTCCGACGACGTGGCCCCTGGCGATACCGACCACATCCTCCGCGCGGCCGCTCCAGCGTCCCTGGCCCTCTGGCGTGAGGGTCCAGACGCGACGCTGGCGGGTGCCGTCGCTATAGAGGAAGCGCTCGTCGAGAATTAGGTTGTTGCCTTCGCGACGGCTGACGATGTTGACCTCGAAACGCTTGGCCACCTCACCGTTGCGCTTCTGAAACATCCCCCAGGCTTTGACGGGCTGGCTGAAAAAATGCTCCAGATTCAACGCCGGTTGCTGATCCGCATACCGGGCAACATCCACACTGGTACAGCTCGTGACGCTGAGTACCATTGCCAGTAACAGCAGAAATCGGGTCATTGCCTTAATCCCTAAAGTACACAAGTGTGAGGATGAAGTTTCGAGCGATGCAGCTGTACATTTTGCAGTCAGTGTATAAGTTTATCGTCGTCCGATGAGCTGTAGGAATTCCTGCCTCGTCGTCGAACTATCACGGAAGTTGCCCAGCATTACGGAGGTAGTCATGACCGAATTCTGCTTCTCTACGCCGCGCATCATCATGCACATGTGCCTAGCTTCAATGACCACGGCCACACCGGCGGCATCAGTAATCTGCTGGATAGCTTCAGCAATCTGCCGGGTAAGGTTTTCTTGGATCTGTAGGCGACGTGCGAACATATCAACCACTCGCGCGACCTTCGACAGCCCCAGGACTCTGCCGGTGGGGATGTACGCCACATGCGCCTTGCCGATGAAGGGCAACATGTGATGCTCACACAAGGAATAAAGCTCGATGTCCCTGACGATCACCATTTCATCGCTCTGCGACTCGAATAAGGCTCCGTTAGTGACGTCTTCTAGGCTCAACGTGTAGCCATTGCACAGGTACTGCATTGCTTTGGCGGCACGCTTGGGCGTGTCTAACAAGCCCTCGCGCTCGGGGTTTTCACCGAGACCGACGAGAATTTCCCGGTAATGGCTGGCTAATAGTGGGTTCATTCAATTTCTCGCGGTTGGGCTATGAGTGTGTGCAAATCCATAGTCAAATAGTTATACAGGAAAAACTTCTTGTATAGGTTTGTTTAAGGTAGGCTGAAAAAAATCACCTGACAATGAATTGGCAATCTTTTTTTTGCAGATGCGAAAACCTCATTTCTCGTTTGCCCAATGACTGACCCTGCCTGGCCCAGCTTTTCAGGTTTCGCGGCATTCGGTTATGGAATAGCCTCTTTGCCAAGCGTGAGCATGGGATAGGGCATTGGCTGATTATTACGGGCTCTGAACACGCTTCATCATGGAGATATCATCATTTATGGAAAATAAACTGGTTTCCAAGACAGCGGTCGTCACCGGCGCGGCTCAAGGCATCGGCGCCGCCATTGCAAGGCTCTTTGTGCAAGAAGGTTGCTTCGTTTACGTCACTGATATTAACGACGATCTTGGTAATGCGGTTGCAAGCTCGTTGGGTAGTAGCGCCTGCTTTCAGCGTCTGGATGTGCGGCGTGAAGAGGATTGGCAACGATTGGCCACGCAGATTACAAATAAAGGCCGGAATTGGAATATCCTCGTGAATAACGCGGGCATCACCGGATTCGAGAGCGGTGCTGAGCGACATGACCCGGAACATGCAAGGCTGGAAGATTGGCGTTCCGTGCATCAAACTAATCTCGACGGAGTATTCCTCGGATGCAAATACGCCATTCGCTCCATGCGCCAGTCAGGAGCCGGTTCCATCGTCAACATTTCCTCTCGCTCCGGCCTCGTTGGCATTCCAGGGGCTGCAGCGTATGCGTCGTCCAAAGCTGCCGTTCGCAATCACACTAAAACAGTGGCGCTTTACTGCGCCGAACAAGGACTGAGCGTTCGATGCAACTCGATTCATCCGGCGGCCATCCTTACTCCCATGTGGGAACCCATGTTAGGTAGCGATGCCGGTCGCGAAGAGCGAATGGCTGCGCTGGTTCGAGACACTCCGCTCAGGCGATTCGGTATGCCTGAAGAAGTGGCCGCTCTGGCCTTGTTGCTCGCGTCGGATGACGCTACGTACATCACGGGCAGCGAGTTCAATATTGATGGTGGTCTGTTGGCTGGGACGGCTGCGACTCCGGCAGTCCTGGACGACAGCGAAACCTAGGACATTAAGATCGCGCCTGCGAAAGACAGTTTTTGACCGATTGTGTTGAAAAAGTCGATCCTTCCAGGCTGCACACGTATTGATTGCTGCAAATGCATTTTTTAAGCGCAGCTACGCCAAATCTGCCCCCGAAACCCTTTGTTCAAAGTAAAGATTTCAATTTCAAACGCGTACTTTTCTGCGTTGGAAAGCATGGCCGACTTTTTCAACAGAATCGGCCAAAAGCGGACATTAACGGATGGCTTAATTTAGTTATGGTTTTTGTACTTAATAGCGCTGGGATTATTTTTTTTGCAACGCGCTGCACTGCTCAGGCTTCAGACCAACTGTATCTACACCAAAAGGCTGTCCCGTCTACACAGCTTTGCGCAATGCATTGGCAACCAGTGTAAAGGCGGGGGACGGTTGTCGACGGCTGGGGTAATACAAATAGTAGCCAGAGAACGGTGGGCACCAATCTTCCAGCACCCGCTCCAGCCTACCTTCACGCAGGTGCGGCTCAAACTCTTCTTCTGGCAGGTACGCGATGCCCAGCCCGGCCAAGGCCGCATCTACGATATGGCTGGACGTGTTGAAAATAAGCTGGCCGTTTACACGCACGTTCACCTGCTTGCCTCGCTGCTCAAAGTCCCATACATAAAGCCCGCCAGATGTCTGCATACGCTGGTTGATACAGCTATGGTTCATCAGGTCGCGCGGGTTTTCGGGAATGCCACGGCTGGCAAAGTACTCTGGCACGGCGACAGCAGCCATCCGCAATTGCGGGCCTATCGGAACTGCGATCATGTCTTTGTCGATGGTGTCGCCCAGGCGCACACCTGCATCAAAACGATCCGCCACAATGTCCCTGAATCCGTAACTCACGTCGAACTCAACGTTGATGTCCGGGTATTCGTGGAGCAGCGCAGATAGTTTGGGTAGCAACGTGGTGCGCAGAACATGATCGCCGCAGGTGATACGTACGGTGCCCGCAGGCTTGTCGCGCATTTGCGTCAGGTTATCCAGTTCCGCCTCAATCTCATCGAAGCGATTACCGATCGCTTGCAGCAGCCGCTCGCCCGCGACAGTCGGCGAGACGCTGCGGGTGGTGCGCGTCAGCAACCTGATTTGCAGGCGCGATTCCAGACCTCTGATGGCCTGGCTCAGTGCCGACTGGGTAACTCCCAGTATCCCGGCGGCACGGGTGAAGCTGCCTTCACGCGCCACTGTCACGAATGAAAGCAGATCGTTGAGGTTTCCTCTGACCATGGTACGCAGCACCTTATGCAGCTATTGATTAGCTCAACTTATAGCCTTGTTAAGCATTCATTAGCTAGTCGCGTGAGTATTCGTTCGCCACCATGACCGGCATGAATACGATTAGTCGCGAGGACCCAATGGCCACTGTTTCAACCAGCAACGAGGCTCCTGCCTACTGGAGCGGGGTCTTTGCAATGACGCTGTGTGTTTTCGCCCTGATCGCTTCTGAATTCATGCCTGCCAGCCTGCTGACGCCGATAGCCCTTGATCTTCAGGTTAGCGAAGGGATGACCGGGCAAGGCATTGCGATTTCGGGGGCATTTGCCGTGCTAACTAGCCTGTCGATCTCGTGGCTTGCCAGAACCCTCGATCGCAAGCTGTTGCTGATGGCACTGGCCGGGTTGATGGCCGTCTCGGGCTTGATCGTCGGGCTGGCCCCCGACTATCAAACTTACATGGTCGGCCGTGCGCTCATCGGTGTGGTCATTGGCGGTTTCTGGGCGATGTCCGCGGCGACGGCTATGCGCTTGGTACCCGCCCCGCAGGTGCCGAAAGCACTAGCCATCTTCAACGGCGGTAACGCGCTGGCTACCGTAATTGCCGCACCGTTGGGCAGTTATTTGGGCTCGATTATTGGCTGGCGCGGTGCTTTTCTTTGTGTAGTGCCCATCGCGGCGATTGCTCTGACCTGGATGTACATCAGCCTCCCGCCCATGAAGGTGGGACCGCGTAGAACGGAATCAGGGAACGTGTTCAAGCTGTTAAAGAATCGTTCAGTGGCACTGGGTATGGTCGGTTGCGGAGCCTTCTTCATGGGGCAGTTTGCGCTATTCACCTACCTGCGGCCCTTCCTTGAAACGGTAACGCGCGTCGATGTATCCATGCTTTCGTTGATCTTACTGGTGATCGGCTCGACAGGCTTTATCGGTACCTTGATTATCGGCCGATTTCTAAGGCGCAGCCTGTTCCAGACATTAATAGTCATTCCGGTCTTGATGGCCTTGATCGCTCTGGCACTGATCCCTTTTGGCCACTCGACCTTCGTTGTTGGTGCACTGCTGGGGTTATGGGGACTGTTGGCGACTGCGGCCCCGGTGGGCTGGTGGAGTTGGGTAGCACAGGCGATGCCAAATAATGCCGAGGCTGGAGGCGGCCTGATGGTAGCCGTGATTCAACTGTCCATTGCTCTGGGCTCAACCGTGGGTGGACTGCTGTTCGATAGTCACGGCTATCAGCGCACGTTTTTCGCTAGTGCAATCGTGCTGCTGCTGGGGGCAGCGGTGACGGTACTGACGTCACATGCAACATCCTCTAGAGTCCCTTGAGTTACGCAACGTTCCAGGAGAATGGTTATGACCGGGAGCATTCACCCGTCGCAAATGCCTAGCAGCGCGAAAGCTGGAGCAAGCGGCCACTTCGTTGGCTTGGTGTGCTGTATTCAGCTCTCGTGCTTGGCAGTTACATCTTAATGAATGATGCCGCGTCGGCGTCTTCGATTACGGAGAAATCTCGCATGTGGATGACCGTCGGCGAGCATAGGCTGGAGATGTCTATGGCGCCGGGGGCAGTCCATTTAAGGCAAAAGGGTGTCTAGGAAACCCGGGGCGATTCATGTTGAAGCCCTGCGAGTTCCTTTTTCACTGACCGCACCTTGGTGACAGCCCCCCCCCCCCGCAAGCTTGACCCTCGGGGAAGGTTTGCGATCAGTGTGCAGCGAGCGCGGCAGTCTTCATAAAGGCCCTGCCACGCGCTTTGAGATTCCCGGTCAAGCAGCAGGAAGGGTACTGTTTGGCCGCCAACGGTTATTCAAGGACTCCGGGGTCGCGCCGTATCTCTTCGCGCGCCATGGCTTCCCACAAAAACGGAAACCCATTGGCGTCGGTACGCTTGCCGGTGGCCAAGGCTACGTTTGAGGGCAAGGGGCTGCCACCACCTAGCGTCTCTACATGCCATGCCAAACGGCTGCGCCATTCCAGGGTAATCGCTCGCAAGTGCGCCTGACGAATGCCATTGGCGACGATCAACACACCATGATTTGCGAGCATTGCCCATTTTTGCGAGCCCAATGCGTCCACCACGGCGCGGCCCAGATCAGCGTCTTCAACCGTGCCACGGTACTCGTCATAGAGCACAGGGGCTGTGTCGACCAATGCGGATGTCTGGTCATAAATCGGTGGGATACGGCCTGCGGCTGACCAGATCGAGCCCCATTGCGGGTGATTGTGGATGACCACCCCCACATCGTGGCGGGCAGCGTGCACCTCGATGTGCAGGTTGATTGCCGGGGTAATGTTCCAGTCGCCTTCGATCACTTGGCCTTGCGCATCGAGCCGCACGATGTCCGAAGCGGTTACTTCTGACCACGTCAATTCCCAAGGGTTGGCAAGGTAAGTGCCGTCATCCTGGCGCACAGTGATGTGGCCAGCAATGTGATCGTTGTAACCTTCTCGGGACAAAACCCGGCACAGCAGCGCAACGGTTTGCCGGGCGGTCAGCTCGGGTAGCAGGGCGTGACGGCCTGGCCGTGGGATGTAGCGGGCGAGCATGTCGTAATTAAGCGTGTCCTTTAACATGACGGCTTCCTTCTTCTGAACGGCGATGCTAAGCAATGGTTTATCCATGACGGGCGTGGGCAAACACCGAAGTGCGTTGCATGCGTCGTTGATGCGGTTTGTAATCCAGGATGGCGTTGTGGAGTACGCTGCGGTTGTCCCAGAGCACCATGTCACCGACCGTCCAGCGGTGGCGAAAGCCGAATTGCACGTGCTGGCAATGTGCATGCAAGTAAGCAAGCACCGCCTCGCTTTCGGTGCTGGCGAGGCCTTCAATGTGGGTGGTGTAGGTCGGGCTGAGGTACAGCGCCTGGCGTCCTGAAATGGGGTGTCTGATGACCAGAGGGTGGAGGTGCCGCCGGTTCATGCTGACGACCTCCAGATAGCGTTCATGTGTGACGACGTTCTGGCGCAGGGCGGCCGTGATAGGCGCGTTCATGTCGTGCCAGGCACTCAGTCCCTCGAGGTAGTGCTTCATGCGTTCAGACAACGCCTCGTAGGCGGTGGTCATACTGACCCAGCAGGTGTCACCGCCGGTAGGCGGCAGTATCTGGGCATGGGTCATGGTGACGACAGGCGGGTGGGGCAAAAAGCTTTCGTCGTGATGCCACATGTCAGCCCTGTCGCCCAGCTTGGAGTCGATCACCGTAATTTCTTCAAAACCATTGCCCAGATTGGGGTAAAACGTGTGGACTTCGGGCTCCCCGAAATACCGTGCGATGGCCAGATGTTGTTCGGGTTTCAGCCCGGGGGCATGCAGCACGATAACTTCATGTTTGATAAGAGCGGCTTCAAGGGCCTCCAATGTCTGCGGCAAAACGACAGAAGAAAGATCCAGATCGACGACTTCGCCTCCCAGATGTGGACCCAGGGGCAATACAGTGAACGTTGAAGACATAAACAATCTCCTGGCAGGGCGCCAACACCTGAGCGGATCAAGCGCATGGCGACACGTTTAGATGTTGTCGGATCGACCGCAATGATCATACTGAGGGCACCCGCGTTGAGATATTCGCATTCCAGAACACCCTTTACGTTTGTCTAACGTGCTGATTTACATGGGTTAATTGGATTTCATGCGGATGCTGAGAAGGTCGGGCTCGGATTTCCATACAGGAACAGGCACACAACATAATGGACCTGATAACAACACAGCAGGCGCTTCCGGCTTTACGCAAGCGACCCTCCCAGTCGCGCTCACGTGCACTGGTCGAAGCGGTAGAGCAGGCGTGTTTGCGGATTCTCGATGAATCCGGGGAGGACTCGCTCACCGTGGCCCGCATTGCAGACGTTTCCGGCGTCGCAGTCGGCTCGATCTATCAATACTTTCCCAACAAGGACGCCATCATTGCCCTGCTGTACGAACGTGTACTCGACCAAGAGGCCGAACAACTCTTGAGGGTGCGTGAGCGGCTACGGGGCGTACCGTTGAAATCGGCACTGCGGGAAATTCTCGGAAATATCGTGCGTGTTGAAACGCGCCTGTTCAAATTGAACAAGGCTTTTCACTTGCGGTACCACTCGGCCCTGCACTTGGGCATGTGGCGCGGGCCCTACAAGACGGCAGGGGAGTTTATCGAGGCGACCTGGCTGCCACTTTTGACGATGTATAAAAGTGAGATCACAACACCGCATCCGGAATTGGCCGCGTACCTGCTCGGCCAAGGATTGCGCGAGGTCATCCGTGGCGTACTGCAAGACATACCGGAGCAGCTGGAGTCGACGGCTCTGCAGGACAGTCTGCTGGCAATGGCCATGGGCTGCCTGAGTCCATGCACGTTTGGCTTGAGCAGCAGGCAATAGCGCTAAGCGTTATTGCTGCAGCTGGTATTTCGCTTTGAGCGTGGGGTGGACCTTGAGGGTGTCATCAGCTGCCCACTCCCATTGGCTGTCCAGTTCCTGAGCCACTGACTCGAGGCTCACACCGGGCTGTAATGCGCAGTAAGTTTGCTTGGGCTCGAAATACAAGGTGGGGTTTTCGAGGGCACTGTGAGCCTCGGTCACGAGTGCGAGGGCATCTTCTATGCCTGCAACGTTTAGGACGCTGGCCTGACCGGCCTGTTCGAACTTCAATACAAATGTCACTACAGCGTTCCTTGTCGAGTGGAACCTCGCTACGAGGCGCCATGTTAATGACAGCTCGTAGCGTAGTCTCTTAGCGGAAGGTCTGTAGTACTAATTACTGCGCTAGCCTGGGAATGGCTGAACGCTGTTTCTCAACTGCCTTTTGCCGAGACGATGCTGGCAACCAGCCGAGGCTGGCAGTTGAGGTAAGCCGAGGACTGGAGCCAACGCTTGTCGGGGTACCACGCGAACATGAACTGTCCGTCCTTGAGTTTGTCTACCACTTTACGCGCCACTTGCGGCCGAACCGCTGGGCAGCCCTGGCTGCGGCCGATGCGGCCCTGGCGCTCGCTCCAGAGCGGATTCACATAGCTGGCGGCATGAATCACGATGGCCCGGTCGCGTGCCCGGTCATTGATGCCAGGCTCAAGGCCATCCATGCGCAGTGAATAGCCATGGGTGCCTTTGTAACTTTCTTGAGTGCGGAACAAGCCCAGGCTGGACTGGTAGCTGCCTTCGTCATTGGAAAATTGGGTGGCGAAGTTTTCCCCGGAGTTTTGCCCGTGAGCGACCAGATCGCGTAATACCAGGCGCTTGCTTTGCAGGTCGAAGATCCACAAGCGGCGCGCAGTAGATGGCTGCGAGTAGTCAATCACTGCCAGATGCCGAGCCTGGCTGGCGCCATTGTTCACGGCGCATTGCATGGCGCTGATGGCACTTTTTAGTGCTTGGGGATTGAGTTCTGGTGCTGCCTGGGCGAGGCTGTTGAACAGTACCGGTGTAGAGGGGCTGGCGGCGAACACAGGGCTGGTAAACAGGCCCACGGTCGCGGCGGCCAGACAAAGCCGTCGCAGGAAAGTCAGCATAGGTCTAGGGTTCTCACTGTTGTATAGGCTCCAAATGTCCCGTCCAGACAGGTGCTGACCTGTGCAACGTCGACGGGTGATACGGTTATCCATCAACCATGATGGCCATGGATTGGAGTAAAGCAGTTGATCAAAAAACACGCATGTTACTTGAGCATTGCTTTGCTCGCAGCGCCATTGGTCGCTCTGGCCGATGAGGTGCCCGTTGATCCGGCGACGATGATTGAGGTCGCGCTGACGGATTTGCCCCGCGAGTGTCCTGCGCTGGCCCCACGCATTAACGCGCCGGCTCAGCAGTTATTGCAGGCGTTTTACCAAGGTCAGCACTTTCAACCGGTGTGGTCGGTGGATGGGCGTCTTGCCGCGTTGCAGGCCGAACTGCCCACGTTGGCCGATGATGGCCTGGACCCGGCGCACTACCCGTTGCCCAACGATCAGGGCTTATGCGCCGACATCGATACCAGCTTTCAATACTTGCAAGCCCTGCAGGATCTGCATTTTGGTCGTTTGAACCAATCGCGTTTCGAGCCGGTCTGGCACTCCGGCGATGAAATGCCTGATCGGCAGACCCCGATTCTGGCAATTGCCGGGCCGGGCCTGCAGGACATAGGCAGCGCATTTGACAAGGCGCGCCCTGCGCTGGAACGCTACCAGAACCTGCGCAAGGTGTACGCCCGTGAACGCTTGCAGCCGCTGCCTCACTGGCCTGTGGTGGGGCAGGGGCAACTGCTCAAACCCGGCATGCAGGATGCGCGGGTGCCTGTGTTGGCAGAACGAATGCTGAGCGAGGGGTACCTGAGCCACATGCCCACGCTGACGAACAATACCTACGGGCCGGAACTGGCCGCTGCCGTAAAGAGTTTTCAGCGTGATCATTCGCTTCAAGCCGATGGCGTCATCGGGCCGGGCACTCTGAAGGAGATGAATGTCAGTGCGCAAGCGCGCCGGGATCAATTACGCATCAATCTGGAGCGTTTTCGCTGGATGGCTCAGGACTTCGAGCCCACCAGTCTTCTGGTCAACGTCCCGGCCGCGTTGCTGATGGTCTACCAAAATGGCATGCCTGTCTGGCAAACCCGTACCCAAGTGGGCAGGCCGGACCGGCAAACGCCGTTGCTCAAATCCCGTGTCACACGCTTGACCCTCAACCCGACCTGGACCATCCCGCCGACCATTTTCAAGCAGGACAAACTGCCGCAAATCCGCCGCGATCAATCGTACCTGGCGCGCCATGACCTGCAAGTGCTCGACAGCAGCGGTCGGCAGCTTTCACCTCAAGAGGTCAACTGGGAACGTCCGGGCAATATCTTGCTGCGTCAGGGCGCAGGTCCGCGCAATCCATTGGGCAAGATCGTGGTGCGGTTCCCCAATCCGTTCGCCGTGTATCTGCACGACACCCCGAGTCAGGCACTGTTCAGCAAAGCCCCGCGCGCTTTCAGTTCAGGGTGTGTACGGGTTGAATCGGCCTTCGAACTGCGGGACTGGCTGGTCAGCCCTTCGGAAAAAGCCCGCACTGAAGAATTGCTCAGCACCGGGCGCACCTATGAGTTCCGACTGGAACAGCCCATGCCGATCTTAATGACGTACTGGACCGCCCAGGCTGACAAGGACGGTAAAGTGACGTATGCGCCCGACGTTTACGATCACGATCCAGCGTTGATTGCGGCCCTGGCCCGTAAATCACCCGTCAACTGACGGGCTTCGCAAGCGGCCAAAGGGGTGTACAGCACCCCTTTTCACCGGCCACACACCTTCGACCCCCGACGCAATTTGTCCCCGAGACGACTCACTCAGGAGAGCACTTCATGAACAGCTGGCCAGACTCACGCTTCATTGACGTGGCGGGCATTACGGCCCCGATTATTCAAGCGCCGATGCTGGGGGCGGGCGCGGATATGATGATGGGTGTGGCGAAGGCGGGCGGTTTGGGCTCACTGGCCTGTGCAACCCTCGATCTGGAGACAATTCGCGGCGAAGTTGCCACGTTTCGTGCTGCGTGCGACAAGCCCTTGAACCTGAACTTTTTTTGCCATGTCGCGCCTGTAGCCGATGCTGAACGTGCTCAGCACTGGAAGTCGCTATTCAAGGGTTACTACGACGAACTCGGTGCTGACTTTGACGCACCCACGCCCGTCTCCAGCCGCGCGCCTTTCGATGAAGCAACCTGCACCCTCGTCGAGCAGTTGCGACCGGAAATTGTCAGCTTTCACTTCGGTTTACCCGCCCCGGCATTGGTGGCTCGGGTCAAGGCCTGTGGCGCCAAAATATTGAGCTCTGCCACCACGGTCGAGGAGGCGCAGTGGCTCGAACGCCATGGCTGCGATGCGATCATTGCCATGGGTTACGAAGCCGGTGGCCATCGGGCAATGTTTTTGAGCGATGAGCTGACCACCCAGACCGGCACATTTGCATTGGTGCCGCAGATCGTCGATGCAGTCTCAGTCCCGGTGATCGCAGCCGGGGGCATTGCAGACGCACGCGGGATTGCAGCGGCCTTTGCCTTGGGCGCAAGCGCGGTGCAGATCGGTACGGCCTACCTGTTTTGCCCGCAAGCCAAATTGACTCACCCCCACCGGCGGGCGTTGCATGAAGCGAGCTCCAGCCAGACGGCATTGACCAACCTGTTCACCGGGCGCCCCGCACGCGGAATTCTCAATCGGGTGATGCGTGAAGTCGGGCCGATAAACCCTCTGGCTCCGGCTTTTCCCTTGGCTGGAGGTGTGCTGTTGCCGCTCAAGGCCAAAACAGAGCCTCAGGGGTCGGGGGATTTCATCAACCTGTGGGCGGGGCAGGCATTCGCCCTGAGCCCTGGACGGACCCAGGAATTGTCTTCCTATGCGCTCACACACAGGTTGATAAACGATTACGCGAACCGCCGCCCGCTGTAATCAGGCACGTTGGGGAGCATGGACGTAGTGGGTTTGCGCCGCATGGCCTGCGGTGCGAATCAGCAAACCGACCGAGCCTACTACCGGCAAACTGACGAGCAGCAGCGCGTAACGCAGTGACTCGATGCCAAACGCGGGTTGCAGCGCATCGCTAAGCAGCCCCGCCAGCAGGGGGCCAACACCGATGCCCAACAAGGTTGAAATAATGGTCTGCAAAGCCATGGCGGTACCGCGTCGGCTGGCCGGCACCAGTTGCGTTACCAGGTTGTAGGACGGCGCCACCCACCACACGGCAAAAAAGCTGTAGAGCGCGCACCACAGCATTGCACTGGGGATCGGTATGCTGCCCAGTTGCATGAACACGGTGCCTGGCCACAACAGGTAGGTCACCAGCGCACACAAGGCTGCGAGGTGCCCGATGATAGGAATTGCGACCTGCCAGTGCGGGTTGCGCGGTGTCAGGCGGTCGCTCAGCCAGCCGCTGAACAGAGCACCGATACCGGCAACGCCGCCGCATATAAAACCCGCCAGCAAGCCTGCGTGTTGCAGCGACAAACCGTGGGAGCGCACCAGAAAACTGGTGTTCCACATACCGATGGCATACGAACTCAAGGTGCACAGGCCGCCCGCCATAATCAGGCAGCGGTAGGCCGAATTGGCCCAGAGTTTGCGCGCCTCACCGCCCAGGCTCTGCAGCGGGTGGGCGGCATGCGCACCGGCCAGATCCCAGCGCCCCCGGGCCGGGTCTTTGACCACAAACGCCAGTACGGTTGAGAACAGCAACGCGGGCAGGCCAATCGCAATAAACGCCGTACGCCAGCCATAGTGTTCAACCACCCACGCCCCCAGACTGAGCCCGATGACCGCCGAAAAGGTCGGCGCTGCGGTAAAGCAGCTGATCGCAAAAGAGCGGCGGTGGGGCGGGTAAAGGTCGGCAATGATCGACATGGAGGCTGACGTGGTGGGTGACTCGCTCACCGCGACGGCCATGCGCGCCAGTGCCAGCATCCAGAAACTTACCGCCAGCCCGCAGGCCATGGTCGCGATGGCCCACAACAGACACGCCACGGCCAGCAGGCGAGTGCGCGACATGCGATCGGCCAGACGCCCGGCCGGCAGCCCGAGCAGTGCATAGACACCGGCAAATGCCAGCCCCGATATCAGGCCCAGTGCGGTGTCACCCACGCCGAACTCGCGTTTGATCGGTTCAATCATCACCGCCAGAATCTGCCGCCCGACAAAGTTGTCAGCAAAGACGGCAGCCAGTAATAACAGCAGGCCGTGGCTGCGCCAGCCGACGTGGGTGTTGGACATGGTCGATTCTCTGTGCGCTGAATATCCGGGGCGCTGGCGAACGGCCGCCAGCGCTCGCAACTGCGGGGTGGTCAGGCGCGTTGACGGGCCAGGGTCATGGCGGTGTCTTCGATCATGTCCTCCTGACCGCCGACCATGCCGCGACGCCCCATTTCCACCAGGATCTCCCGCGCGGGGACGCCATATTTCTGCTCGGCGCGTTTGGCGAACAGCAGGAACGACCCATACACCCCGGCATAGCCCATGGTCAGCGCATCGCGATCGCTGCGAATCGGGAAGTCCATGATTGGCACCACCAAGTCTTCGGCTACGTCCTGTATGCCAAACACGCTGACCCCCGTTTCGATGCCCATGCGGTCACACACCGCCACCAGAATCTCCATGGGCGTATTGCCCGCACCTGCACCCAGGCCGGCGGCTGCGGCGTCAATCCGAGTGGCGCCTGCGGCGATAGCGGCGATGGAGTTGGACACGCCCATCGACAGGTTGTGATGGCCATGGAAGCCGATTTCTGTGTCCGGGTGCAGCGCGGCCCGCAAGGCACTGACGCGGGCACTGATGTCGTGGGGCAGCATGTACCCGGCGGAGTCGGTGAGGTAAATGCAGTTGGCGCCAAAGCTCTCCATCAGCTTGCCTTGCTTGACCAGCCCTTCAGGGCTGTTCATGTGCGCCATCATCAGGAACCCGACAGTGTCCATGCCCAGCTTGCGGGCGTAGGCGATGTGCTGCTCCGACACGTCGGCTTCGGTGCAATGGGTCGCCACCCGGATCGTGCTAACGCCCAAGTCATGGGCCATTTGCAGGTGATCCACCGTGCCGATGCCGGGCAGCAACAACGCCGACACGTTGGCGTTTTTCATCATCGGGATCACAGCCGACAAGTATTGCTCGTCGGTATGGGCCGGGAAGCCATAGTTCACCGAGCTGCCGCCCAGGCCGTCGCCGTGGGTTACTTCAATCAGTGGCACCCCAGCAGCGTCAAGGCCGCAGGCAATGTCTTTCATCTGTTGCAAGCTGATCTGATGACGCTTGGGGTGCATGCCGTCGCGCAGGCACATGTCATGCACGGTGATTTTTTTTCCGCGAAGGTCCATGGTCGACTCCTTAAGCGAGGGCAGGTTGCGGGGCGGTGGCGCGCAGGTGCAGGTCGCCCGACAGGATTTGTTCGGCAAACATTTCGGCGGTACGTGCCGCTGCCGCAGTCATGATGTCCAGGTTGCCGGCGTACTTGGGCAAGAAGTCGCCCAGGCCTTCGACTTCCATGAAAATCGACACGCGGTTGCCGTCAAACACTGGGCCGTTGACCAGTTTGTACCCCGGTACGTATTGCTGCACTTGGGCGATCATGTGGGCAATCGCTTGGCGAATGGCGGCTTGATCGGGCTCGGTTTCGGTCAGGCAATGCACGGTGTCGCGCATGATCAACGGCGGCTCTGCCGGGTTGACGATGATGATGGCCTTGCCTTTTTTGGCGCCGCCCACCTGCTCGATGGCGCTGGCAGTGGTACGGGTGAATTCGTCGATGTTCTTGCGTGTGCCGGGGCCTACGGATTTGGACGCTGCGGTGGCGATAATTTCGGCATACGCCACGGGCTGAACACTGGACACTGCTGCCACCAGCGGAATGGTTGCCTGCCCGCCGCAGGTGACCATGTTGACATTCATCGCGCCGCGTTCGAGGTTGGCGGCCAGGTTCACCGGCGGTACACAGTAAGGGCCGATGGCGGCTGGTGTGAGGTCGATCATCAACACGCCCAGCGCATTGAGCTTGCGGCTGTTTTCGGCATGGACATAGGCCGAGGTCGCGTCAAAGGCAATCTGAATGTTGTCGTTCAGCACATGGGGCAACAAGCCGTCTACGCCCTCACTGGTGGTTTTGAGCCCCATGTCCCGGGCGCGTAGTAACCCTTCGGACGTGGCGTCGATGCCCACCATCCACACCGGTTCCAGCACCTCGCTGCGCAACAGTTTGTAGAGCAGGTCGGTGCCGATGTTGCCGGGCCCGATCAGGGCGCATTTGATCTTTTTGGTCATCATTGAGCTCTCGATCACAGGTTCAGGACACGAAACGCAGACGGGCGCTGCCCAGCCCGCTGAGGGTCAGGCTGACGTCGTCCCCCGGCAGCACGGGTACCAGCGGCGCCAGAGCACCGGAAAGGATGATTTCGCCTTTGCGAAACGGGATGTCGAACTTCCCCAGCGTATTGGCCAGCCACGCTACGGCTTCACACGGGTGCCCCTGCACCGCAGACCCCAAGCCATTGCCCGCGGGCTGACCGTTTTTCAGCAGGTTCAACTGCACCTTGGCCAAGTCCAGCTCACGGGGGTTGATGCGTTCATCACCCAAGGCGAAGACGCCGCACGAGGCGTTGTCGGCCACGGTGTCTTGAATACGGATTTTCCAGTCGACGATGCGCGAGTCGACGATCTCAAAGCACGGGGCAACCCACTGCGTGGCGGCCATTACGTCATCGGCGGTGATGCCCGGACCGTGAAGGTCTTGCCCAAGCATGAAGGCGATTTCGCCTTCGGCCCGGGGTTGCACTAATTGATGGGTTTGAAAACTCACGTCACTGTCATTACCGACCCGCATGCGATCGGTTAAAAAACCGAAGTCGGGTTGATGCACGTCGAGCATGTCTTGCACCGCGCGGCTGGTAACGCCGATTTTTTTACCGACAACCTGTTCCCCCAAGCCTTCACGACGTTGCAGGAAGCGCAGGGAAATGTGGTAGGCCATTTCCAGCGTGAGGTCCGGGTAGCGTTGAGTCAGCGGCGGTACGCTGCGGCGCTCGCGCAGGGCGTGAAACAGCTCATCGCCCAGCGCTTCAATCAGTTTGCTGTCCATATAGGTTCTCTCTGGCCCTGCCGTCGCGGCCTGTACCCGCGACGACGTTTGCGGTAGTGGCGGTATTAGCCCGGCCACACGCTCGATTCGGCGCCGCCGTCCACTTCAAGGATTTTACCGGTGACCCAGCGCGAGGCCGGGGAGGCGAGGTACAGCGCAGCGGCGGCAATATCTTCCGGCTCACCGAGGCTTTGCAGCGGTGTGGCCTTGATCATGCCTTCGCGCATGGGCACCGGCAGCACGCGGTTCAAGGCATCGGTGAGGATTGGCCCCGGTGCAATCCCGTTGACCCGCACGTGCGGCGCGAAATCCTGCGCCAACAGACGTGTCATGTGGCTCAGCGCAGCCTTGGCAGTGCCATAGGCGCTGAACTGGGTCTGCGCATATCGGGCAGCACCTGACGTTATGTTGATGATGTTGCCGCAGCCAGCCTCGCGCATGTGCGGCACACACAGCTGGGTCAAGTGGTAGGCCGACGAGACGTTGAAACGCATGATTTCTTCGAAGCGTTCAACGGTCAGGGTCAACGGATCATTTGGCCCGGCGCCCCCGGCATTATTGACCAGGTGGGTGATGCGTCCCATGTGCTCGCGTGCCTGGGTGATGAGGGCTGCGCGCTGTTCGGCGTCATTCACGTCGCACTGCACAGCCAGGGCGCGTCGCCCCAGGCCGCGCACATCCTCGGCCACCGCTTCGACATCGCTCAGGGTGCGAGCAGCCAGCACCACGTCGGCGCCTGCTTCGGCATAGGCCAGCGCGATGGCACGGCCGATGCCGCGCCCGCCGCCGGTGATGACGGCCACGCTGCCAGTGAGGGTAAAGCGTTGAATGATGTTCATGAAAATCCCTTGTTTTTGTTCTTGGAAGGCCTGCGCATCATGCACAAGACTCAGCGTGGCGCCCACAGGTCAGGCAGGCCGGGATCGCTGGCGGCAATCAGGCGCTTGAGTAGCACCTTGAGCGCCTGTGTATCGCCGGGGCCAAGCTTGGACGACAGGTCTTCTTCGACCGCCTTGGCCAGTGCCAATTGCTGCACCGAGGTCTCGCGGCCTGTGGCGGTCAGCACATAACGCGGTGCCTGATGACTGCCCTCGACGGCCACCAGATTTTGTTTCTCCAGAAAGCGCATGCTGGCGGCCGTCACGACATGGCCTGTATAGCTGACGAAGGTGTTGATTTCGGACAGGCTGAGGTTGTCACGGATGCACAGCACCGAGAGGATGAAAAACGCGTGTTCGTCCAGTTGCTGATTGCTCAACAAACGGTGCAAGGCGTCCAGCAATTGGTAGTGCGCACGCCCGAGCAAGTACCCGAGCAAGTCCTCGGTGTAGCTGCACTCGGGTGGCGGCGGGGTGGTGGCCAGGCGCAGTTCACTGCGGGGTTTGCGCGTGGCCAGGGCATATTGCCCGCTCTGGAACGCAAGCGGGGCGCGGTCGCTGTGATCGAAAGCGAGCACTTCCCCGACAAAAATCACGTGGTCGCCGCCTTCGTACTGGAACGCGGTGCGGCACTGAAAACGTGCCGTGCAGTCCTGTAACAGCGGGGCCTCACTGATGCCGTTGTCGAGCTGGATTTCTGCGAACTTGTTCTCGCCCTGCATGGCAAAACGACCTGACAGCGGCTCCTGCTCAGTGGAGAGCACGTGCACGTTCCAGTGTTTGCCGCTGGTAAAGACCGGCAGGCTGCGCGCGGTCTTGGCCAGGCTCCACAACACCAGAGGCGGGTTGAGTGAGACCGAGTTGAAGCTGTTGGCGGTGATGCCGATGGGCGAGCCGTCTTCCGCCTGTGTGGTGATGATCGTCACCCCGGTGGTGAACGTGCCCAGCGCCGTGCGGAACGCCTGCGGGTCGAAGCTGCTTTGCATTGCCATGACGAACCTCATGGATTGAATTTTCGTGCGTGCAGTATTCGCCGCCAGGCCACGCACTACATCGTCTCAACGGACTAACGTAGTCGGCCGATTATCGTCCGATCGGACGAGGCTTTTGGCACCGCGATTGGCTAGTTTCCACGTCACTAACCCGCCGGTTTTTTTCACAGGACTTGCCCATGACCTCCATCTTCGCCACTCCCGAGCAACTGTCGCAGGTGTTAACGGCCCAAAAGGAGGCGTTTATCGCCCACGGTCACGTCAGCGCTGAACAGCGTCGGGAGCGTCTGCAACGAGTGATCGACCTGGTGGTGCGCTATCAGCAACCCTTGGTGGATGCCATGGACGCGGACTTTGGCGGTAGGCCCCAAGGGTTTTCGCTGATGAACGACGTGATCGGTTCGCTGGCCTCACTCAAGTACGCCCGCGACCACCTTGAGCACTGGATGGAAGACGAACCCCGTGAGGTCTTTGCACCCTACGGCCAGTTGGGCGCCAAGGCGTGGGTGATGCACCAGCCCAAGGGCAGCGTCGGCATTATCGGCACCTGGAATGCGCCACTGTTTACGTTGCTCAGCCCGTTGGCGTGTGTGCTGGCGGCGGGTAATCGGGCCATTCTAAAACCCTCCGAGGTGGTGCCGCGCACCGCCGCGGTGGTGGCCCGAGCATTTGCCGAGCTGTTCGACCCCCTTGAAGTGGCGGTGGTTAACGGTGATGCCGAGCTGGCGGAGGTCTTCACCTCGCAGCCGTTCGATCATTTGGTGTTCACCGGCAGCACGGCGGTGGCGCGTTCCGTGATGCGCAATGCGGCCCTTAACCTGGTGCCGTTGACGCTGGAATTGGGTGGCAAATCGCCCGTTATCATCTCGCACACAGCCGACCTGGCCAAAGCGGCGTTTAGCATTGCAGCTGCCAAGGGCAATAACGGCGGGCAGATCTGTATTAACCCGGATGTGGTGTACGTACCGCAGGGGTTGCTGGATGACTTTCTGGGCGCGCTGCGCACCGCTTATGGCGAATTGTTCCCGCGCATCGACGACAACCCGGACGTGGTGGCGGTGATTAACGCCCGGCACTTGCAGCGCGTCGAAGGCTACGTGCAGGACGCCCGTGACCGCGGCGCACGCGTCGAGAGCTTTCCGCAACCGTTGCCGGTGGATGAGCAGCAGCGGCGTCGGCCTTTGCAGGTGGTGGTGAACCCGCCTCGCGACAGCCAGATTTTGCACGAAGAAATCTTTGGTCCGGCGCTGGTGGTGCTGCCATACGCGCAGCTGGACGAGGCGCTGGCAGACATTCACAGCCGCGAGCGTCCCTTGGCGCTGTATTACTTTGGCCAGAGTGAAGAAGAGCAACGGTACGTGTTGCAACACACCTGGTCCGGTGGCGTGACGATCAATGACGTGATGATGCACGCCGCGCTGCACGATGCACCCTTCGGCGGCATTGGCGCGTCCGGCATGGGCCATTATCACGGCCGTGAAGGTTTCCTCGAATTCAGTCACATGCGCACGGTGTTCAAGGCGCCTGCCAACGACCCGCGTCGTGAGTGGGGGCTGTTGCCGCCCTATGGCGAACACTTTTTACCGACGATGCAATCGATGGTCACGGCCGATTGATTACACCGCGTGCGGCCCCCAACACAACCACCCAGCTGGAGAATGACTGTGCCAAAGCCCCCTGTGTCCATGGATGAACTGCAACCCCCGGCTGGCTGGCCACGCCGCCATGTGCTCAAGGCCGGAGCCGTGGCAGTGGGTGCCGGGCTGTTGGGCCGTTTTGCCCAGGCGGCTGACAGCAATGCGCTGTCGCAAACCGATTACCTGAAGCTGGATGCCTGGGGCATGGCTGATGCCGTGCGCAAGGGCGAGGTCAGCCCGCAGGCGTTGCTGGCAGCGGCGATGGCGCGCTGTGATGCGGTCAACCCCAACGTCAACGCGGTCAACCTGCGTCACGATGAATACGCCACAGCCTTGCTCAAGACCCGTCAGGGCAATGGTACGTCCACTTCCGGAAGCCTGGCTGGCGTGCCGATTCTGGTTAAAGACCTCAATACTTATCTGCAGGGTACGCCCACCACCAATGGCTGCCGCTTGTTCAAGGATGCCGACGCGGCACCTCATACCAGTACCTTGATTGCCCGTTATCAAGCGGCCGGCGCCGTACCGTTTGGCAAAACCACGTGCCCGGAATTCGGCCTGACCACGACCACCGAGTCGTTGTTGTGGGGGCAAACCCGCAATCCGTGGAACCTGGCCATGAGTGCGGGCGGCTCTTCCGGCGGGGCCGCGGCGGCGGTGGCGGCCGGGATTGTGCCCGTCGCGCATGCCACCGATGGCGGCGGCTCGATTCGGATTCCGGCCTCGTATTGCGGATTGGTGGGGCTCAAGCCTGGGCGTTATCGCACGCCCAGCGGGCCGGGCAAGTTCGAAGGCTGGTTTGGCGCCAGTGTCGGCAACGTGGTGTCGCGCAACGTGCGGGACATGGCGTTGTTTCTGGACGCAGGGCAGGGCCATGAAGCCGGTAGCCCGTATTGGACGAAACCCCTGGCCCGGCCTTACGTCGAGGAGTTGCAGGCCGCGCCGGGGCGCTTGCGAATCGGTGTGGTAACCGATTCGCTGACCGGTGCGCCACTTGACCCTGACGTCGCCCGGGTACTGGATGAAACCGTTCAGCGCTTGTCGGCTTTGGGCCACCACGTAGAGCCTGTGCGTTTGCACGTTGATCCACGGCAACTGTTTGGGGCTCATGGCGCAGTGATCGGTGACGCACTGCTGAGCCTGGTCCACGACCGCGAGCAGGCGCTGGGGCGCAGTGCGACACCTGAAGATCTAGAGCGCATTAGCACGTGGTGTTGGGCAACGCGCAAAAAGTAACCGGCGAAGCGTTGTACCGCGCCCGCCAGTCGTTCGAGTCTATAGGTGGCCACATGGAGGAGCAGTTCCGGCAGCGCGACGTGATCCTGTCGCCGGTCACTGCTAACGTCACACCGGAGCTGGGGTTGCTGAGCCTCGATCAGCCCTGGGACAGTTATGCCCACAACGCCATGGGCAGTGCCGGGTTTACCGTGCTGGCCAATGTCAGCGGGCAGCCAGCCATCTCGCTGCCGGTGGGCATGAGTGGCACTGGCATGCCAATTGGCATGATGCTGACCGCCCCGATGGGCGGGGAGGATGTGCTGCTGCGCCTGAGTGCGCAGCTGGAACAGGCGCACCCGTGGGCCAAATTGCCCACCCTTTGATGCACCGGCCCGCGTCTTGACATTGACCTGTTACAACGCACTGCGTAGCCTTGCGCGTTCGAGGTTCTTCGCGACGCGAAGCTAAGAAGGGAACGCGGTAAGCCGCGGCTGCCCCCGCAACTGTAAACGGTCAATTGCCTTGCAATGCCACTGCTCTCTGGAGCGGGAAGGCGCAAGGAAAGGCGCAGCCACCGGCTGCTGCCAGCCGTCAGCCAGGAGACCTGCCTCGTGAGCGTTTTTTACTTCAACCGGGCGGGGTGATCCGGTGGCGAATACGGCCGTGCAGTGCGTGCGGCCGTCGTCCCGTATGCCCGCCGCTTTGCCAAAGGGCATCCGATGAAAACACTGGCCAAAACACCCGTCACCATCGTCACCGGCTTCCTCGGCTCGGGCAAAACCACCTTGCTGCGTCACATGCTGGACAACGCGCAGGGCCGTCGCATTGCCGTTATCGTTAACGAGTTCGGCGAGTTGGGCATTGATGGCGAAATCCTCAAACAGTGCTCCATCGGGTGTACCGAAGAAGAAGCCAACGGCCGCGTGTATGAACTGGCCAACGGCTGCCTGTGCTGCACCGTTCAGGAAGAATTCTTCCCGGTGATGCGCGAGCTGGTGGCGCGTCGCGGCGACATCGACCACATCTTGATCGAAACCTCCGGCCTGGCGCTGCCAAAGCCGCTGGTCCAAGCGTTTCAATGGCCCGAAATCCGCAGCGCCTGCACAGTCGATGCGGTGATTACCGTGGTCGACAGCCCGGCCGTGGCAGCGGG
Organism: Pseudomonas lundensis; assembly: GCF_002269125.1. Lineage (GTDB taxonomy): Bacteria > Pseudomonadota > Gammaproteobacteria > Pseudomonadales > Pseudomonadaceae > Aquipseudomonas > Aquipseudomonas lundensis_A. The sequence goes on along the minus strand of NZ_NQKI01000009.1, from coordinate 50,800 downwards.
TACCTTTGCTGCCTTCCCGGATCAGGTGGATGCCCAGCGCAAACTCGACCCGAACCTGGACCACGAGTCGCCGCTGCATGAGCTGTTTGCCGACCAATTGGCCAGCGCCGACTTGGTCATCCTCAACAAAGCCGACCTGATCAGCCCTGAAGACCTGGCCAAGGTGCGTCTGGAAGTCGCTGAAGAACTGCCGCCTGCAGTGAAAGTGATCGAAGCCAGCAGTGGCCGTTTGCCGCTCGACGTGCTGCTGGGGCTGGGTAACAGCTCGGAAGCGCACATCGACAGTCGCCACAGCCATCACGATCATCACCATGAAGGCGATGACCACGACGACCACAATCACGACGCATTCGACTCCATTTCCATTGAACTGCCCCAAGCCGAAGAGCGCGTGTTGCTGGATGCCCTCACGCAGTTGGTGATCCGGCACGGCATCCTGCGGGTCAAGGGTTTTGCCGCGATTCCGGGCAAGCCGATGCGCTTGTTGATTCAGGGCGTGGGCACCCGCTTTGACAAGCACTTCGACCGCGCCTGGGCGGCGGATGAGAACCGCGTCACCAAGCTGGTACTGATTGGCCAGGACCTGGATGCCGCGCTGCTGGAATCCACCCTGCGCACAGCACTGAGCGCATAAGCCATGCATTTGCTCAGGACCCAGCCCGGTGGCTTTGTATCGGACGACAACATTGCTGACTTGGGGCAAACCCCCGCCGAGCTGGTAATCCTGTGCAGCGGCGACTCAAGCCTGGCATTGCTGGCCGAAGCGGCGCAGCAATTGCCTGAAGATTACCCGAGCCTGCGCTTGGCCAACCCGATGCAGGTTCAGAATCACGCCTCGGTCGACCTGTATGTCGATCAGGTGCTGCAACACGCCAAGGTCATCCTGCTGTCGTTGCATGGCGGGATTGGCTATTGGCGCTATGGCATCGAACAGTTGATGCAGTTGGCCGAGCGCGGCGTGACCTTGATCCTGGTGCCCGGCGACGACCGCCCGGACCCTGAGCTCAGCGCGCTGAGCACAGTGCCCGCCGAACAGGCTGAACGCCTTTGGCATTTTTTGCGTCAGGGCGGGCGGCATAACGCACTGCAACTCTACAACTGCCTCGCTAGCCAATGGCTGGGGCGCGCTTACCCGTGGGGCGAGCCGCAAGCCCTGCCGCGTACTGCGATTTATCACCCGGTGCACCCCACCCCGCAGCTCAGCGACTGGCAGGCAGATTGGCAGCCCGGCTTGCCCGTGGCCGCCTTGCTGTTTTATCGCTCGCATTTGCAAGCGGCCAACACCGGCTTTGTGGATGTGTTTTGCCAACGCCTGCAAGCAGCGGGGATCAATCCGTTACCCCTTGCCGTGGCCAGCCTCAAGGAACCGGGGTGCCTGACGGTGGTGCAAGACCTGCTGGATGAGGTCGACGCCGCCGTCATTCTCAACACCACCGGTTTCGCTCAGTCCAGTCCGGAGGCTCCGCACCTGCGGCCGTTCCGGCGCGACATCCCGGTGATTCAGGCAATTTGCGCCCAGGACAACGAACCCGGCTGGCGTGCCAGTGAACAAGGGCTTGGCCCGCGCGACCTTGCCATGCACATCGCGCTGCCGGAGCTGGACGGGCGCATCATCAGCCGTCCCATCAGCTTTAAAGATCTGGCCTGGCGCAGTGAGCGCAGTCAGTCAGATGTGGTGTGTTATCGCGCTCAGCCCGAGCGCATGGACTTTGTCGCGCAACTGGCGCGACGCTGGGTTGAGTTGGCCCGCGTGCCCAACCCGCAGAAGCGCATCGCGTTGATCCTCGCCAATTACCCGACCCGTGACGGGCGTATCGGCAACGGGGTAGGGCTGGACACCCCGGCCGCGGCGTTGAATATCCTGCGGGCCTTGAAGCAACAGGGTTATCCACTCGAAGGCGAACTGCCCGAGTCCGGCACAGCGTTGATTCAAGCGCTGCTCGGCGGCGTCAGCAATGACCTGGAAAGCCTCGACCTGCGCCCCTGCCACCAAAGCCTGGGTCTGGACGAATACGCGGCGCAGTTCAGGGCGCTGCCGCCCGCTAATCAACAAGCCGTGCTGGCGCGCTGGGGACGACCGGAAAATGACCCGATGTTTCGCGGCGGCCGACTGATGATTGCAGGCCTGCGCTTTGGCCTGACCTTTGTTGGGATCCAGCCCGCCCGAGGCTATCAAGTGGATGCCAGCGCTGTTTATCACGACCCGGATCTGGTGCCGCCCCATGGCTATCTGGCGTTCTACTTCTGGCTGCGGCACACCTATGGCGCGCATGCTGTCGTGCACGTGGGCAAACACGGCAATCTGGAGTGGTTGCCGGGTAAAGGCGTGGGGTTGTCAGATGAATGCTGGCCAGACGCTTTGCTGGGCCCGTTGCCCAATATTTACCCGTTCATCGTGAATGACCCGGGCGAAGGCGCACAGGCCAAGCGTCGCACACAGGCGGTGATCATCGACCACCTCATGCCACCGCTGACCCGCGCCGAAACCTATGGTCCGTTGCGCGACCTCGAGCTGCTGGCGGACGAATATTACGAAGCGCAGTTGCTGGACCCGCGCAGGGCGCGAGAGTTACAGCGCGACATTCTCAAACTGGTGCGCGAAACCCATATCGACCGCGAACTGGAGCTGGACGAAAAGCTCGATAGCGACGCCGATGCAGCCATCTGGCTGCCGCGTCTGGACACGTACTTGTGTGACCTGAAAGAGTCGCAGATACGCGACGGGCTGCATATTTTTGGCGAGTCGCCCGAGGGCCGTTTACGCATTGATACGCTGCTGGCGCTGCTGCGCATACCCCGTGGCGACGGGCGCGGTGCGCAATCCAGTGTGTTACGGGCGCTGTCCAAGGCGTTCGGCCTGGGTTTCGATCCGCTCGATTGTGCGCTGGCCGAACCCTGGACCGCGCGACGCCCGGCGCCATTGTTGGCCGTCAGCGATGCCCTGTGGCGCACCGCTGGCGACACCCGCGAGCGCCTTGAGCTGTATGCCGCCGGGCTGATCGAACACGCGCTGGCAGGCACATTGGCACTGCCCTGCGACGATCAATGGGCCGAGGTGCGGAGCATTTTTGACGCCTTGCTGCAGGTGGTTGCACCCCGGCTCGACGCCTGCGGCCCCGCCGAGATGCAGGGCATGCTCGACGCGCTCCAGGGTCGCTTCGTGCCAGCCGGGCCCAGTGGGGCACCGAGTCGCGGGCGGCTGGATGTACTGCCCACAGGGCGCAATTTTTTCTCGGTGGACGTGCGCAACCTGCCGACCACCACCGCGTGGCGCATCGGTTTCCAATCCGCCAATTTGATCCTTGAGCGCCACTTGCAGGATCACGGTGATCATCTGCGACAACTGGGGTTGTCCGTCTGGGGCACGGCCACCATGCGCACCGGTGGCGACGATATCGCCCAAGCCATGGCGCTGATGGGCGTGCGCCCGGTGTGGGCCACTGGCAGTCAGCGCGTGGACGACTTTGAAATCCTGCCGGTGAGCCTGCTCGACCGGCCGCGGGTGGATGTCACGCTGAGGGTGTCGGGGTTCTTCCGCGATGCGTTTGCCAACCTTATCCGCCTCTTCGATGCGGCTGTGCAGGCTGTGGCAGCACTGGACGAGCCGGATGACGTGAACCCGCTGGCGGCCAAAGTGCGCCAGGAACGCGCGCAGTTGGAGCGCGAAGGGCTGGCCCCGGAACTGGCGGCGCGTCAGGCTGGCTGGCGGGTGTTTGGCGCCAAACCCGGCGCCTATGGCGCCGGTGTGCAGAACGCCATCGACGGGCGTTTGTGGCAGAGCCGTGACGATCTGGCCGAGGTCTATCTGAACTGGGGCGGCTATGCCTATGGCGGAGCCGATGAGGGCACCGCGGCCCGCGGCCCGTTCGCCCAGCGCCTCAGCCAGCTGCAAGCGGTGGTACAGAACCAGGACAATCGCGAGCACGATTTACTCGACTCCAACGACTATTACCAGTTCCAGGGGGGCATGCTCGCTGCCGTGGAGAGCCTGAGTGGCGGGCAAGTCGCCAGTTACCACGGCGATCACAGCCAACCGGATTTACCGAAGATTCGCACCCTCAAGGAAGAACTGAACCGGGTGGTCCGTTCCCGTGCGGCCAATCCGAAGTGGATTGAGGGCGTCAAACGGCATGGCTATAAAGGCGCGTTTGAAATGGCGGCGACCCTGGACAACCTGTTCGCGTTCGACGCCACCACGCACCTGATCGACGACCATCAATATGCGTTGCTGGCCGATGCCTATTTGCTTGACCCGGACACCCGGCAATTTGTGCAGCAACACAACCCTCATGCGCTGCGCGACATGACCGAGCGTCTGCTGGAGGCCCAGCAACGCGGTCTGTGGAGTGAACCGGGCGAGTACCGGGACGCGTTGGAAAACCTGCTGCTGGACATTGAAGAAGACTGATGTGGACATTGACATGACTGATACCCCGCACTTCCCGCTGTCTGCGGTCGTGGGCGCCGAGGACTTGAAACTGGCGCTGTGCCTGACGGCGATTGACCCGAAAATCGGCGGGGTGTTGATTGAAGGCCCGCGCGGGATGGCCAAGTCCACCCTGGCTCGCGGGCTGGCGGATGTGCTTGCCAGCGGTCAATTCGTCACCTTGCCGCTGGGCGCCACCGAAGAGCGACTGGTGGGCACGCTCGATCTGGATGCGGCACTGGGACAGGGCAAGGCGCAGTTTTCACCGGGCGTGCTGGCCAAAGCGGATGGCGGGGTGTTGTATGTCGATGAAGTGAACCTGCTGGCCGACCATTTGGTGGACGTGCTGCTGGACGTGGCCGCCAGCGGTATCAACGTCGTGGAGCGCGACGGGATTTCCCATCGTCACCCGTCACGTTTTGTGCTGATTGGCACCATGAACCCCGAGGAAGGCGAGCTACGGCCCCAATTGCTCGACCGCTTCGGTCTCAACGTCGCCATGAGCGGCCAGCCACTGCCCGTCGAACGCGGCGAAATCATTCGTCGGCGTCTGGACTTTGATGCCGATCCGCAGGGGTTCTGCGCGCACTGGCGAGCCAGCCAGGAGGCCTTGCGCGCGCGCTGTCAGCACGCACGTGCGCTGCTTGGCGCTATTGCGCTGGATGATGCCTCGCTGGCGACCATCACGCAACGCTGCTTTGCGGCGGGCGTTGACGGCCTGCGCGCTGATCTGGTCTGGCTGCGTGCCGCCCGTGCTCATGCCGCGTGGCGTGGCGCCAACCGTATTGAGACACAGGACATCGACGCCGTGGCCGAGTTTGCCCTGCGCCACCGTCGTCGCCAGCAATCGCCGCAAGGCCCCACGCCGGATCAACCGCCACCCCCCGAGCCTTCTCCAGGCACGGCGGCGGACGCGGGGCAGGGGTTGTGGGGCCAGTTGCCGGTTCAGCCACAGGCCACGGGTGTGCGCCGTGAAGTGCCGAGCTGGCCAAAAAAGCCTTAGGCATCCGCCCTCGTGCAACGGTGGGGGCGGATGCCAGACCCCGGCCGGGTACCCTGGACAGCGGTAAGCAAGGCGCCAGCCGTGCAGCGCCTTGTGGGGGGGTGGATTGGGTGCAGACGTTGTTGCAGGGGCGGCCGCGGCAACGCAACGACCTGGCCTTCAAAAACCGGCGCAGCACGGCACCACAGGTGTGGCTGGTGATCGTGGATGCTTCGGCTTCGACCCGGCGTCATCACGCACTGACGGACGCCAAAGGCGTGCTGGCCGAAGTGTTCGAGGATGCCTATCGGCAACGTGCACGGGTGGCCGTGATGACGGCCAGCGGTTTGGGTCCGCAGTGGCACGTCAGCGGCATCAAAGCAGCCAAAGGGTTGGAACACTGGCTGCAAGGATTGGGCGCGGGGGGCGGTACGCCGTTACTGGAAGCGGTGAGTCAAGCCAGTGAGTGGCTCAAAACCCGGCGCCGGCGTTTCCCGCTGGAGGAGCAACGCGTGTTGTTGCTCACTGATGGGCGGCTCAAGGCATGGCGCACGCAGCCAACACTAGAATGCCCGGGCCTGTTGATCGACATGGAACGTGGACCGATTCGCCTGGGCAGGGCCCGGCAAATCGCCAGCGATCTGCACATCGATTACCGGCACCTGGATGAACTTCAAACCCTGTAGCTAAAAAACGCGAGGCTGCGATCAGGTGACCTGTCTTGTCACCTTGTCGCAGCCTCGTTGCGCAACACACATACACGCGGGCTGATTAAGCCGGCATTACCCAAGGCTGCAACGCGTAGCCTTCTTCGCTCAGCTCGGCGCGGGCTTGTGCCAGCAGGCTTGCGAGCTGTGCGGCATCGGCGCAGGCACTGCGCGGGATCTGTTTGCGGCCAATGCGGGTGCTGGTGCGGTCAATCACGGTCAGGCTCAGTTCGCCATGGCCGTCCTGTGCAGCCCACGCCACGCACTGGAAAGGTTGAAATGCGTGGCCGGCAATCAAAAGTGCTTCGTTGAAACGGAGCGGGGCGTTCATAGGGGTCGTCTCTCAAATAGGCCCATCACGTGATTAACCGTCGGCTGGGCTTACCGTGCGGTTGGTTACTTGTACTGATGACCGATGCCCCCACGCAGGTCACACCCATTTGTGCTTTTTTTTAACGGTTTTTCATTTCACTGATCTGGATCAGCGTTTAGTTGCGTTCAAAGACACGGATTTACGTTGCGTGTCTGTGACTATGAGTGGGCAAAGTTCCGTTTGATATTAGGCTTATAAGAAAACAGTACAAGCGCGGGCAAAAGTAAGGCTAACGTTATGAGCAATCTCCTCAACTTACTGTTTTTACTAATCTTTTAATATTTTGGCGTCAAGGAACAGTCATGCTCGCATTGTCCGCATCCCGCCGTTTGTTAGTGGTTGATCCTTGTGATGATTGTCATCAGATAGTGCCCGGGCTGCGTAACATTGGCTGGGATGTGGACAGTTGCAACCTGGACGCTGTCATTGATCGCTCATGTGACGTCGGTCTTATCCGGTTACAACCTTTTCATCTGGAACGGCCCGAAGCGGTCAAAGACATGATTAGCCGCAGCGGGACAGAGTGGATTGCCGTGCTCAGCCCTGACACGTTGCAAATGAAGACCGTGGGTGATTTTGTCTGCGAGTGGTTTTTTGATTTTCATACCCTGCCTTTTGACGTGTCGCGGGTTCAGGTCACGTTGGGCCGTGCATTTGGCATGGCGCGCTTACGGGGCCGTAGTACGGACCCGATTGAAAGCGCCGGGCACGAGTTGCTGGGGGAAAGCCGCGCGATCCGGGACCTGCGCAAACTGTTGGGCAAACTGGCTCCCACTGAGTCGCCGGTCTTGATCCGGGGCGAGAGCGGCACGGGCAAAGAATTGGTCGCCCGAACCTTGCACCGCCAGTCCCAGCGCCACGCCCGGCCATTTGTGGCAATCAACTGCGGAGCGATCCCGGAACACCTGATCCAGTCGGAGCTGTTTGGCCATGAAAAGGGCGCGTTCACCGGCGCCCATCAACGCAAGGTCGGGCGTATCGAAGCGGCCCACGGCGGGACATTGTTTCTGGATGAAATTGGCGATCTACCCCTTGAACTCCAGGCCAACTTGCTGCGCTTCTTGCAGGAAAAACACATTGAACGGGTGGGCGGTAGCCAGCCGATCCCGGTGGATGTGCGGGTGTTGGCGGCGACGCATGTGGACTTGGAAGCGGCGATCATCAACGGGCGTTTTCGCGAGGATTTGTATTACCGGCTCAACGTGTTGCAGGTCCTCACCGCACCCTTGCGTGAACGTCATGGTGACATGGCCATGCTGGCCAACCACTTTGCACGGTTTTACAGCCAGGAAACCGGGCGACGACCGCGTACCTTCAGCGAGCAAGCCCTAGTGGCCATGGGCAATCACGACTGGCCGGGCAATGTCCGAGAGCTGGCCAATCGGGTTCGCCGCGGCTTGGTGTTGGCTGAAGGTCGTCAGATAGAGCCGTGTGATCTTGGACTTGAGACCCGGCAGGCGCCCAGTCTGACCATGGGCACACTGGAAGACTATAAGGACCGTGCTGAACGTCAGGCGTTGTGTGATGTGCTGCAGCGCCACAGCAACAACCTCAGCCTGGCGGCCAAAGTACTGGGCGTGTCACGGCCAACGTTTTACCGTTTGTTGCACAAGCATCAAATCCGCTAGGGCGGGGTGAAAAGAACAGGCCCGCTGCGTTCACCCGCAGCGGGCCTTTTCCGTTGGCGACGTTAAAAGTAGTAAGGGAATTTCAGGCTGAACGTGAAATCGGGCGCATCTTCGGTCAGACCGATCGAGAGGTTGGGCACGATGGTCAGGTTGTCAGTGGCGGCAATGGTCATACCGACGTTGAAGTACCCGGCGTTGGCGTCGCTGGTGGTCAGGGTTTGCCAGTCTTGACCCTTGTATTTGATTTTGCTCTTGCTCTGGATCAGGTCAGACACCGAGAACGACATGCTCATCTTTTCGTTCAGCGCAAAGGCCACGCCCGCACCAATCTGGTAACTGTCGCCGAGTTTGACGCTGCCGGGCTGAGACTGACCGGCGGTGCTACCGATGTCACTGAACGAATCTTCCAGGTTGTAGGTGTAGGAAAGGGAGCCGAACAGCACCGCCGGGTCGAAGGTCTTGACCAGCGAAATGCCCGGTGTGATGGACCACACCCCATTACCCGTGGGCAAGCTTTCGGGGTAGATGATGTTGTTGTTCTGCCCGTCGGTGACCAGCTTGATACCGAACGGATCCTTGCCGGTCGGTGCCTTGACCCTGACCGAGAATACGGCATCAGGGGTGTTGGGCGATTCGTCGAGGAATTTGTACGCCACGCCGACGTTGACGTCGCCAAGGGTGGGATCACGGGTGACAGTTCTGTCGGACGCTGCCGACGCATCGCCGCCATTGGCGCCGCCGGACTGGTAGGTCGATTCCCGATACACCACAGGCACGTTGACATCGAACTGCCAGCGATTGTCGAGGTTGTAGCGTGCCGTCAGGTCCAGGGTCCAGTTATCGGCTTTGATACGGTCCAGGTTCAGGTTGCCCAGCAAGATGGAGTCCAGCGCCAGAAAGCCATTGAGCGTGAGTTGGCGGGTGTCATAGCGCGAATACGTGACCCCGGTTTCGACACTGAACTTGCCGCCGCCAAAGAAGCCGCTGGCTTCGTCGTACAGGTTGGTCACACTTTGCGCAGGGGCCGAGTCGTCCTTTAGCGACTCGCCGTAAGAGCTGCCACTGGCGCCGCCCGCGGCACCACCACTTGATTGGGCAACGGTTTGTCCGCGCTTGAGATCGGCCGGGGATTTCACCAACCTTTTCGGGGCCGGGACCGCCGGTTGCTCTTCGACTTGGCGCACTCGCTGCTCAAGCACTGCCAACGCTTTTTGCTGCTGATCGTAACGCTGGCGCAACTTCATTAATTCTTGTTTTAACGTTTCTACATCAACCTCCGAGGCCGCCTGTAACAGCGTGGAGGGAAGCAGTGCGCTCATACATACAACTGCGCGAAAGGTAAACGATCGATGCATGAAATAAGCCGTCCGGGGAGTCCATAAAGTTGTGGGACAGCCTAGTTCAATATCCTGCAGCACGAAGGGCTTTTAGTTGATTGAGGTTTGAATTAAGTCCGTCGGTACTGGGCAGTTTGTTGCCCAGTACCATATTCAATTGAGTCATGTTATTCACGGCATTGCCGCCGCCCAATAACGTAGTGTTCTGTAACACGCCGCCTTGAGCGATTTGTTGCAACGAGTTGCCCTGATTGTTGTTGGCAGCGATAGCCATTTGAATAGCTCCGCTGTTCATCGTCACACTGACGCTACCGGCCGTGTTGCTTAATAAAACCGGGTTATTGGTCGTCAACACACTGCCTTGTTGGTTGATCGCCGGTGTTTGACCGGATTGGCTGATGGTGATGTCGACGTTGTTGAGCGCGCTGTTGTTATCACCGGCGGCCCGCACGCTCTGCACCACCCCCTGGCCACTGCCCAGGCCGGCCCCCCCCAGCACGGTGCCGGTGCCCACATCGGATTTGCCGGCTTGCTGGGTGCCTTGCTGCGAATAGGTGGACACATAAAACTGCGGTTTGACCGAATTTTGCAATTGCAGGCTCGTACTGGCCCCAATCGTTGTGCCTTGCGCATTCGTCCAGGTGCTACTCATGACCAGACCGAAACTGATAATGCGCCCGGGCATGACAAAACGTCCGCGCAACTCTGACAGTTCCTGATCTTTCAACTCGATCGGTTTGAATGGCGTTTCTGCGTGCACTTGCAGGCACGTCGCCAGGCAACTAAGCGCCAGCCAATAGTGGATGTTCATGTGCTGCTCCCGGGAGCATCCTGCCCGCCATGGTGAGTGTGTGCCGTTAAAAAAAGTCACTCTGGATAAAGCCGAAGTCCAGCAACTCGGCATCTTTGACCGGGCTGAACGCATCCAGCGTGTTCTTGGCCGAAAGCGGAACCGGTGGGGTGCGAAGTGCATTGGTTTTGTCATAACCGGGACCAATGACGGCAAACACAATACCGTTCCAGCCTTTAACAAAATCTTCCTGGCTATACCGCTTGTGGCCCAACACCGGGTCGCCGATGTACACCCAGTTGTCTTGAGCCCGTTGCAGGACCACAAAATGCTTGTAGCCCCGGATGTCCAACAGCACGACCACCGGGACATTGATGTTTTGCAGGCTCTGGGCCGGGATGCGATACCCCCGCGCGCGCATGCCGATACTTTCGATGTAGTGCTTCATGTCCAGCATCGAAAAACCCTGGGTACGGACCAGGTCTTCGTTGGCATTGACCAGCATGCCCTTGATCACGTGGTCTTCATCCACATCCAGCCAGTAGGCCTGACGCAAGATAGTGGCCAACGCTGCGGCACCACAGCTGAAATCGGTTTTTTGTTCCACCAGATCGCTGAAGCGTCGTTCTCGAATACTTTGTACCGGTTTAAAAATCAGGTTGCCTCCTGGCAAGGCAGCGACTGGCATCTGCGCGGCCTGCACCATACCGGTTAACCCAAGCAACAGGGCGAGCGCGATTCGCAACATGATGGAGCCACCTCACACGAAGAAAGGGCCTCTGATTCAGAGGCCCTTCAGTACGCCATGTTACATGGCGGTTTTGCCGACACTGCTGATGGACAGTGAATTGCTCTGCTGGTTGCCCACCCCGGCAGAAACGTTGGCACCCACGTTGCCGGAGGTGTATTTGATGGAGTCATTGACGTTGGAATTGTTGCTCACCGGTACGCGGGCGCTGCTAGAACCACCGCTCCATGGCGTGTGGGGGCTGACCGAGCTGAGGTCGTTGACCACGGTCAGGTTATTTGAGGTTTGAGTCGCCCCGGCACCGGCGGTTGCCAGATTGCCGCCCGACACGGCGATCGCCAGGTTATTTTTCTGTTGGTTCAGGTCGCCAGCGGTGACGTTTACGCCAACGTTGCCGGAGGTGTTGCGCACCGAATCGTTGAGTGTGGCGCCGTTCTGGGTACCGTGGTTGTTCACTTTGTTGTAGTTGCTGGTCTGACTGGCGCTGGTCAAAGCAGCCGCGGTGCCGAGCACAAAGTTTTGGTCATTGTTGGCAATGGCGGTGGCGTTATCCTGCTGGTTGCCCGCGCCGGACGCGGCGTTTACGCCGATGTTGCCGTTGGTATTTTTGATCGAGTCATTGACCTTGGCACCGTTGAGTGTGCCGTTGTTGGCGATGTTGTTGTCATGACTGACCTGCACATCGGCAACCACGGCGCTGGCGCCATTGGTGGCTGTCGGGGTTGGGGTAGGGCCTGGGCGACCGCTGTCAGCCTGGGCAGCGACGGCCATCAGTGCAGCCAGAGCGAAGACCAGTGGTTTAAGAGCCATTGTTGGTTTCATGGTGATTCTCCGTGCTTCATCGGTTAAGTAGGTGTTGGCGTTTTTAATGCACTGCGTGTTAACCAAGTCACTGAGTGACCCGTAGATTCAGGGTGTTAGCCATGCGGTTCCCCACCCCTGCACTCTGGTTGACTTGAACCACTCCGCGGCTGCCGGTGAAGGCCTGATCGCTGGTGACGACCTGGCGGCTGCCCGTGTTGAGTGATCCCGCTCCCGAGTTCGGTTGCAACGCCACGTTCTGTTGGGAAAGGGCGTTGTCGTCCATGCTTTGCGCGATGGCACTGACACCCACCCGCACAGCATTGACCATTTGATTGTTGGCACCTGCAGACTGGTTAACCCCCAGGATGCCGCTGCCCCGGCTGAATGAGTCCCCGCCAATACTGGCCCGAGCATTCATGGCCGGGTCGGCTGAGCCGGACAGTTGCTGCGTTATCCCGGCCGATGTCTGAACCTGATGACCGATGGCAATGGCGCGGCTGTTGACCTGCTGCTGTTGGTTGCCCGCCGCCTGATTGATCATCAGGTTGCCGGTGTAGTGCGCACCCGAGGCGCTGATGTCGGCCTGGTTGTTGTCAGCCAGCACCTGAGTGGAGGCCAGCAGGGTGAGCACCAGAATGCTGATTTTCATGTTATTGACCCCCGCCCATCGAGCTGAGGGGGCGCATGCCTTGCTCAATGCTGCGATTGATCTGGCCGCCCAGACTGCCCATTGAGCCCCCGCCACCCCCCGTACGGCCACTGCCGCTCAAGCCGGGCAAACTGCCGCCCTGGCTGACCATGCCCGGCAGGTTGTTGGTCCCGGTGTTGATGACACGGGTAATGCTCGACCCGGTGCTGACGCGGGCAAAATCACCGTCGCCCAGTTCATGTTGTGAAGTGACTGCCGTGATTTGAGCGCCAGGGTTGGCATTGACGGTGGTGGGGTGTGGATCAGGAGGCGGGACAATGCTGCCGACGGCGCGAGGGTAAACATGGCGCGTAATCACAATTTCGCCGGTGCCATCAGCCTGGGCGCTTACGCACACAAGTACTGCACTCAGGCTGAACGCCGTAAGCAGATGACGAGTGAGTAATGTGCGTGAAGTCCCCATGACAGCGTTCCTTCTTCAATGCGCTGGCCCTGATCAGCGTTGAGAAGGAGAGAGCAGAAGCTGTGCCACTTTTGAAAGGGGCTTTAAAATCAAAGCGTTACAGTTGAATCGCAGGTTCACGACCGCTGAGCTGTTTCAACCGTGATACGCGCCAGTGAGCGAATCAGGTATCGAAGCAGGGGCACAACAGGGTATTTAAGGCTTTAAGGGCTGTGTAACGAGGGTGTTACAGCACGCCCGCCGCGACCCTGATCCCCTTGCTGTGCACGGGTTACGCGCCATCGGGGTGTATCAGCAGCGGACACTTTTCTTTGAAAAGCAGTATTAAGTGGCCAGTAACTGACTGACGGCGTGCAGCGCGCATGCCTGTCGGTCCTGCCAGTTCCCACGAATAATGCGCAGCGGCTGGGCATGGCGTTCCAGCCAGTCCCGGCTTTGCTCGAAGAAATGTTGGCGTTCGGCCAGGCTGGGTTGGCAGCGCAGGCCGTCGGGGGTCCACTCCACATCATCGGGGGACAGCAACAGATGCAAATCGTAATGGCGGCTCAACAGCTCAGGCTCCAGCCAATCCGGGCAAGCGCCGAACAATGTGGTGCTCCACAACATATTGCTCAGTAAATGGGTGTCGAGGATCAGCAAATCGGGCTGTTGCGCACGGGCGGCGTCCTCCCAAGCCAATTGCCCGCGGGCGATGGCCGGGATATCGGCCAGGCAGGTGTCCCGTGGGTGAACGTCCATGAAGTGACGGACGTATTCGCCCACCAGCAAGCCACCGAAGTGTTGATGCAACTGCGCGGACAGCCAGCTCTTGCCGCTGGATTCCGGACCCGCCAATACCACGACCTTCATGTGCGCAACGCCGGGTCGACACGCCAGTCGCGCCACCCCTGAATCGCGATCACCGTGAACAGCGCGTAGAGCCCGGCGGTCAGGTACAAACCCTTGTAGACAAAAAGGCCGACGAATATCACATCCACCACGAACCACAACGCCCAGCACTGCAAGCGTTTTTGTGCCATCCACAGTTGGGCAACCAGACTGAAGGCGGTCAGCGCGGCATCCAGCCAGGGTTGTGCCGCGTCGGTCCAGTGGGCCATGGCTGCGCCGAGCGCGAGGCTGCCCACAGCGCCGATGGCCAAACCGGTCAAGACCTGACGGGTCGTGAGCGCCGTGACCTGACGCCCTTGATGTTGCGTCCCGGCGCGGGTCCATTGCCACCAGCCATACAGTTGCAACGCGGCGTAAATCACCTGCAGGAGCATGTCCGAATACAGCTTCACTTCGAAGAAGATCCAGCTGTAGAGCAGCACCATGACCAGCCCGATCGGCCAGCACCAAGGGTTCTGTTTGACTGTCAACCAGACGGCGATGACACCGAGCGCAGCGGCAAACAGTTCAAGCCCTGACATGGAGGTTCCTTGGCGTGGGGAAAAGCCGGGGATTGTAACCGCAGCAGAGTCCTTTGGGGCACTTGATCCGTCAGGGTTTTTTCAGCAGCACCACCTCATTCTTGTCAAAGCGTGCGCTGAGTACCGGGACCGTGTTGCCCAGCAGTGTGCCTTGCAGGCCCTGATAGTCGGTGCGGTCCATGATGATCCACGCCTGCCCGTTGAGGGCTTCCAATTGCGCCGGGGTTTGAGTGAAAAGGGGCTGCACGTCACGGTCAACATTGACCATGAACTTGATGGCTTTGGCATCCTTGCCCATGCCGTGCACTACCAATGGCAGGGGTGTTTGATCGATCAGGCGCATGGCCTCATGGGTGAATTCGCGTGTGTCGTACACACGCCGTTCGAAGGGTTCGTAGACCATGATGAAGGTCGACCACACAGCCAGTACTGCGCAGAAAGCCAGTAGGGTGGTGCGCCATTGCGCTTTGAACAGCGCCCCCACCGCCACTAACTGCAACAGGCCGAGCACGGCCAGGGCGGTGGTCAATTCTGGTAATTGCTCTCCCAGGCGTTGACGGGCTAGGACCAATCCCGCCATCAACAGCCCCGGCATGAGCAGGAACAGGCCCAGTGTGACGCCGCGCAACAACATAAATGCGCGCCCCTGCGTCACTTGAAAAGGGTAGGCCGCAATGATCGCCGCCATGGGCAACATGGGCAGCAGGTAACGGGCTTTTTTGGCTTGGGGGATCGACAGGCCGATCATCACGATCAACCCGGCACCCGCGCAGTACTTGACCAGCGTCAAGGCCGCACCGGTCTGTGTGCGCCCGGTCAGCGCAAGGGTAAGCAGCACCAGCGCCGCCAACGGGTATGCCAGCGCATAGTTGCCGATGGAGCTGGTGAAGTAATACAGCACACTGCTGGCGCCTTCAGTGCCGTCCATGCGCCCGGTCACTTGCATGCGAATCACTTCACGGACGAAGGTTTCACCGCCGCTGACCCATGCCAGCGCCAGCAAGACCCCGATGCATGCCACGAGCAAGGCCAGTGCCTGCAGGCCAGTGGTCAGCATCCGCCGCCATTGGCCGCTGAGTACGTAATAAACGCAGAGCATGCCGGCAGGAATGACCAGGCCGATGGGGCCGCGGATGGCAAACCCCAGAACCAACAACGCCAGCAAACCCGCGTGTCGACGGGGGGCTGCCAAGTGGTCGTGGGCGTAGGCCAGATAAAAGACCCCGAGGCTCACAGCGGCCAGCATTTGGTCCAGCGAAACGGCGCGGGTTTCGGTGATAAACGTCATGCTCAGCACTAGCAAAGCGACGCTCATCAGTGCCCACTGACGTGAATGAGGCGCCACCAGGCGCCAGGTCAGCATTACGATCACGGCGCTGGCAAGCGCAGTGGGCAACCACGCCGTAAGGCTCGTGACCTGACCGAAGGGGGCCGACAGTAACCAGATGAAAAGGGTCGAGGTGGCGCTGTAGTCGGGATAGGGCTGGCCATAGGTGGTGGGAAAGAAGCTTGGCCCGTGGCGCAGCATTTCCTTGGCGAACAGAATAAAGCGCGAATCAAAGCCGATCGCTGCCTGATTGTGCTCCCCCAACACAAAGAGCAGCAGCGCCAAGGCGCCCAGAATCAAGGACTGCCTGCGTTGTGTGTGTAAAGCCAGACGGGATGAATGGGCAGGCATGCGGAGTTTCCTGTACCTGAAAAAATGCACAAAAAAACGCCGCCACTGTTACCAATGGCGGCGCTGCGAACGCTTTAAACGCTTGCCGCTAGAGGCATTGAGGGCGATACCGGCAAGTTGCAGGATTCACCACGGCCCATCGGGAAGTATTGCAAACCGGCTTTGGCCAGCCGCTCGCCGTCGTACAGGTTGCGGCCGTCAAAAATCACCGGGGTTTTCAGGCGCTGTTTGATCAGGTCAAAGTCCGGTGCCTTGAATTGCTGCCACTCGGTGCACACGATCAGTGCATCGGCACCGGTCAGGGTGGATTCAGGCGTGCCCATCAGGCTCAGACGCGGCTCGTCCCCGTACAGACGTTGGGTTTCCTGCATGGCTTCCGGGTCGAAGGCGCGAACGTGCGCGCCCGCCGCCCACAACGCTTGCATCAGCACGCGGCTCGGGGCGTCGCGCATGTCGTCGGTATTGGGCTTGAAGGCCAGCCCCCACAGGGCAAAGGTTTTACCCTTGAGGTCACCGTTGAAAAACGCGTTGATGCGCTCGAATAGCTTGTGCTTTTGCCGCTCGTTGATGGCCTCCACGGCCTGCAGCAAATCGCTTGAGCAGTTGGCCTGCTTGGCGCTGTGGATCAGCGCGCGCATGTCTTTAGGGAAACAGGAGCCGCCATAGCCGCAGCCAGGGTAGATGAAGTGATAGCCAATGCGCGTATCGGCACCAATGCCCAGGCGCACGGCTTCAATGTCGGCCCCCAGGTGTTCGGCCAACTCGGCGATCTGATTGATGAAGCTGATCTTGGTGGCCAGCATGCAGTTGGCGGCGTATTTGGTCAGCTCCGCACTGCGCAGGTCCATAAACATGATGCGGTCATGGTTGCGGTTGAACGGGGCGTACAGGTCCCGCATGACCTCGCGCACTGGCTCGCGTTCGCAGCCGATGATGATGCGGTCCGGACGTCGGCAATCGGAGACCGCCGAGCCTTCCTTAAGAAACTCGGGGTTGGACACCACGTCAAATGGCAGCGTGCGGCCAGCCTGTTTCAAGGCGTTATTGATGTGCAGGGTCAACGCGTCGCCAGTGCCCACCGGGACCGTGGATTTCTCCACCAAAATCACAGGTTCTTCACGGTGACGGGCCACTGCATCGCCCACGGCAAACACAGCGCTCAAGTCAGCCGATCCGTCTTCACTGGGCGGGGTGCCTACCGCAATGAACAGGACCTGACCGTGTTCCACTGCCAGCTTTTCATCGCTGGTGAAGCGCAGGCGCTTGCTGTCGAGGTTCTCGCGCACCAGTGCGCTGAGCCCCGGTTCAAAGATGCTGACATGACCTTGCTGCAACAGCTCAACCTTGTTGTGGTCGATGTCCATGCAGATCACATCGTGACCGACTTCCGCCAACACCGTCGCCTGCACCAGGCCTACATAACCACTACCGAATACACTGATTTTCATGCGCAGTTCCTGGAACTTGGGGTACGTCGAGAGTTGATCGTGAGCACGCCGAAAATGACCAGCGTTACGCCCAGCGTTTTTGAAAGCGTGAAGCTTTCATGGAACATCGGCAGGCTGGCGGCCAACACATACACCAGGGCGTAGCTGATGCTCAGTAACGAATAAGCCCGGCCCAGCGGTAAATCGCGCAGGGCCATTAACCAGCACAGCATTGACAGTGCGTACGCCACAATTGCGCCGCACACCACGGCCAGCGCCGGTAGCCAAACATCCCCCTGACTGAGTGCGCTCAGCCATTGGGCCGGCTCAGGCAAGCGGGTCATGCTCCAGCGCATACCCAGTTGGGCGCTGCTGACCAGCAACACACTGGCGATGGCAAAGGTGAATCCACGGCGCAGACTCATGCGTGTTGCCCCAGCAGCGCCACACCGGCGATCACCAGCCCCACGCCACACCAGTGGCGCAGGTCGATGGGTTCTTTGAACAGGTAGCGCGCCACCAGCGTAATCAGCACAAAGTTCAGGCTGAGCATCGGATAGGCCACCCCGACCTCCAGCCGTTGCAGGACCAGCAACCACACCAGCAGACCCAGCCCGAGGCACAGCAACGCAAGCCACAACCAGGGCGAGCGCAGCATGCCCGCCATGCCCACATCCACCCCACGCCAGCTTTCGACCGCATATTTCTGTGCGACCTGCCCGGCGCAGGTCAGCACACAGGCCATGAGCAATAACGCAAGGGTCATGGCGCGCTCTGCGGGAAGATCAGAATCACCATGTTGCCTTCGTCGTAGCGCTTGGCATCTTTGGGCAGCATGTCCATTTCATGGCTCTCATCGCTGCTTTTCACCCGCATCACCACGCCCACCGGGCCTTTCAGGCGCGCAGCAGTCAGCCATGGACCGACCTCGGCCAGGCCGATGCTTTTGCCTTGAGCGTCGTCGTAGGTCAGGCCGTATTTCACTTCGCCCTGGGTGTTGTACAACGTCACATCCGGACGGCGCAGGCGCCAGGCCAGCGCCGAGGCCGCGCCCAAGTCGTTGCTGAGCAGCGACGTGGCAGGCGCCAACTCTTGAAGGTGCTCAAGGACGAACTGGTCCGGCATTTTGTTATGCACCACGCTGCTGGGCATGGCCGCTGGCAGCAACAGAACCAGCACACCCATGCTCAGGGCCGGGGCTGCCCACAGCGTCAGCGGGCGCCACAGTTGCACGGCACCGGCGACGATCCAGGTCAGCAGCACGATCACCAACAGGGTCATGTGCAGCGGTTCGTTGTCGTAGAAAGGTGTTTTGATCTGGAAATAGATCAACGCCGCCAGTGCCACGCCAGCCAGCAACACGTTAACCAGTGCATTGGTGCGCAAGGCGCCGGTTTGAGCGTGCTCCACGCGTTGCATCAGTGCGTAACCCAGCAGCAAGGCTAACGGCAGCAAGCACGGCATGATGTAGGTCGGCAGTTTGCCTTTGCTCAGGCTGAACAGGGCCAGTGGCAGCAGCATCCACAACAGTACAAACACTACCTTGGCGTTGCGCCGGTTGTGCCAGGCATCTTTGAAGGTCACAGGCAACAACGCGGCCCACGGCAAGCTGGAAATCACCAACAGCGGCAGGTAGAACCACCACGGGCGGCCGTGTTGCGCGTCTTCACCGGCGAAGCGACGAATATGTTCATGCCAAAAGAAGAAGCGCCAGTAGTCAGGTTCCTGTGCATGCACCGCCAGCACCCATGGCAGCGACACCAGGGCGGCGACCAACATGGCCAGCAGGCCGTATTTGACCATTTCCAGAAAGCGCTTCTGCCAAACCATGTAGGGCAGGGCGATCAGCACCGGCAGTAAAAAGGCCAGAAAACCTTTGGTCATGAAGCCCATGCCGCAGGCGAAACCCAATACGGCCCAACTGATGGTCCGCTCGCGCACGGTGCGGCTGTCCACCGCAAACCACAATGCAACGAGACTCAGGTTGACCCAAAAGGTGAACTGCGGGTCGAGGTTGGAGTAGCCCGCCTGACCGGCAATCAGGCCGAAGGTCATGTACACCAGCGCGCAGGCAACGCTCTTGCGCGGGTCATTCCACAAGCGGCGTGCCACGAGGTATGCCAGCAACACGCTCAGGCCAGTGGCCAGCGCGGAGGCAATGCGTACCCCAAACAGGTTTTCGCCAAAAATGGCCTGCCCGATGGCGATCATCCAGTAACCGGCAATCGGCTTTTCGAAGTAGCGCAGGTCCATGAAGTGCGGTGTGACCCAATTGCCATCAATGAGGATCTGCTGGCCGATCTGCGCGTAACGTGTTTCATCCGGGATCCACAAACCGTGGGTGCCCAGCGGCAGCAGGTAGAACGCGACAAAAGCCAACATCAACAACGGGATAGCCCAGCGATTCATCGTCATGGCTGTTGCACTCCCAGCCAGCCTTCACGGCCTTCCAGCACGCCACGGCTCAGTTGCCCGGCCGCAATACTGTCGAGATCGGCGGGTAACAGATCGCGCAAAGGCTGAAAATGAATACCGCGGGCGCGGGCTTGTGCCAGCAGCTGCCGGAAGTCGTTTGCCATAAGAATCCCTTCTACTTCTGCATGAATGGTGTACGCGTTCAGCTTTTGTGGGCTGAAGCGATCAAGAATGTAGGCGTTGAAGTCAGCCGCACTCAGGTGCGGACCCACCACTTCATCGAAGGTGGGTAAATCGACAGGGATTTGCGGCGCGCCCAGCTGGCCATCGGCCAGTCGTGGCCGGAACAGGCTGTGCCCGCGGCAATCACTGTTGTAACGAAAACCAAAGGCCTGCTTGGCCTCAACCACACGCTCATCTGCGCGCCAGCCAGCGGCAGCCGAACACTCGACTGCTTGCCCGGTGATGTCGCTCAGGGTGTCGACCCCTCGACGGATCTGCTCGATCAATTGCGCTTGCGACCAGCGCCCGGCGTTGGCTTGCCAGGCGTGATGATCCCACGCGTGCAGGCCCACTTCATGGCCTGCGGCCAGGGCCTGGCGCATCAAATGCCCCAGATCCTTGCCAATCGGCTTGCCCGGCCACGCCGTACCCGCCAGCAAAATGTCCCAGCCATACAGGCTGGCGGCTTTGGAGCGCAGCATTTTCCAAAAGAATTGGGGCTTTATCAGCCGCCACAAATGGCGGCCCATGTTGTCCGGCCCCACGCTGAAGAAAAACGTGGCTTTGATCTGAGCTTCATCCAGCAGTTCGAGCAGTTGCGGAACCCCTTCACGGGTTCCGCGGTACGTGTCGACGTCGATACGCAGGCCTGCTTGCATTAGCGTTTTTCCGCGATTTCTACCATGGCTTCACGCAGGAAGAAGTCCAGAGTCTTGCCAATGGTTTCGCTCAGCTCGGTGGTCGGCGTCCAGTCGATCAGGCGACGGGCGTTTTCAACGCTCGGTTTGCGGTGGCTGACGTCCTGGTAACCGGTGCCGTAGAACGACTGGCTTTCGACGTCGCGGAAACCGGCGAAGGGCGGGAAGTTATCGCGCAGCGGGTGTGCTTCGAACTGACGCAGCAACTCTTCGCCCAGTTGACGGATGCTGGCTTCGTTTTCCGGGTTGCCAATGTTGATGATCTGGCCGTCGCATTTGCCGTCGCGGTTCTCAATGATGCGTGCCAATGCTTCGATGCCATCGGCCACGTCGGTGAAGCAACGCTTTTGTTCACCGCCATCCACCAGGCGGATTGGCGTGCCTTCCACCAGATGCAGGATCAGTTGGGTAATGGCGCGCGAGCTGCCCACCCGTGCCGAATCCAGACGGTCCAGACGTGGGCCCATCCAGTTGAACGGACGGAACAGGGTGAATTTCAGGCCTTTCTGGCCATAGGCCCAAATCACGCGGTCCAGCAACTGCTTGGAAACGGAGTAGATCCAGCGCTGCTTGTTAATCGGGCCGACGATCAGGTTGGAGGTGTCTTCGTCGAAATTCTTGTCCTGGCACATGCCGTACACTTCGGACGTCGACGGGAAGATCACACGCTTGTTGTACTTGACGCAGTAGCGGACGAGCTTGAGGTTTTCTTCGAAGTCCAGTTCGAACACGCGCAGCGGGTTACGGGTGTACTCAATCGGCGTGGCAATGGCGACCAGCGGCAGTACCACGTCGCATTTTTTGATGTGGTACTCGATCCACTCGGTGTGGATGCTGATGTCACCTTCCACAAAATGGAAGTTCGGGTGGCTGCGCAGGCGGTCAATGGCGTCGGAGCCGATGTCCAGACCGTACACTTCGTAGCGGTCGTCCTGCAGCAGGCGCTCGGACAGGTGGTTGCCGATAAAACCATTAACCCCGAGGATCAGCACGCGGGTACGGCGGGCAGGGCGCCCGGACTCACTGCCGCGCAGCCGCGAGCCGTCCACCAGACCCAGTTCTCGGGCCAGTTGCGGGCCGCTCAAGTACAGGCCGTCGGCGTTGCGCTGCCCGGCGGTGATGACCAGCGAGTCTTTGCCGCACGCGATACGCAGCGGCTCACAGCTGATGACGTGGCCCGGTGCCAGACCTTCATTGCCGGGCATTACCTCGGCGGCCCAGACAATCAGTTTGTGCTCGCCCACTGCGCAGAACGCGCCCGGATACGGTTGGGTGACTGCCCGCACCAGATTGAACAATTCTTCTGCCGGGCGCGCCCATTGCAACAGGCCGTCAGCGGCGGTGCGACGCCCGAAGTAGGTGGCTTTGGATTCGTCTTGCGGGGTCTCGGTCAGCTTGCCTTCAGGCAGCAGTGGCAAGGTTTCGGCCAACAAGGTTGCCGCGCTTTCGCGCAGTTTGGCGTGCAGGCTCAGCGCGGTGTCGGAGCGTTCGATGCTGACCCGTTGCTGGGCCACAATGGCGCCGGCATCCGCGCGTTTGACCATGCGGTGCAAGGTTACGCCGGTCTCGGTCTCGCCGTTGACCAGCACCCAGTTAGCGGGCGCGCGGCCACGGTAGCGCGGCAACAGCGAACCGTGCAGGTTGAAGGCGCCTTTACTGACGCTGGCGAGCAATTCCTCGCCCAGCAAATGGCGGTAGTAGAACGAGAAAATGTAATCGGCGTTCAGTTTGCGAATGCGCTCGACCCACAAGGGGTGGTTGGCGTCTTCCGGCGCATGCACCGGGATACCCTTGCGCGCACACAACTGAGCAACTGAACCGTAAAAATTGTTTTCCTTCGGGTCGTCAGCATGGGTGAACACCGCTGCGATTTCATAACCGGCGTTGAGCAGGGCTTCAATGCCAGTGCAGCCAATATCGTGATAGGCGAAAACTACGGCTTTCAAACTCATGATTGGACCTGTGTCGAGGTAGGAATAGAAGAAGGCGTGGTCGAAACGTCAGCGCTGGCAGGTGCGGCGCGCACGATTTTTTCGATAAAGAAACGTGGGCGTGCCCGCACATCGCTGTACATGCGGCCCAGGTATTCACCCAGCAGGCCCATGCCAATAAATTGCCCGCCGGTGAACACAAACAACACCGCGAACAGAACGAAGGTACCGTCTCCGGCCCACGTGGCGCCGAAGATCAGGCGCAATACGATCAGCAGGATCGCGAACAGGCCGCCCAGCAGGGCCATGCTGAAGCCGATGATGCTCAGCAGGCGCAACGGCGTGGTGGTCATGCAGGTCACCAGATCGAACATCAGGTTGATCAGGCGCATGGGGCTGTACTTGGAGTCGCCGTGCTCGCGCTCGGCATGCTCGACCAGCACTTCGGTGGTGTGCCGCGCGAAGCTGTTGGCCAGAATCGGGATGAAGGTGCTGCGTTCGCGGCACGCCAGCATGGCGTCGACGATGGTGCGGCGATAGGCGCGCAACATGCAGCCGTAGTCGCTCATGGCGACCCCGGTGGAGCGCTGCACGGCAAGGTTGATCAGGCGTGAAGGCCAACGGCGCCAGGCGGAGTCCTGACGGTTATTGCGCACGGTACCGACCACGTCGTAGCCCAATGCGGCCTGGGCCACCAGGCGCGGGATTTCTTCCGGCGGGTTTTGCAGGTCAGCGTCCAGAGTGATGACGACATCGCCCCTGGAATGTTCGAAACCGGCCATGATTGCAGCGTGCTGCCCGTAGTTACGGTTCAAAATAACCGCCACCACCGGGCTGCCTTCGCGCTCTGCGGCTTCTTGCAGGATGCTGGCCGACTCATCGCGACTGCCATCGTCCACCAGCACAATCTCATAGGGTTGCGTCAGCTGGGCACAGGCGGCTTCGGTGCGCCGCAGCAACTCGGGCAAACTTTGTTCTTCGTTGTAGACCGGAATGACGATCGACACACACTGGATGGGGTAGGGTTTCAAAGTATTCGTTCCAGTCAGTTTCAATGGCACAAGACGACAGGTCTTAACCCGACACACACAGGCGCACTGCAGAATTACGCCCACAGGGATTAAACCTATTGTTGGCAAAGGTAAAGACGCCGAAGTCGGTTATCTACATGATTTGCCTACGAACTCTGGTAACTGGCTCGCCACGACAGCGCATACGTTAAACGCACTTTTGTGAAAAACCTATGAAAGACAGATCAACACGGCATGTTTTTCAGCAACCTGACAGGTGCTATTCAGGAAAGTAGTTAGCGCCCTGTAAGTTAATTAGCTTGCAATCTGCAGCTTTCTTCTGAAGGTCACTGCCTGGCAATTAAAGGTCGGTTAATTCGCTAAGCAAGCTAACTAACCAAACAACTAAGTCATTAATGCCAACATGCATTTAATCGCGTTAATCACCAGTCAGATGGCGCCGGCCACAGCCATTGACGCTGTTGCCGGGGTTTTAGTTCATGCAGGGATTGCCGCGCAGGGTTTAGGCCTGTGAATGTGGAGTCACGAACGTTTGCCGGGGGTGCCTGGACAGCAACGGAGGATGCCAGTCACCGCCTGCCGGGGATGCATGCATCATGTTTGGGTCCAGACGGCCAACTCATAACCATCCGGATCGCTGAAGTGAAACCGCCGCCCGCCGGGGAAATCAAAAACCGGTCGGGTCACGGTCCCTCCCGCGGCAATGATGTCGCGCTGGGTTTGCAGCAGGTCATGGGTGTACACAATGATCAGCGGTCCCCCCGGGCGAACCGCTTCTCCCGTGGTGAAACCGCCTTTGAGCCGGCCATCGCTGAATTCGCAATAGGTAGGGCCGAAATCCGTGAAGGTCCAGCCCAGTGCTGTGCCATAGAACGCTTTGCTGCGTTGAATATCGCTGACATTGAATTCGATATTGTCGATGGCGTGCTGGCGAGCATCTGTGTCCATGGTTCTCTCCTTGAGGTGGGCGCCAGAGAGTGAAGCACAAAAGTACTCGCCGCAGTCAGTCCTCAGGCTTCGCGCCCGGCTTGATGACCCGCGCGGATCGCGCCTTCGATGTAGCCAATGCTGTGGCAATCGCCGATGCTGCGCGCCTGCAACCCGGCCCGGGTCAACGCGTCGAGCAGGCGAGTGTCAGGTTGAGCACCCATCGCCAGTACCACTGAGTCGCCAGGGCTTGTCCCCAACTGGCCATCAGCCAAACGATAGTGGACCGCGCTTGCGTCAATCGATGTCACGCTGGCCCCGGTGATCAGCTCACCGCCATGGGCGCGTATCTCATGCAACACGCGCCAGCGCCGCACGATGGCCAGCTCCCTGCCCAAATGGCTGCCGCTTTCCAGCACGCACACCTGTCGACCGCGGGCGAGCAGGAATTCCGCCAACTCCAGGCCCACCAGACCGCCGCCGATGATGGTGACCCGTTTGCCCAGCGGCATCCACACCCGTGACAGTTTCTGCATGGCTTCGCTGCTGTCGGTTACGCCCGCCAGACTGCCCGCTTTCATCAGCGTGCGTTGAGTGAAGGAGAGTTTGCGCTTGGCAATTTCATCAGCCCGGTCACCGGTCATCAGTCGGCGCAACTCATCGCCGCTCCATACATGGTCCTGATCGGCGCCGGGAATCGACGGCGCAGCGCGCTCGGCCCCGACGGCCACCAGCACCTGATCGGCAGCCAGATCCCGCAGCAGGGCAGGCGAGGCTTCGGTGCCAAGCCGAACATCAATCGCTGATTGCTCAACCTGCACACGCAGGTTATCCAGCAAGCGTGCGTTCTCGGCGTACGCCAGCCCCGCGAAAAACAGCGTGCCGCCCAGGCGATCGCTGCGTTCAAGCAGGGTCACGCGGTGCCCGCGCATACTGGCCACCCGTGCGGCTTCCATACCGGCCGGGCCCGCGCCGATCACCACGATATGTTTCGGC
Source organism: Pseudomonas lundensis (assembly GCF_002269125.1). GTDB lineage: Bacteria > Pseudomonadota > Gammaproteobacteria > Pseudomonadales > Pseudomonadaceae > Aquipseudomonas > Aquipseudomonas lundensis_A. Next base: position 25,159 of record NZ_NQKI01000009.1, on the reverse strand, counting down.
TGTTCACACGGCGTAATGACGTACTCGAACTCATGCCCTGTCATGGGGTTGACCGCACATTTGACCCGCTCGTTGACGAAGATCTGGCTCACGCACACATAACAATAAATGCATGGGCGGATGGTGGATTGTTGATTGTTGAGCAACTTGTTGGGCAGCTCGGGATCGGCAAGCAGTTTGCGGGCCATGGCAATGAAATCGCAGTCGGCACGCTTCAATGCGGCTTCGGCGGCTTCGGGTTCGAGGCGCCCGACGGCTATCACCGGCACATTGACGCTGCGCTTGAGCGCGGCGGTCCATTCCATAAAGCCGCCCGGCTGATGCACCAGCGGTGCCTCGGTAAACACTTCACCGCTGGTGATGCGTGCGCTGGCAGACACACTCACCGCGTCCACGCCTGCCGCTTCAGCCAGACGTGCCACCGCCTTGGCGTCCTCCAGATCAATGCCGCCTGGGGTGTGCAGCTCCTGGGCATCCAGACGCAACCACAGTGCAAAGTCGGCGCCGACTCTGGCGCGCACGGCGGCGATGATCTCGAGCAACAGCCGCGCCCGGTTTTCCAGCGAGCCGCCGTACTCATCGTCACGCTGGTTGTAATACGCGGAGAGGAACCCGGCGATGATGTAGCCGTGTGCCGCATGCAGTTCCACACCGTCGAAGCCCGCGCGTTGAGCGCGCTCGGCGGCGCTGGCGAACCACTCGGTCATTTGCGCGATGTCGGCCCGGTCCATGACCCGGATCGGTGAGCCTTCGGCGCGCCGTTTCATGGAACTGACGAAGTTGGCCAATTCTTCCGGGGTGAGGGCGGCCATCATGTCGCTTTGCAGCACCGGTGGCACCGAAGGCACCCACAGCTGGCGACCTTCGGCCATGTCCCGCACCGAAGTCTTGCCTGCGTGTTGCAGTTGCATGGCGATCTTGGCACCGTGCTGGTGAACCCGTTCCGCGAGACGGCTCAGCCCCGGCAGGAATTCATCGCTGGACACACCGACCTGAAACGGCTCGGCAGTCCCGGCGGGAAAGGCCACCGAACACACGCCCATGATCAACAACCCGGCGCCGCCACGGGCCCGGGCTTCGTAATAGGCCTGAATGCGTTCGCCGCAATGGCCATCGGCTTCAGCGAAATTGGAGCCCATGGGCGCCATGATGATGCGGTTACGCAGCGTGAGTGAACCGATGCGGCCGGGTGCCAGTAACTGAGGGAATGTTGTCATTGTCATGTCAGCCCAAGCAGGTGTGATTATTCGTTCAAAAACGCCAGGCACGTGGTGTTGAACAACGTCCGATGTTCAACCTGCACCCAATGGCCACAGCGGTTAAGCAGGATGAAGCGTGCATGGGGCGCATGCTGGAGCACCTTCAAGGCGCCGCTGGCCGGGTTGAAGTTATCGTCAGTGCCCCAGAAGCCTAAAATCGGCACCTGCAGTTCTTCGAGACGCTCGGTCATGTTCGGCACCATCATCGTGGTGAACAGGTTGCGCGGCTGATGCACGGCCACTGCTACGCGTTCGGCCAGCAACGTGTCATCCAGCTGCGAGCTGTCGAACAGTTGCAGGCTCATGATGCGCCGCATTTGCTCGATGCCCAGCGGGCCAGCGTTGTACAGCTCGACCATGCGCTGGATACCGATCATCTTGAAGTAGGTTTCCCGCTCTTCAACGCCGCCGGGCGCCATCAGGATCAGCTTTTCCACCCGTTGCGGTTCGGCCAGTGCCAGCCCGAGGGCAATCGCGCCGCCCAGGGAATTACCCAGCAAGGTGGCGCGTTTGACCCCGACTGCCGTGAGAAAGCCAGTCATGGCTGTGACAAAAAAATCCAGGTTGTACTGTGCGTCTTCCGGTTTGTCGGACCGGCCAAAGCCGGGCAGGTCCACGACCAGATTGCGAAAACCTGCGGCGGCGAAGGCTGGGTAATTGCCTTTGAAATTGCTGAAACCGCTGGCCCCAGGCCCGCTGCCATGCAGCCACAGCACCACCGGGCCGCTGCCCTCATCCAGAAAGTGCAGGCGCAGGCCACTGTCCAGCGTGACGAAATGCCCAATCGGCAGGGGCAGGTCTTGTTCAGTCATGACTCAATCTCCAGTAATCAGGCGGTGACCGTTTTGGCCAAAGGCGCGGCCGCCGGGGTCGGATGGATCAATTGGTTGCGGTAGCGAGGCAAGGCCAGGGCCAGGAACACCGACGCCAGGACCAGCAACGACACACAAGAGGCGAGGGCATAACGCAGCCCTTCGTTGCCCAGACGGTGTGCAAAACCGTCACTGAGCATGCCGATCAGCAACGGCCCGACACCGACCCCCAACAGGGTCATCGCCATCACAAAAATCGACGTCGCCTGTGCCAGTCGCGTGGCCGGGAACAAATGCGATATGGCGCCCAAGCAAGGGGTTGCCCACCATGTGCCGAAGAAGCTGAACACCGAATAAAACAAAAACGCGGTGGGCACGGGGGTGTTGCCGACATAAAACGCAGTGCCGGTTGGCCACAGGAAATACGCCAGCGCGAAGGGAATGCTGATGAGTGTGCCCAACAGTGGCACCCCGATTTGCCACCCCTTGTCGCGGCGTGCCAGGCGGTCGCACAACACACCGCAGGTCAGGGTGCCGAGCGTGGCGCCCGCACCGCCCGCCACACCGGCCAGCAGACCGGCGTCTTGCAGGCTAAGGCCATGGAAGCGAATCAAAAAGCTCGGGCTCCAGGTGCCGATGGCATAACCCGCGATGGCCGCCGAGCCGCCGGTGAGCACAATCCACACAAACGAGGGCATTTCAAACAACTGGCGCAGGGTCACGGCCCAATGGTCCTGGATCACGTCGGCGGGTTTGACCAGCTGTGCGGGTTTAGGCGCCCGCACGGTGAGCAACAGTAACAAACCGAGAAAAATACCCGGGGCGCCGATGATCACAAACGCATTGCGCCAGCCGTAATGTTGAGCGATCCAGCCGCCGAGTCCGAGGCCGAAAATTGCCCCGAGGCTGGAGCCGAGCATGAGCACTGAAAGCGCGGTGGAACGGCGTTCCGGCGGGTACAAGTCCGACACCATGGCCATCGACGGCGCAGTGCCACCGGCTTCGCCAATGGCGACCCCGATTCGTGCCAACACCAGCATGCTGAAACTGGCCGCCAGGCCGCAGAACATCGTCATCACACTCCAGGCGATGCAACTGAAGGCAATCACTGATTTACGCCCGACCCGATCAGACAGACGTCCGAGGGGGAAGCCGAACAGGGTGTAAAACACCGCAAAGGTAACGCCTGACAGCAGGCCGATGCCGGTGTCGGAGATGCCGAATTCGGCTTTCACCGGTTCGATCAAAATCGCCATCAGCAAGCGGTCGATGTAGTTGAAAACATAAATGGCGGCCAGTACGCCTAATGCGTAATGCGTTCGCCAGGTGGGGCGCAAGGGTGTGCTCACGGCGGGTACTCCCGATTTTTGTTCTAGTGGGAAGGGTTATTTCACAGGCGGGTCGAAAACAGCATCGTCCGTTCAGACCACGTGTCGCGCCTGTGCCAATTGCGTGTCTGTGGGGCATGCCCCACAACTTTGCCAGTTGGCGTCGCCCAAGGCTGCGAACCCTGTCACGTCATCGTCAGCGCCTCGATATCCGGTTTAGTCCCATCGGACGATGTTCAGCCGTTCCCTGCAGTCAATGATTGCTCCTGTATCCCGCCGTCAGCCGTCACACGCTGCAGTCGGGCAGCAATCTGGCAAGCGGGAGAAGCGTATGAAGCTAATCAACAAAGTGGCGTTTGTAACCGGTGCAGGCCAAGGCATGGGGCGTGCCATCGTGCGGCATTTTGCCGAACAGGGCGCCCATGTGGTGGCAGCGGACATCAACCTGGAGGCAGCGCGCCAGACCATCGAAGGGCTGGGCGACAACGCCATGGCCGTGGGTTGCAACGTGGCAGACAGCGATTCGGTCGCCACCGCCATGGCGGCGGTGTTTGCCCGGTTCGGGCGTTTTGATGTGCTGGTGAACAACGCCGGTATCGGCTCTATCGATGCTTTCGCCGACACCCCCGATGAGCATTGGCAGCGCGTGATTGGCGTGAACTTGACCGGCCCGTTTTTCTGCAGCCGTGAGGCGGTGAAGCTGATGCTCAAGGCGGCAACGCCGGGCGTGGTTATCAATATCTCCAGCACCGCCGCCATCACGGGCGAAGGCCCGAGCCACTACTGCGCGGCCAAGGCTGGCGTGATGGGCCTGACCCGCAGCATGGCCCGTGAACTGGCCGGCCAGGGCATTCGCGTCAACACCATCGTCCCTGGCCCGACCAACACCCCAATGATGGCCGACATCCCGGACGACTGGATGCAAAGCATGCTCAACGCCATCCCCCTGGGGCGCATGGGCGAAACCGATGAAATCGCCCGGGTAGCAGCCTTTCTGGCCAGTGATGACGCCAGTTTTATCACCGGGCAAAACCTCGCCGTCAACGGCGGCATGGCCTTTATCTAACAGCGTATCGAGGAGCAGGTCATGGGCAGTCGTTTACAAGGCAAGGTTGCATTTATCACCGGCGCAGGTTCTGGCATTGGCGCGGCTACTGCGTTGCGGTTTGCCGAGGAGGGCGCGTTGGTCGTGCTCTGCGGGCGCCGGATCGAACCGCTGGAAGCAGTGGCGGCGCAGGTGCGTGACGCCGGCGGTCGCGCTGAATGCGCGGTGGCGGATGTGAGTCAGGAAGCGGCGTTTGTCGCGGCGATCAGTGCTGCGGCCGAACGCAACGGGCGGCTGGACATTCTGGTCAACAACGCAATGGCCTACAGCTGGGGCGCGATTGACAGCACCTCGACTGCCGATTGGCACACTAATTTTTCCACCACAGTGGACGGTACGTTTTGGGGCACGCGCACGGCCATGGTGCTGATGCGCGCGCAGGGCAGCGGCTCGATCATCAACATTGCGTCGATCTGCGGGGTGTTCGGCACGCCGTGGATGGCCGGGTATTCCGCTGCCAAGGCTGCGGTCATCAACTTTAGCCGTGCAGCGGCCAGTGAAGGCGCCAGCCACAACATTCGCTGCAACGTGGTGATTCCGGGCGTGGTCGAGACGCCGGCCACCGGCGGCATGCTGACGGACGACAAAACCCGTCACAACACCGAAAAGCTGATTCCGCTCAAGCGCGTTGGCCAGCCCCGCGAAGTGGCCAACGCCATTTTGTTCCTGGCCAGCGACGAGGCCTCGTACATCACCGGCGCCAGTTTGCCAGTGGATGGCGGGCGCAGCAGCGAGCTGTACACGGTTCTGGAATAGCCCGACCGGGCGACCGCTTTTAAAGATCGTTTTAAGGACACCGCTTATGGAACAGAACGCCTTGCTCGCCCGTCTCGACCGGCTTGAGTCGATCGAAGAAATTCGTCAACTGGCTGGCAAATACGCCTTATCGCTGGACATGCGCGACCTCGATGCGCACGTCAATCTGTTTGCCGAAGACATCCGCGTCGGGCGCGAGAAAACCGGGCGGGCGCACCTCAAGGCGTGGGTCGACGACACGCTGCGCCATCAGTTTCAGGGCACCTCCCACCATCTGGGCCAGCACCTGATTGAGTTCACCGACGCCGATCATGCGATTGGCGTGGTGTATTCCAAGAACGAGCATGAAACCGGCCCCGAGTGGGTAACCATGCAAATGTTGTATTGGGATGACTACGAGCGGGTGCAGGGACGCTGGTATTTTCGTCGACGCTTGCCGTGCTACTGGTACGCCAGTGACTTGAACAAGCCGCCGATCGGTTCGCAAAAAATGCGCTGGCCGGGACGCGAACCCTACGCGGGCACCTTCCATGATCTGTTTCCGTCCTGGAACGATTTTTGGGCCAAGCGCCCGGACAAGGATCAGTTGCCTGAAGTGGCCGCTGCCGCGCCCCTGGGACACTTTCTTGCCACCCTGCGCCGTGGGGCTGGCGCACCGTCGATTCGCGTGCGCTGAGGAGCTGCCATGAGCATTTTGTTTGAGCCTGTGCGTCTGGGTGATTTGCAGTTGGCCAACCGTATCGTGATGGCGCCGATGACCCGCAGCCGCGCCGATGCCAACGGTGTACCGACGCCCGAGATGGTGGAGTATTACCGCCAACGCGCGTCTGCCGGGCTGATCATTGCCGAAGGCACTGCGCCCTCGGCCAGTGGGCTGGGCTATTGCCGCACCCCGGCGATTTACACCGCGCAACAGGTAGCGGCCTGGAAAGCCGTCACCGAGGCCGTGCACGCCGAAGGCGGCCTGATAGTGTTGCAACTGATGCACGTCGGCCGGGCTGCGAGTGCGCACAACAAACCCGCCGGGGCTGCCACCGTGGCGCCCTCCGCGTTGCGAGCGCGCACCCAATTGTTCACCGATGTGGCCGGGCTGGTCGACACCGACGAGCCGCAGGCGTTGTCGTTGCAGGACATTGCGCAGGTGATCGAGCAATACCGGCAGGCCGCCCTGAATGCCCGCGAAGCCGGGTTTGATGGCGTCGAGTTGCATTGCACCAGTGGCTACCTGCCGATGCAGTTCATGGCCTCGGGCAGCAACCTGCGCGAAGATCACTACGGCGGCAGTGTGGAAAATCGCGTGCGCTTCCCGGGCGACGTGCTGGCGGCCATGGCCTCAGCGATCGGGGCCGGGCGTGTGGGACTGCGCTTGTGTCCGGGCAACCCGTTCAATGACATCAGCGATGACGATCCCCTGGCCACTGCCCAGGCCTTGTGCAAAGCCGCTGAACCGCTGGACCTGGCCTATGTGCACATCATGCGCTCGCCCTTGCCGGAGCTGGATGCCTTTGCCCTGGCGCAACGTCATTGCAGCAGCGGGTTGATCCTCAACGACGGCTTTGACGGCCCCGCCGCCGAGGCAGCTCTGCGCGCAGGGCAGGGCGACGCGGTGTCGTTTGCGCGGCACTTCATTGCCAACCCGGACCTGGTGCATCGCTTGCGCAACGGCCTGCCACTGGCACGTTTCGAGCGCAAAACCCTGTATTCCCCCGGCCCGGAAGGCTACAGCGATTACCCGTGTGCCGAGGCGGTGACGCAATGAATGACATGACTCGCATCAATGCGCCCCTTGCCACCCCTCAACAGCCGGTGCCGCGCGAACAGACTCAGGCGTTGCTCGACCGCCGTTCCGCGGCCAGCGCACAGATCAAACCGTCGGACTTGTACACCCTTGCCGATCGCCTCGAAGCCCAGGCGCTGCGGTTTCCAGAGCGGACTTTTTTGATCTACGGCGGCAAGACCTTCACCTACGCGCAGGTCGATGCCGAAGCCAATCGCATGGCGCATGTGTTTTATGACAATGGTCTGCGCCCCGGTGATGTGTGCGCGATTGCCATGGAAAACCGCCCTGCGTTTTTCTTCAGCTGGTTCGGGCTGGTCAAGCTCGGCGCAGTGGCAGCGTTCATCAACACCCAGGTCAGCGGCAAACCCTTGGTGCATGCGCTGGAATCCACCGCGGCCAAGGCGGTGGTTGTGGGCGAAGAATGCCTGGGCAATGTCTTGAGCACCGAAGGCTTGCCGGACGTGCCGTGGTGGTTGATCCGCGACCCGGAAAACCCCTGTGATTTGGCATTACCGGCCTGTGTCGATGTGAGCATAGCCGAGCAACTGGAGCGAGCGCCGCGTACGGCTTTCGCGCGTTACAGCCGCGCCAGCATCCCGGCCGAGAGCACCACGTTGCTGATTTTCACCTCGGGCACCACCGGCCTGCCGAAGGCGGCGCGTTACAGCCATATGCGCTGGTTATCATCGGGGGACGTGATGGAAGTGACCCTCGGCGCCACCTGTGAGGACGTGTTTTATTGCTGTCTGCCGTTGTACCACGGCGCAGCCGCCACCTCCGTGACGTCCACCGCCCTGCGGGCGGGGGCGAGCATTGTGGTGCGGCGCAAGTTCAGCGTGCGTGAGTTCTGGCGCGACGTGCGTCAATACAACATCACCACTTTTCAGTACATCGGTGAAATCTGCCGTTACCTGCTCAACCAGCCGGTGGTGGCAGGCGAGCGCGAACACAGCTTGCGCTACATGCTCGGCGCTGGCCTGACAGCTGACTCCTGGCAGCGATGGATTGAGCGCTTCGGGCCGATTCAGGTGTTCGAAGGCTGGGGTTCCACGGAAGCCAACGCCAACCTGATCAATGTCGACAATTACGTGGGCTCATGCGGCCGGGTGCCTGACTGGAGCCGCACCAATTTGCGGCTGGTGCGCTATGACGTTGAAAGTGACACCCACCCGCGTGACGAACAGGGTTTCTATCAAGCGTGCGGACCGGGCGAAGTGGGCGAGGCGATAGGGTTTATCGTCAACCATCCGCACATCGGCGGCGGGCGTTTTGAGGGTTACACCAGCGAGCAAGCCACTGAAAGCAAGATTCGCCGCGATGTGTTTCACAAAGGTGACGCGTACTGGAGCTCGGGCGATCTGTTGCGTTATGACGAGCACGGCTATTTCTATTTCGTCGACCGCATTGGCGACACGTTCCGCTGGAAAAGTGAAAACGTGTCGACGCTGGAAGTGGCGGACACCCTGAGCGATTTGCCGGGGCTTGAGTTAATCAACGTCTACGGGGTGCAGGTGCCGGAGCACGAAGGGCGGGCAGGCATGGCCGCCATTCTGATGCAGGACGGGCATTGTTTTGATCCGCAGGCGTTTTACGACCTGACTGAAGCGCGCTTGCCGCGTTATGCCGCGCCCGTGTTTGTGCGTGTGTCGGCGGCGGCGGACCTGACCACCACCTTCAAGCTGCGCAAGGTCGATCTGCAGCGCCAGGGCTATGCGCCGTGCCTGTTTGCCGACCCTTTGTTTGTGCGCGACGACAGCAGCGGCACGTATCAGCCGTATTCGCTGGAGGTGCTGGCGCGGGCGGGTTTGCCGCCTTTCGTGAGCAGCGATCATGAGTGACATCGACGCGCAAGGGCATGCATGGCGTGACGGTCTGCGTTACCCGTGGCCGCAGCCCCCGGCCAGCGGGCATGTGCTGGAGGTGGCCGAAGGCGTGCTTTGGTTGCGCATGCCGCTGCCGTTCGGGCTGGACCATATCAACCTGTATTTGCTGCGCCACGGTGAGGGCTGGGTGGCCGTGGATACCGGGCTTAACACCGCGCAGTGCCGTGAGGTATGGGAGCAGGTGTTTGTCGACGTGATGGCAGGTCTGCCACTCAAGGCGGTGATCTGCACACATTTTCACAGCGATCACACAGGCGTGGTGGGGTGGCTGGCCGAGCGTTTCCGCTGCCCGGTGCTGATGACCCTGGGCGAGTTCGACGCCTTGCACCACGGCCCGCCCAGGGCCACAACTCCGGACTGGGCGTTTCTCGATTTTTATCAAAAGGCCGGTTTCAGTGCCGAGCAAACGGCCGCCTTGTTACCGCTGATTCAAAGCGAGCATTTCCGCCCGCAGGTTGCGGCCGGGTTTGTCCGGTTGCGACACGGCAGTGAACTGGTGATCGGCGGGCGCCATTGGCAAGTGGTGATGGGCAACGGCCATTCTCCCGAACATGCCTGCCTGTACAGCGCGCAGGACGGCTTGCTGATTTCCGGAGATCAGGTGTTGCCACGCATCACCTCGACCGTGGCGGTGCATGTGACTGAGCCCGCCGCCAACCCCTTGCAGGACTGGCTGGATTCCATCGAGCGTTTGCGGGTGATCCCCGACAGCGTGTTGGTCCTGCCGGCTCACGAACGGCCTTTTTTCAACCTGCATGCGCGGCTCGATCAGTTGCGCGACCACCACCACAACCATTTGCAGCAGTTGCTTGATGCCTGCGCTCAGCCGTGTTCGGGGCTGGAGATGATGGGCGTGCTGTTCAAAAAACTGTCGGGCCGTTTTGACGAGTTGATGGCCTTGGGCGAGACGCTGGCGCACGCCAACTACCTGATGGCCCAAGGCAAGCTTGTACGTGAAGAACAGGGAGGATTGCACCGTTACCGGCGTGCCCGGACAGGAGACTCGACGTTCAACCCGCTTGTGCTGCGCTGAGCGGGGCCTTATGCGCCAACCAACGCAATGACGCTTGAACCCATCGATGCGGCCAGCGTGTCGCGAATCAGGAGAGGCAGTGTGATTAATAAAAACAACAATAAATGTCCGGGGCTGCGCCCGCACACGGTTCAGGTCACGGGCCTGGCCGCCGCCGTTGCGTTGTTCGCCGGCCCGCTGTGGGCCGGTGAGACCATCGAGTTTGATAACGGCGCGACTCTGGATTGGTCGGTCACCACCAGTTATGGCATCGGCATGCGCCTGGGTAAGCCCAGCGACCGCTTGATGGGCATCAACGCGGATGACCCGAACCGCAACTTCGACCAGCACAGCCTGACCACCAACCGGCTGGGGGCACTGGGCGAAATGATTCTGCGCAAAGACAACTACGGCGCGGTGGTGCGGGCCAGCACCTTCTATGACGACGTGTATCACCGCAGCAACGACAACGACTCCCCGAATACGGTAAACAAATACGGGAGCAATGACACCTTCACCAGCGACACGCGCACCTACAGCGGCGGCCGCACGCGCCTGCTGGATGCTTATGTGTTCGGCGGCTGGCGGTTTGAAAACGACACCATGCTTGACGTCAAGGCCGGGCGGCACATCGAATCCTGGGGCGAAAGCCTGTACTACCCTGGCGTGAATGGCGTACAGAACCCGTCCGACGCGGTCAAAGCAGCGCAACCGGGGGTAGAGGTCAAGGAAGTGCTGCTGCCGGTCGGGCAGGTTTCGGCATCGTACCGGATCAACCCCGTCGTCACCCTCGGCGGCTATGTGCAGTACGAGTGGAAAGGCACCGAGTTGCCCCCGGTGGGCAGCTACCTGTCGACCTCTGACGTAATCGGGCCGGGCCGTGAGTTCCTGTATGGCGCCGGCGGCGCCAAGGTGCCGTACAACGGCACGGACGATCCGCGCGACAGCGGTCAATGGGGTGCGCAGATCCGTTTCCGGCCACTGCCGGAACTGGAAATGTCGCTGTTCCATGTGGTTTACCACGACAAAAACCCGGCCACCGCGCTGATCGGCTATGACCCGCTGCCGATCAACAACGGCCAGTACGCCTACACCAGCAACGGTTATCGCATTAAATATTTTGAAGACATCAAACTGACCGGGATCAGCGCCACCACCAAGATTGGTGACACGCAGGTTGGCGCAGAATGGTCGTACCGCGACGGCGCGCCCGTGATGGTCAACACCGGGCTGGGGCCTGTGCCGACACGGGGCAAGGGCCAGCAACTGCAAGTCTCGGCGATGCGCATTCTGGGGGACCGCCCGTGGGCCAGCCAAACCACCCTGACCGGGGAAATCGTCACCGTGCGTGTGGATGACGTGGACGATGTGTCGGGCGCGCCGAACCTGCTGGGCCTGCCGCTTGACCCGCGCTATGCGGGGGCTGTGCAGCCATCCAATGACTACACCTACAAAACCGGGTCGGCCTGGCGCACACGCTCGTCCAGCGCCTACACCGTGGGTGCCTCTTTCAGTTATCCGGGCGTGTTCACCGGCTGGGACCTGGAAGTGCCGTTTATCTACTCCGATGTGTTCAGCGGCGCCGCACCGATGTCCGGGACCATTGCCGGGGTGGCGGGGGATCGACGCCTGAGCGCGGGCACCACGTTCAAGTATTTGAGCAATCTGGAAGTGGCCTTCAAATACATCGCGTACTTGGGGGAGCCGGACCCGATCAAGCGGCCGCTGGCAGACCGTGACTACGCAACGTTCTCGATGAAATACACGTTCTGAGCCTTTCGTCCCTGTTCTCGCTGCACCGCGCATCGGGGGCAGGGCCATGCATTCGACATAAAGAGAGAAACCCATGGGTCTTAAAGGTCATGCGGCCATTGTCGGCAGCGCGCAGTACAAACCGGAAAAATATGCCACGGCTCCGCGCATGTTCCATCTGGAGCAAGTGGCGGATCTGGCAGCCCAGGCCTTGCGTGACGCCGGGCTACAGGCCAGTGATCTCGACGGGCTGGTGATTAACGGCCCGCACTTTCACGAAGCGTCAGTGTTCGTGCCCGCCATGACGGCCGAGTATTTGGGGCTCAAGCTTAACTTTGCCGAAGTGGTGGACTTGGGCGGCTGCACCTCGGTAGGCATGGTGTGGCGCGCCGCCGCTGCCATTGAACTGGGATTGTGTCAGGCGGTGCTGTGCGTGCTCCCGGCGCGCATGGCGCCCATGGGCCCGGACGAAGACCCAAGCTGGATGGCCCGGGCCATGCGCTTTGGCGGCCACAGCACAGCATTTGGCGCACCGGAAGCGGAGTTTGATTTGCCCTATGGCCATATGGGGCAAAACACCGGTTACGCCATGATCGCCCAGCGCTATGCCGCGCAATACGGTTACGACCCGCGGGCGTTGGCGAAGATCGCCGTGGACCAACGTACCAATGCGCAATACAACCCGCAGGCCATGTTTTATGGCCAGCCGCTGACCATCGAACAGGTGCTGGCGAGCAAAAAGGTAGCCGACCCGCTGCACGTACTGGAGATCGTGATGCCGGTGGCCGGTGGCGCCGCGATGGTTATTGCCTCTAAAGAAGTGGCGGCCCGGGCTCGCAAGCGGCCTTCGTTTATCACCGGATTTGGCGAACACCTGGCCTTCAAGTCCCCGTCCTACGCTCAAGACATGGTCCACACCCCCATCTGCCCGGCATCGCAGCGGGCGTTCACCATGGCCGGGCTTAAACCCCAGGACGTGGACGCCGCGCAAATCTACGACTGTTACACCATCACGGCGCTGCTGACCCTCGAAGATGCCGGCTTCTGCGGCAAAGGCGAGGGCATGAGTTTTGTGCGCGAACATGATTTGACTTGGCGTGGCGACTTCCCGATGAACACACACGGCGGCCAGCTCAGTTTCGGTCAGGCCGGGTCGGCGGGCGGCATGAGCCAGGTGATCGAGGCCGTCACGCAAATCGCCGGCGAGGCGGGCGAGCGTCAACTCAAACGCTGTGACACCGTCTACGTCTCAGGCACCGGCGGTGTGATGAGCGAGCAGGGCGCGCTGATACTTCAGGGAGCATGAATCCAATGTCCAATAACAAACCAATGCCCGTGCCGACCGAAATCTCTGCGCCGTTTTGGGAAGGTCTGAAAGCCGAGCGCGTCTTGATACAACAGTGCAACCCGTGCGGCCAATGGGTGTTTTACCCGCGTCGGCATTGCCCGGCGTGTCTGGCCCAGGACCTGAGCTGGCGTGAAGTCAGCGGCGAGGCGACCCTTTACAGCTTTACCGTAACGCGCATTGCGACCCTGCCGGACTTTGCTGATGAAATGCCGCAGATACTGGCCGTGGTCGAGCTGGACCAAGGCGTACGCATCAATACCAACCTGGTGGGGCTGGAGGAGGCCGACGTCAACATTGGCATGCGCCTCAAACCGGTGTTTGCAGAGGTGGACGCCAAGGGCAATCGCCTGTTGCGCTTTACCGGCGTGCAAAAGGATGCTAACGGGCTCAAGCAGCGGCCTGGCGCCGAGCAGTCCGCACCTGTGGAACCGGCCCGGGTCGCGGTGCGCCAGATCGCCCTGAGCGATGACGCGGCCTTGCAGGCGCTGGTCAGCGAAACGTTCAGCCCGTGGAGCAATCAGGTGGTCGTCGATCAGGCACTGATTGACGCTTTTGCGCAGTTGTCCGGCGATGATTACTGGATTCACACCGACCCGGAACGGGCGCGCAAACAGAGCCCGTTCGGTGGCACCATTGCCCACGGTGCACTGGTGCAGATCCTGCAATCGCGGATGCAACTGAACCTGGGATACGAGATCACCGGGTTTAGCAACATGGTCAATTACGGATCGGACCGGTTGCGCTTCCCGTCGCCGGTGCCCGCCGGGGCCACCATTCATGCACGGGCGCGGGTCAAGAAGGTGGAGAAGGTGAAAAGTGGCACCCAGCTGACCCTTGAACTCAACACCCACGTGCTGGGCAACGAGCGGCCATCGGTCATCAACGAGTTGGTGATTCTGTACATGTAAGCCCTTCGTACCGTCGCGGTTGTCCGGCGCAAAGCGTGAGTGCCGGGCAACCACGACAACCTCTGCGCCCGTTAGTCTCAACGGACGATGATCCCCGCCACCTTCCTTCCCATACTGCCCTCAGCCAATACAGACAGGCGTTGAGGAGCAGGCATGATCGACATTCGCGGTTTGAGCTACTTCGTTGCACAGTCCCCCGATCCCGTTGCGTGGCAGCGTTATGCCGAGGATGTGCTGGGCATGATGGTGACGCCAGCCCCCTCGGGCGGGCTGTACGTGAAGATGGACGAACGCCCGTTTCGCATGCTGATCGTGCCCGGTGACGAGGCACGCTACCTGGCGTCGGGCTGGGAACTGGGCAACGAAGCGGCCTTCAACGCCGCCATCGACATCCTCAATCAGGCCGATATCAGTTGGCGTCAGGGCAGCGCCGAGCAGTGTGAACAACGGGGTGTTCAAGCGCTGGTCCACGTCACCGACCCATCGGGCAATCGCCACGAATTAAGCTGGGGCCATCGTTCCGATTGCCAGCCTTTTGTTTCGCCCCAAGGCGTACCGCGCTTTATCACCGGCGACATGGGGCTGGGCCACACCGTGCTGCCCGCGCCGAACTTCGACGCGACCCTGGCGTTTGCCAAGGACGTGCTCGGGTTTGAGCTATCGGACATTTTCAACTTCCGGCCCGACCCTTCGGCGCCGCCGATCCGGATTCACTTTTTGCATTGCAAAAACAGCCGTCATCACAGTTTGGCGCTGGCGGAGTACCCGGTCCCTTCGGGCTGTGTGCACGTCATGGTCGAGGTCGACAACATGACCGAAGTGGGCCGCGCCCACGACCGGCGCCTGGCCCATGACGTGCCGCTGTCGGCCACGTTGGGACAGCACCTGAATGACCGGATGACCTCTTTTTATATGAAAACCCCGTCGGGTTTCGATCTCGAATACGGCTATGGCGGCCTGCTGGTGGACTGGCAGGCGCACAGCGCATTCGAATTCACCCGGGTCAGCCTCTGGGGGCACGACTTTTCTGTCGGCCAGCAGTAAGGAGCGTTAGATGAACAAGCAAATGACAGCGGCCGACGTGGTCGGCCAATTACGCGATGGCATGACCATCGGGTTCGGCGGTTGGGGCCCGCGGCGCAAGCCAATGGCCATCGTGCGTGAAATCCTGCGTTCGGACGTCAAGGACCTGACCGTGGTCGCCTATGGCGGCCCTGAAGTCGGCATGCTCTGCGCCGCAGGCAAGGTCAAGAAGTTGGTGTTCGGTTTTGCCACGCTGGATGCCATCCCGCTGGAAGCCCACTTTCGCAAGGCACGCGAAGCCGGTGGGCTGCAACTGATGGAACTCGATGAAGGCATGTTGCAATGGGGGCTGCGTGCAGCGGGCATGCGCCTGCCGTTTTTGCCGACCCGTTGCGGTCTGGCCACTGATGTCACGCGGTTCAACCCCGAGATCAAACAGGTGCAATCGCCCTACGACGATGGCGAGGTGTTGCTGGCCATGCCTGCCCTGAATCTCGATATCGCGTTTTTGCATGTCAATGTGGCCGACCGGCTGGGCAACACGTTGGTGACCGGCCCCGACCCGTACTTTGACCACTTGTATGCCCGTGCGGCCAAACAATGCTTTGTGTCCTGCGAACGCCTGGAAGACCGTTTGAGCCTGGATGCTCAGCAAGCGCGCTTTAACACCTTTGAACGCTATTTGGTCACGGGCGTGGTGCATGCGCCGTTTGGGGCGCATCCGACTTCGTGCCCGTCCGATTACGGCTGGGACCTGAGCCATTTGAAGCGCTACAGCGCCAGTGCTGCCGAAGACGGCGGCTGGGCCGCGTATGTCGCCGAGTTCGTGACCCCCGGCGAAAGCGCATATCAAGCCAGCAATGGCGGTGTTGATCGGCTGAGCGCATTGCCGCTGCCAGTGTTTTGAGGAGCATGAATATGTCTGCTGATTGCGAATTTTCCCTGGCTGAACTGCTGATCGTGGCCGCGTCTGACGCCTGGCGCGGCAACGGCGAGGTGATTGCCTCGGGCCTCGGCGTTATCCCGCGTCTGGCTGCCAGCCTGGCCAAAATGACCCACAGCCCTGAACTGTTGATGACCGACAGTGAAGCGTTCCTGGTGGAAGAGCCTATTCCCTTGGGACCACGGGGGGATTACGAACCGCGCTACTCGGGTTATCTGTCGTTTGAGCGGGTATTCGAATGCGTCTGGGGCGGCCGTCGCCATGCCATGATCGGTCCGACGCAAGTGGACCGTTGGGGCCAAACCAACCTGTCGTGTATCGGTGATTACCACAAGCCCAAAGTGGCGATGCTCGGCGTTCGCGGCTTGCCCGGTAACAGCATCAACCACCTCAACTCGTTCTTTATCCCTGCGCATAACACCCGGGCATTTGTGGCGGGTGAAGTGGACATGGTGTCCGGCGTGGGCTTCAACGATGAACGCTGGGAGCCGGGGATGCGCCGTGACCTGATGGACGTCCGTCTGGTCGTCACCGATTTGTGCGTCATGGATTTCGGCGGGCCAGAGCGGGCGGCGCAAGTGCGTTCGCTGCACCCGGGCGTGAGTTTTGAACAGGTGCAAGCGAACACCGGCTTCCCGTTGCTCAAAGCGGCAGACCTGCAGCCCACCGTGGCACCCACTGCGCAGCAGTTGGCGCTGATCCGCCGACTTGACCCCCATGACTACCGCGCAGCTGCGCTCAAGGGCAACCCGCCCGGCATCCGTCAGGCCTGACGCCAAGGACATTTCTCATGAGCAGCGACAGTGAATTTGTGCAGCGCGCTGATGGCGCTGTGTATGAAACCGATGAACCGGTGTTGTACGCGGTGGTGGAGGGCGTGGCCAGTGTGACCCTCAACCGGCCGACGGTGAACAACGCGCAGAACTCGCAAATGACTTACGCGCTGGACGATGCGTTCAGGCGTGCGGTGAACGATGACGCGGTCAAGGTCATCGTGCTGCGGGCCAATGGCAAGCACTTTTCGGCCGGCCACGACATCGGTACGCCGGGGCGTGACATCAATAAGCCCTTCGAGCGTGCGCACCTGTGGTGGGATCACACCAACAAGCCCGGCGGGGAGTATTTGTATGCCCGCGAGCAAGAGGTGTACCTGGGCATGTGCCGGCGCTGGCGCGAATTGCCCAAGCCGACAATCGCCATGGTGCAAGGTGCCTGCATTGCGGGCGGGCTGATGCTGGCCTGGGTCTGCGACTTGATCGTGGCCAGTGACGATGCCTTTTTTCAGGACCCGGTGGTGCGCATGGGGATCCCGGGGGTGGAATATTTCGCCCATCCGTATGAACTCAACCCGCGGATTGCCAAGGAGTTCCTGTTTACCGGGGACCGCATGAGCGCTGAACGGGCCTATCAAATGGGCATGGTCAATCGGCTGTTCAGCCGCGAAGCACTGGAGGCCGGGACGTATGCGCTGGCCACTGCCATTGCCCGCCAACCGCGCATGGGGCTGGCACTGACCAAGCAGGCGATCAATCATGTCGAAGATTTGCAGGGTAAGCGCACGGCCATGGACGCGGTGTTCGCCTGGCATCACTTTGCCCATAGTCATAATGAGTTGCTGTCCGGTGACAAACTGGGCGGTTTTGATGCCAAGGCCATGGCCGAGGCTAACAAAGCGGCTGCGGGGGAGCGTTGATGAGCGATTACCTGAGCACCCCATTGACCCAGGCACTGGGCTGCCGTTACCCAGTGGTGCAAACGGCGATGGGCTGGGTGGCGGACGCCAATTTGGTGATCGCCAGTACCCGCGCCGGCGCTTTTGGTTTTTTAGCGGGGGCGACGATTGCCGCCGATCAGCTCGAGGGCGAAATCCAACGGGTGATTGAGGCCACGGGCGGCAGCAACTTCGGGCTCAATTTTCATATGTTTCAGGACAATGCGGCGCAATGTGTTGACCTGGCCATTGAATATCGCCTGCGTGCGGTGAGTTATGGGCGCGGGCCGGACCGGCAGACCATTGAACGTTTCAAACGCGCCGGGGTGTTGTGCATTCCCACCGTGGGTGCCCTCAAGCATGCAATTAAAGCCGTGGAACTGGGCGCCGACATGGTCACCGTGCAGGGCGGTGAGGGCGGCGGCCATACTGGTGGCGTACCGAGCACCATCCTGTTGCCACAAGTGCTGGATGCGGTGCAAGTGCCGGTGATTGCTGCGGGCGGCTATTCCACCGGGCGCGGCCTCGCCAGTGCGCTGGCCTGCGGTGCGGCGGGGGTTGCCATGGGTACGCGGTTCCTGATGACCCGTGAATCCCCGACGCCGGTTGCGACCCTGGAGCGTTACATCAAGGTCAACGACCCCCAGCAGATTCGGGTCACCACTGCCGTGGATGGCATGCGTCACCGGATGATTGAAAATGCTTTTATCAATCGCCTGGAACGTGCCAGTGCGTTTGGCCGTTTGCGCATCGCGTTGGGCAGCGCCTGGCAGTGGAAGCAACAGACCGGCATGAGCCTGCGGCATATGCTCGGGGTCTTTGCCCAGTCGGTCAAAGAAGATCCGGGCGCGTTGTCGCAAACCGTAATGGCCGCCAACCAGCCGGTGCTATTGCAGCGTTCGATGGTTGACGGCGTGCCGGACGAAGGCATATTGCCCAGCGGCCAAGTGGCGGCTGCGATTGGCGAGCTGAAAAGCTGCCAGCAGGTGATTGAAGAGATGGTGCAGGAGGCTGAGCGGTGTTTGAGGGCCGTCAGCACACCGTATAACCGCTAGCCGATTCGCACCCAGCGCTGTTCGTGGGCTGCGGTGCGGATGGCGGCGGCCAGGCACTCCACGTGCCAGGCTTCTTCGAAATCCGGGCCGGCGGCGGGCAAGCCCGTGCAGGCTTGAATCACGGCGTGGGCTTCGAGGGTTTTTAGCTCGTTGTAGCCCAATTGATGCCCGGCCGCCGGGCTGAAAGCGGCATAGCCCGGCAGTGAGGGGCCTGCCAGGATACGTTCGAAGCCTGTTCGTCCGTGCAGGCACACGTGCAGTTCGTTCAGGCGCTCCTGATCGAACCTGAGAGTGCCCAGGGTGCCGCTGATCTCGAAGCTCAGATGGTTTTTACAGCCGTGCTTGAGCCAACTGCTGCTGAAGGTGCCACGCGCGCCATTGCGAAAGCGCAGCAAGGCGTGGGTCTGGTCATCGACATGGATCGGTCTGGGCCGGGTATCGACAGCACTGGCGGGTCGCAGCGGGTGTACGGTCTGGCTGTCAGCACACACCGTTTCAATATCGCCCATCAGGTAGCGCGCGAGGGCCAGTAAGTGGCTGCCCAGATCCGCCAACGCTCCCCCCGCATGTTCGGCTTCGCAGCGCCATGACCAGGGCGAGGCCGGGTCGGCCATGAAATCTTCGCTGAACTCACCCTCAAAACTGATAAGCCGCCCCAACTCACCCCGTTCGATCATGTCGTGTGCCAGCACCAGCATCGGGTTGTGCTGATAGTTGTAACCGACCCGCGTGACCACGCCTGCGGCACGGGCGGCCTGACGCATGTCATCGGCCTGTTGCAGACTGACGGCCAAAGGCTTTTCGCAGTACACGGCCTTGCCGGCTGCAAGGGCCGCCATGGCCATCGGGAAATGCAAGTGGTTGGGGGTGGTGATGGCCACCAGATCAACCTTGGGGTCGCTGATTAACTGCTGCCAGTCACAGTGGGCGCGTTCAAACCCCCAGGCCGATGCGCAGTGTTGTGCCCGTTCGGCGTCTGCATCGGCCAGCGCAGCCAGGCGCAGTTGCACCGGCAATTCAAACGCGGCGCTGACATTGCGAAACGCCAGCGCATGGGCGCGTCCCATAAAGCCGGTACCGATCAGGCCTATTCCAAGTGAACGCATGGCAACTTCCTTTGGATTTTTATTGTGAGGAAATGCCTTTATGGAATTAAATTTCTGAAAATGCAATAAGTGGAATTAAATTGCCGGCGGGTGTCAGGACAAGAACCCGCCATCAACATTCAGCGAAACACCTGTGGTGTAGGTCGATGCATCGCTGGCCAGGTACAGGACAGCGCCGGCCATTTCTTCCGGGTTGGCCACACGGTTGAGGGGTATCTGTTGCAAAACACCCTTTAGGATCGCGTCGTTCTTGACCAGCGCTGAGGCGAATTTGGTGTCAGTCAAACCGGGCAGCAATGCATTGCAGCGAATGCCAAAGGGCGCGCATTCCTTGGCAAACACTTTGGTCATATTGATGACAGCCGCTTTGGTCATCGAGTACACGCCCTGAAACGCACCCGGCGAGACGCCATTGATGGAGGCGACGTTGATGATGCTGCCGCCGCCGTGTTCGCGCATCAATTTGCCGGCTTCGACCGACATAAAGAAATAGCCGCGTATGTTCACGTCAACGGTTTTCTGGAAGGCACTCAGGTCGGTGTCCAGCACGTGACAAAACTGCGGGTTGGTTGCTGCGTTGTTGACCAGAATGTCGAGGCGACCGAAGTCTTCACGGATGCGTGCGAAGGCCTGGTGGATCTGCTCCATCTCACCGATGTGGCAGGCCATGGCCATTGCTTTGCCACCGGCGGCAATGATCGCGTCGGCCACGGGCTGGCAACCCTCCAGTTTGCGGCTGGAAACAATAACGTGAGCCCCCTGGCGGGCCAGCAGGTGAGCAATGGCCTCCCCGATACCGCGGCTGGCGCCGGACACAAATGCGATTTTGCCATCAAGGTCGAACAGTGGCGTGCGGGTCATGCGGAATCCTCGTGCGAATGGGCTTAAAGGCTGGATTGGTCGATGACCTTGAGGCTCATGTGTTCCAGCAAGGCGTTCATATGGACGAACTGGGCAAAGCGTTTGTCCTGTGTCTGGCCGTGGTAGAAGCGGTAATAGATTTGTTGCACGATGCCCGCCAGACGGAATAACCCGTAGGTGTAGTAGAAATCGTAGTTGTCGATCTGAATGCCTGAGCGTTCTGCGTAGTAATCGACGAACTCACGGCGCGTCAACATCCCCGGCGCATGGCTGGGTTGACGTCGCATGCGTTGCAGCGCAGGGGGATCGTTGGCTTCGATCCAGTAGGCGAGGGTGTTGCCCAAGTCCATCAGCGGGTCGCCGAGGGTGGTGAGTTCCCAATCCAGCACGCCAATGATCTGCATCGGGTTATGCGGGTCGAGAATGACGTTGTCGAAGCGGTAGTCGTTGTGAACGATGGCAGGCGTCGGGTGATCCGGCGGCAGGTGGGCCTTGAGCCACGCCTTGACGGTTTCCCAGTGCGGCGCATCCGGGGTCAGCGCCTTGTCATAACGGTCGCACCAGCCGCTGATCTGGCGTTGCACGTAGCCTTCAGGCTTGCCCAAGTCAGCCAGGCCGCAAGCGGTGTAATCCACCTTGTGCAGCTCGACCAGGGTGTCGATGAAGCTGCGGCACAGCGTGCCGGTCTGGCCGGCCGTGAGGTTGAGTTCTGGGGGCAGCTGCGCGCGCAAGATGATCCCTTTGACCCGTTGCATGACATAGAACTCACTGCCGATCAGCGACGCGTCGGTGCAATGGGCATAGGCTTTGGGGCAATAGGGGAAGGCATCCTTGAGGTGATTGAGAATGCGGAACTCCCGGCCCATATCATGGGCGGACTTGGCCTTGTGACCGAACGGTGGACGCCGCAGCACCAGCTCCATGCCCGGGTATTCGATCAGGTACGTCAGGTTGGACGCGCCACCGGGAAACTGGCTGACGGTGGGCTCGCCGCTCAACCCGGGAATATGGGCCTTGAGAAACGGGTCAATCTGGCTGGCGTTAAGTTCTTCGCCAGAACGGATACGGGTGGACGAGTCGGTGAGCGCCATAGCTATCTCTTCTGCTTATATTTGCGGCCTGACAACATTCGCTAATCTAATGAGCCTGCCGACCGACAACAAGTCGTGAACGGCCTTAATAGACGTGGGTGTTAATGGCCAATCAGCGTGTCTGATAGCGCGCAGCCCCAACCTTGCGGCCAAAAAAAACCGAAGCTGCGTGGGCTTCGGTTTTTTGTCGTGCGCGAAACTTAGCTCGGGAACAGTTCGCTCAGCTTCATTGCCAGCATCATGTCGCCTTCAGCGCGCAGTTTGCCGCCCATGAACGCTTGCATGCCGTCGGTTTCGCCGCTAACGATGCCTTCCAGGGTTTCGCCGTCCATCACCAGGGTGACTTGTGCGTCCGGGTTTTCGCCTTCCTTCAGTTCGCAGGTGCTGTCTTTGACGATCAGCGAGAAGTTCTTGGTGTCATCAATGCGAAAGCCGAATACCAGGTCCAGACCGGCAGCAGCGGCTGGGTTGAATTTGGCTTTCATTGCTTGAACGGCATCAGCTACAGACGTCATGGTTCGATCCTTTTGTGGTGGGTTACGGCGACCCGTAGGTCGCGGTTGCCGGCGCTCAACGATAGGTGATGAGTGACGGCGTCTTCAACAGTTGCAAATGCAGGTGACTGTTAAAGGAAGCCAGTGTGACCTCGCGGCCTTGAAACGTGAGGCGGCTGAGCGAGGTATTCGCAATGTGCCAAGTGAGCTTGAAGGCCTCGTTGGCGGGAATTCGGGTCAGTACGTGGAGCAGGGCGGTGATGGTGCCGCCGGAAGTGAACACGGCAATGTTGTGCTGCCCGGCCTCGGCGTGCTCCAGCAACCGGTTGAGCCCGCCTTGTACGCGCTCGACAAAGGCCAGCCAGCTTTCGAGCTCCGGGGTGTCCCAGGTTCCGCTGAGCCAGCGCGCCACAATCAGATCAAAAATCCGCTGGAACTCGGCCGGGTCTTCGGCCGCATGGGTCATCGCTGCAACGGCATCGGGCTCATCCGGCAACAAACCGGGTAGCAGCGCACTGAGCACGCCGAACGCATCGAACTCATTGAACGCCGGGTCAACTTCCAGTGCGGGGGCGGATAGCCCGGCTGCGCTGAATTGCTGCAGGGCGTGGCGGGCGGTGTCTTGCTGGCGGGATAGGTCGCCGGACAGGCAACGGTCAAAGCGCAGGCCCAGGTCAACCAGATGCTGACCGACGATTTGTGCCTGGCGCACACCCAGTGGCGACAACACGTCGTAGTTATCAGCGCCGAAAGAGGCTTGGCCATGTCTTATTAGATAGATGCTGCCCACGTCCGCTTTGTCCCGGTACGTTGAAAGTCAGGCGAGGTTAGGAGCAAGGCGGGAAGCTGTCAATGAAAAAACATACGCTTGTTTGAATTGCGTCCGGCACGTGTCCACGCGGTGTTTCACGGCTGGCAGCTGCAGGTTGGCGCCGGTATGCTGGTCGTCATTACGCCACCCGGACGTCCAGGGTGGCATCGTTTGAAGGAGTGTCTGTGGAATTTCTTGCCGATTACGCCAGCTTTCTGGCTAAAACCGTGACATTAGTGGTTGCAATCGTGGTCGTGCTGGTCACGTTGGCGGCCTTGCGCAGCAAGGGACGTCGCCGGTTGACGGGTCAATTGCAGGTCACCCGGTTGAACGATTTTTACAAAGGTTTGCGCGAGCGTCTGGAACAGTCACTGTTGACCAAGGATCAGTTGAAAACGTTGCGCAAGGAGAGCAGCAAGGCCGACAAGAAGCTGAAGAAACAGCCCGATGAGAAGCCGCGTGTGTTCGTCCTCGACTTCGATGGCGATATCAAGGCCTCTGCCACTGAAAGCCTGCGCCACGAGATCACCGCGTTGCTGACCCTGGCTACCCCGGCCGATGAGGTGGTGCTGCGGCTGGAAAGTGGCGGCGGCATGGTACACAGCTATGGTCTGGCGTCTTCCCAGTTGGCGCGGATTCGTCAGGCGGGCATTCCGTTGACCGTGTGTATCGATAAAGTGGCCGCCAGTGGCGGCTACATGATGGCTTGCATTGGGGCGAAAATTATCAGCGCACCTTTCGCCATCCTGGGTTCGATCGGTGTGGTCGCACAGTTACCTAACGTCAATCGGCTGCTAAAAAAACATGACATTGATTACGAAGTACTGACCGCTGGCGAATATAAGCGCACGTTGACTGTCTTTGGCGAAAACACTGAAAAAGGGCGTGAAAAGTTTCAGCAGGATTTGGATATCACCCATCAATTGTTCAAGAACTTCGTCGCGCAGTATCGCCCGCAATTGGCAATCGATGAAGTTGCCACAGGTGAGGTATGGCTGGGGGTTGCAGCCGTTGAAAAGCGCCTGGTCGACGAATTGAAAACCAGCGATGAGTATTTGTCTGAACGCGCCAAAGGCGCGCAGCTCTATCACTTGCATTTTGCCCAACGCAAAAGTCTGCAAGAACGTGTCGGGCTGGCAGCCAGTTCCTCAGTCGAGCGGGTCGTTGATTCATTATGGTCACGTGTGACGCAAAAACGTTTTTGGTAAGTGTGCATCAAGTCTGCTGCGCGTCAGTGTGCAGCAGACTTCCTGACCCACGTGTTGTATGCACTGGGAAAGGGAGTGTCCTCACCTGCAGCAGGTCGTAACTATGTAGTCCATGGATTTTAACGCCCGAGATTAAGCTGGTCTTCTCCTTAGAAGACGGGCTTTTTTCATGGCACCCTTAAATGGCTATAACCCTTCCAACGCTGTAAGGCAGGTGACGCACACGGCAAACGTTCTGGCCCAAGCCCCGGTCAATAATAAATATGAAGCCCTTGTTGCTACGTTGTTACCACGTTGGTTTTTGCGCGCTCCGGAATCACTGCGCAATGTGTTGAAAGAGAGCATGTCGCGCCTGCATGAATCGCAGAAAATAACGTCGCAGATAGTGGCCAATGTTCAGCCGATAGAACAATTCTGCGAACCGCTCTTAAAAATGGCATTGGCGGCATATGGCTGGGGAAGGCTTGACGTCAAGAGTAATGCGTTAAAGCAGGTTCACCTGGTTAATAACTTATTGATTTTTATTGCCCGCCAGCACATCAAACTGGTGGATTCGGCCGCCCGTACCTTATTGCCTGAGTCAATGATTCCAGAGTCCCTGGAACTTAATTTGGTCGCCAGTACGTCTCACCTTAATTTATTGCAAGCGGCCATGCAGAACTTTGAACATTCCGAGACGGCCGTTGGCGGCTTTGATGCGGGTTCCTGTATTTATTCATTGGGACCCGACAAGGCGGAGGTTCCCAACAGCACTTTGACGCCGGAAAAATTTGCCCAGATTTGCCGTGATCTTAACTTGGGACTTCAATATCAACTGCACCTCGACAGGCAATTAAGGATGCTCCGATCAACTTGCTGCGCGGCGGCGGCAAGTCGTAATTTGCACGGCACGCAGCGCTATTTGCTCAAAACG
>NZ_NQKI01000089.1 GCF_002269125.1 Pseudomonas lundensis | reverse complement strand
GGCGGATTCAACCGGTCGTCGCAACACTGGATTGTTGTACAGACTTTAGATACTCATTCAGTGCTTCGGCAGGTGTTTTCCAGCCGAGTGTTTTTCGAGGTCTAGTGTTAAGTACGTGAGCTACCGCCTGTAATTCTTGGGCATTCCAACGAGAGAGGTCAGTGCCTTTCGGGAAGTATTGCCGTAAAAGGCCGTTCGTATTTTCGTTTGTGCCGCGCTGCCATGGGCTATGTGGATCAGCAAAAAAAACCTTTACTCCGGACTCGATGGTAAATCGAGCGTGATCCGACAGCTCCTTTCCACGATCCCAGGTCAAAGATCGCCACAGCTCGATGGGAAGATCAGTCACCGTTTTCTTCAACGCGTTGGCCATACTAACAGCCCCATAGCCAGCCAGCGCCGGGCCGTTCTTCGTGCGGGGAATTAGCCCATAACCTTTCTCGCGAGGCAGATGGACGAGCATGGTAAATCGAGTTGAGCGCTCGACCAGAGTTCCAATCGCAGACCGGTTCAGACCGATGATCAGGTCGCCCTCCCAATGCCCGGGTACAGCCCGATCGTCTACCTCAGCAGGGCGACTGGAGATCATGACGTCCTCGCTGACGTGTGCCCAGACTTTGGCCTGCGCTCTGGCTCTCGGCACGCGCAATGCTCGTCCTGAGCGCAGGCAGCTCACCAGTTCGCGCTTGAGAGCTCCTCGACCCTGAATGTAGAGCGCCTGATATATGGCTTCATGAGAGATGCGCATGGATTCATCATCCGGAAAATCGATCTGGAGCCGGTTGGCAATCTGTTCAGGCGACCAGCCATTGACCCATTTACGGTCACTGCGATGCGGTTTATTTCGGCCTTTGAAGGGCGCTTGCCGAGGCCCAGAAATCTCACGGCCATCGGCGTCTTGAACCTTGCCCTCAAGGCGGTCGCGTACGTACTGGTGCAGTCGCGGGTTAGTGACCAGTTTCGCTGGTTTCGGCCTCTTGGCCACCAGTTCTGCCTTCCATTGCGCTACTGACGCTCGATATTCAAGCCGACCGCAACGGGTAGCAGCATTTCGTGTCAGCTCCCGTGAAATTGTCGATGGGCTTCGTCCAAGGCGACGGGCGATCTCACGAACGCCAACACTTTGCGCTCGAAGCAGCCCAATCTCTTCTCGCTCTGCAAACGATAAGTATCGTCCTGATATGTGATTCGACATGAATAATGGCATCCCGCCTCGATGACGGAACCAGCGTGTACCTACCGCTGTTGATACGCCAACGGCATGTGCTGCCTTTTCGCTTGTGATGCCTGTTGCAATCTGCACCCAAAATAGCCGCTCGATCTCATTACGAACTGAGGGTGCACCTGGAGAACGCATCGCTCCCCGGCCCGTCAATTTTTGCATCCATCCTGCGGATCGTCCCATAAACACCTCGATCAAGGTGTTGCGACGACCAGTTGAATCCGCC
>NZ_NQKI01000088.1 GCF_002269125.1 Pseudomonas lundensis | reverse complement strand
TTTATGTGCTCGTCGCCTGTTTGTAGATGACGACATCAGCAGCACTGCATGAGGAATCAGGGATGTTTTCACCGGCGCATCAGCCCCATTTCACGCTAACCCTTGCGGGGGTGGACGTTCACGTACTGGCCTTCAAGGGCCGCGCAGCCTTGAACAGGCCATTCGTTTTTGATCTGGGGCTGGTCAGCCTGCTGGCGGACGAGAGGCTTTCATGACCACTGGAAATGCCGTTGCTCATACCCGTGAGCCCCAAGTTGCCATTGTTCCGCTAAATGAAATCCAGATCGAAGATGTCGGGCGCGACGTTTGCGCGATTGATACTTGGCTGCAAGACGTCAGCGGCGGGGCGGTTACCCTTGATCGACTGCAAAACGTTGCAGGCTTGATTCCGGTTGTTGGCAATGTCATGGCGCTTGCTGATGCCATTGGCGACATTGTGAGTCTGATTAAAAACGATGGCAGCAACCCGCTCGACTGGGTCAGTCTGGGCATAAATCTGGTATGTATTGCCCCTTTTCCAGGCACTACCGCTGCGCGAGTGAGCTTGCGTTCAATCTTGTCTTTGGTCCGTGGTGAGCTTGCCCATACCGGCAAGATAGTGCTCGGCGATGCATTGATTGAAGTCATGGTTGGGCACCTGAGTGCAACGATTGTTGGCCAGCTTGAACACTTTTTGACTATTGCCCAAAGCCAGCTACCGGGTTTGCTGGAGCAGGCGGGTGCATTGGGCGAAGAGCTTGTGCTGGACCTTGCCAAAGGCATGAGGGCGCTGGTAGACGGTGACATGGACGTGAAGGGGCGTCTTGCCAGTGCGCAGCAACACATCACGTCCATCAACACTGAGCAGCTTAAGCGCAACCCGTTTCACATCTTCACGAATGTCTACAGCGCCTTGCGGGATGTTCAGGTCGCTGCGGGCACCAGCATGGCCAACTCGGCGGCCAAGCTTCTGATGCCCGCTCAGGCCAAAAAGCGGGTGTACGAACAGACTGAGCACTTGATAGCGATGGCGCCCGAGCTGCGCGTCCAGCTCAGAAAACTCAACGATCCAGCCCTTAAGGGATCCATCGGATCGCTTGTGGTCGTGCTCAATAAAGCGGTTCAGTTATGGGGTTTGCGCAACCCGCACGCACTGAGCAGTAACATCAAAAACGGTACGACTAACAAAGCTCGCTACATACACAGACAAGGTGAGCTGGAAGTCCGGAAAAATGAGGTGCCCGCCAAAAAGACGGCCAACCCGGAAAAAAATGGGCCGTGTGTTGGCACGTGTAACAGCATCAACTTTGCTCTGGGCACTGAGTCCCTCGGCCACACCGACTTCAGCTTGCCCGGCCCGTTCCCGATTGACTGGACACGCACCTACTACTCGCGCCTGAGCGCATACGACCACGGCGCCCTGGGTGCGCGCTGGATCACCGAGTTCACCACCCGCTTTGACCTGCACGGCAAGGGCCTGGTGTTCCACGA
>NZ_NQKI01000087.1 GCF_002269125.1 Pseudomonas lundensis | reverse complement strand
TTTATGTGCTCGTCGCCTGTTTGTAGATGACGACATCAGCAGCACTGCATGAGGAATCAGGGATGTTTTCACCGGCGGATCAGCCCCATTTCACGCTAACCCTTGCGGGAGCGGACTTTCAGGTACTGGCCTTCAAGGGCTGCGCAGCCTTGAACAGGCCGTTCGATTTTGATCTGGGGCTGGTCAGTGAACGGGCCTTTTTGGCAGTCGGCCTGCTGGCGGGTGAGATGCTCTCATGACCCCTGAAAATACGGCTGTAGAAAAACGCGGCCCGCAGGTCGCCATCGTTCCGATCAGTGTCATTGATGTCAAAGACGTGGCCAGTGGCGCTGCGGTGTTCGATGCCTGGTTGCAGGAAATGAGTGGTGGCGTCGTCACCCTCGAACGGATCCAGGGCGTGGCCGGGGCCTTGCCCGTGGTCGGTAACATCATGGCGCTGGTGGATGCGTTGGGCGATGTCGTCACGCTGACCAAAACTGAAAAACGCGACCTGCTGCTGTGGGCGAGCCTGGCGATCAACCTGATCGGCGTCTTGCCGCTGCCACCGACCATGGCCGCTGCGCGCATGACCCTGCGCCCGACCTTGCACCTGGTGCGTCAGGAAATGCGCTCGACCACCAAGCTGATGCTCAGTGCCTCGGTCATCGAGATTCTGGTGGGTCACCTGAACGCGTCCATCGTCGGCAGCCTCGATGACTTCGTCGAGCAAGCCAAGGCCAAGCTGCCGCAAATCCTCGCCGACGCTGGCAAGCTCGGTGAAGACATGCTCAACGAAATCGCCAAGGGGCTGGAAGCCGCCGTCAACGGCACCCTTGATGCCACTGGGGATCTGGATGCAGCGAGTGCGCAAATCAGTGCGGCGGGCGACCAGTTGCTGCATGACCCCAAAGCGGCTATCAGCAACATCTTCGGCGGCTTGTTCAGCGCCTACAAAGCCGCTGGCAAAGGCATGGCCAACAGCGCCTCGCAGCACCTGCTGTCCGACGACATCAAACGCTCCGTCACCGCCCACACCGCTCAACTGCGGGCGATGGGGCCAGAGCTGCGCACGCAACTGAGCGCGCTCAGCGCCGAAGACGTTGAGTACTCGATTGGCTGGTTGTTGTTGATCCTGTCCAGCGCCACGGCTTTGTGGCGCAAGCGCAATGTTCATGGGCAAAGCACTAACGTCAAACCCGCTGAAACCAACAAGGCCCGACAAACAGCGACTGAAGGACAGGTTGAAGCCAACCAAAAACAAGCCGCTGCGACAGGGATGGCCAATCCCGCAAAAAACTGCGCCTGTGACCGTACGCAGCACAGCATAAATTTCGCGCTGGGCTCCGAATCCCTGAGCCACACCGACTTCAGCTTGCCCGGCCCGTTCCCGATCGACTGGACACGCACCTACTGCTCGCGCCTGAGCGCATACGACCAAGGCGCCCTGGGTGCGCGCTGGATCACCGAGTTCACCACCCGCTTTGACCTGCACGGCAAGGGCCTGGTGTTCCACGA
>NZ_NQKI01000086.1 GCF_002269125.1 Pseudomonas lundensis | reverse complement strand
CCGTCACCGCGAAGGTGAAATCCGCGCCGCCCGTGGCACCCGTCTTACGGCCAAAAGCTGGATGACCGAAGCCCCGTTGCGGATGTTGATGAACAACCTTGATCCGCAAGTGGCCGAGAACCCGACCGAGCTGGTGGTGTATGGCGGCATTGGCCGGGCAGCACGTAACTGGGCCTGCTACGACAAAATTGTTGAAAGCCTGACGAACCTGAATGATGACGAAACTTTGCTGGTGCAATCCGGCAAGCCGGTCGGTGTGTTCAAAACCCACAGCAATGCGCCGCGCGTCCTGATCGCCAACTCCAACCTGGTGCCGCACTGGGCGACGTGGGAGCACTTCAACGAACTCGATGCCAAAGGGCTGGCCATGTATGGCCAGATGACAGCTGGTAGCTGGATCTACATTGGCAGTCAGGGGATTGTGCAAGGCACGTACGAAACCTTCGTCGAAGCCGGTCGCCAGCATTACAACGGCAGCCTCAAGGGCAAGTGGGTCCTGACGGCCGGTCTGGGCGGCATGGGCGGTGCGCAACCATTGGCCGCGACGCTGGCGGGCGCGTGCTCGCTGAATATTGAATGCCAGCAAAGCCGTATCGATTTCCGCCTGGCCACCCGTTACGTCGACGAACAAGCCACCGATCTGGATGACGCGCTGGCGCGTATTGCCCGCTACACCGCTGAAGGCAAGGCCATTTCCATTGCGTTGTGCGGGAATGCGGCTCAATTGCTGCCAGAAATGGTTCGCCGTGGCGTGCGCCCGGACATGGTCACCGACCAGACCAGCGCCCATGACCCGCTCAACGGCTACCTGCCCAAAGGCTGGACCTGGGAGCAATACCGCGACCGTGCCGTGACGGATCCGGCGAGCGTGGTGAAAGCCGCCAAGGCGTCGATGGGCGAACACGTCGAAGCCATGCTCGCCTTTCAGAAACAAGGCATTCCGACCTTCGACTACGGCAACAACATCCGTCAGATGGCCAAAGAAGTCGGTGTTGAAAACGCCTTCGACTTCCCCGGTTTTGTACCGGCCTACATCCGCCCACTGTTTTGCCGTGGCGTAGGCCCTTTCCGTTGGGTCGCACTGTCGGGCGAAGCCGACGACATCTACAAGACCGATGCCAAGGTCAAAGAGCTGATTGCCGACGACGCGCACCTGCATAACTGGCTGGACATGGCCCGCGAGCGCATCAGCTTCCAGGGGTTGCCGGCGCGTATCTGTTGGGTTGGCTTGGGCCAGCGTGCGAAGTTGGGCCTGGCGTTCAACGAAATGGTGCGCAGCGGCGAGCTGAAAGCGCCGATCGTGATTGGCCGCGATCACCTGGACTCCGGCTCCGTGGCCAGCCCGAACCGCGAGACCGAAGCCATGCAGGACGGTTCGGACGCGGTGTCCGACTGGCCGCTGCTCAACGCCTTGCTCAACACCGCCAGCGGCGCGACCTGGGTTTCGCTGCACCACGGCGGCGGCGTCGGCATGGGCTTCTCGCAGCATTCGGGCATGGTGATCGTGTGTGATGGCACCGACGAAGCGGCCGAACGCATTGCCCGCGTGCTGCACAACGACCCGGCCACCGGGGTGATGCGCCACGCCGACGCGGGGTACGAC
>NZ_NQKI01000085.1 GCF_002269125.1 Pseudomonas lundensis | reverse complement strand
CTCCAGCTCAGGTACGGCTTCGAACAAGTCCGCCACCAGGCCGTAATCGGCCACCTGGAAGATCGGCGCTTCTTCGTCCTTGTTGATCGCAACGATCACTTTGGAGTCTTTCATGCCCGCCAGGTGCTGGATCGCGCCGGAAATACCGACCGCGATGTACAGCTGTGGCGCAACGATCTTACCCGTCTGACCGACCTGCATGTCATTGGGTACAAAACCGGCATCAACTGCGGCACGGGACGCACCGACGGCAGCGCCCAGCTTGTCGGCCAGCGCGTACAGGTGCTTGAAGTTGTCGCCGTTCTGCATGCCACGACCGCCGGATACAACGATTTTGGCTGCCGTCAGTTCAGGACGGTCCGACTTGGCCAACTCTTCGTTCACGAACGAAGACGTGCCTGCATCGTGAACGGCCGCTACGGCTTCAACCGCTGCAGACCCGCCTTGCGCAGCCACCGGGTCAAAACCGGTGGCACGCACGGTGATCACTTTGACCGGCGCTGTCGATTGCACAGTGGCAATGGCGTTACCGGCATAGATCGGACGCTTGAAGGTGTCAGCGCTTTCAACCGAGATGATCTCGGAGATCTGGTCAACGTCCAGCTGAGCAGCGACACGCGGCAGGATGTTTTTGCCGTTGGAGGTCGCAGCAGCCAGGATGTGGCTGTAACCCTTGCCCAACGCTGCTACCAGCGGAGCCACGTTTTCCGGCAACTGGTGCGCGTACGCTGCGTTGTCGGCAGCCAGCACGCTGGCCACGCCCGAAATCTGCGCGGCGGCTTCAGCGATGGCGCCAATGCCCTGACCTGCAACCAGAACGTGAATGTCACCGCCGATTTTGGCAGCGGCGGCTACGGTGTTCAGCGTGGCCGGGGCCAGGGCTTTACCGTCGTGTTCTGCGATTACCAAGATAGTCATGTTTAGATTACCTTCGCTTCGTTTTTCAGTTTCTCGACCAGTTCAGCCACCGACTTGACCTTGATGCCTGCGCTGCGAGCCGCAGGCGCTTCGACTTTCAGGGTCTTGTTGGTCGATGCCGTGGAAACGCCCAATGCATCAGGCGTCAGCACTTCAAGCGGCTTCTTCTTGGCTTTCATGATGTTTGGCAGGGACGCATAGCGCGGCTCGTTCAAACGCAGGTCGGTGGTGACGATGGCCGGCAGACTCAGGGACACCGTTTGCGCGCCGCCGTCGATTTCACGGGTCACGGCAACCTTGTCACCCGCCACTTCAACCTTGGACGCGAACGTACCCTGACCGAAACCGGTCAGCGCGGCCAGCATCTGGCCCGTCTGGTTGTTGTCGCTGTCGATGGCCTGTTTACCCAGGATCACCAGTTGCGGCTGCTCCTTGTCCACCACGGCCTTGAGCAGCTTGGCCACGGCCAGCGAGGTCAGGTCTTCGGCGGATTCGACGAGGATGGCACGATCCGCACCCAGTGCCAGCGCGGTACGCAGCTGTTCCTGAGCCGTGGTCGGGCCGATGGAGACGACGACGATCTCGGTTGCCACGCCTTTCTCTTTCAGGCGCACGGCTTCTTCCACTGCGATTTCGCAGAAGGGGTTCATCGACATCTTGACGTTGGCGAGGTCAACGCCGGAGTTGTCCGCTTTGACGCGAACTTTAACGTTGTAATC
>NZ_NQKI01000084.1 GCF_002269125.1 Pseudomonas lundensis | reverse complement strand
GGCTGGCTGAAGGAGAACCGTCGCATCGTGACGCGCTTCGACAAGCTCGCAACAAGTTTTGCGGCGATGGTCTCATTTGGCCTGCGCTATGCGGTGCTTGCGACAATACTTTACGTACAGAGCCTAACAAAGTGCTCGAAAAGGTACATAGCGGCATCAACGTACCCGAAGATATGAAACAAGCTTTGGCTTTTGCTAAGTGCAGTCTACATGATTTTCATTTGCAAAATTTTAAGCCTATTGGCGGCCTTCCTGAATATCATCATCAGTTATGGCTCAATGATGTCTCTGAAGAAGTTGTTAATGAATATCACCGAGAAAGAGTTCAAATTCTTGAATCTGCTCTTGAACGGGCAGAAGAGAGGGTTAGGCCTAGTATCGAGACAGAGTTGATGTGCCTTTATAAAGACATGGAAGAGGTTAACCGAATAGCAAATGCCTCAAGGTCAATACCCTGCCATACTATGAAAGATGGCAAAGGTAGAGTTGATTGTCATGAGTTCTATAATGTGCTGAGGGAAAAACTTTCTGATGGGGATACCTTGATGAAGTACTCGTTACATCACTTGGAGTTTTCAGTCCTGTCCATCATCAGGCAATACAATCATGAATCCTGGCAGGCCTATATTTCCCCTGTCAAGGATGCGATGGAGAAGGCGTTCGCTCATCACGTGAAGATGTTCACACCTGATCGGTTCAATCTCACTGAAATTGGCAGAGGAGAGTGAATACTCTAACGGGCTATTCACGTTGCCCTGTTTTTCTCGTTGCAGAGGTATCTGGGAGAGATCAACGTCCCAATACCTGCCTTTCTCGCGTTCGACTAGATCAGTCGACCTTAGTACCCGCGGCGTGGGGTAGATGATTCGACCATTGTGAGTACGAAGGTGGCACATTGAGTTCCCGTTCGAGGGGAGGACGGCCTATAGGGCTTTCGGGTGTTGCTAATGGAGCACGCTATCCTTGGCGACGACCCTGTGGGCGTCGCGGCCATCTGCAAGAGATGGAACAAGCTGTCAGGGAATGCTCTGATCTATCACAATTAATCGTTGATGATGATATCCAATCGGACGAACATGGGTAGCTCAAGCTCAAGCTCAAGCTCAAGCTCAACGGCGATTGGGAGGTAAACAAGGATGGTGGACTTCAACAAACTCAGATCGCAGTCTCAGCGACCGGCACCGGTAGATCCCCTGGAAATCTTCAGGCGCATGCCAAAGCCTCAAGGCATCAATGATCTTTACACCAGTCAAGCTGAGGTGCTGGAGGCCTGGTTCAAGCGTAAGGACGAGCGTGACACGGTGGTCAAGCTCCATACCGGGGGAGGAAAGACTCTAGTAGGTCTGCTGATTGCTCAGTCGACCTTGAATGATCTGAAAGAGCCTGTGCTGTATCTGGCTCCGACCACGCAGTTGGTCAAGCAAACCCTGGAGAAAGCAAAATCGCTTGGGATTCTCGCTGTCCCATATACCCGAGGGCAGCCGCTGCACGATGACTTTATAAACGGCAAAGCGGTGATGGTCGCGTCGTACAAAGCCTTATTCAACGGCCATAGCAAGTTTGGGGTTCGTGGGGGGCGGATGCCCATTAAAGTGGGTGCAGTAATCCTCGATGACGCCCATGTGGCATTCTCTGTTGTGCGCGAGTCGTTCACTCTTGAGGTCTCATCTGTAGTGGTCTAATGAAACCGGACACTCATTTAGGCGAGAATGCTCGCCATATCGAGGTGTCAGATGACCAAGCAA
>NZ_NQKI01000083.1 GCF_002269125.1 Pseudomonas lundensis | reverse complement strand
TCACCCTCATGGGCAACGACCAGCCCTTCTCGGTGCTGGCCTTCAAAGGTGAAGAGGCCATCAGCGAGCCGTTTTCATTCGACATTGAACTGGTCAGTGAGCGGGCCAGTCTTGACCTTGACGCCCTCCTGCACCAGCCAGCCTGGCTCTCGTTTTCATCCCGCCACGGCATTCACGGGCAGATTGAGCGCATTACCCGCGCCAGCACCGGAAAACGCCTCACGCATTACAGCCTGACGCTGGTCCCCAGGCTGGCTTACCTCGCACATCGCACCAACCACCGGATTTTCCAGCGCCTGACCGTGCAGCAGATCATCGGGCAAGTGCTCAAGGAACACGGCATTTTCAACGATGCCTACGTGTTTGCCGGGTTCTCGGATTACCCGGCTCGCGACTATTGCGTGCAATACGGCGAGTCGGACCTGCACTTCATCCAGCGCCTGTGTTTTGAAGAAGGTTTTCACTATTACTTCAAACATGCGTCTGACAGCCATGTGCTGGTATTCGGTGACAAGCAGCAGGCGTTTACCCCACTCAAAGCGCCGACGCCCTACGTGCCGGGGAGCGGCATGGTTGCGCAAGGCCCTGCGGTCAATGACTTTCAGATGAGCCTGCACGCGTGTACCAACAGCACGTTTACCCGCGATTACGATTTCGAAAAAGCCGGACGCACCCTCGAGGCAGCTAGCCATTCGCCCTCCACGATGCGCCCGCTTGAACGCTACTCCTACCCCGGCCACTTCACCCGTGAGCAAGAAGGCAAGCGCCACAGCCTGCGCGCACTGGAACGCCATCAATCCCGACACTGCGTGGTCAGCGGCAAGAGCGATCAGCCCGCGTTACTCAGTGGCCATTTTCTGACCCTCAGTGAGCACCCGACCGCCGCCCACAATGGGCAGTGGCTGCTGACCCGCGTGCGGCACGAAGGGCACCAGCCTCAAGTGCTGGAAGAAATCGCGTCAGCCGCCGGCGAAGGGTTTCAGGGTTATCGCAACACCTTTGAGGGAACGCCGGAGATCGCCAGCTTTCGTGCCCCGAGGGTGTACGAAAAGCCGCGCATTTACGGCAGCCAGACCGCCCGCGTCACGGGCCCGGCGGGTGAAGAGATCCATTGCGACGCGTATGGCCGGGTGCGGGTCAAGTTTCATTGGGACCGCAGCCCTGACACCGATGCGCGCAGCAGTTGCTGGCTGCGGGTTTCCTCGAGCTGGGCGGGGGAGCGCTATGGCAGCGTTACCGTCCCGCGGGTCGGCATGGAAGTGCTGGTGGGCTTCGTCAATGGCGACCCGGACTGCCCGATCATTTCCGGGTGCCTGGCCAACAGCCTTAACCCGTTGCCGCTGGATTTACCGGCCAACAAGACCCAAAGCGTGTTTCGCAGCCGCAGTACCCCCGGCGGCAACGGTTACAACGAGTTGCGCATCGAAGACCGCAAAGACCAAGAGCTGATTTACCTGCATGCGCAGCGTGACCTCGAACAACACATCAAGCATGACTGCCGCTTGCAGATAGACGGCCAGCGCGAAGAAATCGTGAGCGGCAACAGCATCAGCGTGCTGGAGGCTGACGAACATCGCACCATCAGCGCGGACCGCAACGTGCAGATCAAGGGCAGCGACCACCAGCAGGTCGCGAGCAGCGTTCACACCTTTGCCGGGCACCGCGTCCTGGCGCAGGCCGGGCAGGAAGTGCACCTCAAGGCGGGGGCCTTGGTGACGCTGGATGCAGGGGCGAACCTGACGTTGATGGCAGGCGGTCATCATCTCGTGATCAATGCGGCGGGCATTTTTTGCAGCACACCGATCCAGTTGGGGGGCGTGCCGATACCGGGCA
>NZ_NQKI01000082.1 GCF_002269125.1 Pseudomonas lundensis | reverse complement strand
GCCATCTTGGCCTCCTGGCTTTAATGGCGGTGTATTTTACAGAAAATCGTATTTCTTGGGTTTACGTACAGAGCCTAAGACACCCATGTTCCGCAGGCTAGCCGCCCGGATGACCCCTGCAAAGCAGTCCAGATTGAGCACCACAACTCCGGGATCAGCATTGTGCGCGAGGTCAGTATTCCACAGCCATGGCGTGAGCGTTTTCTGCAAGCGAGCATCGGATCGACGCGCTTGGTCGATGGCCCGTACGCCCATGATTGGGAAAAGTTTCTGATTCAATGGCAGGCTGAAATGCACCACTTGGATGCTCACATTTCTGCGAGGCAAGCGCCTGATCGTTAAGCATTGGGGGTACCTTCGATTGTCTACCCCGGATGGCGCTGACTATACTGCCACCACTAAATATCTGAGGTGTTACATGTCCCGTCTCGCTGAATTCCGCGCTCTTGAACAACAGCTTGCTGCCCAATTAGCAGAGCTTGAAACCCTTAAAAACGATGACGGCTTGAAGCGTGAGATCCAGTTCGAGCAGAAGCTCCGGGATCTGCTGGGCGAGTATGGCTACAGCTTGCGCAACATCGTCGCCATCCTCGAACCTCAGTCCAATAGCCGCCGCGCTCCAGCTGCTGCTGAGACTAAGAGCACCCGCAAGGCTCGCGCCGTCAAGGTCTACAAGAATCCTCACTCGGGCGAAGTCGTCGAGACGAAAGGCGGCAATCACAAAGTCTTGAAGGAATGGAAAGCTGAATACGGTTCCGACACGGTCGAGAGCTGGTTGGCTCAGTAAAAAATCGTTTGAATGCAAATGGAGGGCCCACGCGGGCTCTTCTTTATGGAGAACAGGAAGTGCTTCGTTCATCAGTGCTTGGGTTGGCACATGACTTCAGGTCGGCAGTCGAGACGGTGGTACAGACTGGCAATGTTCCTCTACACATCCAAGGTTTCCCACGCGGATGCTGCGGAATCATTTCTGAGCTCATGGGCGACTATTTGAACACCGTAGGACTCGGCGAATTCTTCTATGTTTGCGGGATGAAGGACGGCGCTTCACATGCTTGGCTTGAAGTCGATGGACTGATCGTCGACATCACCGGAGATCAATTCCCTGACCGACCTAGTATCTATGTTGACACACCAGACGCTTGGTACGGCGAGTGGGAGGAGGATATTAAGCACTTGGCAGTTCATGAACCCTCTGCATTCTTCTATGGGGAAGAGCGCCGTTTTCTAGAACGGGTGCTGGCGCAGCTCAATAGCCGTGAATCATCATTCGCCTCCTGAGCTCGCCATAGGGCTCTTCTGACACGCTCGATGGGTCAGGCAAATCAACGGCGCAGATTTAGCAGAGACGGCTCTAAAGCGGGCATTACGGGCCGCTTCATGTGGTGTGTGGAACCTGCAGACCCATTACCATGCCCGCTTCTAGGATCATCGAGGTAATGATATGTGGGCATCTGTATACCGCTCTGCCACCCCTGAGGATGCAGCGAATTGCTTTCGCGTCGAGAGCTTAGCCTGGGCTGGCGACGCGAACGCGACCCTGGAAGAATTTCAGGAGTGGATTCAACGCAATCCCGAGAACTTCCTCATCTATGAGCATGAAGGAAAGTTCGTAGGCTTTGCTCATTTTGGTCACTCGAATGACGATTTCATTACGGAAGAAGGGTTCAAAGATCAGTGCAATGCTGATGCGAGCGCACCTTGCTTCCACATCAGATCAATCGCAATCGATCCGTTCTTTCAGAGCGATGACCTAGCAGCACTGATCGCTAACGTTGAGCCCATCGCCGAGGAGCTAGGCAAAAAGTCGATGCATCTGCGTTGCAGAGATCAGTACGTAGGTAATCCCCCCACTTTTAGCACTTACCAAAAATAGAGGTCAGGCCGCCAGGGCCAACTTTTGTTTGGGGGTTATTC
>NZ_NQKI01000081.1 GCF_002269125.1 Pseudomonas lundensis | reverse complement strand
GGAGCGGAGGCCCCCAGCATGGGATGCCCTTGATGTTGCCTTTGACTTTTTGAAGTCACCGATAGATTATGAGTTTCTAATCAAAACTCATGTAAATACTCGGTATATACATAGCAAAGGGAATAAAATCGTGGCCGACCTCAACGAATACCTGCATTTCCGTGCACTCGCCTTCAAATTCCGCAATGACGCTCTGTCTGCTCCCCTTCTGGATCAGGTTTGCGAGACTGGATCGCTTGCGATCCCCTCCAAACAGGTCTGTACCACCTTGGCTCAGCCTGTTGTGGATCGCATGGAATCGCTGCTTGCAGTGCTGTCCATGAGCAAGCGGCAGTTCATCGAGATGGCGATTCTTGAAGCCATGGATCAGGCCGAGTATGTGCTTGAGACGCACAACTGCACCATCGACGGGGTGCCGGTATGAGCGAGGCCATGTTCACCCTCTGCGGACAGGTAGCAAACGTCTACGTCCAGCCTGCGGGCGTCTCCAAGAAAACCGGAGAGGCCTTTGACCAGCGCGACAAGGTTCAAATCCTTGGGCATATCCCCCTGCAGGGCGGTGGTACCAAGCTCGACCTGGTAACGCTCAACGTGGAAGACGCTCGCGGCTTTCAGGCTGCCCAGGGCAAAACCATCCGTGTCCCTGTTGGGGTCTACGCGATCGGTAAAACCGTTGGTTATTTCATCCCGCAAGGCGTCAAACACACGCTCGTACATTCTGGCGTTTGACTTCAAAAAACTGAGGTCCCGCCTCCTCTGGAACACCCTGTCAGCGTCGCGTAACAGGGGTTCCAGAGGAGGCGGGGCCTCTTTACTTGATACATAGAAACAAAGTGCATGCAGCTGTATGCTGCCAGCACGGGAAAAGGAGCCAACGAATGGCCAAAAAGAAAACCCCCGTAGAGACAGTCAACTTGGCGGCTGAGGTCTCTACGAGGGTCGATGAAGCTGAGTTACTGAGCGAGAGAATAGCACGCTACGGTCAGGCTCATGCAAGATCAAACCTCATGCTCGATCACCTTCGGGATGATCCTAGCGACTCCAGCAGGAAGGCTGCCGCCAGTCTTTCAACCTGTGGTAATTACCTGCACTTTCGGGAGTACTTCACCGTGGGTAAGGTTCGACTGCATAACGCCACGTTTTGCAAACAGCACTTGATCTGCCCGCTGTGTGCGATCCGCCGTGGTGCCAAGGCCCTTGGGGCTTACCTGACCCGCTGGCAGGTGATACAGGCCGAACGCCCCGAATTGCGCCCCTACCTGCTTACGCTGACCGTGAAGAACGGCGATGACCTGGAAGAACGCCAGAAGCATCTGACGCGCTCTCTCCGAAACCTGATGGATCATCGCCGTAATTTTAACGCTGGTGTCCGTGGTGCGCCCTATACGGAGTTGTGCAAGGCTCTAGGAGCCGTCTACACGCTCGAACTGACCAACAAGGGCAAAGGATGGCACCCGCACTGCCATATGATCGTTTTGGCGGCTTCTGAGCCCTTTCAGGCAGCTTTGAGCGCTGAATGGCACAAGATCACCGGTGACAGCATGATTGTCGATTGCAGGCCGATCACAGGCGATCCAAGCGAAGGCTTCATGGAAGTTTTCAAGTACGCCGTGAAATTCTCGGATCTGACGCTTGAGGACAACTGGCAGGCTGCTCAGATTCTCAAAGGTAAGCGTCTACTTGGATCGTTCGGACTTTTCCGCGGTGTCCAGGTGCCTGAATCGTTGTTGGACGAAGCTCTCGATGATCTTCCGTACTGGGATCGGTTCTACCGATTCATTCAGGGCGAGTATCAGTTCACGGGCGAAAGCCCGAAACCGAGAAGCTGACAACAGCGCCTCTTTCGGGAGGCGTTTTTCGATCGCATAGAATCGCGTTAAATCGCATAAAATCGCATATCGGCAGTTGCCTAAAATTGCCTTGAATTGCACACAATCGCCCAATCACAGACGGCAAGATGTGTGTTGTGGGCCCACGACTTCGTCGCTATTCCCACACCACCTTGCTCATTCGCTTTGCTCAAGAGGGTGCTACCGCACCAGACGGACACCAAAAAGAGCATTCCGCACCGCTTCCATCCCTCCACTCTCAGCAACCCCGCACACTTCACCAGGTCAAGGGCCGCACCCCCGGCTCGTCGGGGAAGCGCTTCACCTCCCCGGCGAACGGAGGTACGGGCGCAGCGAACCCTTTACCCACCACCAAACAAAGACCCTTCGGGCGCTCTGCTCCTGGCCGACCGGCCCGGAGCGGAGGCCCCCAGCATGGGATGCCCTTGATGTTGCCTTTGACTTTTTGAAGTCACCGATAGATTATGAGTTTC
>NZ_NQKI01000080.1 GCF_002269125.1 Pseudomonas lundensis | reverse complement strand
TAATCACACTGACCGAAAACTGACCCAGTAGAGGCTCTTCTGCCGACTGAAAACTGACCCAGGTGTTCAACTGCTTCTGCTCACTTTTCGAGCAGGAGAACACAGGGTGATCAGCATGGAAATGTTGGGAAAAATCCGGCGGATGTACTTCCGCGACAAGCTCTCGCTGCATCAGATAGCCAAGCGTACCGGGCTGTCGAGAAACACCATCCGAAAATGGGTCAGAGCGCCCGAAGCCATTCAGCCAGCGTACCAACGGTGCGCAACCTTCAATAAGCTCAGCCCTTTTCACGAGACCCTGGAGCAGGCGCTCAAGGCCGATTCGTTCCGGCCAAAACACAACCGCAGGAGCGCCAAAGCACTTTTTGAGCAGATCAAAGCCGAGGGTTATGACGGCGGTTACAGCCAGCTCACGGCGTTTGTGCGCTCTTGGCGAGGCGAGCAAGGCAAGTCTTTACGCGCTTTTGTACCGCTGACGTTTGCGCTCGGTGAGGCCTTTCAATTTGACTGGAGCGAAGAAGGTCTGCTGATCGGTGGTCTTTTTCGACGTATCCAGGTCTCCCACATGAAGCTGTGTGCCAGCCGCGCATTCTGGTTAGTTGCGTACCCCAGCCAAGGCCACGAGATGCTGTTTGATGCCCACACCCGTTCGTTTGGAGCGTTGGGTGGTGTGCCGCGTCGCGGCATCTACGACAACATGAAAACGGCTGTCGACAAGGTCAACAAAGGCAAAGGGCGCACGGTCAACGCCCGGTTTTCCGTGATGTGCGCGCACTATCTGTTCGATCCGGACTTCTGCAACGTGGCCTCTGGCTGGGAAAAAGGCATCGTCGAAAAGAACGTTCAGGACAGCCGGAGGCGAATCTGGCTCGATGCTCAAAACTGTATGTTTCACACCTTCGAGGAACTGAATGTCTGGCTCGGCCAACGTTGTCGGTCGCTCTGGAGCGAACTGGTGCATCCGCAGTACAACGGGCTGACGGTGGCCGAGGTCTTAGAGCTGGAGCAGGTCGAAATGATGCCAATGCCGACGGCATTTGATGGCTACGTCGAGCGTACCGTGCGGGTCTCCAGCACCTGCCTGATCAGCGTGGCGCGAAATCGCTATTCAGTGCCATGTGAGCGCGTCGGCCAGTGGGTCAGTAGCCGTTTGTACCCTTCGCGGATCGTGGTCATTGCTGACGAAACGGTGATCGCCAGTCACGAGCGCCTCTTTGATCGAGATCAGGTCAGTTTTGACTGGCAGCACTACATCCCACTCATCGAACGCAAGCCTGGTGCATTGCGCAACGGTGCGCCATTTGCTGATCTGCCAAAACCGTTACGGCTTCTCAAACGAGGACTGAGGCGTCACACCAACGGTGATCGAATCATGATGCAGGTACTGGCTGCTGTGCCAATTGCGGGGCTCGAACCTGTGCTGGTGGCGGTGGAGCTGGTACTTGAATCGGGAAGTCTGAGCGCCGATCACATCCTCAATGTCCTTGCCCGCCTGACCTCCACCGCACTACCTCCCAGTGTAGAAACCAGCCTGCAACTCAAGGTCGCGCCTGTTGCCAATACAGCACGCTACGACCGGCTCCGTGCGACCGATGAGGAGAATCGCAATGCGTGACCTAATGACTGAACTCAAAGAACTTCGCCTGCACGGCATGGCCAGTGCTTGGGAAGAACTGGTCTCTCAAGGAACAGCGTCGACGGCTTCATCGAAATGGCTGCTGGAACATCTGCTTCAGCAGGAACATGCGGATCGCGCGGTGCGCTCGGTGAATCATCAGATGAACATGGCAAAACTCCCCATGCACCGTGACTTAGCTGGCTTTGACTTCAGCGCTTCCAGCGCTGATGCCCGGCTGGTCAGCGATCTATCCAGCTTAGCGTTCACTGAAACGGCGCAGAATGTCGTGTTCATTGGCGGCCCTGGAACCGGGAAAACACACCTGGCCAGTGCCTTGTCTGTATCCGGAATCACGGCCCACAACAAACGCGTGCGCTTCTTTTCCACGGTGGATCTGGTGAATCTGCTGGAGCGTGAGAAGTACGATGGCAAGGCAGGGCGAATCGCCCAGGGACTGCTTCGCACAGACCTGGTGATACTGGATGAGCTGGGATATTTGCCCTTTAGCCAAAGCGGCGGTGCCCTGTTATTTCACCTGCTGTCCAAACTGTACGAACACACCAGCGTGGTCATCACCACCAACCTCAGCTTCTCGGAATGGTCGAGTGTGTTTGGCGACGCCAAGATGACCACCGCGTTGTTGGATCGGCTGACACATCACTGCCACATCGTCGAAACGGGCAACGAGTCCTACCGCCTACAACACAGCACCTTGGCCGCCCAGACAAAGATCAAGTCACGGGAACGAAAGCGCAAGGACGGAGATGATGTCGAGGACGATGAGCCATTTTGATCCGCACCATAAATACCCTGCTGCATGCCTACATGCGGTGGGGGTTGATGCGTCTTGAATCGGCCCACTGCTGCTAAGCTTATCCACAATTGCTGGGACAGAAATCAGCAATCCGTCCTGGGTCAATTTTCAATCGGCAGGGTGGGTCAGTTTTCAATCAGCGCCAACAC
>NZ_NQKI01000008.1 GCF_002269125.1 Pseudomonas lundensis | reverse complement strand
GCGAATTCTACAGCGTTACACGCTGCTGTCAACACCTCATTTCCTGCTTCGATGACTTGAAGCTGACACTTTCGAAACCGTTTA
This sequence comes from Pseudomonas lundensis, assembly GCF_002269125.1. Lineage (GTDB taxonomy): Bacteria > Pseudomonadota > Gammaproteobacteria > Pseudomonadales > Pseudomonadaceae > Aquipseudomonas > Aquipseudomonas lundensis_A. The sequence continues at coordinate 144,723 of NZ_NQKI01000008.1, read as the reverse complement.
ACTCTTTGAATTTCAAGGAGTTTTACGTTTCGACTGCGCCGGAACTGGGGCGCATTATAGGCAAACAAAATGCGCCGTCCAGCACTATTTTCAAATTTATTCAGATTTCAATGTAATTCGAGCAAACGCCTTCTTGCCAGCCTGACAAACATGCGTGGAGCCCAGCACATATATATAGGAGCGATCCACGACCTCACCATCTATACGCACACCACCCGACCCCAACAAATCACGAGCAACAGCAGAGTTCTTCACCAGCCCGGCCTTATTCAGCACAGCCGCAATAGGCATATCTTCCGCCGCAACCAATTCAATCTCCGGCAAGTCATCCGGCAACTCACCGTCCTTCATGCGATTACCCGCACCACGGTGCGCATTGGCTGCAGCCTCTGCACCATGGAAACGCTCCACAATCTCTTCAGCCAGCTTGATTTTGATGTCACGTGGATTGGCACCGGCCTCAACCTCAGCCTTAAGGCCATTGATCTCATCCATGGAACGAAAGCTGAGCAGCTCAAAGTAACGCCACATCAATGCATCCGGGATGGACACCAACTTGCTATACATCACCCCCGGCGCTTCTTGGATGCCCACGTAATTACCCAAGGATTTGGACATCTTCTTGACGCCATCCAACCCCTCAAGCAAAGGCATCGTGACAATGCACTGCGCCTCTTGCCCATAACCGCGCTGCAACTCACGACCCATCAGCAAATTGAATTTCTGATCGGTACCGCCCAACTCGACATCCGCTCGCAAGGCAACCGAGTCATACCCTTGTACCAAAGGGTACAAAAACTCGTGAATGGCAATCGGCTGATTCGTGGTATAGCGCTTATCAAAGTCGTCGCGCTCAAGCATGCGCGCTACGGTGTATTGGGACGTCAGACGAATAAAATCCGCAGGCCCCATCTGATCCATCCAGGTAGAGTTGAACGCCACTTCGGTTTTCGATGGATCGAGAATCTTGAAGACCTGGGTCTTGTAGGTTTCGGCGTTGTCGAGTACTTGTTCGCGCGTCAGCGGAGGACGCGTCGCACTCTTACCACTTGGATCACCAATCATCCCGGTAAAGTCACCAATCAGAAAGATGACGTGATGTCCCAATTCCTGAAACTGGCGCAGCTTATTGATCAGTACGGTGTGTCCCAAATGCAGATCGGGTGCAGTAGGGTCAAATCCAGCCTTAATACGCAGCGGTTGGCCACGCTTCAACTTCTCAACCAATTCAGACTCGACCAGTACCTCTTCGGCACCACGCTTGATTAGCGCTAGCTGCTCTTCAACCGACTTCATATCAGACCCGTAAGGCTCAAATTCAAAGGGATCCAACCATACAAGATCACCCGCTAAATACAAGTTCTGGCAGGCGTACGGGTGGCTATCTGTCAGTTAATGTGTGGTCAACTTGCTTCAAGGGCGTTTTGGTTATATTTTATACAGTTATTTCATCTTCACCGTGTCAGTCATCTTTTCCAATTCATCCTTTATCTCAAAGTCAAATTACCTATGACCAGTCAACCGCCTAAAGCGCCACCGCTTTATCCGAAGACCCACCTTCTCGCCGCAAGCGGGATCGCAGCCTTATTGAGTTTGGCGCTGCTGGTGTTTCCCTCCAGCGAAGTAGAAGCCAAACGCACGACTCTAAATCTGGAGCTGGAAACCCCTGCTGACCAACTGACACAAGATCAAGACGCCGCCGAACTCGTTCAGGCCACAAATGAAGCTACACCCGCCCCGTTTACCCAAATAGATCAGCAAGACAGTACGCCCGCTGCGACTGCAAAAGTTGAAGACAAGAAAGAGCCGAGCCACCGCGAAGTAGTTGTCGCCAAAGGTGACACGCTCTCTACGCTTTTTGAGAAGGTGGGCCTTCCCGCCTCATCAGTGCATGAGGTTTTGGCCAGCGACAAACAAGCCAAACAGTTCAGCCAGCTTAAACATGGCCAGAAACTAGAGTTTGAGATGGGCGCAGACGGCCAGCTCAACAACCTGCACAGCCGCGTCAGCGATCTTGAAACAATCACCCTGAGCAAGACAGCAAAAGGGTATTCGTTTCGCCGTGTTACTGCGCAGCCGACAGTGCGCACAGCTTACGTTCACGGCGTAATCAGCAGCTCGCTTTCTGCTTCCGGTCAGCGTGCCGGCCTGCCCCACAGCATGACGATGGATATGGCCAAAGTATTCGGTTATGACATCGACTTTGCCCAAGACATTCGTCCAGGTGACCAGTTTGAGGTTATCTACGAGCAAAAAGTGGTCAACGGGAAAACAGTGGGTACTGGCAACATCTTGTCTGCACGTTTCACCAACCGCGGCAAGACCTATACAGCCGTTCGCTACACCAACAAGCAGGGCATCAGCAATTACTACACGGCTGATGGCAATAGCATGCGCAAGGCATTCATCCGCACACCGGTAGATTTTGCCCGCATCAGCTCACGCTTTTCTTCCGGGCGCAAACACCCGATCCTGAACAAAATTCGTGCTCACAAAGGCGTGGATTATGCTGCTCCACGCGGCACTCCCATCAAGGCCGCTGGCGATGGCAAAGTGTTACTTGCAGGCCGGCGCGGTGGTTACGGCAACACCGTGATCATTCAGCACGGCAACACATATCGCACGCTTTATGGGCACATGCAGGGGTTTGCCAAAGGCGTCAAAACTGGCGGCTCCGTCAAGCAGGGGCAAGTGATTGGCTACATTGGCACCACCGGCCTGTCGACAGGTCCGCACTTGCACTATGAGTTTCAGGTCAACGGCGTCCACGTTGACCCGCTTGGGCAAAAGCTGCCAATGGCTGACCCGATTGCCAAAAATGAACGCGCCCGGTTCATGCAACAGAGCCAACCGTTAATGGCCCGCATGAATCAGGAAAAAGCCACAATGCTTGCTTCGAGCAAGCGCTAAGCCATGGCGCTCTACATAGGGGTAATGTCCGGCACAAGCCTTGATGGCATGGACATCGCCTTGATTGAGTTAGGGGCGAGCATCAAGCTTCTCGCCTCTCACTACACCCCCATGCCTTCGTCATTACGCGCCGAATTACTCGGCCTTTGCACCAGCGGCCCTGACGAAGTTGCACGCTGCGCCATTGCTGAAAATCATTGGGTTGAGCTTGCAGCGCAAGGGGTGCACGCACTTCTCGCACAACAGCAGCTCTCTCCAAAAGACATACGGGCGATAGGTAGCCATGGCCAGACCATCCGGCACGAACCCGCCCTGGGCTTTACGGTACAAATCGGTAACCCAGCGTTATTGGCCGAGCTAACAGGTATTTGCGTGGTCGGTGATTTCCGTCGGCGGGATGTAGCAGCTGGCGGCCAGGGTGCGCCGCTTGTGCCTGCATTTCACGAAGCCCTGTTCAATAACGAGGGTAGCTATCGAGCCGTATTGAACGTAGGCGGGTTCAGCAACCTAAGCTTGATAACACCTACCGAGCCTGTAGCTGGTTTCGACTGCGGCCCGGGAAATGTCTTGCTGGATGCCTGGATACAAGATACACGCGGCGACCTCTATGACCGCAGCGGCCAGTGGGCGGCCAGCGGCACTGTGGAGCCCATCCTTCTCAAGAGCTTGTTAAGCGATCCATTCTTCAAGACACAGGGTCCGAAAAGCACCGGGCGTGAGGTCTTTAACCTGAATTGGCTGAAGCATCACCTCGTCAGCTTGCCAGCATTCCCCGCTGAAGACATTCAAGCAACCCTGCTCGAACTCACAGCGCTTACGATCGTGAACTCACTGCAAATAGCCCAACCGCGCACCGACGAGCTTCTGGTATGCGGTGGTGGTGCGCACAACACCGCGTTGATGACACGGCTGGCTTCGCTTCTTCCACATACCAAGGTCAATAGCACCCTGATCAAAGGGGTGGATCCCGATTGGGTAGAGGCCATGGCATTTGCATGGCTGGCCCATTGCTGTCTGGAGGGTATTCCCACCAACCGCCCCAGCGTGACGGGTGCACGCGGCATGCGTATCCTCGGCGCTATCTATCCCGCCTGAACACCCACTCCATAAACGGCAGACAGCAAAACGCCGCGTATCGACGCGGCGTTTAGCGTGCTTCTACTACCCGATCAAATCGAGAATGACGAGCCACAACCACAGGTCGTAGTGGCATTCGGGTTCTTGATCACAAAACGCGAACCTTCCAGACCTTCCTGATAGTCCACCTCAGCACCCGCCAGGTACTGGAAGCTCATTGGGTCAACCACCAGGCTCACACCCTCGCGCTCGACGATAGTGTCATCGTCTGCAACGTCCTCATCAAACGTGAAACCGTACTGAAAACCTGAACAACCGCCGCCCGTCACAAATACGCGCAGCTTCAAACGATCATTACCCTCTTCATCGACCAGGCTCTTCACCTTGTGCGCAGCACCTTCGGTGAATTGCAAAGCCATGGGGGTGAAGGATTCGACGCTCATGCTGACTATCTCCCGGCGCTATGCCGCCATAATGCGTGATGACGAGCATTATCCGCTTCTCCTAGAAAAGCGGTCAACTATTCATAAGTAGCAGCGGCAAGCTGGGCACTTACCGCTTGAGCATATCTGCTGGTGTTAAGGCAGCATTCCGGCGTGGGACAGGCCCAAACGCTCATCCAGACCAAACAGGATATTCATGTTCTGTACAGCCTGACCCGACGCGCCCTTGACCAAATTGTCGATGACGGACAACACCACCACCAGATCACCATCTTGCGGGCGGTGAATAGCGATTCGGCACACATTGGCGCCTCGCACACTGCGAGTTTCAGGGTGGCTGCCAGCGGGCATCACATCCACAAAAGGCTCATTGGCATAACGCTTTTCAAACAACGCCTGCAGATCCACAGAGCGATCGGTAACGGTCGCGTACAACGTGGAATGGATCCCGCGAATCATCGGCGTCAAATGTGGGACGAATGTCAGCCCGACATCTTTACCGGCCGCCCGACGTAACCCCTGACGAATTTCAGGCAGGTGACGATGCCCTTTTACGGCATAAGCCTTCATGCTTTCAGACGTTTCTGCGTATAGAGAACCTACACTAGCGCCTCGACCAGCCCCGCTGACGCCCGATTTACAGTCGGCAATCAACACCGATGTATCGGCAAGGCCAGCTTCCAGCAGAGGTAAAAAACCTAGCTGGGTGGCCGTCGGATAACAACCCGGCACAGCAATCAGACGGGCTTGCCTGATTTGTTCACGATTCACCTCCGGCAAACCATAAACAGCTTCCTTGAGCAGCTCAGGCGCGCCATGCGGCTGACCGTACCATTTAGCCCACTCATCAGCATCTTGCAGACGAAAATCGGCCGACAGGTCGATCACCTTGGTACCTGCCGCAAGCAATTCACCCGCCAAGGCATGAGCCACACCATGCGGCGTCGCGAAAAAAACCACGTCACATGCCGCCAGTGTCTGAGTATCCGGCACGCTAAAGGTAAGGCCGTCGTAATGACCGCGCAGGTTGGGATACATATCGGCAACCGGCAGGCCCGCTTCGGATCGAGAAGTGATCACCACCACTTCAGCCTGCGGATGCTGTGCCAGCAAACGCAGCAATTCGACCCCGGTGTAACCCGTGCCGCCGACAATACCGACCTTGACCATAACCTGCCCCTCAACGAACCCACTGGAAAGCCCTCGATAATAGGGACAGCGCGTCCCTGCGACAACCGCCAAGGTGACTCACAGACGCTCTACTACTACTATTTGATCTACCGTGAACCTGGGAATAACTAAAAATGCTTTATCTATGGCTAAAAGCCTTCCACATCATCAGCATCGTCTGTTGGTTTGCTGGCCTGTTTTACCTGCCTCGCCTGTTTGTTTACCACGCACAAAGCGAAGATTCCGTCAGCAAAGAGCGATTCAGCGTAATGGAGCGCAAGCTGTATCGGGGCATCATGGGACCCGCGATGATCGCCACAATCATTTTTGGCGGCTGGTTGATCAGCCTTAACCCTGGCGGCTACTTCAGCCAGGGCTGGATGCATGCCAAATTGACATTGGTGGTGCTGCTGATCGGCTATCACCATATGTGTGGCGCACAGGTTAAACGCTTCGCCCGAGGAGAAAATACCCGCAGCCATGTGTACTTCCGCTGGTTCAACGAAGTACCTGTTCTGTTTCTGATCGCTATCGTCATTCTGGCGGTGGTCAAACCGTTCTAACTGCATCCCATCTTTCAACGAGGTTATCCGATGTCACTGCCTGCTCTGCTTGAACAACGCTTACGCCTGCCGGTGGTGGCCGCGCCGATGTTTCTGATTTCCAACCCGCAACTGGTACTTGCCTGTTGCCGTAATGGCGTAGTCGGTAGTTTCCCGGCACTGAACCAGCGCGACAGCCTGGGGTTCAAGGCCTGGCTGGAGGAAATCGAAGCAGGCCTTACGCTGCTGGATAACCCGGCGCCCTACGCTGTGAACCTGATCGTGCACAACAGCAACCCGCGGCTTGAAGCAGACCTTGCCATTTGCGTCGAGCACAAAGTGCCCATCGTGATCACCAGCCTGGGCGCCGTCAAAGAGGTGGTCGACGCCGTTCACAGCTATGGCGGCGTGGTCTTCCATGATGTCACCACCCGCCGTCACGCCGAAAAGGCCGCGCAAGCAGGTGTAGATGGCTTGATTGCCGTCGCTGCTGGCGCAGGTGGGCATGCGGGCACTTGGAGCCCTTTCGCCCTGGCAGCAGAAATACGCCAGTTCTTCGACAAAACGCTCCTTCTCGCAGGCTGCCTGAACCATGGCCACGAGATATTGGCAGCTCAAACAATCGGCGCCGATTTGGCTTACATGGGCACGCGCTTTATCGGAACCTGCGAAAGCCATGCTCCTGAGGCTTATAAAGAGATGCTGCTCGCATCCCACGCGGCCGATATCATCCACACCCCGGCCGTGTCAGGCGTACCTGCCAGCTTTATGCGGCAAAGTCTTGAAAACGCCGGCTATGACTTGGCGGCGTTGCAAAGCAAAACGGAGTCAGGAAACAAACTGAAACCGCTCAGTGATGAAGCCAAAGCCTGGAAAACCGTGTGGTCGGCAGGTCAGGGCGTAGGCGAAATTTCCGACTTGCCTTCAACAGATGAGCTGATCGCACGCCTGGAAGAAGAATACCGTCAGGCGTTAAGCGAAACTCAACGGCTATCCGAGCATTGGCCGCACCGTTGAAACAGCGAAGCCCGCCACTCGGCGGGCTTTAATTTTTAGCTACCGGACAAGGAAGTAGTAATGCCAGAAATTAGCCTGGAAAAATCACCTCAAGCGGTTTACGGCACGCTGGATCCATTGGGGTTCAACGGTCGCATTGGCCGTATGCGAATGCTGGCGTGGACACTGGTGCTCACGGCAATCGCTGGCGCCGTCCTCATCCCGTCCATGCTGATAACCCACATTTCCTACACATTGGGGATCACCTGCAGCCTGACGGTGATGCTGGCCTATTTGATTATCAGCCTGAGAATAAGCGCGCAGCGCCTGCATGACCTCAATTGGTCAGCGTGGATGCTCTTGCTGCATCTTGTGCCCGTCGCGACCCTGATTCTCTCCTTCATGCTGATATTGATGCCGGGTACAACGGGGCCGAATCAGTATGGTCCGCCACCTCCCCCTAACAGCACTGCAGTCAAAGTCCTGGCCTGGGTTTCGATCACTCTTGCGATCCTTTCAATAATCGCGACAATCCTCGCCTTCACACTTGGCCTCGCGGCCTCGTTCATCAACGCAGCCAGCACCAACAGCCTGTAGACTGCGCTTTTTAATAAACGCGCTAACGCCAGGGACATCATTGTCACCGGACTGAACCGTTGCGATGGAGAACAGCATGACCCGTTACGCTTTGATCACTGGCGCCTCAAGCGGCATTGGCCTGGCCCTGGCAGAAGCCCTTGCCCGTCGCGGGCGCAGTTTGATCCTGGTTGCCCGCCAACGGGATGCACTGGAGGCCATCGCCCTCGAATTCACTCAGCGCTTTGGCGTAGAAGTGCTGATCCGCGCCTGCGATTTGGGTGAGCCACTGAGGTTGTCGGGCTTCCTGCTGGAGCTGGAAGAAGGTGACAGACAGATTGATTTGCTGATCAATTGCGCGGGGATCGGCACCTGCGGTCCTTTCCTGGCGCACGACTGGAGCGCTGAGCAAGACTTGATCGAACTCAATGTGCTTGCACTTACTCGGCTGTGCCACGCCATCGGCAATATGATGGCGGTACAGGGCGGCGGGCAGATCCTGAACGTTTCATCGATCGCGGCGTATCAGCCGGGTCCTTGGTTGAGCACCTACTTCGCGAGTAAAGCGTATGTACTGCACTTTTCGGAGGGTTTGCGCGAAGAGGTCAAGAAAACCGGGATCAAGGTGTCAGTGCTCTGCCCCGGCATCACCCGCACCGGTTTTTTTGAGGCAGCGAACATGAACGCCGAACCCCTCAAACACAATCGTCATGCACTGAGCCCCGAAGAAGTCGCGCTCTATACCGTACGCGCACTTGAAAAGAACAAGGCCATCATCATGCCGGGCTGGCGAAATCGCTGGCTGACCCGTGTGCCTCGCGTACTGTCGCGCTGGATGACACGCAAAATCGCCGCCTCGGTTAACAAGTCGTACTGTCCTCGTTAAGGTAGCTGGCCGCCCAACGATCCCCTGAGTACACTCAGAACAGACTTCACTTACGGAGATACAGCTTTGGATACTCTGTTCACCAAGATCATCAACCGTGAAATACCCGCGAAGATCATCTACGAAGATGATCAGGTACTGGCCTTTCACGACATTGCGCCACAAGCGCCTGTGCATTTTCTGGTCATTCCGAAAAAACCAATTCGCACCCTCAACGACCTGACCGAAGAAGACAAAGCACTGGCCGGTCATATTTTGTTCACCGCCCAGCGTCTGGCCGTGGAACAAGGCTGCGAGAAGGGTTTTCGCGTTGTCATGAACTGCAATGAAGATGGCGGCCAAACGGTTTACCACATCCATATGCATGTGCTGGGTCAGCGCCAAATGAACTGGCCTCCGGGCTGATTCAGCGACAATCTTGTGCGGGAACGCCAAACGCTCCCGCGCTTGCCCATGATCCAACGCAAACCTTGCCTGCCCGATTGGGGTAAACTGGCCGCCGTGATTTTTCCCGGAGGTAAGCATGACTACCCAACGTCACTACTCGCCGATTGACCGTCTTCTGTTACAAGCTGATACCGCAATGCGCACCTTGCTGCCTTTCAGTGGCCAGCCGTATCGCCCCTCGCCTGCCATCGTCAAACCTGAAAACCCTCTGGGGGAACAGGCCACGCGTCATGTGGCGGGCCTCATGCGGATTAACCATACCGGCGAAGTCTGCGCCCAGGCCTTGTATCAGGGCCAGGCCCTGACCGCCAAACTGCCGCATGTGCGCGAAGCCATGGAACATGCCGCTGAAGAAGAAATCGATCACCTGGCCTGGTGCGAACAACGTATTCGCCAACTGGGAAGCCATCCGAGCGTGCTAAACCCGCTGTTTTACGGCATGTCTTTCGGAATTGGCGCGGTGGCGGGTCTGATCAGCGACAAGGTCAGCCTGGGTTTCGTCGCCGCAACCGAAGATCAAGTGTGCAAGCACTTGAACGAACACTTGGCGCAACTGCCGCCCGAGGATGAAAAGTCGCGGGCCATTCTTGAACAAATGCGCATCGACGAAGAACACCATGCTGAATCCGCCCTGGACGCTGGCGGTTATCGTTTCCCGGCACCCGTGAAGTTTGGCATGAGCCTGATGGCAAAAGTCATGACCAAAAGCACCTACCGCATTTAATCGCCCTCGCGCAACGTACGCACAAAAAAGGCGGCTTACCTCACGGTAGCCGCCTTTTTTTGATGCTCGCTGCTTACGACATGTTGCGCGCGTAAAAGATTTCGAGCATTTCGTGCTTCACACGCTCAGTGACCTGAGCGCGCTGCTCGGTCGAAAGGTTGCTCGTGGCATCGCCGAACAGGTAATTATCCAGTTCGAAGTCCTTGAGCAGCATCTTGGTATGAAACAGGTTCTCTTGGTACACATTCACGTCAGTCATTTGATAACCGTCGCGCGTGTCTTCGGAGAGGTAGTTCTGGATCGAATTGATCTCATGATCGATAAAGTGCTTTTTGCCTTCCACGTCACGGGTAAAGCCGCGCACGCGATAGTCGACCGTCACGATATCCGAATCAAACTGATGGATCAGATAGTTGAGAGCTTTAAGCGGTGAAATAACGCCGCACGTCGACACGTCGATGTCCACACGGAACGTCGCGATGCCGTCCACCGGATGAATCTCCGGATAGGTATGCACCGTGATATGACTTTTGTCGAGGTGACCCAAAATGGTCTCTGGCAGCGGGCCTGGGGATTCTTCGATCTGGCTTTCGGTAGGTGTTACCGGCTGCTCGGAAATCAGAATAGTCACGCTGGCGCCTTGGGGATCGTAATCCTGACGGGCGATGTTCAGGATGTTGGCACCAATGATATCAACCACATCTGTAAGGATCTGCGTCAGGCGTTCTGCGTCGTACTCTTGATTGATGTACTCAACGTATGCCTGCTGGTCTTGCGGGGTTTCCGCATAGCAGATGTCATAGATGTTGAAGCTCAAGGTCTTTGTCAGGTTATTGAACCCGTGGAGCTTGAGTTTGCTTTTCACCGTAATAAAACTCTCTATGTCGATGCGGCTCGGCCGCGTGATCCAGCATGCCCGTCAAGTGCGTGGGACGCACCTGCGTAGGACGGTTAACACCTCTTCGCGATGGCGATTTTGGTTATCTGTTCGGACCCGCCGCCGGGATGATTCCCCGCCACGACCCTTAAAAAAGTGGCGCATTATGCAGACGTCAGCGACTGATCGCCAGAGTCTGCAATGCTTTTATGAAAATTGAATGTCCACTCAGCCCAGTTCGATTATTTCGTAGTCATGGCTGATGGCGACCCCGGCCGCGCCCAGCATGATCGACGCCGAGCAATACTTCTCGGCAGACAGTTCGATCGCACGTTTGACCTGTGGCTCTTTCAGCCCACGGCCCTTGACCACGAAGTGCAGGTGGATCTTGGTGAACACTTTCGGGTCTTCAGTGGCGCGCTCCGCATCCAGGAACGCCTCGCAGCTTTCGACTGCCTGACGCGATTTCTTGAGAATGCTCACCACATCAAAGTTGCTGCAACCGCCAAGGCCCAGCAGCAGCATCTCCATGGGACGCACACCCAGGTTCCGGCCGCCGCTTTCTGGAGGCCCGTCCATGACGACGACGTGGCCACTGCCCGATTCGCCCAAAAACATGGCCTCGCCCGCCCATTGAATGCGTGCCTTCATCGCTCAGACTCCACTGTCTTAAAAGGGGCGCCAGCTTATCACAGCGCCTAAATTCGATGACCGACCGCCAGCGAGGGTTTGTCTTACAGCGTTCAAGGAAATTTCTGCATTAGGTAAAGAATTCGTCTGTTAAGCTGGCGCCAATTAGCTGGCGCCAAGCCGGCAAGCGCTCTATATAAAAATAGATCTGACCCTTACCGTGCAGGCTTTACGGGACACAACCATGGTTGCCCTTACTCCCATACCCAAGATCAAAAACCTCGACAAATTTCTGACTCATTGCCAACGCAAGCGTTATCAAGCCAAAAGCAACATCATTTGTGCCGGTGAACGCTCGCAGACGCTGTTCTTCATCGTCAAAGGCTCGGTGACCATCGTGATCGAAGACGACGACGGTCGCGAGATGATCATTGCCTACCTCAATGCAGGGGACTTTATTGGCGAATTGGGGTTATTCGAGCAACCGGGCCTTGAGCAGGCGCGCAGTGCCTGGGTCCGGGCCAAGACGGAATGCGAAGTTGCAGAAATCACTTACGCCAAATTCAGGGAATACGCGCATCAGGAACCTGAAATTCTGTACGCCCTCAGCGGCCAAATAGCTCAACGACTGCGTAACACCACGCGCAAGGTCGGTGATCTGGCGTTTTTTGATGTTACGGGGCGCGTTGCACGCTGCCTGCTTGAATTGTGCAAGCAACCTGACGCAATGACTCATCCTGATGGCATGCAAATCAAAGTCACGCGCCAGGAAATCGGCAGGATTGTCGGTTGTTCGCGGGAGATGGTCGGGCGTGTGCTCAAGGACCTGGAAGAGCAAAACCTGGTCAGCGTCAAAGGCAAGACCATGGTCGTGTTCGGTACGCGTTAAGGCGTGAGCAAGGGCAACAGAATGCCTTGATAGCGGGCCTGTAACTGTTCGAAAAAATCAGGTGCCGCAAAGACCTCATGCAAGGCGATGTGGCTGTCCGCACGGCAACGCTGTTCCAGTAAACACAGCTCATTGAAGCGATTGACCGATGCCACCATCGATTCACGCTCGTCATCCAGCAACAATGCGCCATGAACTAGCCCGACCGGGCGCTGCCCGCCCTGACTTTGACGCCAGCGCTGAGCGGTGCCCACCAGCTTGCGTCCGTTCAGGTTGACGTTGAAACGGCCATCGCAGAAAGCCCCTTCAATTTCTCCCAAGGACGCAATGCCGCCCAATTCGGTCAAAAGATCGCAGATCGGTTGGCACAAACGGCGATAAGCCGTTTCGATTCGTCCCTGATCACCCTCGCTGCGTGGCGGAGCGTAAACCAGGGCGATGTTGACCGTAGACGCCGACTGCGGAACCGGCTCACCGCCCGTCTCACGCAACAGGATCGGCCAGCCGCTGGCAGCCAGTTCAACACTCGCACTCTCGAAGCCGGGCAGTCGAGCCAAACGCTTGGGCATAACCAGCGCCCGATCGGTAGGCTGCCAAAACAGCACCCCGGCCTCACGCTCACCCGCGCAAACCGACGCCAATAAATCCTGTTCGGCTTTGAGGCCGGCTTCGACAGAAAGACGCTGAGTGCTGGTCATGGAAGTCCTTGGAATACAGAGACCGGGTTTAATCCGCTGTCGAACTCGATAGTGGCGTACCGCGCTCCGGGAAAAACAACCGTTGCAGTTCAGCGCCCGGATTTTCAGCGCGCATGAACGCTTCACCGACCAGGAACGAATACACCTCGCTGATTTCCATCAGCTCGACATCGGCACGGTTCAGAATTCCGCTCTCGGTAATCACCAGTCGATCACGCGGCAAACGCGGCAGCAGGTCCAGCGTGGTTTCCAGGCTTACGTCGAACGTATGCAAGTTGCGGTTGTTGATGCCGATCAACGGTGTATCGAGGGTTTTCAACGCACGTTCCAGCTCATCGCCATCATGCACCTCAACCAGCACATCAAGCCCGACACTTTTGGCAACACTGGCCAGCTCGGCCATTTTGACGTCATCCAGCGCGGATACGATCAACAACACGCAGTCCGCACCCAACGCGCGGGCTTCAACGATCTGATAAGGATCGATCATGAAGTCCTTGCGAATGACCGGCAGCTTGCACGCGGCACGCGCCTGCTGCAGGTATGCATCGGCACCTTGAAAGTAATCGATGTCGGTCAGCACTGACAGGCAGGTGGCGCCGCCTTTTTCATAACTTTGCGCAATCTCGGCAGGCACGAAGTGTTCGCGAATGACACCTTTGCTCGGGGATGCCTTTTTGATTTCGGCAATCACGGCCGGTTGTTTCAGCTTGGCTTGCGCCAGCAAAGCGTTGGCAAAGCCCCGGACTGGATCGGCCTGAGCGGCCTGACGTTCAAGCTCAGCCAGACTGATGCGCGTGCTGCGTTCGGCCACTTCCTGAACCTTACGCGCCAGAATTTTTTCCAGAACGGTTGGCACACTCATGCTTCATTCTCCTGCTTGAAAATCGCGGTAAACGCGCCCAGTTCTTCCAGCTTCTCCCGGGCCAGCCCGGTGTGCAGCGCATCGTGCGCCAGCGCCACACCCTCTTTCAGAGTGTAGGCAAGATCGGCTGCGTATAACGCAGCACCGGCATTGAGCACGATCATCTCAGCGGCCTTTTGCCCGGCCTCGGTTTTACGACGCCCCAACGCATCGCGAATCAGCTCCAGCGATTGTTCAGGGCTGTCGACCACCAGACCAAACAGGCTTTGACTCTTGATGCCCAGATCTTCGGGCTGAACCCAATACTCAGTGATCTCGCCTTTGCGCAACTCAGCGACATACGTAGGCGCGGCAAGACTGAACTCGTCCAGCCCGTCCTGCGAATGAACCACCAGCACATGTTTGCTGCCCAGACGCTGCAACACTTCAGCCAATGGACGGCACAATGCCTGATTGAACACGCCGACCACCTGATGCAACACGCCCGCCGGATTCGTAAGCGGGCCGAGCATGTTGAACAAGGTGCGCAGGCCCAAATCGCGACGCGGGATGGCCGCGTGCTTCATGGCGCCATGATGGGATTGAGCAAACATGAAACCGATGCCCACACTGTCGATGCAGCGTGCCACTTGCACCGGAGTCAGGTTCAGGTAAACACCCGCGGCCTCGAGCAAATCGGCACTGCCGCTTTTGCCGGATACGGCGCGATTACCGTGTTTGGCAACGGTGCAACCGGCTGCCGCGATCACCAGCGCGGATGCTGTGGAGACGTTGAAAATATTCGCACCATCGCCGCCGGTGCCAACAATATCCACCACGCCCTCGAGCGTATTGAGTTCAACTTTGTCCGCCAGCTCGCGCATAACAGTAACGGCACCGACGATTTCATCAATACTTTCACTCTTCATGCGCATGCCCATCATGAAGGCGCCGATCTGCGCCTCGGTGCATTGGCCGGTCATGATGTCGCGCATCACATCGCGCATTTCCTCGGTGCTCAGGTCGAGGTGACCGACGATACGGTTCAGGGCAGTCTTGATATCCATATGAAGTCCTTAGCGCGTGCCGCCGGTTTGTTTAAGAAAATTGGCGAACAGTTCATGACCTTGTTCGGTCAGGATCGATTCAGGGTGAAACTGCACCCCTTCGATGTTGAGGGTTTTATGGCGCAAGCCCATGATCTCGTCGACCGAACCATCGGCATGTTGCGTCCAGGCCGTCAGCTCGAGGCAGTCGGGCAATGTCTCGCGCTTGACCACCAGCGAGTGATAGCGAGTAACGGTCAACGGGTTGTTCAACCCCTGGAACACCCCCGTATCGAGGTGATAAACCGGACTGGTCTTGCCATGCATCACCTGACGCGCTCGCACCACGTCGCCGCCAAAGGCCTGGCCGATGGATTGATGCCCCAGGCACACGCCCAGAATTGGCAATTTGCCCGCAAAGTGCTGGATAGCTTCCAGCGAGATGCCTGCCTCATTCGGCGTGCACGGGCCGGGCGAGACCACAATGCGCTCGGGCTTGAGCGCTTCGATCTCGGCCACGGTCAGCTCATCGTTGCGCACCACCTTGACCTCTGCACCCAGCTCGCCGAGGTACTGCACTACGTTGTACGTAAAAGAGTCGTAATTATCGATCATCAGCAACATGGCTAAGCTCCTCAGGCGTCGGACGCGGGGGTTTGTTCGGCGAGCGCTACGGCACGAAACATCGCGCGGCGTTTATTCAGCGTCTCTTCCCACTCCAGGGCCGGTACCGAGTCAGCGACAATGCCGCCACCCGCTTGCACATGCAATTCACCGTTCTTGATCACCGCCGTACGAATGGCGATGGCCGTGTCCATATTGCCGTTCCAGGCGAAGTAACCGACCGCACCGCCATACACACCACGCTTGACCGGCTCCAGCTCGTCGATGATTTCCATCGCACGGATTTTCGGCGCACCCGACAACGTGCCTGCCGGGAGAATCGCCCGCAGCGCGTCCATCGCCGTCAGACCGCTTTTTAGCTGTCCGGTGACGTTGGAAACGATGTGCATCACGTTGGAATAACGTTCGATCACCATTTTTTCGGTGAGTTTGACCGAGCCGATTTCAGAGACCCGGCCGGTGTCATTGCGCCCCAGGTCGATCAGCATCAAGTGTTCGGCGATTTCCTTGTCATCGCTGAGCAGGTCTTGCTCCAGCGCCACATCCGCTTCTTCGGTTGCTCCCCGCGGGCGGGTGCCAGCAATCGGGCGCACGGTAATCAGGTTGTCTTCGACCCGCACCAGCACTTCAGGCGAACTGCCCACTACGTGGAAGTCACCGAAGTTGAAAAAGTACATATAAGGTGTCGGATTGAAGCAGCGCAGCGCGCGGTACAAATCAATAGGCGCGGCCTTGAAGTCGATGGACATCCGCTGCGATGGCACAACCTGCATGCAATCGCCCGCCAGGATGTAGTCCTTGATGGTGTCGACGGCTTTCTCGTAGTCGCTCTGGGTAAAGCTGGAGCGGAAAACCGGATCAGCAGCCTGTTGTGCCGTGAAGTCCAGACCGCGACGCGGCGCAATCGGCTGGCGCAGTTGCTCAAGCAAGGCTTCAAGCCGCGCCTGACCGTCTTCGTACGCATCAGGCTGTGCCGGATCGACCAGCACAATCGCGTGCATCTTGCCTGCCAGGTTGTCGAACACCACCACGGCATCCGACACCATCAACAGGATGTCCGGCACGCCCAGCGGATCAGGGTTCGGGCATTTGCCCAAACGTTTTTCCACATACCGCACACAGTCATAACCGAAGTAGCCTACCAGCCCGCCATTGAAACGCGGCAATCCGGCAATGGTCGGCACGTTGTAACGGGCCTTGAAGGCTTCGACAAACGCCAGCGGATCATCGGCCACGCAGGACTCGATCTCAACACCGTCGTGGGTCACGCGCACCTGATGGTCGTGTACCCGCAATACGGTGCGGCACGGTAAACCGATGATCGAGTAACGCCCCCACTTCTCGCCGCCCTGCACCGACTCCAGCAAATAGGAGTTGGGCTCATCGGCCAATTTCAAGTAGATCGACAGCGGTGTGTCGAAGTCGGCAAGGGTTTCGCGGGCAAGCGGGATACGGTTATAGCCGGCAGCGGCCAAACGCAGGAATTCTTCACGGATCATGAGGTGCCTCGTGGTCTGAGGGTCAAACAGTCAGGTATGCAAACGTGCCGGATCTCCGGCCAGATTCAAGTCAGGCGCGCCAACGCCAACGGGCCAGGGCCTTGATAACTTTCATCCAGAGTTTGCGAGTGACCACCACGATGGAATCTCTACGAGAGGGGTGAACAGAAGAGCCCAACGGTATCTCAGCCGCCGAATCTAAGCAACCGGCTATCAGCTCCTGCAAATTGCCAATCACCATGTCAGGCGACTCTTCTTCAATCGGGCGACCGTGGTTGTAGCCGTAGTTCAGGGCCACGCAACGCACGCCAGCAGCTTTGGCTGCCAACACGTCATTGCGTGAATCACCGATAAACATCGATTGCTGCGGGGTGACCCCGGCCATTTTCATCACAAACAGCAGCGCGGCGGGATCAGGCTTTTTCTGTGGCAAGGTGTCACCGCCAATGATCCAGCGGAAAAACCGGCCCAGCTTCAACTCATCCAGCAGCGGCGCCACGAAGCGTTCGGGCTTGTTGGTAATCAGGGCCATTTCGACGCCCTGCTTTTGCAGCCACTTGAGGCTTTCACGCACGCCCGGGTAAACCTTGGTGTGCGCATGGCCACCCTCGTAGGCCTCCATGAACACTTCCAGCGCCTGCTCAGCCTCGGCATCATCGACGCCCGACGCATCCAGATTGCCTGCCAGCGCCCGGCGCACCAGCATCGGCGCCCCGTTGCCGATCCACATCTTGACGTTTTCGAGCCCGGCAGGCGGACGCCCAAGCGTCTGCAACATGGTTTCCACCGCAGCCGCGAGGTCCGGCACCGAATCAATCAGGGTGCCGTCCAGATCGAACATCACCAGTTTTGGCAGCTGCCCTTGCAGTAGCTGCTCAAAACCGCTCATGGGCGAGCCAACGCAAGCTCGGCGCGCATTTTTTGAATCACTTCTTCGTAATTCGGCGTGTTGAAAATTGCCGAGCCCGCGACAAACGTGTCGGCGCCAGCTTCTGCAATTTCACGGATGTTGCCGACGTTCACCCCCCCATCGATCTCCAGACGGATGTCGCGGCCCGATGCATCGATCAGCGCACGGGCTTCACGCAATTTGTCGAGAGTACCGGGAATGAACTTCTGGCCGCCGAAGCCGGGGTTCACGCTCATCAGCAAAACCATGTCGACCTTGTCCATCACGTACTTGAGCACGTCCAGCGGGGTGGCCGGGTTAAACACCAGGCCCGCCTTGCAACCACCTTCGCGGATCAATTGCAGGGAACGGTCGATGTGCTGCGTGGCTTCAGGGTGGAAGGTGATGTAAGTCGCGCCAGCTTCGATGAAGTCACCGATGATGCGGTCCACCGGGCTGACCATCAAATGCGCGTCGATGGGAGCCGTGATCCCGTACTTGCGCAAGGCCGCGCACACCATCGGGCCGATGGTCAGGTTGGGCACGTAATGATTGTCCATGACATCGAAGTGAACGATGTCAGCACCCGCTGCGAGAACGTTGTCCACCTCTTCGCCAAGACGGGCGAAATCGGCAGAAAGAATCGATGGGGCAATAGCGAAGGGCTGCATGACGCACCTTTTAGTGAGCTAAACACGGTGGCGCGCATTGTATACCGCCGACCGCGACCCGCACACCGCCTCGCAGACGCTACGCGACCGATCGCAGCCTTCGGCGGCGAGTGAGCCCCCAGGGAGCTTCCGGCAATATCTTGCGAACAAAGGCACAAGGCATGCTTCCACAACCCGTCTAGGTTTAAACAACGATCACCACGAGGAAGGCAACGGAATGCCGAAGTCCTACAGCAGCGGGCAACTCTTGAAAGGCCGTAACACCGAGCCCGGCCGTGTTTATTTGCTCACCACCGTTACCGAACAACGCCGCCCGATCTTCAGCGACTTTCACGTGGGACGTCTCGTGGTCAATCAACTCAAGCAGGCGCACGACGATGGCATCGTCAAGTCAATCGCATGGGTTGTGATGCCTGATCATTGCCACTGGCTTGTCGAGTTGCGTCACAAAACGCTGGGAGAAGTGATGTGCAGGGTTAAATCGCGCAGCAGCCTGACCATCAACGAAATGACCTGCGCCAGTGAGCGTGTCTGGCAAAAAGGGTTTTATGACCGAGTCCTGCACGAAGAAGAAGACCTCAAGGCCACCGCCCGCCACCTGATCAAAAACCCGATTCGCGCGCAACTGACTACACGAATCGGGGATTACCCGTTATGGGACGCCTGTTGGGTCTAGCCCTGAACCTGCGCCGTACGCATTTTCTCGCTGCGCCCGCGCAACCACTCAAGGGTCAGCAGCAGTACCACAGAGAATGCGATCAGCAACGTGGCCGCCGCCGCAATGGTCGGGCTGAGGTTTTCGCGAATGCCGCTGAACATCTGGCGTGGCAAGGTCGCTTGCTCAGGCCCGGCCAGAAACAGCGTCACCACCACTTCATCAAATGACGTGGCGAAGGCGAACAGGGCACCAGAAATGACGCCCGGCGCAATCAGCGGCAAGGTCACCCGACGGAACGCCGTCAAGGGCGACGCCCCCAGGCTGGCAGCCGCACGCACCAGGTTGTGATTAAAACCCTGCAATGTCGCAGACACGGTGATGATGACAAATGGCACACCTAACACCGCATGCACCACGATCAACGAGAAGTAACTGTTGCCCAGTCCCAGCGGTGCAAAAAACAGGTAACTGGCCACGCCGATGATGACCACTGGCACCACCATAGGCGATATCACCAGTGCCATGACCAGCGCCTTGCCCGGGAAGTCACCACGGGTGAGACCAATCGCCGCCAACGTACCGAACACCATAGCCAGCACTGTGGCAGCCGGCGCAACGATGACGCTGTTTCTCAGCGCGCGCATCCATTCGGCAGAGGCGAAGAAATCCTGATACCAGTGCAGGGAAAACCCTTGCAGCGGGTACACCAGAAAGCTCCCCGAGTTGAAGGACAACGGAATGATGACCAGCACAGGCAAGATCAGGAATAGCAGAATCAGTGCGCAAAGGATGCGCAAACTGTAGAACCAGATCCGCTCAACGGGAGACATGTACGGGCTCAGCATGGCGATCTCCTTAACTCAAACGCAGGCGGGTGGCACCCACCAGCCAGTTGTAAATCAGGTACAGCACGACAGTCGCCAGCAGCAGCAAGCCGCCCAGTGCCGTGGCCATGCCCCAGTTGATACTGGTGTTGGTGTAGAACGCCACAAAGTAACTGACCATTTGATCGTTCGGGCTGCCGAGCAAGGCGGGGGTGATGTAGTAGCCAATTGCGATGATGAACACCAGCAAGCAACCAGCCCCCACACCGGCATAAGTTTGTGGGAAATACACACGCCAGAAGCTCGTAAATGGGTGGCATCCCAATGAGATGGCCGCACGCATATAGGTCGGAGAAATACCCTTCATCACGCTGTAAATCGGCAGGATCATAAATGGCAGCAAAATGTGCACCATTGCGATGTACACGCCGGTGCGATTGAACACCAGTTCCATCGGTTTATCGATCAGCCCCATGCTCATCAACGCGCTATTGATCAACCCGCCCGATTGCAGCAACACAATCCAGGCCGCGACCCGCACCAGCACAGACGTCCAGAACGGCAGCAGCACCAGAATCATCAACAGGTTGCTCTGGCGTGCAGGCAAGTTGGCCAGCAGATAGGCCAAAGGGTACGCCAGCACCAGACAGATGCAGGTAATGACCAGCCCCATCCAGAAGGTCCGGGCGAAAATATCCAGATAAATCGCCTGATCCGGAGTAGCGGGAGCCACTTCACCCAAGTCATCAATACGGTGATCGACAGCCGCCAGCAGATAAAACGGCGTCACACTTGAGCTGTTGCGCTTGATCGCCTGCCAATACGCCGGATCACCCCAACGCTCGTCGAGGGCTTCTAGTGCATCTTTATAAGAGTCAGGTGCAACCTTGAAAGGCAGCGCTTTGGCGGTTTTCATCAGCAAACTGCGATAACCGGCCAATTCCATGTTCAGACGTTTCGACAAATCACCCAGGACTTGATTCTTGCGCGCCTCAGCCAAGTCTTCGCTAAGCGCCAGATACACCGGTTCGGCCGGTAAGCCTTTACCATCCCACCCATGCACGGCCACCACAGTGCGTGGCAGACCTTCGACCACTTCCGGGTTGCCGACACTTTTATAAAGCAGCGCTGCAATTGGCACCAAAAACACCAGCAGCAAGAAAATCACCAGAGGCGCAATCAACGCCTGTGCTTTCCAGCGATTCACGCGCTCGGCATGCGCCAGACGCTTCTTCAAGCTGGGGCTGGAGACTTCGTTCAGGGGGATGGCGATGGCCATGGCGAACTCCGCAAATCTTTAAACAAGGGCGGCGCGACCCGATCAGGCGCGCCGCGTGTCAGCGCTGCTTACTTGGCAGCCCAGGCGTTAAAACGCTGCTCCAGTTGCTCACCGTTATCAGCCCAGAAGCTGACATCGATCTGCACTTGATCCTTGATGTTCTCGGGTGCTGTCGGCATGTCCGCTTGTACCGCCTGCGGCAGCAAAGGCATCGCCTCTTTATTGGCAGGGCCATACGCGATGTTTTGCGAGTACATGCTCTGCTGCTGAGGTTGCAGCGTGAACTGCATGAACTTCTTCGCCGCGTCGGCTTTGTCTTTGCTCAAGCCTTTAGGGATGGCCCAGGCGTCAAAGTCGTAAATCCCGCCATTCCAGACAATTTTCAGGTTGCTCTCTTTCTGCACCGCGGCGATACGCCCGTTGTACGCAGAGCTCATCACTACATCGCCTGAAGCCAGGTACTGCGGTGGCTGTGCACCGGCCTCCCACCACTGAATGCTGGGCTTCAGCTCGTCGAGTTTCTTGAAGGCGCGGTTCTGGCCGTCCTTGCTCGCCAACACTTTGTACACGTCCTTGGGCGCAACGCCGTCCGCCATCAAGGCAAATTCCAAGGTGTACTTGGCGCCCTTACGCAACCCGCGCTTGCCGGGGAATGTTTTGGTGTCCCAGAAATCCGCCCAACTGGTCGGCGCTGTTTTCAGCTTGTCGGCGTTGTACGCCATCACAGTCGACCACACGAAGAAACCAGCGCCGCATGACTGGATTGCACCGGAAACGTACTGATCAGGATTGCCGAACAGTGCCGGGTCCAGTTGCTCAAACATGTCTTCGTCACAGCCACGGGATAATTCCGGAGACTCAACTTCGACCAGGTCCCACGAGATGCTTTTGGTGTCGACCATGGCCTTGATCTTGGCCATTTCGCCGTTGTATTCACCGGCGATGATTTTGCCGTCGCCCTTGGCTTCCCAAGGCGCGTAGAACGCTTTGACCTGCGCGGCCTTGTTCGCCCCGCCAAACGAGACCACGGTCAGGTCGGTGGCTGCCAACGCATTGGCGGCGCACATCAGGCCCAAGCTCAAGGCCGTGAGTTTCAGTGTTTTATGCATTTTTATTCTCCACAGGGTTGGTGAAGCCGGGGCGATTAATTCGCCTCTAAGAGAGGGTCCAGCGCACGTACGTGTTCAACCTGCCAACCGAGTGGCACCACGTCACCGACGGCCAGCGTCGGGTCCAGTTCGGCAATCGGCTGTTTCACAAAAAAATCGTTCTTACCGCAGACTTCCAGACGCACCCGCACGTGGTCGCCCAGATAGATGAACTCTTCGACGCGCCCCGAGAACCGGTTCACGCAAGCCTCGCTGGCGCCGTTAAGGCTGATGCGTTCCGGTCGGATCGACAGGGTCACGGGCTCGCCGGTACGGCCGACATTCACCGCCAGCGCCTGAACCTTCTCGCCTCGGCTCAGCTCTACCACGCAGCGCTCGCCGTCCTGACTGTGCAGGCGGCCATTGAGGCGATTGTTCTCGCCAATGAAGTTGGCAACAAAGGTGTTCTTGGGTTCTTCATACAAGCAACGCGGCGGGGCGATCTGCTGGATTTCACCTTGGTGAAACACCGCCACCCGATCCGACATGGTCAGCGCTTCGCCCTGATCGTGAGTGACGTAGACCACTGTCACGCCAAGGCGCTGGTGCAGGTGCTTGATCTCCATCTGCATGTGCTCGCGCAGCTGTTTATCCAGTGCCCCCAGCGGTTCGTCCATCAACACCAGCTGCGGTTCGAACACCAGCGCCCGCGCCAGCGCAACCCGCTGTTGCTGGCCGCCGGAAAGCTGTGCCGGGTAACGCTGGGCGAAGGCATCGAGCTGCACCATGCTCAGCACGCGCTTGACCCGCTCGCTGATGTCGGTGCGATTGAGGCCGCGCACCGACAACGGGAAACCCAGGTTTTCGGCCACAGTCATGTGCGGGAACAACGCATAGTTCTGAAACACCATGCCGATGTCGCGTTTGTGCGGCGGCACGTTGTTGATAGAACGGCCCCCCAGCTGGATCTCGCCCGCGGTGGGGGTTTCAAACCCTGCGAGCATCATCAAGCTGGTGGTTTTGCCCGACCCAGACGGCCCGAGCAAGGTCAGAAACTCGCCTTTGCGAATGTCCAGGTTAAGGTCTTTAACAATCAGGTTTTCGCCATCGTAGCTTTTCTGCACACCACGAAAGCTGACCAAAATGTCATTCGACCCAGCGCTTGCACCGACCTCACTCATAGCTACACCTTTTTGTTTTGGACTGCTGTAGTCCAAGACTAAAGAAGGCATCACCCCCCAGAAATCGGGGCGCAGGAGAGATTTACATCAGGAGCCTGGAAGATTGCGGGTAGGGCACGCCCTACAAGGATGTCGTGAATAGAACACTGGGTAACGGCGGACACCGCTAGCGGCTGAAACGCTGCTCAAAAACAGTCGCAAACAGGCATGCCCTGCAGCCTCGGCTAAAACGCTCGCAGCTCGTCAGCCGTTACACCAGCTTATGCTCCATTGCGTATTTCACCAGTTCCGCCAACGAGGTGACGTGAAGTTTTTGCATCAGCCGCGCTTTGTGGGTGCTGATGGTTTTGCTGCTCAGGGCCAGTTGCTGGGCGATATCATTCACGTTCACCCCTTGCGCCAGCCGTTCAAACACCGAGAACTCGCGCTCTGACAACAGCGCATGCAGCGGGCGTGAGTCAGTTAGCCCTACTTCAAAGACCATCCGGTCCGCCAGCTCGGGGTCGATGTAGCGCCCGCCCGCCGCGACTTTACGAATGGCCATCAGCAAGAGTGCGGGATCGCTGTCCTTGGTCGCGTAACCCGCCGCGCCGAATTTCAGCGCCCTCGCCGCCATCTGTGCCTCGTCGTGCATCGACAGCACCAGGATCGCGGGCGGGTTATTCAAGGCCCGGATGCGCGGGATCGCTTCCAGCCCGTTCACGCCGGGCATGGAAATGTCCAGCAGCACCACCTCGCACGGCACATGGCGCAGGGTTTCCAGCAATTGCTCGCCATTGCTTGCCTCCCCCACCACCCGCAGGTCCTTGGCCAGGCCGATCAATTGCTTGATCCCTTCCCGCACGATGGTGTGGTCTTCAGCTACCAGTACACGAATCACAGACAGCTCCTCCTCAAGGTCATTGCGGATCCGTCGTCAACGGTACCCGCACACTCAGCGTCGTGCCTTCACCTGGCACACTGTGCACCGACAGCGTGCCGCCCATCATCAATACACGTTCACGCATGCCCACCAGCCCGAAGGACGTCGGCCTGCCCGTGACAGGAATAAAGCCCTGGCCATCATCGCTAATGGTCAGGCACAACGCATGCGCTTCAACGGTCAGGGTTAACTCTACGGTTTGTGCCTGAGCATGACGCATCACGTTGGTCAGCGCCTCCTGCAAAATTCGGAATAGTCCTACTTCCTTGGCCGCACTCAGAGGTGGTAAATGCTCAGGAACCTGCACCAGACATGGAATGTGCGTACGCGCTTCGAAGCGCTGCGCCTGCCATTCGATGGCCGAACTGATGCCTGCATCCAGAATTGGCGGCCGCAGCGCAGTGGCCACATCGCGCACCAACTGGAACAACTGGGCGATGAGCTTTTTCATGCTGTTCAAGCGCTCACGCAGGCCAGGGTCCAGATCCGCATAGGCCAGCTCGCACATGGAGGTTTCAAGCTTGAGCACGGTCAACATTTGCCCCAACTCGTCGTGCACTTCTCGGGCAATGCGCGCCTTTTCTTCTTCGCGCACACTTTCAAGGTGCGCCGACAGTTCACGCAACTGCCCGCGAGAACTGTCCAGTTCCAGTTCGATACGCTTGCTTTCGCTGATGTCCCAGACGATGCCGTCCCACACCACAGTGCCATCTTGCAGGCGACGGGTAATGGCCTTGATCTCGGCCCAGCGCTGCTCGCCTTTACGCGTGACAATCCGCCCCTGCCATGACCAATCGCTGTCGCTATCGAGCGCCTGATCCTGCACACGGTGGTAATCCGCCTTGTCGTCCGGGTGCACAAGGCTGCGCAAACCGACTTCACGTTTACGTAACGTCGCTGGCGAGAACCCGGCCAGACTTTCGCTACCTTCACTGATGTAGGGGAAGTCCAGTTCGCCCGTGAGTAACGAGCGCTCCAGACGAAACACCAGCCCTGGGACGTTGGCCGCGATCCCTTGCAGGCGAGCATCACTTTCTTGCAACGCCGCCTGCACACGACGGCGCTCGGTGATGTCATTGAGATACACCACCAAGTATTCAGCGGCCTGAAAGCGCAAAAAACTGAGCGTGACGTCGGCCGGGAAGGTGCTGCCATCCGCACGCACGCAATTTGTTTCAAACCGTTGCGCGCCCTCTTCGCCAGCCCGCGCACGCTTCCATAGCCCCAACCAGCGGTCCATGCTCAGCCCCGGTTCAAAATCACTCAAAGGCCGCTCAAGCAGGGCACCCGGCGCGCACCCGAGCATGTGCTCGGCGGCCAGATTGGCATAGCGCACGTGACTGTCCCAATTGACCCAAAGGATGCCAACCGGGCTGCGGTCAATTGAAAACTGAGTCAGCCGCAATGCCTCGGCACTCGCTGCGCGCAGGGCGATGTCTTCGCGTGCACTCAGCAGCGCCCGTTCCAGTGAGGTTTGCTGGCGACGCTGCCAGAACACAATCGCCATGCTCGCCAGCAGTAAGGTACCGATCAACAGGCTGAAGTTCTGCCAAAAACCGGGAGACGGTCCGGCGTGGGGATACTTGGGCTGCAACCAGCGCGCGTGCAACTGCTCCATATCCCGCGCCGGAATGGCGTGCAAACCGCGCTCGACGATGCTGGCCAGCTCCGGCCAGTCGCGCCGGGTGGCCACGCGCAGCAAGAGTGGCAAACCAATATCACCTACCACTGCCAATCCTGAGAACTCGGGTTCGCTGGACAAGCGACTGAGCTGCGCTTCATCAATCACGGCGTAAGTGGCTTGCTGGCTCAGCAACAATTGCAAGGCCTGGCGCTCCAGTGGAACACCCTGCAAATTCAGCCCCGGATAGCTGGTTCGCAAGAACTCTGCCGTGGCGCCAGGCATGCGCACGGCCACGCGAGTCTTGCTGTCGAGGCGCTCCAAATCGACAGCGCCGCTGCCGTCGCGCACGCCCACAATCAGCTGCGGGACGCGCATGTAGGGGTCAGAAAATTGCCACAGCCGCAGCCCCGCCGGGGTTTGCATCAGGCCCGGCACCAGGTCGATTTCCCCGTCACGGGCGGCTTTTTCCAAGTGCGCCAGGTCCGGGTAATTGCGCCACAGCAACTCAACGTTAAGTGCCTGCGCCAACCATTTCATCAGTTCAACATTGGCCCCGGACAGCTGCTGCAAGCGCTGGTCAAAGCGCGCGTACGGGGCTTGCAGCACCAGCCCGACGCGTAATTCCCGATGCTGCGACAGCCATTGCTGTTGCTCGGCACTCAATTGCGCCGCTGGCACAGGCGCCGCGTGGCCCATCAAGGGCAGCCAAAACCAGCCGATAACCAACAGATAGCAAAAACGTGTCATCTGAACGCTCACACCCTGACAAATACTGATCAACCCTTTAGGCTGCCGGGATTACTTCTGGCCTGGAAAAACTGATGTCTTCTTACCGCCTGGCACTGCCAGCCCTGTGCCTGTCGTTGTTATTGCCCCTGGCGTTTCCTGTTCAGGCGGACGACTCGGCGCCCGTTGCTGAACCCGCCCAACCCAAGCCCGTGGAGCGCGAGCCGCTGCCCGAACGCAGCCAGGAAGACGCGGCCGCGTTGGAGCGGCAACTCCCGCCACACGAGCAGCAACAGCTCCAAGCCGGTGAAGGCAACTTTCTCGCACTGTGGAAGCCCGCCAATAACAGCGACCCCAGCGGTGCGGTGATTATTGTCCCCGGCGCTGGCGAAACCGCAGATTGGCCAATCGTTGTCGGCCCGCTGCGCAACAAGCTGCCGGACGCCCATTGGGCAAGCCTGAGCCTAAGTTTGCCGGACATGCAAAGCGAAGCCAGTCAGGCACGCACCGCTGAACCAGAGAAATTGCCTACACCGCAAGCGCCAGACAGTAGCAGCAAAGACGCCAGCACCACAGCCAAACCTATCGAACAAGCCGCCAGTGTCGGCACTGAAAACCCGGCCCCGGACCTGAAGCCGGTGGCGTCGTTGGAAGAAATGAACAAGGCGGATGCCGAGCGGATTTTCGCCCGTATCGAGGCGGCAATTGCCTTCGCGCAACAACAAAACGCGCGCAGCATCGTACTGCTGGGGCACGGCACAGGTGCGTACTGGGCAGCACGCTACATCGCCGAGAAACAACCGGCGCAAGTGGGCAAGCTGATCATGGTCGCCGCGCAAACACCGGTGCAGGCACCGGCAGACTTGAGCCTGATGACGCCTGGCCTCAAGGTCGCGCTGCTGGACGTGTTCTATAAAGACAACGCGTTACTGCGCAAGGCCGCCCTGCAACGGTTGCAAGCCAGCAAGCGGGTCAATGGCGGGGATTTCACTCAGGTGGCACTGACTGCGATGCCGGGGAACCGCGATGCTGGCCAAGAACAGTTGTATCGCCGGATTCGCGGTTGGCTCAGCCCACAGCCTGTGGATAAGTAACGGTCAAAACCCGCGCCGCTGGCGGATCAACGCGTAGGCGTGATGCAGCTCGCGGGTTTTCCCTGTCGCGTCCAGCACCTGCGCCGGGCTAGCCCCTGAACCGGCCACTTTGTCAGGGTGATGACGGCTGAGCAAACGTCGATACGCCCGTTTGATGTGCACCGGGTCGCTCTGATGAGTGACCCCGAGCAGCGTCAGCGACTCCTGATAAGTCCCGCCGCGCGTGGCCAGCGGCCTTTTCTGCGGCTCGTAATCAGCCCCCAGTGCCTGAATCTGTTGCGGGGTCCAGCCCAACCATTTACCCCATAGCCCGATCAACTCACGCTCTTGCGTGTCAACCCGCCCGTCCGCCACGATCAT
This sequence comes from Pseudomonas lundensis, assembly GCF_002269125.1. GTDB lineage: Bacteria > Pseudomonadota > Gammaproteobacteria > Pseudomonadales > Pseudomonadaceae > Aquipseudomonas > Aquipseudomonas lundensis_A. The sequence goes on along the minus strand of NZ_NQKI01000008.1, from coordinate 116,529 downwards.
CCGCCAGCAAGCGCGCAACACGCCTTCTGCCGCATGGGGTTGCGCCTTGAGACGCCGCAGGTAACCGCGTAATGAGTCATTGCCGGACTTGCCCCGATTAAACGCAGCGATCGCGCGCTTCTGCGCGGGGGCGCTCATGTCGAGCAAGCGCATCTCCTGTCGCGCCTGCTCGATATGCTTATCCACCACGCGCCCGCCGCTTTTGGCCAGACGGCCGAGCAACACGAACAACAGTTCGTCATTGCGCAGCGCAGCACGACCGCCAAGGCGTTCGCGCACATGCGCCCAGCTTTGCAGGTTCAGACGCCGATCCAGCGCCTGCCCCAACAAAGCACCCAACATGGCCCCCGGAATGCTGGCAATCAAAAACCCGCCTCCGGCTCCAATCAGAGTCCCTGGCCACAGCATCTTAGTGAGCGCCCTTAATCAGGCTTTCGACCTCAGCCAAACGCTCGTGCGTGCCTACATCTACCCAATGCCCTTGCAAACGCTCTCCTGTGACATGGCCTGCGGCCATGGCTGTACGTAATAACGGAGCCAGCTTGAACGCGCCGGGCTCGCACCCGCGCAACAACGCCGGGCTCAACACGGCAATACCGCTATAGGTCAGTACCTGCGCATCGGGTTGCGCATCCTGAACTTGCGCATCAATCAGGCTGAAATCACCCGTGGGATGATGGGGCGGGTTGTCCACCAGCACCAGATGCGCCAGACCGGCGAGAGGCCGACGCAACGCACCAAAATCGTAGTCAGTCCAGATATCACCGTTCACCACCACGAACGGGTTATCGCCCAACAAAGGCAATGCTTTAAAAATACCGCCACCGGTCTCCAGCGGCTCGCCTTCTGCGGAGTATTGAATGCTTACCCCGAAACGCGAACCGTCGCCCAGATGATCCTCGATCTGCTGACCCAGCCAGGCGTGATTGATCACAATCTCGGTAAACCCTGCCGCCGCGAGCGCACGCAGGTGGTATTCGATCAAGGGCACACCGCCCGCACGGATCAAGGGCTTGGGGGTATGCAGGGTCAAAGGCCGCAGGCGCTCACCTTTGCCCGCGGCCAAAATCATCGCCTTCATGCCTGAGCCTCAACCGGTTCAGGCAGGCTGGCAAAAAGCTCACCCAGTTCAGACAGCTCCGGGCGGCGGGCCAAAACGGCTTCTATATAAGAGAGGAAACGCGGCACATCGGCCAGGTAGCGGGGTTTGCCATCGCGATGGCAAATGCGGGCAAAAATGCCGATCACCTTCAAGTGCCGCTGCACGCCCATCAAGTCGCTGGCACGCAGGAAATCCTCAAACTCGGGCTGCACCGGGATCGCCAGGCGGCGCGCACTTTTCCAGTACTGGGCCAGCCATTGCCGCACCCGTTCTTCAGGCCAACTGAGGAAGGCATCTTTGAACAGGCACGTGATGTCGTAGGTCACCGGCCCGTACACCGCATCCTGGAAATCCAGCACGCCGGGGTTGGGAATGCTCAGCATCAGGTTGCGCGGCATAAAGTCGCGGTGCACCAGCACCTTGGGCTGAGCCAGCGCGCTGTCGATCAGCAGATCGCTGACCCGTTGCCACTGCGCCTGCTGTTGCTCATCCAACTCAATCCCCAAATGACGGCGAACGTACCATTCAGGGAACAATTCGAGCTCACGGCGCAATAAAGCCGCGTCATAGCTGGGCAACGGCGCGATCATGGGCAACTGCTGAAAAGCCAGCAGTGCTTTGATGGCATCGTCGAACAGCTTATCGCCGTTGTGGTCATTAATGACGTCGAGAAAGGTTTTATTGCCCAAGTCATTGAGCAAAAGAAACCCGCGCTCGAGGTCTTGAGCAAAAATTTCCGGCACATTTATCTCGCTGATACGCAGTAATTCAGCGATATCGACGAAAGGTTTGCAGTTTTCCTGGGGCGGCGGGGCGTCCATAACAATAAAACTGCGCCCCTCACCTTCCCAGCGAAAATACCGCCGAAAACTCGCATCACTGCTGGCTGCAGTCAGCGTGGCCGGGGGTACGGCGCCCCATCCGTTGTTTAAAAATAGGGCTGACAATTGCTCATCGAGCCAAACTTTAAGGTGTTGCAGGCGTACATCTTGGTCAGGCATTACGTGGGTCTCCGACGGCCCTAGCCGTCAAGCGGGTCATGCTTTATTATCCAGCATCTTTTCCAGACCATCGAGAGGCGTGCGGCCCCCACCGCGGGCTGATGGCACGCAGGAAGCCCGGACTAATAAGATGGCATTGAAATCCCCCGCGTTTCGTAAAAAATTTCCGTTGCTGGTAACCGGCAGTTTGCTGGCCATGCAACCTCTAGCCACGCCTTTCGCTGTTGCCGAGGAGCAGTATGACTGTTCTGTGTCGGCTACGGGCGGCTGGGACTGCGCACCGAAAGCGACCACGGCTCAATTGCCGCCGCGTCCGGTTCACAGCGGCAACTCGGTGGGCGCCAGTGGCGAAACCGTCGAGCAGGTCGCTCAGACCCCATTGGTGACAGAAGCCAAAGGCCGTGGTCTGAAAGCGCGCAGTGCTGACTACAGTCACCTCGACTGGGTTCCGCGAGACAAGCTGACCCCCGCACAACTGGCCGAAACCGGCCCGTATTGCGCGGGCGCTTACGTCGAGCCGATCCGTCCGGGCATGAACGACCCGACCAGCAAAAGCGACGCGCCTACCTTTATTGGCGCCAAGGCCTCGCGCTATCAGCAAGAAGAGCAGATCGCGACGCTGGCCGGTGACGTTGTCATGCGTCAGGGCAGCATGCAGATCGAAGCCGACGAAGCCAGCCTGTATCAGGCTGAAAACCGCGGTGAGCTTAACGGCAAGGTCCGCCTGCGCGACAACGGTGCACTGATCGTGGGCGACCACGCCGACGTTCAACTCGACACCGGTGCGGCCAAGGTCGACAACGCGGAATACATCCTGCACAAGTCGCGCATCCGCGGCAGTGCGCTGTACGCCAAGCGTGGCGAAAACGCGATCATCCGCCTCAAGGATGGTACGTACACCACGTGCGAACCGAACAGCAACGCCTGGCAACTCAAGGGCAACAACATCACGTTGAACCCGGCCACCGGTTTCGGTACGGCGACCAACGTGACGTTGCGGGTCAAAGACATTCCGGTCTTCTACACCCCGTACATTTATTTCCCGATCGACGATCGCCGTCAGTCCGGTTTCCTGCCGCCGTCGTTCAGCAGCAGCACCGACACCGGCTTTATGCTCGTGACCCCGTACTACTTCAACCTGGCGCCCAACTACGACGCCACGTTGTACCCGCGCTACATGACCAAACGCGGCTTGTTGATGGAAGGCGAATTCCGCTACCTGACCGAGTCCAGCGAAGGCCAGTTCGGTGCTGCTTATCTGAACGACAAGGATGACAAGCGCAAAGACCAAACCGACTACAAAGACACCCGCTACATGTTCAACTGGCAGCACAAGGGTGGCCTGGATTCGCGCGTACTGACTGAGGTCGACTACACCAAGATCAGCGATCCTTATTACTTCCAGGATCTGCAAAGTGACCAGATCGGTGTTGAGAGCCGGGAATACGTAAATCAGCAAGGTTCCGTGACTTACCGTGGCGACACGTTCAACGCCAGGTTGAACGCGCAGGCCTATCAAATGGCCACCGTGACGCAAATCACGCCTTACAACAAGTTGCCGCAAATCACCTTCAATGGTGCGCTGCCGTACCACCCGGGCGGTCTGAATTTCAAATACGACACTGAGCTGGTGCGGTTCGATCGCGACCTTGAAAACGGGATGTACGTCAATGAAGACGGCACTTCTGCTAAACGTCTTGACACTAACGTTACAGGTCTAGCCCGCGCCAACGGTACACGTCTAAATCTTGCGCCAAGCATGAGCCTGCCGATGACAGCGAGCTATGGCTATGTCACGCCAACGCTCAAGTACATGTACACCCAGTACGATCTTGATCTGGATGGCACTGGGAAAAGTGACATCGTACGAGCTCAAGCCAACGCGGCAAAAAATGGAACGATTTACAACGGGGGCGTTTATAAAGGTTCCCAAAACCGCAGCGTTCCAATTGCCAGTATCGACAGCGGCCTGTACTTCGATCGCAACACTCAATGGTTCGGCACCAATTACCGCCAGACCCTGGAGCCGCGTGCGTTCTATCTGTATGTGCCTGAGCGCAATCAGCAAGACATCCCGGTGTTTGATACCAGCGAAAGCACTTTTAGCTACTCCTCGCTGTGGCGCGACAATCGCTTCTCCGGAAGCGACCGTGTAGGCGACGAAAACAAGCTGTCGCTGGGCGTGACCAGCCGCTGGATCGAAGAAAATGGCTTTGAGCGTCAACGGGTCAGCGTTGGCCAGGCGTACTACTTCAAGGATCGCAAGGTTCAACTGCCGGGCATTTCCGACGACCGTAAAGATGCCACCTCCAGCGTTTCGCCGTATGCACTCGAGTACGCCTACCGTTTCAACCGCGACTGGCGCGCAACTGCTGACTACAACTGGGACCCGGAAACCCGCAGCCCTCGTTCTGGCAGTGCGATGATGCACTATCAGCCCGAAGACAACCCGAACAAGGTGGTCAACGCAGGCTTCCGCTACCGCAATGACCAAGTTCGCTATGACCAGTACACCGGTAAGTGGACAGTCGGCGGTGGTGACTACCTGTCGCCTGGTCAGCCTGGCTATATCAAGGATTACTATAAGATCAAGCAGCACGACTTCTCGGTTATCTGGCCGATCGTGCCGCAGTGGAACGTCATCAGCCGCTGGCAGTACGACTACAACCGTAACCGTACGCTGGAAGCCTTTGGTGGCTTCGAGTACGACAACTGCTGCTGGAAACTTCGTCTGATCAACCGTTACTGGGTCTCCAACGACGAATATACCCAAGAAGCCCCTCAAAACGAGAAGGGCGACCATGGTCTCTTCCTTCAAATTGTGCTGAAAGGTCTCGGTGGCGTTGTTGGCACCAAAGTAGAGAGCTTCCTCGACAAAGGCATCCAAGGTTATCGTGAACGTGAAGATCAAGCTTTCTGAGTGTTTGCGCCCGCTAGTGCTGGGCGCGTTGTTCCTGGGTACTGCGGCTCACGCCGCGGTTCAACCCCTGGATAGTGTTGTGGCCATCGTCGACAACGACGTGATCATGCAGAGCCAACTGGACCAGCGTGTTCATGAAGTTCAGCAGACCATCGCCAAGCGCAATCAGGGCGTTCCGCCCAAGAGCGTGCTGGATCAGCAAGTGCTTGAGCGCCTGATCGTTGAGAACCTGCAATTGCAGCTCGGCGAACGCATGGGTATTCGTATTACCGATGAAGAGCTGAACGATGCTGTCGCCACCATTGCCCAGCGCAATGGCATGACCGTCGACCAGTTCCGCAAGGCCCTGGCGCACGACGGTCTGTCTTATGAAGACGCCCGTGAGCAGATCCGTCGTGAAATGACGATCAGCCGTGTGCGCCAGCGTCGTGTCGCCGAGCGTATCCAGGTCACGGATCAAGAAGTGCAGAACTTCTTGAAATCCGACCTGGGCAAGATGCAGATGTCCGAAGAGTTCCAGTTGGCCAACATTCTGATTCCAACGCCTGAAAGCGCGAATTCGGAAGCCATCCAGAACGCCTATAAGCAAGCGGTTGATGTATATAACCAACTGAAGAAAGGCGCTGACTTCGGCCAGATGGCCATTGCCCGCTCCGGCAGCGATACCGCATTGGAAGGCGGCGACATGGGCTGGCGTAAAGCCGCTCAACTGCCACCTCCGTTCGATCGCCTGCTCAGCGAAATGCCGGTTGGCGGGATCACTGAGCCTATCCGGACACCGGGCGGCTTCATCATCCTCAAGCTCAATGACAAGCGCGGTGGCCAGTCTGTGGTTGTGGACGAAGTGCATGTTCGCCACATCCTGATCAAGCCAAGCGAAATCCGCACTGAAGCGCAGACCGAAGCCCTGATCAACAAAATCCACGACCGCATCGAAGCGGGCGAAGATTTTGCCACCCTGGCAAAAACCTACTCCGAAGACCCCGGTTCGGCACTCAACGGTGGCGATTTGAACTGGGTAAACCCCAACTCACTGGTTCCCGAGTTCCGTGCTGCCATGCTCGATACGCCTCAAGGTGTATTGTCCAAGCCGTTCCAGACTCAATACGGCTGGCATGTGCTTGAAGTACTTGGTCGCCGCGCCACTGACAGCACCTCTCAAGCTCGCGAGCAACAGGCCATGAACGCCTTGCGTAACCGCAAGTACGATGAAGAGCTGCAAAGCTGGTTGCGTCAGATCCGCGACGAAGCCTACGTAGAGATCAAACTGCCCGGCGCGACCTCGGACGAGAGCGCAAGCCAGGCGGCACAGTGAACACCCAGCGGTTTGCAATGACACCCGGCGAACCGGCAGGCATAGGTCCAGATCTGTGCCTGCTGCTCGCCTCGCAACACCAGCCCCATCCCCTGATTGCCATTACCAGCTGCGACCTGCTCTCTGAGCGGGCCGCCAGGCTGGGTGTGGCCGTCAACCTGCTGCCCGTCACGCCGGGGCAGTGGCCCAAGCAACCGGCACCCGCAGGCAGCTTGTATGTATGGGATACCCCGCTCAGCGCACCGGTTACGCCCGGTGTACTGGACAAAGCCAATGCGGCCTTTGTGCTGCACACCTTGACCCGTGCGGCTCAAGGCTGCCTGGACGGCGACTTCGCAGGCATGATTACTGCCCCTGTCCATAAGGGCGTCATCAACGAAGCCGGCATCCCGTTTTCCGGCCATACCGAATTTCTCGCCGACCTGACGCGCACCGAGCACGTGGTAATGATGCTCGCCACCCGCGGCCTTCGCGTGGCGCTTGTCACCACGCACCTGCCGCTGCGTCAGGTTGCAGATGCAATCACCCCCGAACGCCTGATGCGGGTGACGCGTATTCTGCACGCCGACCTGCAGCAAAAGTTCGGCATTGCCCAACCGCGAATTCTGGTGTGCGGGCTCAACCCCCATGCTGGTGAGGGCGGGCATTTGGGCCGTGAAGAAATCGATATTATCGAACCCACCCTGGAGCTTCTGCGCAGCGAGGGCATGGACCTACGTGGCCCGCTGCCTGCCGACACTCTGTTTACCCCCAAATATCTGGAGCACTGTGACGCAGTGCTGGCGATGTACCACGACCAAGGCCTGCCCGTGCTGAAGTACAAAGGGTTTGGTGCCGCCGTCAACATCACCCTTGGCTTGCCGATCGTCCGCACCTCTGTTGACCATGGCACTGCCCTGGATCTGGCGGGCAGCGGCAAGATCGACACCGGCAGCCTGCAAGTCGCCCTGGAAACCGCCTACCAGATGGCCGAGACCCGTTTATGAACGAGCAATACCAACACAAGGCGCGTAAGCGTTTTGGTCAAAACTTCCTGCACGATGCTGGTGTTATTGACCGCATCCTGCGCGCCATCAATGCCAAGGCGGGCGACCGCCTGCTGGAAATCGGCCCGGGCCAGGGTGCATTGACAGAAGGCATCCTCAACAGTGGCGGCCAGCTTGATGTGGTCGAACTGGACAAAGACCTGATCCCGATCCTCAATCAACAGTTCGCAGGCATGAGCAACTTCAACCTGCATCAGGGCGACGCCCTCAAGTTCGACTTCAATACACTGGGTGCGGCGCCCCGCACCCTGCGTGTGGTCGGCAACCTGCCGTACAACATCTCCACACCGCTGATTTTCCACCTGCTGAAAAACGCCGAGCTGATCCGCGACATGCACTTCATGCTGCAAAAAGAAGTGGTAGAGCGCATGGCTGCTGGCCCAGGCGGCGGCGACTGGGGCCGGTTGTCGATCATGGTTCAGTACCATTGCCGTGTGGAACACCTGTTCAACGTAGGTCCGGGCGCATTCAACCCGCCACCTAAAGTCGACTCTGCCATTGTGCGCCTGGTGCCACACGAGACCCTGCCACACCCGGCCAAGGATCATCGTCTGCTAGAGCGCGTCGTGCGCGAAGCTTTCAACCAGCGTCGCAAAACCTTGCGCAACACCCTCAAGGCCTTGCTGAGTAATGCGCAAATCGAAGCAGCCGGGGTCGATGGCAGCAAGCGTCCCGAGCAACTCGACCTGGCAGCATTCGTGCGTCTGGCCGACAAACTGAGCGAGCAAGCCGTCGCAGCGCCCGCTGCCGACTGACCGTCCTTACAAATCGGGTACTGGCCGCATCTGGCCTAGTACCCGTGACTTGGCCTAGACTCAGGCATCAGTTTTATCCCGAGCTGTGTCTCTGCTTTCAAGTAAGGCCTTCCGCATGTCCGAACCCCGCTATCAGGTTGACGTCAGCGTCGTCACCCGTTACTTGCCAGAACAATCTCAACCCGAGCAAGACCGCTTCGCCTTCGCCTACACCATCACGGTGAAGAACAACGGCTCAATCCCCGCAAAATTGCTGTCACGGCACTGGATCATCACCGACGGTGACGGGCACACCGAAGAAGTGCGCGGTGCAGGTGTCGTCGGACAACAACCGGTGATCGAACCGGGTCAGGTGCACACTTACAGCAGCGGCTCCGTGATCACCACAAAAGTCGGCACCATGCAGGGCAGCTACCTGATGCAGGCGCAAGACGATCATCAGTTCAAGGCCATCATTGCGCCCTTCCGCCTTGCTGTCCCCGGAGCGCTGCACTGATGGCGGTGTACGCAGTCGGTGACCTTCAAGGTTGCCTGCAACCGCTCAAGTGTCTGTTAGAGCGGGTTGCGTTCGATCCTGCAAAAGACACCCTGTGGCTGGTGGGCGACCTCGTTAACCGGGGACCCGAGTCGTTGGAGACGCTGCGCTTTCTGTATGGCATGCGTGAATCACTGGTTTGCGTGCTGGGCAACCACGACCTGCACTTGCTTGCGGTCGGCAACAATATTGAGCGCCTGAAAAAGGGTGACACGCTTCGCGAAATCCTCGAGGCACCGGACTGTGACCAATTGCTGGACTGGCTGCGCCAGCAACCTCTGTTGCATTACGACCTCGAACGAAATACCGCACTGGTTCATGCCGGTATTCCCCCGCAATGGAGCCTGAAAAAAGCCCTCAAATATGCGAGCGAAGTGGAACACGCATTGCGCGATGACAGCCTTTTGGGCCCTTTCCTCGATGGCATGTATGGCAATGAGCCTGCCAAATGGGACAGTGACCTGACGGGCATTGAACGCCTGCGGGTTATTACCAACTACTTCACCCGCATGCGGTTTTGCACCCGCGACGGCAAACTCGACCTTAAAAGCAAAGAAGGCGTGGGCAGCGCTCCGCCCGGTTATGCACCGTGGTTCAGCTATAAAGAACGCAAAACCCAGGACCTCAAAATCATCTTCGGTCACTGGGCTGCACTCGAAGGCAACTGCAAGGAGCCCGGCATCTACGCACTCGACACTGGCTGCGTATGGGGCGGCGCCATGACCCTGCTCAACGTCGACAACGGGCAGCGCTTGAGCTGCGACTGCGATGACCTGCACCTTAAAGCCCCTGCCAGCCCACAACCGTCTCCCCAACCTTTGGGCGTCACAACCCCACGCCCGTAGTCAGGCCAGAGGAATTTCCCATGACCGATTTCAAACGTATCGCTCCCGAACAGGCCCACACACTGCGTCAAAAAGGCGCCGTAGTAGTCGACATTCGCGACCCGCAGACTTATGCCGCCGGGCATATCACTGGCGCAACGCGCCTGGATAACCACTCGCTTCACGATTTCATTGCCAAGGCAGATCTGGATGCACCGTTGATCGTCGCTTGCTACCACGGTAATTCCAGTCAGAGCGCGGCGGCTTACCTGGTAGGCCAAGGATTCAGTGATGTGTACAGCCTCGACGGTGGTTTCGAATTGTGGCGTTCGACTTATCCGGGCGAAATCGCCCAAAGCCCGGAGGAATAATTTTTTAATGCACGCCAAGCCCACGTATTCAGTGGGCTGGCGCCCTGCCTGACCAACGGTCAAACACAACAATTCGCGCATCTCGCCTTGACCTCTCCCAGAACCAACTATCCTTTAGCTCAGGCCATCCGAATCTGGGGAGAGCCGGTACACCGGCGTGAGGATCATCAGTAGTAACTTCAAAGGGTTAGCCCCTTTGATGGTGTCCTGGGGGGTACACAGCAACTGCAACGTTGCCGCATGCCAGCACTCGAACTGACCGATCAATCGCCGGCTCCACGTATCGAGCGAGGTGACGTCATGAGTATTTTTAGCCACTTCCAACAGCGCTTTGAATCCACGCGCCAGGAAGAACTTACGCTCCAGGAATACCTTGAGCTGTGCAAAAACGATAAAAGCGCATACGCCTCGGCTGCCGAACGGCTGCTGTTGGCCATTGGTGAACCGCAACTGCTGGACACCTCGACTGACTCTCGCCTCTCGCGAATCTTCTCCAACAAAGTGATTCGCCGCTACCCGGCTTTTGCCGACTTCCACGGAATGGAAGAGTGCATTGAGCAAATCGTTTCCTACTTCCGCCATGCAGCCCAAGGGTTGGAAGAAAAGAAACAAATCCTCTACTTGCTGGGCCCGGTGGGCGGCGGCAAGTCGTCCCTGGCTGAAAAGCTCAAGCAATTGATCGAGAAAGTCCCTTTTTACGCCATCAAAGGTTCGCCAGTTTTCGAGTCGCCGCTTGGCCTGTTCAACGCCACGGAAGATGGCGCGATTCTTGAAGAAGACTTCGGGATCTCCAAGCGTTACCTGAGCACCATCATGTCGCCCTGGGCCACCAAGCGCCTGGCTGAATTTGGCGGCGATATCAGCCAGTTCCGGGTGGTCAAACTCTACCCGTCAATCCTTAACCAGATTGCAGTGGCCAAAACCGAACCCGGCGATGAAAACAACCAGGACATTTCGGCACTGGTGGGCAAGGTCGATATCCGCAAGCTAGAAGAATTCCCGCAAAACGATGCCGACGCCTACAGCTATTCGGGCGCGCTGTGCCGGGCCAACCAGGGTCTGATGGAATTCGTCGAAATGTTCAAGGCACCGATCAAGGTGCTGCACCCATTGCTCACGGCTACTCAGGAAGGCAACTACAACAGTACCGAAGGACTGGGGGCGATTCCTTTTACCGGGGTTCTGCTGGCGCACTCCAACGAATCGGAGTGGCATACCTTCCGTAACAACAAAAACAACGAAGCGTTTATCGATCGGATTTACATCGTAAAAGTGCCGTACTGCCTGCGGGTCAGTGACGAAGTCAAAATCTACGACAAACTGCTTTATAACAGCTCGCTGGCCAAAGCCCATTGCGCACCTGACACCCTGAAGATGCTCGCGCAGTTCACGGTGCTGTCACGCCTCAAAGAACCTGAAAACTCCAACATCTACTCCAAAATGCGTGTCTATGACGGCGAAAACCTCAAAGACACCGATCCGAAAGCCAAATCCATTCAGGAGTACCGTGACAGCGCTGGCGTCGACGAAGGCATGAACGGTTTGTCGACCCGATTTGCCTTCAAAATCCTGTCCAAAGTCTTCAACTTCGACCCGCACGAAATCGCTGCCAACCCGGTGCACTTGCTCTACGTGCTTGAACAACAGATCGAACAGGAACAGTTCCAGCCAGAAACCCGCGAGCGTTATCTGCGCTTCCTGAAAGAGTACCTGGCGCCCCGGTACATCGAGTTCATCGGCAAGGAAATTCAGACCGCTTACCTGGAGTCCTACAGCGAATACGGGCAAAACATTTTCGACCGCTACGTTCTGTACGCCGATTTCTGGATTCAGGATCAGGAATACCGTGACCCCGAAACCGGCGAAATCCTCAACCGCATCGCCCTTAACGAAGAACTGGAGAAAATCGAAAAACCGGCTGGCATCAGCAACCCGAAAGATTTCCGCAACGAAATCGTCAACTTCGTCCTGCGTGCCCGCGCCAACAACAATGGCAAAAACCCGACATGGCTCAGCTACGAAAAACTGCGGGTGGTCATCGAGAAGAAAATGTTCTCCAACACTGAGGACCTGCTGCCGGTCATCAGCTTCAACGCCAAGGCGAGCAAAGAGGATCAACAAAAACACAACGACTTCGTGACCCGAATGGTTGAACGCGGTTACACCGACAAACAAGTACGACTGCTCTCCGAGTGGTACCTGCGGGTCAGAAAATCGCAGTGAGGCAGCGGCAAGCGCCCGGCTACACGCTGCTAGCACCCGACGAAACTCCCGAACCCGGGAGCTCGCGGTGGCTTGCAGCGTGCAGCTCACCTCTTGAAGCGGCCCGGAGGGCTTATGAGCTATGTGATCGATCGACGCCTTAATGGCAAGAACAAGAGCACGGTAAACCGCCAACGTTTTCTGCGGCGCTATCGCGACCACATTAAAAAGGCCGTCGAAGAAGCCGTGGGCCGGCGTTCCATTACCGACATGGAACATGGCGAACAGATCAGCATTCCCGGTCGCGATATTGACGAGCCGGTGCTGCACCACGGGCGCGGCGGCAAACAAACGGTCGTGCATCCGGGTAATAAGGAGTTCACCAGCGGCGAACACATTCAACGCCCTCAAGGCGGGTCCGGGGGCGGAGGCGGCCCGGGCAAGGCAGGCAATTCCGGCGAAGGCATGGATGAGTTTGTGTTTCAAATCACCCAGGAAGAATTCCTCGAATTCATGTTCGAAGACCTCGAACTGCCAAACCTGGTCAAACGCCACCTGACGGGCACCGACACGTTTAAAACCGTGCGTGCTGGCATCAGCAACGAGGGTAACCCCTCACGAATCAACATCATCCGTACCTTGCGTTCCGCCCATGCCCGGCGCATTGCCCTGACCGGCAGCAGCCGCGCACGACTCAAAGAAGCAAAAATCGAACTTGAGCGTTTAAAACGCGAAGAACCTGACAATTTCGGCGATATCAAAGACATCGAAGCTGAAATCGAAAAGCTCAGCGCCCGCATTCATCGTGTCCCGTTTCTCGATACTTTCGACCTCAAGTACAACTTGCTGGTTAAACACCCCAACCCGAGCTCGAAGGCGGTGATGTTCTGCCTGATGGACGTTTCAGGCTCCATGACGCAAGCCACCAAGGACATCGCCAAGCGATTCTTTATCTTGCTGTACCTGTTCCTGAAACGAAATTACGACAAAATCGAAGTAGTGTTCATTCGCCACCACACCAGTGCCCGGGAGGTAGATGAAGAGGAGTTTTTCTATTCGCGCGAGACCGGCGGCACCATTGTCTCCAGCGCACTCAAGTTGATGCAGGAGATCATGGCCGAGCGATATCCCACTAACGAATGGAACATTTATGCCGCCCAGGCTTCCGACGGCGACAACTGGAACGACGACTCACCCATTTGCCGTGACATTTTGATCAACCAGATCATGCCATTCGTGCAGTACTACACTTATGTGGAAATTACCCCGCGCGAACATCAGGCGCTCTGGTACGAATATGAGCGTATCAACGAGGCTTTTCCCGACACCTTCGCTCAACAGCAACTGGTCTCGGCCGGCGATATTTACCCGGTCTTCCGTGAACTCTTCCAGCGCAGGTTAGTGACATGACCGCCAAAGAGAATAAACGCCACCCCATCTCCACTGGCTCCGAGTGGACCTTTGAACTGATCCAGGCCTACGACCGGGAAATCGGTCGCCTGGCCGAACGGTATGCACTGGACACCTACCCCAACCAGATTGAAGTCATCACCGCCGAGCAGATGATGGACGCCTACGCCTCTGTCGGGATGCCATTGGGCTATCACCATTGGTCCTACGGCAAACATTTCTTGAGTACCGAAAAGTCCTACAGCCGCGGGCAAATGGGGCTGGCGTATGAAATCGTCATCAACTCAGACCCGTGCATCGCTTACCTGATGGAAGAGAACACCATCTGCATGCAAGCCCTGGTGGTGGCCCATGCCTGCTATGGCCACAACAGCTTCTTCAAGGGTAATTACCTGTTCCGAACCTGGACTGACGCCAGTTCGATCATTGATTACCTGGTGTTCGCCAAGCAATACATCATGCAGTGCGAAGAGCGCCACGGTATCGACGCGGTGGAAGACTTGCTGGACTCTTGCCATGCACTGATGAATTACGGCGTAGACCGCTACAAACGGCCTTATCCGATTTCGGCCGAAGAAGAGCGTCGTCGTCAGAAGGAGCGCGAAGAGCACCTGCAAAAACAGATCAATGATTTGTGGCGCACCATCCCCAAGAACGCTGACAAATTCAACGAAAAGGACAACGCACGTTTTCCGGACGAACCTCAGGAAAACATCCTGTATTTCATCGAGAAACACGCGCCGCTGCTGGAACCCTGGCAACGCGAAGTGGTGCGTATCGTACGCAAAATCGCCCAGTACTTTTACCCACAGCGCCAAACCCAGGTCATGAACGAAGGCTGGGCAACTTTTTGGCATTACACCCTGATGAACGATCTTTACGATGAGGGGCTGGTGACGGACGGCTTCATGATGGAGTTCCTGACCTCGCACACCAGCGTGGTGTTTCAACCGGGTTTTGACAGCCCCTACTACAGCGGGATCAACCCGTATGCCTTGGGTTTCGCGATGTACCGCGATATCCGGCGCATGTGCGAAGAACCCACCGAGGAAGATCGTCGCTGGTTCCCCGAGTTGGCGGGCAGCGACTGGTTATCGAGCATCAAGTTCGCCATGAGCAGCTTCAAAGACGAAAGCTTCATCCTGCAATACCTGTCCCCCAAGGTTATTCGCGACCTCAAGCTGTTCAGCATCATGGATGACGATCAGAAAGACGATTTACTCGTACCCGCTATCCACGATGAAAACGGCTACAGGATCATTCGCGAAACCCTGGCAGCGCAGTACAACTTGGGGAATCGCGAGCCTAACGTGCAAATCTGGAGTATCGACCGTCGCGGCGATCGCTCGCTTACCCTGCGCCATCAACAGCATGACCGCAAACCGCTGGGCGACTCCACTGACGAGGTACTTAAACACCTTCACCGCCTGTGGGGTTTTGATATTCACCTCGAAACCCTGCAAGGGGATCAAGTGATGAAGGCCCATCATGTCCCGCCAAAAAGTGAACATGGCGATGCTGAATACGGACGTTTGGATTTGAGCGCCATTCACTTGTGATAGACGTGAACCTCCGTTTGCGCGACGCAGCGGTTATCCTGTCGCGCTAACGGAGGTTTTTTATGCAGATTTATAAAGTCGGCGGTGCAGTCCGCGATCGCTTGCTTGGCAAACCCGTCACAGACATCGACTGGGTCGTAGTAGGCGCGAGTGCCGAACAAATGCTGGCCAAGGGCTTTCGTCCCGTAGGCTCCGACTTCCCGGTCTTTCTCCATCCTAAAACCGGGGAGGAATACGCCCTCGCCCGCACCGAGCGCAAAAGCGGACACGGTTATGGGGGCTTTGTATTTCATGCCAGCCCTGACGTAACCCTCGAAGAGGATTTGATCCGCCGCGATCTGACCATCAATGCGATGGCCGAAGATGATGCGGGCAATATTACTGACCCCTACCACGGCCAACGAGATCTGGAAGCACGCATATTGCGCCATGTTTCTCCAGCATTCGCCGAAGATCCCCTGCGGGTGCTGCGCGTTGCGCGCTTCGCTGCACGTTATGCCGGGCTCGGGTTCAGGGTGGCAGACGAAACACTGGAACTGATGCGTCAACTGTCAGCCTCAGGCGAACTCCAAGCGCTAACACCGGAACGTTGCTGGAAGGAAATATCCCGCGCCCTGATGGAAGACCATCCCCACGTTTTTATTGAAGTACTCAGACGTTGCGGCGCACTTGAAGTGCTATTGCCCGAAGTCCAGGCATTATTCGGCGTACCGCAACCGCCAGCTCACCACCCTGAAATCGACAGTGGCATTCACACCCTGAGCGTGCTTGAACAAGCGGCGCGGCATCACCAGCCTTTGACCGTACGCTGGGCGTGCTTGCTGCATGACGTGGGAAAAGGCCTTACGCCGGAATCGAAATGGCCACGCCATATCGCCCATGAGCACACCGGATTGCGCCTGATCAAAGCCGCAAACGAGCGGTTCAAAGCACCTCGAGATTGTCAGGAACTTGCATTGCTGGTCGGCGAATACCACACCCACGGGCATCGGGCCTTTGAGCTGAAGGCCTCGACCTTACTGGAATTGCTGCAACGATTTGACGTTTACCGTCGACCTCAACGCTTCGAGGAATTTATCGTCGCTTGTGAGATGGACGCCAAGGGTCGCTTGGGGCTTGAAGAACGGCCATACCCTCAGGCTGACTATTTGCGTGGCGCCGCGAAAGCAGCCCAGGCAGTCGACATCCAGCCGCTGCTGGCACAGGGGTTCAAGGGCCCGGCGCTGGGGGAAGCCCTTAAGCGCGAACGGCTCAGCGCTTTACAAGCCTACAAAGACGCGACCCAAAAGCCAGCATCGCCCACAGCCTAACCGCTTGCGAACTGCAGCTGCTGCGCTGCCACCACTCGGTTGTGAGCGGCGGCAGCGCATTTACAGCAGCCTCAAAGCATCTCTTTCGGTGTCAATTGCTCGCCACGCCATTCAAACGCCGCGGGGGCAAGCACTTGATCAATCTGAGCCTCTGCCCAGATCTGACCAAGTGTCATGCCCACACTCGGATGTAGCTTGTCAGGGGCGATCAGCGAAAGCGGCCACAGCACAAAGGCATTTCTGAGTATCTCGGCGCGCGGCAAGACCAAACCGTCAAAATCGCCCACCCAGTCACCGTAAAACAACACGTCAATATCGAGCGGCAAACCTTTGCGATCCTGCGCGTATCGTCCGTTATCGGCTTCGATCAGCTTCAAACGTCGGGTCAAATCCGCCAATGGTAAATCTGTGTTGGCCACCACCACCAGATTGAAGAAAGGCCCGCTTTTTATTCCCACAGGCTGACTTTCAAACACTGCCGAACACTGCATGTTTTGCAGGAAGCCAGCCAGCGCATCGAGCCCCGCATGCAAATGCTTTTCGCGCTCGACATTACTGCCCAGCCCGAGAAAAACCTGAGTTAGCGACATCCGCGCTCAATCTCCACGCCCACCCCTGTGGCGGCCGCGACAGCGCCCGGCTTGGTCAACTTGAGGTGAAGCCAGGGAATATTAAATTCACTCATCAGCACTTCAGCCAGACGCTCGGCAAAAGTTTCTACCAATTGGTATTGGGTCTGCTCGGCAAAAGCCTGGATTCTGGCCGAGACACTGGCGTAATCCAGCGCCAGAGTCAGATCATCCCCTGCTGCGGCCGGGCGGTTATCCCACGCAAAACTCAGATCAAGGCGCAAACACTGACGGATGCCACGCTCCCAGTCATAGGCACCGATTACGGTGTCAACTTCCAGGCCTTCGATAAACACTCTGTCCAAGCACTTTTCTCCGCAGCACGACAAGGGCGCAATGCGCCGTTAGAATCAGGGCGTCCTCGCCCGGAATAGTTAGCATGTTTTGGTTACTGGCGATTATCGCCTACCTGCTTGGCTCGCTGTCCTTCGCCATTTTGCTCAGCCGCCTGACGGGTCATCCCGACCCGCGAATGAGTGGCTCAGGCAATGCTGGCGCGACCAATATGTTACGTCTGGCCGGTAAAAAACTGGCCGTCCTGACCTTGCTCGGTGACCTGTGCAAAGGCCTGCTGCCCGTCCTGCTCGCCAACCAACTCAACCTGCCACTCCAGCAACAAGCCTGGATTGGTGTCTGTGCCGTCATCGGGCACATGTATCCGCTGTACTTCCGATTTCGGGGCGGCAAAGGTGTCGCGACCGCTGCCGGCATGTTGCTAGGGCTTTACCCCCCCGCCGCCTTGCTGGCTGTCCTGGCCTGGTTGCTGACCTTCCAGCTAACCCGTACCAGTTCACTTGCTGCGCTGATTGCCACACCCTTGACCCTGCCTTTACTGGCCTGGCAAGAGCCTGCCGCGCTGCTGCCCATGTGCGGATTAACCGCACTGATTGTCTGGCGCCACCGCGGCAATTTACGCGACCTGATGGCCGGGCGCGAACGGCATTTCTGATTCGCCCGCATGAAAATGCCTCATGACGGTCTGAAAACGTCTGAACGCCCCCATCACAACGGCTTCAACTGCTCCATCGGCCAGCGCGCCTGCACACTGATTGCCAGGCTTTCATGCTGCCCCGCCTGCAAGCGCTGACACCCGGCAAAAGCGATCATCGCGCCGTTGTCGGTACAGAACTCAGGGCGCGCATAAAACACCTGACCGTTCATGCCACCGAGCATGGTCTCCAGCGAAGCGCGCAACGCCTTGTTTGCACTCACACCACCCGCAATCACCAGACGCTTCATGCCTGCTTGCTTGAGGGCACGCTTGCACTTGATGGTGAGTGTTTCGACCACCGCTTGCTGAAACGCCAAGGCGATGTCACTGCGAGCCTGCTCGTTGTCGTCACCCGCTGCCACGCAGCGCTGCCAAGTGTTCAAAGCAAAGGTCTTGAGGCCACTGAAACTGAAATCCAGACCAGGGCGGTCGGTCATGGGCCGCGGGAAGACAAAGCGCCCCGCCACACCCTGCGCCGCAAGACGGGCGATTTCGGGGCCACCCGGGTAGTTAAGCCCCATCATCTTCGCCGTTTTGTCGAAGGCTTCGCCCGCAGCATCATCCAGCGTCTCGCCAAGCAACGCGTATTGACCAATGCCATCCACACGAACGAGCTGCGTATGGCCTCCGGAAACCAACAAAGCGACGAACGGGAACTCGGGGGGCTGCTCTTCCAGCATCGGCGCCAGTAGATGGCCTTCCATGTGGTGCACGCCCAACGCAGGGATACCCCATGCGAACGCTAACGCTTGAGCGCAGGAAGCCCCGACCAGCAAGGCCCCGACCAGACCCGGGCCTGCCGTGTAGGCAATCGCATCGATTTCTGTAGGCACACAGTCAGCTTCAGCCAGCACCTGACGAATCAGGGGCAGCATGCGTTTGACGTGATCCCGTGAGGCCAGCTCCGGCACCACGCCGCCATAGGCGCGGTGCAGGTCGATCTGGCTGAACAGTGCATCGGCCAAAAGCCCGCGCTCACTGTCGTATAGCGCGACGCCGGTTTCGTCGCAGGAGGTTTCTAATCCCAGTACTAGCATGGGTTTGCGCCTTGTAGAGGCTAAATTCGAAGGCGCGCATAATAGTCGCCACCACCGCCCCCGGCCAGCGGTTTTCGATCAGAGGCTTTGCATTCCGGGCGATGAGGGGTTAACATCCGCAACCCTTAAAAACCGACGTCTTCCAACGCGATTTTGCCTTGAGACGTTGACCCCGGTAATGAATGAAGGTAGCTCTGGATGCCAGCCGTCAAAGTAAAAGAGAACGAACCCTTCGACGTAGCTCTGCGTCGTTTCAAGCGCTCCTGCGAAAAAGCCGGTGTACTGGCTGAAGTTCGCAGCCGCGAATTTTACGAGAAGCCGACTTCCGAGCGTAAGCGCAAAGCAGCAGCCGCTGTTAAGCGTCACGCGAAGAAAGTTCAGCGCGAGCAGCGCCGCGCCGTTCGTCTGTACTAATACACAGACGTTCGTTGCAAGCTTCTGCCAAGCCCGGCCTAAAGCCGGGCCGTAGGCAGTTGCAGCAAGTTACATGCTTTACCGTCAAGGCCGCAGATGCGACCGCGACAAACTGCTACATCACGTCAGACCTGGCCTTTAAGCCAGCTGTGCACGTCTTTACTGACGAGCCTTCAAGGCTACCGACGAGCACACACCTCTGATTTTCCTAAAAGACGATCAGCCCAAGGCATTTCTCCCATGCCTGCTTATGAGCTATCCGAGACCAGCCATTGGTCACTGCCGGACTCAGAGCGTGATATTTCGAACCCATTTACTCTGATTTAAATACGAGTCTGCGGAGCTTCGACAGATACACTTCCCGAGATGATTGAGCAGACGTCACACGTACGAGCAGCGCTTTCGCCTGCACGCCGCCACGACCAAACCTTTCTATACGGCTTTTTTTGCGCTGAGATGACGAGAACGCCATGGCCGGGTTAATCCCCCAGAGCTTTATTGACGACCTTCTGAACCGCACCGATATCGTCGATGTCGTCAGCTCGCGCGTGCAAATGAAGAAAGCAGGCAAGAATTACACCGCCTGCTGCCCCTTCCACAAAGAAAAAACACCGTCTTTCAGCGTCAGCCCTGACAAGCAGTTTTATTATTGCTTCGGTTGCGGCGCAGGCGGCAATGCCCTCGGCTTCATCATGGACCACGACAACCTGGACTTCCCCCAGGCTGTCGAAGAACTGGCCAAAGCCGCGGGCATGGAGATTCCCAGAGAAGAAAGCGGTCGCTCGCACAAACCGCGACAGCCGACCGACTCGCCGCTCTACCCGCTGCTGACCGCCGCCGCCGACTTTTACCGCCAGGCCCTGAAAAGCCACCCGGCGCGCAAGGCTGCCGTGGATTACTTGAAAGGCCGCGGCCTGACCGGCGAAATCGCCCGGGACTTCGGCCTCGGGTTTGCACCGCCCGGCTGGGACAACCTCTACAAGCACTTGAGCAGCGACACACTGCAGCAAAAAGCCATGATCGATGCAGGCTTGCTTGTAGAGAACGCGGAAACCGGCAAACGCTACGATCGCTTTCGCGATCGCGTGATGTTTCCGATTCGCGACAGCCGTGGCCGCATCATCGCATTTGGCGGTCGCGTGCTTGGCGATGACAAACCCAAATACCTGAACTCCCCCGAAACACCTGTCTTCCACAAAGGGCAGGAACTGTACGGGCTGTTCGAAGCACGCAAATTCAATCGCAGCCTCGACGAAATCATCGTGGTTGAAGGCTATATGGACGTCATTGCCCTCGCCCAACAGGGCCTGCGCAATGCCGTCGCAACACTGGGCACCGCGACCAGCGAAGAACACATGAAACGTCTTTTTCGCGTCGTACCCAGCGTATTGTTTTGCTTTGATGGCGATCAAGCTGGCCGCAACGCCGCCTGGCGCGCCCTGGAAGCTACGCTGCCCTGCCTGCAAGACGGCCGGCGCGCCCGCTTCCTGTTTCTGCCCGAAGGCGAAGATCCCGACACGCTGGTGCGCTCTGAAGGCACCGATGCGTTCAAGGCACGAATTAACCAGCACGCGCAGCCGCTGGCCGATTATTTCTTCCAGCAACTGACCGAAGAAACCGATCCGCGCTCGCTCGAAGGCAGGGCCCACATGGCCACGCTGGCAGCACCGCTTATCGACAAAGTGCCTGGCGCCAACCTGCGCAACCTGATGCGCCAACACTTGAGCGAGATCACAGGCCTTAACAGCGAAGCGGTCAGCCAACTGGCTCAAAGCGCCCCACCACCCTCGCAACCCGCCTACGATCCCGGCATTGATTACGATGCCATGCCCGACTACAGCGACTTCCAGCAGCCGGACACGTACCTCCCCCAACAGGAATGGACACCGAAAAAAACGGGCGCAGGTGGTAAAAAATGGGAAAACAAACCTTGGGACAAAAAAGGCAAGCGCGGCGGCGAGCGTGAGCAGGCCTGGATTCCGGTCGGCGTTGAACCTCCGACATTAACCGCCCTACGAACCTTACTGCACCATCCGCAACTGGCCAAGAAAGTAGAAGACGCAGGCCACTTTGCAGCTGAAGACCAGACGAACAACCAGCTATTGATCGCGCTGGTCGAGGCCGTACAGAAGAATCCTAAGCTAAGCTCTATACAGTTGTTGTCCCGCTGGCACGGCACTGAACAGGGTCGTTTGCTGCAAAGACTGCTGGAAAAGGAATGGCTAATTGACGCCGACAACCTTGAACAACAGTTTTTCGACACCATAACTAGCTTGTCAGCTCGCCAACGTGAGCGAAACCTGGAACAACTTCTTCGAAAAGCACGTCAAGGCGAGCTAAGTAGCGAGGAGAAAAATCAGTTACGCGACCTTCTGAGTCGCAATAATCCCGCATCAAACCCGACCTCAACTGGCGCGTGAGGTCATAGCTAAGGTATAATCCTCGGCTTGTTTTTTGCCCGCCAAGACCTTCAGTGGATAGGGTGTTATGTCCGGAAAAGCGCAACAGCAGTCTCGTATCAAAGAGTTGATCACCCTCGGCCGTGAGCAGAAGTATCTGACTTACGCAGAGGTCAACGACCACCTGCCCGAAGATATTTCAGATCCGGAGCAAGTGGAAGACATTATCCGCATGATTAATGACATGGGGATCCCCGTACACGAGAGTGCTCCGGATGCGGACGCCCTTATGTTGGCCGATGCTGACACCGACGAAGCCGCTGCTGAAGAAGCAGCTGCAGCGTTGGCGGCAGTAGAAACCGATATTGGTCGCACTACCGACCCAGTGCGCATGTATATGCGTGAAATGGGCACGGTAGAACTGCTGACACGCGAAGGCGAAATTGAAATCGCCAAGCGTATCGAAGAAGGCATCCGTGAAGTGATGGGCGCAATCGCGCACTTCCCTGGCACGGTTGACCATATTCTCTCCGAGTACACTCGCGTCACCACCGAAGGTGGTCGCCTTTCTGACGTCCTGAGCGGTTATATCGACCCGGACGATGGAATTACGCCGCCTGCAGCCGAGGTTCCACCTCCTGTCGATCCTAAAACGGCCAAGGCCGAAGGTGATGACGAAGAGGAAGAGAAGGACGACGCTACCGATGACGAGGAAGAGGTCGAAAGCGGCCCCGATCCAATCATCGCAGCACAGCGCTTCGGCGCCGTTTCCGATCAGATGGAAATTACTCGCAAGGCACTGAAAAAGCACGGTCGCGACAGCAAGCAGGCAATTGCCGAGCTGGTTGCCCTGGCTGAGCTGTTCATGCCGATCAAGCTGGTGCCGAAGCAATTCGAAGGCCTGGTTGAACGTGTTCGTAGCGCTCTGGAGCGTCTGCGTGCACAAGAGCGGGCCATCATGCAGCTGTGTGTACGTGATGCACGCATGCCGCGTACCGACTTCCTTCGTCTGTTCCCGGGCAATGAAGTCGACGAAAGCTGGAGCGACGCGCTGGCCAAAGGCAAAAGCAAATACGCTGAAGCCATTGCCCGCTTGCAACCGGACATCATCCGTTGCCAGCAAAAGCTGTCTGCTCTGGAAGCCGAAACCGGCCTGAAGATTGCCGAGATCAAGGACATCAACCGTCGCATGTCGATCGGTGAGGCCAAGGCCCGCCGCGCGAAGAAAGAGATGGTTGAAGCCAACTTGCGTCTGGTGATCTCCATCGCCAAGAAGTACACCAACCGTGGTTTGCAGTTCCTCGATTTGATCCAGGAAGGCAACATCGGCTTGATGAAAGCGGTAGACAAGTTTGAATACCGCCGCGGCTACAAATTCTCGACCTATGCCACCTGGTGGATCCGTCAGGCGATCACTCGCTCGATTGCCGACCAGGCACGCACCATCCGTATTCCGGTGCACATGATCGAGACGATCAACAAGCTCAACCGTATTTCCCGCCAAATGCTGCAGGAAATGGGTCGCGAACCGACCCCGGAAGAGCTGGGCGAACGCATGGAAATGCCTGAGGACAAAATCCGCAAGGTATTGAAGATCGCTAAAGAGCCGATCTCCATGGAAACCCCGATCGGTGATGACGAAGACTCCCATCTGGGTGACTTCATCGAAGACTCGACCATGCAGTCGCCAATCGATGTTGCCACCGTTGAGAGCCTTAAAGAAGCGACACGCGATGTACTCGGCGGCCTTACAGCACGTGAAGCCAAAGTACTGCGCATGCGTTTCGGTATCGACATGAATACCGACCACACCCTTGAGGAGGTTGGTAAGCAGTTCGACGTTACCCGTGAACGGATTCGTCAGATCGAAGCCAAAGCGTTGCGCAAGCTGCGCCACCCGACGAGAAGCGAGCACTTGCGCTCCTTCCTCGACGAGTGATACCAAAACCCCCGGCCCTGCCGGGGGTTTTGCTTTATACCTACGCAACCTTTCCAGCGCCTGACGTCCATATCCCACAGCCCGTCTACACTCGTCACATTCGCGAGTAGAACGAGCCCCGCATGCCACGACTGCCTGCTTTCATCCTCTTGCTGCTAATCGCTTTTTCTACAGCGGCCAACGCCCTGACGTTGACCGACGAGGAGCAACAGTGGCTCGCCCAACATCCCGAACTGCGCCTTGGGGTTGATGCATCATGGCCTCCTTTTGAGTTCCGCGACGAAAAAGGCCTCTACACCGGACTGGCCGCTGATTACGTGGAGCTGATCAAAAACCGTCTGGGCGTGAGCATCAAGCCGGTTGAGCCCTACGATTGGAGTAACGTCCTTGAACTCGCCAAAGAAGGGAATCTCGACTGGCTACCCGGCATCATGTCGACCCCTGAGCGCCAGAAAAGCCTGGCCTTCACACGTCCTTATCTCGACTTCCCAATTGTCATCCTCGCGCACAAAGGCGGCCCCACCCCAAAAAACATTGATGAGCTGTACGGGCTTAAAATCGCCGTGGTCGAAAACTATGCCCCGCACGAGCTGCTTCATGCCCAACACCCGGACCTGAATCTTGTCGCCCTGCCCAATGTCAGCTCCGCGTTGCAGGCACTGGCGACTGATCAAGTAGGCGCCATGGTCGGCGACTTGGCATCCAGTGTCTGGAGCCTGCGCCAGCTCAAGCTGGATGGGTTGTACGTCAGTGGCGAAACACCTTATCGCTATCAACTGGCGATGGCCGTACCCAAAGAGCAAACCATCCTGCTACGCCTGCTGGACAAAGTCATGGCCGACATGAGCCCCGCAGAGGTAGAAGCCATTCAAGCGCGCTGGATCGGCAGCGCGGGCAATTATCAGGGGTTATGGCGCGGTTTTTTACTGTACGTGCTGCCGGGCATCTTGCTGCTCGTTACCGTATTGATCGTGGTCGTGCGCATCAACAGGCGCTTGAGCTCCGAAATAGCCCGTCGGGTTGCCCTCGAACAGGAACTGCGCAGCAGCGAATACCGCTACAGAGGTCTGGTAGAAAGTCTGTCAGCCATCGCCTGGGAGGCCCAACTGGAGGATTACAGCTACACCTATGTGTCCCCCCAGGCCGAAACGCTCATTGGCTACCCGCTGGCAGAGTGGCTGACGCCTGGCTTCTGGGAGCGAATCGTCCACCCCGATGACTTGCCCCGTGCCAAAGCGTTCTGCGAGGGTGAAATCAAGGCCGGACGCGATCACAGCATCGACTACCGCGTCATCACCGCAGAGGGCAAAACACTGTGGCTACGCGACATCATTACCCTCACCACTTATAACCAGACGCCCGTACTGCGCGGGTTGATGATCAACATCAGCGAAACCAAACAAACCGAAGAAGCCCTTCGCCTCTCTGAAGAGAAATTTGCCAAAGCCTTTCACGCGTCGCCAGACGGATTGTTGTTGAGCAGGCAAAGTGATGGCTTGCTTATCGAAATCAACGAAGGCTTCAGCCGCTTGACTGGCTACGACAAAGCCAGCGCGCTGAAGCGTTCGTCTCTGGACCTCAACATTTGGGTCGACGTGCATCAGCGCAGTGAGTTGCTCGCGCTGCTGACCCAGAACGGATTTGTGCGTGATTTCAGGTGCCACCTACGGCACAAAAGCGGACGCATCCGCCTCTGCGAAGTGTCTAGCCGACCGCTAAAAATTGGCGATGAAGACTGCATGTTGACCATTGCGCGGGACATCACAGAACGCCAACAGATGCAGGAGAAACTCCTGCAAACAGCCACCGTATTTGAAAGTACCGCTGAAGGCATTTTGTTCACCGATCCGGCGCAAACAATCACCGCCGTCAACCGTGCATTCACTGAAATAACAGGCTACAGCGAGGCCGAAGCCTTGGGCCAAACACCCCGGATTCTGGCCTCCAGTCAGCACGACAGCGCATTCTTTGCCGCCATGTGGCATCAGCTGTCCGGAGAAGGTCACTGGCAAGGGGAGATTTATAACAAACGCAAGAACGGAGAGGTCTACCCCTCCTGGATGACAATCAGCGCGGTGCACAACCCCGAAAATATCGTCACTCACTTTGTGGCCGTATTCGCCGACATTTCCAGCCTCAAGCACGCACAGGCGCGTCTGGACCATCAAGTTCATCACGACCCGCTGACCGGCCTGCCCAACCGCTTATTGTTCGAAAGCAGACTTGACCAGATCATCAACCAGCAAAAGGCGGAAGGCCAACACGCGGCGGTACTGTTTCTAGACCTTGATCGCTTTAAAAACATCAACGACAGCTTGGGCCACCCGGTTGGCGATCTGTTGCTCAAAGGCATTACCGTACGCCTCAAGGTTCAATTACGCGACATTGATACCGTCGCCCGCCTCGGCGGCGATGAGTTCATTATCTTGCTACCCGGCCTCCAGCAGCCCCGCGATGCAGAGGTGATTGCCAACAAGCTGCTGGCCTGCTTCAGCGCACCGTTTCCCGCCGGCGAACACGAACTGTTTATCAGCGCCAGCATCGGCATCAGTGTGTACCCGCATGACGGCACGGACGTGGCCACACTGGTTAAAAACGCCGACGCCGCCATGTACCGCTCCAAGCTAAAAGGACGCAACCGCGTAGAGCGCTACACCCATGACCTTACGTCACAGGCGAGAGAACGAGTGATCCTCGAACAAGAGCTGCGACGCGCACTGGAGCGCAATGAACTATCACTGTTCTACCAACCCAAAATCAGCCTACCCGACCTGGGCCTGGTCGGTGCCGAGGCCCTGATTCGCTGGACCCACCCCACGCTGGGCGTCATTGCGCCAGAGCGCTTCATTCACTTGGCGGAAGAAAACGGCATGATCATCCAGGTGGGCGACTGGGTGCTGGAGCGTGCCTGCATGCAATTGAATGAATGGAACCAGGCATACGAACCATTTGGCCCCGTGTCCGTGAACCTTGCCGGTGCTCAACTGCATCAACCCCGACTTGTAGCCCGTATCCGGCAACTGCTGAAGAAATACAGCCTCACGCCTGGCTGCCTGCAATTGGAAATTACCGAAAACTTCATCATGAACCAGACCGAAGAAGCGCTGGACGTCCTGCACCAGCTCAAGCGGTTAGGCGTGCAACTGGCCATTGATGACTTCGGCACCGGATATTCCTCACTCAGCTACCTCAAACGCCTGCCACTGGACACCTTGAAAATAGACCAGTCATTCGTCCGCGGCTTACCCCACGACCCCAATGACGAAGCCATTGTGCGCGCCATCATTGCGTTAGGTCACAGCATGCAATTCACCGTCATTGCCGAAGGCGTTGAGAACGAAGCCCAGCAAGACTTCTTGGCCAAAGCAGGCTGCGAGCAGATTCAGGGGTATATAGTCAGCGTGCCTTTATCAGCGGAAGAATTTGCAGCGACCTTTCTTCGTATCTCTATTTCGGATTTTTCGGATAGCACTGCCGAGAAACCATCGTTATAATCCGCGACCTACTGAGGGCCTATAGCTCAGTTGGTTAGAGCAGGGGACTCATAATCCCTTGGTCGCAGGTTCGAGTCCTGCTGGGCCCACCATGCAAAACAAAGGCTTACGCTTAACGGCGTAGGCCTTTTTTGTTTTCCAATGGAAAATCTTAACGAATTGCTAAACGAATGCGGTCTGTGCCTCCGCACCACCTGTTAGACGTGCGCTAAACAGTGGCCTTTCGATTTCATCCGAGCGTATGCTGTGAAAAATCACGTCATCAAGGATCGATATGAGAAAGGTACTGGCAGTACTGGCAATGAGCCTGACGCTTAGCGGTTGCGCTACCTCCCACTACACTAGCGGTAGAGATTTCCCATCTGAGAACGTAGCTAGCATCATCAAAGGAAAGACGACAACAAAAGAGCTTAAAGCCCTGTTTGGCGACCCCTTCAGTAAAAGCCCAGTCAACGACACCGATGAAAAGTGGGTCTACACCTACGCAAACGGCTCTGCTCACGCACAGAGCTATATCGTCACCATGAAAGTCACCACCACCGGCACCCAGAAAACTCTAGACGTGCTGATTCGTAACGACACAGTAATTAACTTTACGTTCAACGAGGGACAAAACCCTTACAACTCAACCACAAACTAATCAACAACCACATAGCCAAGGAAGCCTCTCATGCCCATAAAGAGAACAGGCAATTTCGA
The DNA here is from genome assembly GCF_002269125.1 of Pseudomonas lundensis. Classification (GTDB taxonomy): domain Bacteria; phylum Pseudomonadota; class Gammaproteobacteria; order Pseudomonadales; family Pseudomonadaceae; genus Aquipseudomonas; species Aquipseudomonas lundensis_A. The sequence goes on along the minus strand of NZ_NQKI01000008.1, from coordinate 88,577 downwards.
CCTCGCAAAAGAAATGAAAATCCGAGCACGAAAAATGATTTCTCAGTTCCTCAGCGAAGAGGAGCTTTTGGAAGTGACCATCGAAATCAACAAAACCACATCCAAACTTTCCTTCCACGCCCCGGACGCAATTTCCGAGAAGATAACAATAAACCTAGCCAAACTTGACCAATAGCCGCAAAACCAGTTCCAAATGGAAAAACACAGCTGATGCCAGCATAAAAATGGAAACCCACAATGGTCTCTACAAGAACAATACTAGCTCTAACAACTGCATTACTCATAAGCATATTTCTGACAGGATGCGCTGAAAGCCCATTCCAAGCATACAGAGCGGCACCAGACAATTTCAATCCAGGCTCAGAGCACCTCTTTAGCTCACCAATTGATATACAGCCAAACACGTTTGGCGGCAACGGATCGGCGTGGTTCAGATTTAACACTTTCAAAAAAGGCACTAGCAACAGCTGGAACATAGAGACGTACTGGCTAGGAAAAGATTGGCTTTTCGTCAACAATATCGCATTCAATATTGACGGGAAAATAACCAACTCCCCTTCAACAAACAACAACAGAGAAATTGTCCATTCAGTCGGAGTATCTGAGCGCCAGTTTAGCCCAGCACCACAAGAACTGATCACCGCACTGACTCACGCGCAAACCGTCATAGTTCGATTATCTGGGCAAAACTACTACCTAGAAAAGCAGCTAACCGCTCAAGAAGTAACCAATATAAAGTGGTATATAAGCTTCATTAAGGAAGGAAAGTAACTTCTCATGCGTGCATCATCGACGCTGCACATCGGCAAGGATGCCTCTCTCCAAAATAATTACGATCAAGCCCACATCACTCCCGGATAAGGCGTGGCCTCCCGGTCTGGCACTGGTTTAGTGGCCTTCGCTATGCCCTTCACTAAATCGTTGTAGCGCTGCTTTGTCTTACCATTGCACCGGTACATGCGAGGAGTCAGGAAACCGCCCCAACGTGCCAGCCAGCGCCTTGGCGGCATTACTTCTGCCGCCTCGATAGCCCAGATAAGCAACTGCTCATCGCTCGGCTGATCGTCTTCAAATTCAAACTCATCGATTGCCTGCATCTCCCGCCCCCTTGGTATTGCCCGACCGGATTAGGATCGGGCGTCTAAATCAGATATGCCCAGCGGTTGCCAGCCCCATAGCTAGGGTCTGCCGAGTGCCAATCAGATTGTTTAGCGCGCTTACATTTCCCAATTCCAGATCCTGGATTTGCTCCAACGCAGAACGAACACCAGCAAGCGGGACATAGCGCCCGGCTGCCTGAGCTGAATTGAAAGCTAAGGTGAACTCATCGGTATGAGCCTCGATCAATGGCTTTAACTTGGCGACCAAAGCGGAAATAGCCTTGCGATGATTTACTAGCCGTTCGAGAGCTGCGATTGCATCAGCGGCTTGCTCATTGGCTTTATCGACTTTCGCTTGTTGCGCCTCGACCTCGGCTTGCAAATGCAGGGCTTCCAGGCGAAGGTTTAGGCGTTTGGTTAGCCGTGCTGTGCTATCAATTTGATCCTCTAGCGTCGCTACGTCTTCACCGGCTCGGCAAGCTGACTCCCATTGCTCATTGAGGGATGCTAGCAACAGTTCGGCGTCGATTAGTTGCTGTTCATGGCTGGCAATCAATTCGACAGTGCTCATGCGCGGGCCTCCAAGCGAACCATGATGATCCCCAGGCTGGCCTCGATTAGAGCCATACGGTGCAACAGGCTTTGCAGTAGGTTGCGGTTACTGGTGCCCACAGGACGCCCAGGCTTACGGATTTCGGCAGCCATTAGCGAGCGCTCCCAGCAAAGTACTCATTGAAGTCAGGGGTGAGCCTTTCAATGATTTGCGCAGGCTGGCTTGCAAGTTTGGCTAACGCTTTTGCGTTGTGCTCCATACCTTTAGCCACTATTTCACCGAACTTATCGCTAACAATTTTTCGATTAGCCGCCATGTTTTCTGACTTAAGAAAAGCCAGGTCTGCCTTGATAGATGCAACGTCTTTTGTCAAACCTTCAAGAAGTCCAACCAACGACTCCAGATCGCTCGGATTAAGCGAAGCGTTTACAAGCTGTCGAGCCATGTTGTTTTACCTGCATATAATTAATTAAGAGCGCTTATTATATCGCAAACAAAAACACACTCTCCCAGCAATGAAACACACGCAAAAATGCTTAGCAAGCTAAGCATTAGGCGACATATTGGTCAGTGCCTCCCATGCACAAAATAGGGGACATCCATACACACCTTTCTGAACAAAGGTGGTTATATGGGTTGTGGTGGTTGTTTTTTACTGATAGCCCTAAAGTGTCAACTGACAGTTTAAACATGCAGGGAATAAACAACCTTAACAACCACCACAACCACCTTTTTAAGCTACTTCACTTTTCTCTCTAGATACCAGAACACGCCATACAGCCGTACCACCGCTTTTTGCGCCTTGTTCCAATCGCAAACCTTCCACAATAACGCCTGCATTTCGTCTCAACCATGCTGCAAACGCCCGCGTGTTGAATCGCCCATTATGGAATGCTACTTCCTCAAGGATTGCGTTTAGTGCCTGTTCCTCTGTCGTCGCACTGGTGAAATGCCCAACATCAGCAAAACGCCCCATTGCCTCACAATTAGTTTGCAGCTCCTTTAGAAAAACACGGTTGCTTCCGTGCACAGAATGCCAAGCGCTCAGTAGCTGGGTTAGCTTCTGGTGCTCTGGATCTTCAGCCCGCGACAACTCCAGCACCCCAGCAGGATCAGCCATAGGCGCCGGACAAACGCCCTCACTGATTAGCCAGCATAAGCACTGCCGCACAAGAGATTCCCATTGCTCAAAGCTACCGAGGCCACCAGCCGCAACCACTGGCGCTCCTGCCCTTTGATAAGTCGAGAGAACACTCAATAGATCAGCTCTATATTCAGCTAACCGCGATCTAATCAGAGCACGCGGGTTAAATCCAAAGCGACGCCGCTCAGGGTTTTCCGGCGAGTCGAGGGATATAGGGAGCAAACGACGGAAAGTGTCACCCCCAGCCCCTACGTTATTACCATTCAATACCCACAGCGCCCGATTTTGTAATGTCACCACTTCAGAACGCCCCAGAATGCGAACCTCCGGGCTTGAACTGGTTAGCATCGAGCAAAGCGCCGCGTTATCGATTGACCCAACAAGGTTATCGAGGATTAGCCCGGAACAACCCGTCAGTAGTTTTGCTGCGAGGCGTTTCTCGATTTCTTCAGGGTTTTTCTCCGGTAGCGGCAGCGCAGCGGTGCTGGCTCCGGCAAGGATCATCAAGCATTCAGAAAGCAAAGTTTTGCCTGTACCAGGGGAGTGCGCTCGAACCAGAAAGCCCGGGGCAGTATCAAGCGCAGCTCGGCAAACCGTTGTCAGTAATGCCGACATGAACACTCCTCGCGCTAGATCATCAGCAAAAGGAAATTGCTCGAACGGCTCCCAGACCCTGCGCAAGGTATCTATCAGCGCATCACGGCCTAGAATGCGAACAGGCGGCAAACCGGGATCGTCGCTAAGATACAAAAGGCCCGTGGCATGATCGTGTCCCGGAACCTCCAGAATAGAGCCATCTGGACGCATAACTGGTGAATGAATAACGCCAGCGACTACCGGCACGCCCCATGCCCCTCGCGCAGCCATAATTCGCGCGGACAAATCTCCAGGACAGTCGGTTGCCACGTAATCACCAGTGCGACGATCAAACCGCTGGAACTGAAACTGTTCTTCTAGATGATTGCGTAACCATGCTGGTTCGACAGCCATAAGCTCACCACCTGCCACACGGACAAGCGCCCCCGCACGCTCAAAAATGACTCCATCAGCGCGCACTACCGCCAACGCATCATTCATTACACGCGGCAAATCTCCTGCCGCAGTTTTGAGGGTGCGAACGGCACGATGTAGCGTAAACCGCTGCCCGCCGTGCGCATGACTGTAAAGTGTAGGCTTGCCACCACTGCGCAGATTTACTTGTGCAATGCGATGGTCATTACTGCTGTACTCCGGCTCTAGAGGATCAGCAAAACGCTCGCCATGCCATTTATTCGGATTATCTAGTATCTGCCCAACAGTTACAGAATCACCGCTTGAGTGAGTTAACTCGAAGTCACCGAATAACTTGTGCTCGCAGACCGCCCGCTCGAAGGTTGCGCGCCTGACCTCACGCTCAGACTCCGGCAGTTGATTGAGTGCGTCCATGCGCTTGTCAATCCAAGCCACTTGCACATCGTGCAGTTCTTGGGCCATTTTTGAGGCCGCGTCGCTCATCAGATCCTTAAGCTGCATGCGCTCGCCGCTATTTAATGACGGAATTGCACTCAAGGTTATGACCGGATCAGCGCCACCATTCAGCACTAATGATGCTGGGCGACGGGCTTCAACCGGAAACACACACACAGGAGGTGCTGCAAAGTCGAGGCGGTGCGGTTGCCATACACTCGAATCAATCGGAGCACGCTTCAGCAAGGCGCCCGATTTGCTTATTGCAATATAACCAAAGCCAGCCAACCAAAGACGCTCAAACAGCACACGACCCGCACGCTCAATATCACGAGAGTCAGCGACTTGAATATACAGTCGCTGCCCACGGATGCCCGCCAGTTGCTGACCATCAGCAAACAACATACTTGAGGATGAGCAACCCCAAACCGATGGAGCATTGCGAAGTGCTGGTGCTGCCGAATAAATAGCCTCTCTGAACTGTTCAGGTGTAAGTGCCTCACCACTAAGTGCCGGATCGTAGTCGAGCATCAGCCAGCCTGCCGCGCGAGCCCATTCAAAATGCACGGCAGTACGGGAAATAGTCCCAGGAGCAGCTTTATCTAGATTGCAGGCAGTGGTAATTGGCGCAGACCCGGCGATAGGCAGACCGTAGCAAAGCGCCTGACTTTCTCGTAGCTCCGACAAAATCGCCACCAAAGCGTTAGGCGTTGCGGCCTCTATTACATTCGCGTGGCCTTCAACCATTTGTCCGGCGCCTTGCTTCACCAGTTTTCCATCTTCCACTAGGAATTGTTTAGTCAAACGAACAGGGTTAGAGCTTGTGATAAGGGTTAGATGCGCGTTCATACGGGTGAGCCCTCCCGGATCAACACATAACGTCCAACACCTCTATGAGGACGTCCAAACGCGTCTCGAACGGTTTCAGGAACTGTGGCAATTTCCCACCCCAGCTCATGTCGCAATGTGTAAATGCGCGCCGCCGGGGCCATGATATTCCAGTAATCACGCAACTCAACAGTAGTCGGCTTGTGTTCGCGCAAGATCTCCCCCACGCGACGCACTTGGGCCTCGGTGCTGGTGTCTAGAAGGGTGATGGCTTCAGACATAGCTAGTTACTCCCAGTAGAACTACGAACGCGATGTTTTCGATCATCGGAGCAAAATTCAGACAAGCCGGTGTCATCCCGCCAAGGAGGCGGGTTAATGTCTTCACCATGATTAAGCCCCCTCAGTTTTAGCTAAGAAGGCTTCCACGACCGACGATCTCCAGGCGATACGCCTAGGGCCCAACTGAATAGCTTTTGGAAAGTGCCCGGAACAAACCCAGCGCCAGAGGGTGACAGGCGAAACGCCCAACCGCCCGCAAACTTGTTTTTTTGACCACAGCTGAAGCGCCAGGTCTGGGTGCAGGTTATAATCAACCATATTGTTGTTGCTCCTTGCTCGGAGCTGGGCTAAGATCCCTTAAGAAATTTGTAGGACGCCCAGCGTGGGTGTTTGCCCCGTCCGATGGTTGCGAGCCATTGAGACAAAGCGTTTAACGAAACGGTCTAGAGCGAAATGTTCTAGACCTTTTTATGCTTATATGATACCACATGAAATTTGGTCGATTTTAAAGTTAAGAAACATCCTTAACTTCAACCTATTAGTCCCTGATTTAGATACCCATTCTTCGCCATCCATTGGCTTTTTCGTTACCCGCGCCTCCCCGCATGATTCACAATTCAGCACGCCAAGAATCAGCAAGATCTCCCACGCGGTAGCGCACCAGACGACAAACCTTGAGATACAGCAGAGCATAGCCGCCAGTCGAACTGACCAGATGGTGAGGGCGGACGCTTTCACATCAAGCGCATAGCCGAACTGATTGGCGATTCAACCCTGGCAGTTGCGGTCATGGTCATTCGGAAAGCCCCGTGTAGATTGATTCGACAGGGACATTCTCAATAAAGTGGCGGGAAATAGCGAAGGGGGGAAATCGGCGATTAATCCCCCACAAGCAGACGCTCCAAGTGGAGCTCCCAGCTCGCTTGCACATATAGGTGTCTCTTCCGCTGCTTCCAAATATCGACATAAGCAGAGGTATCGCGCCCCAATGTTGCGGCTAGGATGTCGCAGCCTGATTGCACATCTTCGGTGGCTTCGTTGCGAGTGGGCTTTATGCCTGCACGGCTCAGCGCCTCCAGTCCCAGGCAGATTGCAAAGTTCCGGTTCGGGTCGGCTGGTTTTCCTCGGCGAGCTGGTCGTGGTCGCCCCCCGCGCAGTACCTCGGCAGTAAACACGCGCAGGAACTCAGGAACCGCCTCCCCCTTCTCAATATATTGAGCCGCGAATCGCGCAGCCTCATCCCATGCATTACGGTTGGTCGCGGCAGCGTCGATCAAATCCACGCCATCGACGTATGCACGCGTGACACCCTCAACTTTGCGCCACGAGATAGACCGGACATGCATCGGATAACCGTCCCAGTCCACGGGCTTACTGGGAAGAACACGGGAGAACATCGCCAGGACTCGAGCGGTAACTGCTACTGGATCAAACGGCTGTTCTAGCAGCTTCTGGCGCTCCTGCATGCGCGCCAACTCCTCAAATCGCCAGCTCATTGATTTACCACGCTGCGGGTCGGTAACTGCACCACTTCCGCACTCTGCGGCATTCCCGACAATTCATCCAGATAACGCGCCCACCTATCCAAATCCCCACGCTTCTCCGGTAGATAATTCCACCTATCGTAGTGTTTTGCCTGCACCCCTGACCGACCATGTGACAGTAACCATGCTCGGCGCTCCTGATTCACACCCAAGGACGCTAAGTGAGTCTCTATAGTTGCGCGCAACGTGCGCCAAGTGAAACGGCGAGTTTCCCCCTTTGTCGAAAGCTGATCCCCAAGCGCTGAGAAAATATCCAGTGCAGTACCGGGTGTGATGCTGACTTTTCCACGCAGAGAGAATGGCCCAGGTGCTTTGCCTGCCCCTTGAAGCGCTAGTAGCGGCGACAGGATCTCACGGAGTCGCTGAGTCATCGGCAACAGATGCTCACGTGACGGCGTACCTTTTCCGCCCTTGAGGTCGATTAACCGCATCACTTCCCCATGCTCACCATCGTCATAGATGTCTGCCCAAGTGACCCGACAAAGCATTTCTACACGCTGCCCAGCGAGATAAAGCATCGCCTTTGCAATTGCACTACGCCGAGCAGGTAGACCTTCAACGGCCAGAACAACCGCTTTCAGCTCTTCTTTTGTAAGCGCCCAGGTGTTCGCCTGATTGGCGCCTTCAATCGTTGGCACGTCACGCGCGGGGTTTGATTTGAGACCATATTGAACAGCGTCACCAGCACGGAGCGGGTTTAGATCGCTAGCAAGGCCAAACGAAAAAGCCGCCTGAAGGTAAGAGCGCAATTTATCTGCCTGTCGCTTTTTACCATTGGTTGCTGATGCCTTGGTCAAGCGGGCGCCCCGTCCTTTACTGGCGACTGATCGAGTTAGGCAGCGACGCAGGATGTTCGCAATATCGCTAGGTTCGACTTCCTTGGCCTTGCATTTCGACAGATCAGGGAATGGATCGAGAACATCCAGCTTTAGCGCACCACGCACGGCCCTGGCACTGGACTTGCCCCTACGCTCCATATCGTCAACGTAGGCATTCAGCATTTGAGCCAACGTTCCCTGCCTTGCCTCAACATCCGCAGCACGTTGGGTTGAGCGTTGACGCTCCTCTTCCGCTTTTTGATAGTCATCAATACTCGGGAAGGCTCGAATCTCTAACGACTTCGCAGCGGCATAGGCTCGCCACTCAACCAACGTTTTTTCGGAATAGTTCCCAAGTTTTAGACGCTCCTGCTTTTTCTCTCGGCGCAGACTCAGATAGACCAAAACGCCCGTAGCTCGGCGTTCAAAGAGAAGAGAACCCGTCCCTTTCCCTTCCAAGGCCTCAGAGAGCGTGGCTTTCAATGCTGTTATCTTGCTGTGAACCAGTTTCTGCGCCATTCCTAGCTCCAAGATCGTCTTAACGAATTGCTCAACGAATCATAGCAATATTGAGAGATAAGAAGAAACGTCACGAAACGCTAAATCAGCCTGAAAGCCTTGTTTTATCTGAAACCATCGTTTCATGAGCTGTCATTTAATTTCCAATCTTGTGACTCATAATCCCTTGGTCGTAGGTTCGAGTCCTACTGGGCCCACCATACTCAAAGCCGCGCACTGCGCGGCTTTCGTATTTCTGGCATTGGAACGCCTCACTGTCCACGTTCTGCCTCACTGGACGCCCCGCCCCTCAAGCGCTGTACCATGAGCGTCCACTTTGATGATGCCACTGGAGCTTCTCTTGCCAGACTCTCGCCCGCCCGTGCTGGATGAAATCGATCGTCAGTTGATTGCCGCCCTGCAGCTCAATGCCCGTGAAAGTGTCGCCATGTTGGCGCGTCAATTGGGGATCGCGCGCACCACCGTGACGTCTCGGCTGTCGCGTTTGGAAAGAAACAACATCATCACCGGTTACGGCGTTCGACTGGGACAGCGCTTGATTGATGGCGGGCTGCAAGCGTATGTCGGGATCACTGTGCGGCCACGCTCAGGCAAGGATGTGGTCAGGCGCCTGAGCGCGATGGCGCAGGTGCAGCAGTTGTGCGCCGTCAGTGGCGAGTTCGATTATGTCGCCTGGCTGCGCAGCGATTCGCCAGAACGACTGGATCAATTGCTGGACCAGATCGGCAGTGTTGAGGGCGTTGAGAAAACCACAACGTCGATCATTCTCAGCAGCAAAGTCGACCGCGGCTAAGTGGCTACGCCCAACTCATACAACACTTTGCACACAACCTTCGTCAGATTGTCCAAAGACAATACGAAACGACGACACTTTGCGTCTTAAGAACGTGTTCTGCACTCCTTATGATGATGCCTGTCTTTTCCTATACTCAGCGTAAAGCGCGGGTCGCCAGCAAGGTCAGCCATGAATAAGAACAATCGCCACCCTAATGACGGCAAAAAACCGATCACCATTTTCGGCCCAGACTTCCCTTTTGCCTTCGACGACTGGATCGAACACCCCGCAGGTCTGGGCAGTATTCCCACGCATAAACTGGGCGCAGAGGTCGCGATTGTGGGTGCAGGGATGGCGGGAATGGTCGCCGCGTATGAGCTGATGAAACTCGGCCTCAAGCCTGTGGTGTACGAGGCCTCAAAAATGGGGGGCCGTTTGCGCTCACAAGCGTTTGAAGGCAGTGAAGGCGTCATCGCTGAGTTGGGCGGCATGCGCTTTCCGGTGTCCTCAACGGCCTTCTACCACTATGTCGACAAGCTCGGGCTTGAGACCAAACCCTTCCCCAACCCACTGACACCCGCCTCCGGCAGCACTGTGATCGACCTCGAAGGCCAAACCTTCTACGCACAGAAACTATCTGATCTGCCTGCGTTGTTTCAGGAAGTGGCTGACGCATGGGCGGACGCACTGGAAGAAGGGTCGCATTTTGGCGACATCCAACAGGCAATCCGCGACCGCGATGTGCCGCGCTTGAAAGCGTTGTGGAATACCCTTGTCCCACTGTGGGACGACCGCACCTTTTATGACTTTGTCGCCACCTCCAAAGCCTTTGCCAAACTCTCGTTCCAACACCGCGAAGTGTTTGGTCAGGTCGGGTTTGGCACAGGTGGCTGGGACTCTGACTTCCCGAATTCAATGCTCGAAATCTTCCGCGTGGTCATGACCAACTGCGATGACCATCAACACCTGGTGGTTGGCGGGGTTGAGCAGGTGCCGCTAGGGATCTGGCGTCACGCGCCGCAGCGCTGTGCGCACTGGCCTGAAGGCACCAGCCTCAGTTCGCTGCACCACGGTGCTCCGCGCACAGGGGTCAAGGCGATTTCCCGTACAGAAGACGGTCAGTTTTCTGTCACTGATAACCTCGGCGTGACCCGCCCATTCGAGGCCGTGTTGGTCACCTGCCAAAGCTGGTTACTGACGACCCAGATCGAGTGCGAAGAAGCGCTGTTCTCGCAAAAAATGTGGATGGCCCTCGACCGCACGCGTTACATGCAATCGTCCAAAACCTTCGTCATGGTCGACCGCCCGTTCTGGAAAGACAAAGACCCCGACACCGGCCGCGACGTGATGAGCATGACCCTCACCGACCGCCTGACCCGTGGTACTTATTTGTTCGATAACGGCGACGACAAACCGGGCGTTATTTGTCTGTCGTACTCATGGATGAGCGATGCGCTGAAAATGCTTCCGCACCCTGTCGAAAAGCGCGTGAAGCTGGCCTTGGACTCGTTGAAAAAAATCTACCCGAAAGTGGACATCGCCAGTCGGATTATTGGCGACCCGATTACCGTTTCGTGGGAGGCCGACCCGCACTTCCTGGGTGCCTTCAAAGGCGCACTGCCCGGTCATTACCGTTACAACCAGCGTATGTACGCGCACTTTATGCAGCAGGAAATGCCTGCAGAACAACGCGGGATTTTTATCGCCGGCGACGATGTATCGTGGACACCCGCTTGGGTGGAGGGAGCCGTGCAGACTTCGTTGAATGCCGTTTGGGGCATCATGACCCACTTTGGCGGGCGCACACACGCCGACAATCCCGGGCCGGGTGATGTGTTCAACGACATTGGCCCGATTGCCCTGCCGGACTGAACGGCGCGCCTACAACCCCAAAGACAGGAGAACCCCATGCGCGTCGCCCTTTACCAATGCCCGCCCCTGCCCCTGGACGTCGCAGGCAACCTGCAACGCCTGAATCACATCGCGCAACACAACCCCGGGGTTGACCTGTTGGTCCTGCCGGAGATGTTCCTCACGGGGTACAACATTGGTCCACAGGCCGTGGCGCAATTGGCGCAACCTCTGGACGGCGACGCGGCACGGCAGATTGCCCGGATAGCTCAGGCCTGCAACATGGCCATTGCCTATGGTTACCCTGAGCTAGGCCCCGACGGGCTCATCTATAACAGCGTGCAACTGATCGACTCCCACGGCAACCGCCTGCTCAATTACCGCAAAACTCACTTGTTCGGGGCGCTCGATCACAGCCTGTTCAGCCCCGGCCCGGATGCATTCCCCGTCATCGAGCTCAACGGCTGGAAGGTCGGCATGCTGATTTGTTATGACCTGGAGTTCCCGGAGAACACGCGTCGTCTGGCGCTGGCAGGTGCGCAATTGATCGTCGTGCCCACCGCCAACATGGCACCTTATGACTTCATTGCCGATGTCACCGTGCGCAGCCGCGCCTTTGAAAATCAGTGTTATGTGGCCTACGCCAATTACTGCGGCAGCGAAAGCACCATTCACTACTGCGGCCAGAGCAGCATCGCGGCGCCTGATGGCCAGCAAGTTGCATTGGCTCAGCGGGACGAAACCCTAATCAGCGCCGTGCTTGACCCACAAAAACTGACGGACGCAAAAGCTGGCAACAGCTACTTGGCCGACCGCCGTCCGGAACTTTACGGTGCGCTGAGCGCGCGCTGATTGCCAGTAATCCGCTAGCATGAGCGCTTCTCTGTAACGGAAGTGCCCATGCCCGCGTTGAACACCCCTGACGTCGTTCACCTGACTACCCGCAACGGTCTGACGCTGAGCGCACGCCACGCCCCTCGACTCAAGCGCAGCGCAGCCTATTTGCGGGTAGCGGCAGGCAGCCATGACGTGCCCGCCGACTGGCCGGGGCTGGCTCATTTTCTGGAGCATTTGTTGTTCCTTGGCACCGAGCGCTTCCCCGCAGCTCAGGGCCTGATGGCCTATGTGCAACAGCACGGTGGGCACATCAACGCACGCACCAGCGAACGCCATACCGACTTCTTCTTTGAGTTGCCCCCAGAAGCCTTTGCAGGCGGGCTGGACCGCCTGTGCGACATGCTAGCCCATCCGCGTTTGCATCCGGACGATCAACGACGCGAACGCGAAGTCCTGCACGCGGAATTCATTGCCTGGGCACGCGAGCCTTCGGCGCAACGGGAACTGCAGCGGCTTCAACCGCTCAACGCCGCACACCCGCTGCGGGGCTTCCACGCGGGCAATCGTTACAGCCTGCCCGTGCCATGTGCAGCCTTTCAGCGCGCCTTGACGCATTTCCATGAACAGTTTTATCAAACCGGGCAGATGACCTTGAGCCTGGCTGGGCCACAATCGCTGGACACACTGACTGCACTTGCCGAGCGTTACAGCCTTGAGCTGCGTCAGGGTACGGCCGTCTCGCAACAGCCCCCGCCGCCGCTGATGAGCGAAGGTTCGTCACAGTACGTGCAGGTCGAGGGTTCAAACGTGAACCTGATGTTTACCCTGGAACAGTTACCGCCTGCATCAGAAGAAGCGTTGGCATTTCTGTGTCACTGGATCAACGCTGACAAACCGGGCGGACTTCTGGCTCACTTACGTCAGCAGCAAGTGAGCGACAGTCTGCACGCCAAGCCGGTGTACCAGTTCCAGGGCCAAGCCCTGCTGGGCTTGACCTTCACAGGGTCGTCAGACATGACGGCCAAGGCTCAACCCATCCGTGACATCGTCTACGACTGGCTGTCTTTTTTCGTTGCGCAGCAGCCCTGGGCGGGGCTGCGCGACGAATACCAACGCTTGCAGCAGCGTCAGCAACAGGTCAGCAGCGCACTGGAATTGGCCCGCCGCGATATTCAGCAATATCCGCCAGGGTTGTCAGACCAAGGCGTTGAAGCCCTGGCGAGGGTCCTGAAACAGATGCAACCCGAACGTCGGCCTGCCTGCCAGCACACTTGGCAATTACCCACACCCAATCCATACCTCAAATCGGAGAAACACCCCGTGACCGCTGGCCTTATTCGCGGACAAACCAGTGCCCACCGTGGCTTGCGCACTTTTGCCCAAGACCGCTTGCGCAGCCGCCGCGAGGTGTCGGCCATGACGTTCAGCACTGCACTCGCGACCCACAGCGGCGAAGCGGCGTTGTACCTGCGCTGGCACTTGGGCGTGATCCCTGCGCCCTCGCTATTACCGGCGCTGCAACACCGCCTGCTGACACTGCAACAAGATGCGCGCGAAGCAGGCATTGAATTGTCGCTCACGGCGCAGGGCAATGACTGGCTGCTGAAGCTGCATGGCGTACAAGAACCGTTGCCCGCCATCCTGGAACATGCGTTGCATTTGCTCGCCACGCCCACGAATGATGCGCCGGTGCCTCAGCCGCAAGCGCCACAGATGCCGATCCGCCAATTGCTCAAGCGCCTGCCGGAGCTACACACCCACTTGGCAATGCCTGCTGCTGAAACTGCCCAGGACCTCTGGCAATCAGCCCGATGGCACGGCATGGCTGTAGGCTGTACCCCGGCCAGCCATACATTGATCACAAGCGCGCTGAGCAAAGCCCCCGGCACCCCGGACCCGCTGCTGACGCACCCCGTCCAAGCGACAGCAGAACGCCACTGGCACACCGAACCTTGTGAATCGAGCGAACAGGCCGTGTTGCTGTTCTGCCCTGCACCACGGGCTGACCTTACGCAAGAAGCCGCCTGGCGCTTGCTGGCCCATTTGGTGCAAACCCCGTTCTATCAGCGTCTGCGCGTGGAGTTGCAACTGGGTTACGCCGTGTTCAGCGGCTTGCGTCAGCTTGGCGACAGAACCGGCCTGCTACTGGGGGTGCAATCGCCTCAAGCCACGACGGCAGACATCTTCGAGCAGATCCGAACTTTCCTGAGGCAATTACCGCAACAGATTGCAGCCCTTGATGAAGCTTCTTTCATCGAGTCGCGCAATGCTCTGGCAGAGCAGTTCACCCTCGGCACGCTCAGCCTGCCTCAAGCCGCCGATCTGTTATGGCACGCGCAACTGGCGGGCCACTCGTCGGATTACCTTAAGGCGCTCTACAACGGGCTTATAACGCTCGATCAAGCCACTACACTCAGAGCAGCCGAGTGCCTCAATGACCCGGATAGCGACTGGCTGTGTGCGGCCACAGGGCCTGAAACTGAATCGTTTTATCTGCGTAGAAGCTGATTTTTACCAACCATGTAACGAGCTTTCTTCGTCTTTGGTCGTTCAATCCCAGTCAAATTTAGTAACATAGCCACCTAAGCATCTGAACATCTCCCCCGGGAGCTGGACTAAGTTAAAGACACCCCACCCACCCCCACTGCTAAGGAGTCACCTCATGGCTTGGACAAAACCGGCTTACACCGATCTGCGCATTGGCTTTGAAGTCACCATGTACTTCGCAAGCCGTTGATCTGCCGCTTTATTGAGCAGAGCAACCCAACGCCTCGGTTCGCCGGGGCGTTTTTATTTCCAGATTTGCAAGAGAACAGTCGCCCATGTTCGTCCAGATTCTAGGTTCCGCCGCTGGCGGTGGTTTCCCGCAGTGGAACTGTAACTGCGTCAACTGTGCCGGTTTTCGTGATGGCACCTTGCGCGCCACGGCCCGTACCCAGTCCTCGATTGCGATCTCCGATGACGGCGTGAACTGGGTGCTGTGCAACACCTCGCCCGACATCCGCGCCCAGCTTCAAAGCTTCGCCCCGATGCAGCCTGGCCGTGCCCTGCGTGACACCGGGATCAGCGCCATCATCTTGATGGACAGCCAGATCGACCACACCACCGGCCTGCTGAGCCTGCGCGAAGGCTGCCCGCACGATGTGTGGTGCACCGACATGGTTCACGAGGACCTGAGCACCGGCTTCCCGCTGTTCACCATGCTCAAGCACTGGAACGGCGGCCTGAACTGGCACCGCATCGAGCTGCAAGGATCGTTCACCATCCCGGCCTGCCCGAACCTGCGCTTCAGCCCGTTGCCGCTGCGCAGTGCCGCGCCGCCGTATTCGCCACACCGCTTCGACCCGCACCCGGGCGACAACATTGGCCTGATCGTTGAAGACCTGCACACCGGCGGCAAACTGTTCTACGCACCGGGGTTGGGCAAAGTGGATGCGCCCCTGCTCGACATCATGGCCAGCAGTGATTGCCTGCTGGTGGACGGCACGATGTGGGATGACGACGAAATGCAGCGCCGCGGTGTAGGCACGCGCACCGGCCGAGAAATGGGCCACCTTGCACAAAATGGCCCCGGCGGCATGCTCGAAGTGCTTGAGCAATTGCCCCAACAACGCAAAGTGCTGATACACATTAACAACACCAACCCGATCCTCGACGAAGACTCAGCCGAACGTGCCGAACTCGCCCGCCGTGGCGTAGAAGTCGCCTTCGATGGCATGAGCATCGAGCTGTAAGCCGCCCCCCTGCTGCTGCCGCACACGGCGATAAGGGGCGCGGCGCTCAGGCTGGCGCCACAACCTGCGCCAACAACGACAAACCGTATTTTCTGGAGGCACACGATGACCCAAGCCCCACTGTCCAAAACCGAGTTCGAAGCCGCATTGCGAGCCAAGGGCGCGTATTACCACATCTACCATCCGTATCAGGTGGCGATGTATGAAGGCCGCGCCACGCGCGAACAGATACAGGGCTGGGTCGCCAATCGCTTCTACTATCAAGTCAACATCCCGCTCAAGGACGCCGCGATTCTGGCCAACTGCCCTGACCGCGAAGTTCGCCGCGAGTGGATTCAACGCATGATCGACCACGATGGCGCCCCCGGCGAAGATGGCGGCATCGAAGCCTGGTTGCGCCTGGGGCAAGCCGTCGGCCTGGACCCGGATCAACTGCGCTCTCAGGAACTGGTGTTGCCCGGCGTACGGTTTGCCGTGGATGCCTACGTCAACTTCGCACGCCGCGCCAGTTGGGAAGAAGCCGCCAGCAGCTCGCTGACCGAAATGTTTGCCCCGCAAATTCATCAGTCGCGCCTCGACAGCTGGCCACAGCACTACCCATGGATCGACCCGGCGGGCTACGAATACTTCCGCACCCGTTTGGGCCAGGCCCGCCGCGACGTCGAACACGGGTTAGCCATTACCTTGCAGCACTACACCACGTGGGAAGGCCAGCAGCGCATGCTGGAAATTCTCCAGTTCAAACTGGACATTCTTTGGAGCATGCTCGACGCCATGACCATGGCTTACGAACTGGACCGCCCGCCGTACCACAGCGTGACCGACCAACGCGTCTGGCATAAAGGAATCACCCTATGAGCTTCGATCGCAGCAAAATCCCGACCTGGCGCCCCGGCTATCGCTTCCAGTACGAGCCTGCGCAAAAAGGTCACGTGCTGCTGTACCCCGAAGGCATGATCAAACTCAATGAAAGCGCCGCGCTGATCGGCGGCCTGATTGATGGCCAGCGCGATGTCGCGGCCATCATTGGCGAACTGAACTCACAGTTCCCCGGCGTGCCCGAGCTCGGTGATGACATCGAGCAATTTATGGAGGTCGCTCGTGCAGAGCACTGGATCGAACTTGCCTGACAACCTGATGCCGCCCACGCCCGAAATCGGGCTGCCGCTGTGGCTATTGGCGGAACTGACCTACCGTTGCCCGCTGCAATGCCCGTACTGTTCCAACCCGCTGGACTTCGCCCAACAAGGCAAAGAGCTGACCACAGAACAGTGGGTAAAAGTGTTTCGCGAAGCACGGGAAATGGGTGCGGCTCAACTGGGCTTCTCGGGAGGCGAACCGCTTGTGCGTCAGGACTTGGCTGAACTGATTGGCGAGGCGCGCACATTGGGGTTCTACACCAACCTCATCACGTCCGGCATTGGTCTGACCGAGCAGAAGATCAGCGACTTCAAAAAGGCCGGGCTGGATCATATCCAGATCAGCTTTCAAGCCAGCGACGAGCAAGTGAACAACTTGCTGGCCGGGTCAAAAAAAGCCTTCGCACAAAAGCTGGAAATGGCCCGCGCCGTCAAAGCCCACGGCTACCCGATGGTGCTGAACTTTGTGACCCATCGGCACAACATCGACAAAATCGACCGCATCATCGAGCTGTGCATTGCGCTCGAAGCCGACTTCGTCGAACTCGCCACTTGCCAGTTCTACGGCTGGGCGCAGCTCAACCGCGTGGGCCTGCTACCCACCAAAGAACAACTGGTTCGTGCCGAACGCATCACCAACGAATACCGCGCCAAACTGGAAGCCGAAGGCAATCCCTGCAAGCTGATTTTCGTCACACCGGACTATTACGAAGAGCGCCCCAAAGCGTGCATGAATGGCTGGGGCAGCATCTTTCTGACTGTGACCCCGGACGGCACCGCTCTTCCCTGTCATGGTGCACGTCAAATGCCGGTTGAATTCCCCAACGTGCGTGACCACAGCATGCAGCACATCTGGTACGACTCGTTTGGGTTCAACCGCTTTCGCGGCTATGACTGGATGCCCGAACCCTGCCGCTCCTGCGATGAGAAGGAAAAAGACTTCGGTGGCTGTCGCTGTCAGGCCTTCATGCTCACGGGGGACGCCAGTAACGCCGACCCGGTGTGCAGCAAGTCGCCGCACCACGACCTGATTCTCAAGGCGCGCGAAGAAGCCGAACACGCCACCCAAACCATTGAGCAACTGGCCTTCAGAAATGACCGAAACTCACGACTCATCGCCAAAGGCTGAACCCTTCAGCGCCGACCTCGCCGTCGCCGCCGGTGTGGATTTTGCCGAACTGAAACTCGGCCCCCACGGCCTGTTCTGGAACGAATACCGCCCACAGGATGCAGCCTGCCGCATCTGGCATTGGCGCGACGGTCAGGCGCACTGCCTGACGCCGGACGGCTTCAGCGTGCGCAGCCGCGTGTACGAGTACGGCGGCGGGTCGTTTTGCCTGAGCGATGACGGCATTGTGTTCGTCAATGAGTCCGATCAACAGGTGTACGTGCAAGCGCTGGAGGGCACAGCACCTCGCGCCTTGACGCAAGGCACCTGCCGCTATGGCGATGTGCAGTTTGCTGACGGGCAAGTGCTGGCGGTTGAAGAGGACAAGGACCGGCATCGTTTGGTCAGCATTGACCCTGCCTCGTCAGCGCGCCACGTACTGGTCGAAAACGCTGATTTCTATGCGGCACCAACGTTGAGCCCTGATGGCCGGCGTTTGGCGTGGATCGAGTGGAGCCGTCCGCATCAGCCATGGACCTCAACGCGCTTGATGGTCGCGCAGCGCAGTCCGGAACACCGCTGGCAAACGCCACGGTGCGTTGCGGGCGATGCGGGCGAAGAGTCGCTGCAACAACCGCGTTTCGATCAGCATAACCGCCTGTACTGCCTGACAGACCGCGAGGGTTATTGGCAACCGTGGATCGAATCGGCGGGCGGCCTGAATAAATTACCGGGCGAGTCTGCCGACCACGCGCCGGCACCCTGGCAGTTGGGCGGCAGCACCTGGCTGCCGCTGAATGACAATGCCTACGTCGCCACATGGACACAGGCAGGGTTCGGACGCTTGGGCATACGCACCTCTGACGCCAGCCTTGAAGAATTCACGGGGCCATACAGCCGTTTCCGCAGTCTGGCGCTGGATGAGCAGGCGATCTATTGCATCGCTGCCTCACCGGTCAGTCCCTCGGCCATCATTCGTATCGCCCGCAACAGCCGACACGTCACCGTGCTGGCCGGCGGTGTAGCACCGTTGCCGGCTGACCGCGTCAGCCGCCCGCAAACGTTGCGCTACCCCTCGTCGGGTGGCGACGCCCACGGCTTTTTCTACCCGGCCATGCACGGCGAAAAACAGCCGCCGCTGGTGGTGTTTATCCATGGCGGCCCTACATCGGCGTGCTATCCAATGCTCGACCCGCGCATTCAATACTGGACGCAACGCGGCTTTGCAGTCGCTGACCTCAACTACCGTGGCAGTACCGGTTATGGCCGCGAGTACCGGCAAACACTGCATCTGAAATGGGGCGAAGTGGATGTGGAAGACGCCTGTGCCGTGGTCAGTTATCTTGCCGATCAAGGGCTGATTGATCGTCACAACGCTTTCATTCGCGGTGGGAGTGCTGGCGGTTACACCACGCTCTGTGCACTGGCGTTCAAGAATGTGTTCCGCGCGGGCGCCAGCCTGTATGGCGTCAGCGATCCCGTTGCACTGGCGCGCGATACCCATAAGTTCGAAGGCGATTACATGGACTGGCTGATTGGCGATCCCGACCGGGATGCCGAACGCTACGCAGCGCGCACGCCTTTGCTGCACGCTGCCAACATCCGCGTACCCGTCATTTTCTTTCAAGGTGAACTGGACGCGGTCGTCGTGCCGCAACAAACCCGCGACATGTTAAGCGCCCTGCAAAAGAACGGTATTCCTGCCAAAGCGTATTACTACCCGGACGAGCGCCACGGGTTCCGCAAAGCCAGTAATCAGGCCCACGCCCTGGAGCAGGAATGGCTGTTTTATCAGGAAGTGATGCAATCAACCCCTGACTGAACCGCTGAAGTCACCGCCGGAAAACGAAGCTGCGACTGGCGCAGCTTCGACTGCTTGGCAACTGTTGGAGATCAGGGCGAGGGGAACGTTATCGCTTGGCGATGATGTACACCGCATGGATCACACCCGGGAAATAACCCAACAGCGTCAACAGAATATTCAGCCAGAAAGCTCCGCCGAAACCGACTTGTAAAAACACACCCAGCGGCGGCAGCAGGATGGCGATGATGATGCGAATGATGTCCATGTGTTCAGTCCCCAATCAATGATGGGCTCAATCAAGCCCTACGATTAATCGACTCTGAGCGCTGTCAAAAGGTTCACTCAGTACGTTTCTACGGACAAAAAAACGCCCCGTGCCGAACGAAACAGGCACGGGGCGATGCGTTATACCGCGAGACGGTTCTTTAAATTCTGTGTGCGCCGGTAAGTCAGCCGTTACACCAACACGGCACGCCGACACTGCAACTGCGCAGTCCTGACCCTGGAAAAAGCACGGGCCAGACGCAGCAGCATTTCATCAATATTGCCTTTGCTGACGCACAGCGCCGGGGTGAACCGCAGACAATCGGGTTGCGGGGCCGTGATTAGCAAACCTTCATACAACGCCGCTTTTACGACTTCATCTGCCGAATCATCGGACAGTGTCAGGCCCCACATCAGGCCTTGCCCACGCAGTTCTCCCTGCGCATAACGATTGGCCAAGCGCCCCAGTCCCTCGTGCAAGTGTTGCCCTGCGTCGCGAACCTGTTGCAAAAAGCCTTTTTCCAATACGGTTTCCAGCACTGCGCTGCCGGCCGCTGTCATCAGCGCATTGCCGTGATGCGTGCCGCCCAGCTCGTCAGCTTCCAAGCAACATGCTTTGCCTCGTGCCAGCAATGCCGCCAGTGGCACGCCGCCACCAAGGCCTTTACCCAGCGTGATGACATCTGCACGAATGCCGTAATTCTGTTCCGCCAGCAGGGTGCCGCAGCGCCCAATGCCGGTTTGGACTTCATCGAGAATCAGCAAAATACCCAACTCCCGACACAGCCGTTCCACGCCTTTGAGGTAATGCTCGGTTGCCGGGATCACCCCCGCTTCGCTCTGCACCGGTTCCAGCATGATGGCCACGGTTTGAGCATCGACTGCGGCGTGCAACGCGGGTAAATCATTGAACGGCACATTGATGAACCCCGGCAGTTGCGGCTCGAAGCGGTTATCAAACGTGCCACTGCCCGACGCTGACATCGCGCCAAAGCTACGGCCGTGACAACTGCCGGTCGCCGTAATAATCCGGTAAGCGCCGCCACGATGCAGCTGGCCCCATTTACGCGCCAGCTTGATCGCGCCTTCATTGGCCTCGGCCCCGGTGTTCAGAAAATGCACCTGATCGCTGCCGGTGCTGTGGCACAAGCGCTCAGCCAGGTTCAGCATGCCGCGATTGAAGAACCCGGAACCGGGGTTCATCAATGACTGCGCCTGTTCTACGATCGCCCGGGTCAACGCGGCCGGGCTGTGGCCCAGACTGTTGGCAGCCCCGCCCTGGGTAAAATCCAGGTAAGCCCGACTGTCGCTGTCCCACATCCATGACCCCTGGCCACGCACAAAAACTTGCGCTGGCCGCTCTACGCTGGGCATTAAACATTCGCGGGAGACACCGTGATTCATAGGCAAAGACTGAGGCTCAATCGCCAGCTCATCAAGGCTGGGGGATTGGCGACGCAGGTTAAACAGGTTCATGCACGCTGACCTTGTGACCATAAGCCGTTTCGATTTGCAACCGGGTGCTGGGTTTAGTCAGGGTAAATCCCTCTGCGGGGTTTTCTGCCTTGCCTATGCAAAGTAACGCTACACCCTTGCACTTTCTCTGGCTCTGTGACGCTACGAGCCCTTTGGAATGGGCGTAGACTAGGCGCCTGGCGGCTTTAGGGCCATTTCGTTTTTTAAGCATTTTCGATAAGTAATACTTATGGATTTCAAGCAACTGCGTTATTTCGTTGCGGTGTATGAAGAAGGCCATGTGGGGCGTGCTGCCGAACGTCTTTCCATCTCGCAGCCGGCCCTCTCGCAACAGATCCGCCAACTCGAACACAACCTTGATGTAAGCCTGTTCGAACGCAGCAGCAAACGCCTGTTGCCCACGCTGGCGGCGCACACCCTGTATAACCACGCGCTGCCACTGCTCGACGGGTTACAGCGGGCCAAAGAAGCCTTGCGCAACTTTCAGGGCCAGGCCCTGCGCACGATTGCGATTGGTGTACTGCAAACGGTACACACCAGTCTGGTGCCGCAGATGTTGGAGCGCGTGCGCCAGGCGCAACCGCACTTGGTGGTGCAGATTTACGAATTGACAGGGCTGGAGATCGAGCGTCGCCTGCTCAACGGCTCGCTCGACATCGGCATCAGCTACCTGCCGCCGCGTCAGCCGGGGTTGCACGGCATGCTGTTGTACGAAGATGAGCTGCAACTTGTCATCCCGGCAGATCACCCGCTGCGTGAATTCAAGAAAGTCTCACTGACTCAAGCGGCAGAGTTACCAATGCTGCTGTTAGGAGAAGAGTTTCAGGTGCGCCAAATCTGGCAGAGCCAATTGGCCAATCTGGGCCGCCGCCCTCAGGTACAGGCGGAGCTCAACAACATGGCCGGCATTCTCGACAGTTTGCCGCACACCAAATTGGCCACGGTTCTGCCGGGACGCTCGCGTCATGAGCACGATGACAAGGCGCTATTGTGGAAACCGCTCAGCGAACCGCGGGTGCCTTTGAAAGTGGGGTTGGTGTGTCGCGATGTGCAACGTCAGCAAGCCACATTGGGGTTGCTGCGCACGCTGCTTGAGGATGTGATCCAGCAGGAAGAAACGCCGCTCTGACGTGTTTAGATCCGCTAGAGCGCTTGCTCCTACGCGGTGTAAACACCTTTCTGCGCCACAAAAAAGAAAACCCCGCCGAAGCGGGGTTTTGCAGACTGTTTCCCTGACATCCTTTTCACTCCGCCATCCTGGCAGAATCCTACGTGTCCCTGTTGTTGCTTTGAGCTTCCTGCTCGACGTCCATGTGAAGTAGATTACCGCTGGATCCAATTTAGCGATATGGACGATTGGCAGCGCGTTATGTAAGCAAATGCTTACATACACCTAAACAGCTTAAAAATGTGCTTCATCCAGCACGTACAGCGACTCGCTACCGGCCTTGACCGACGCGCTCAGCGAATGAATACGTGGCAGCAAACGCTCGAAATAGAAGCGCGCAGTGCCCATCTTGCTGATGTAGAAGGCGTCTTCGGATTCCTTGCCCTGTGCTGCTTTGGCCATCAGCGCCCACATGTAGGCATACGTTGTGTAACCAAAAACTTGCAGGTACTCGACCGAAGCCGCGCCAATCTCGTTCGGATTGGATTTCGCACGTTCAAGAACCCAGGCAGTCAACGCATCAAGTGTGTCCAAAGCTGACGCCAAAGGCGCCGTGAACGCATTCAGATCGCCACAGGCCGAAGCGATGAACTGACGAATTTCATCCGCGTACAAGCGGTAATAGGCGCCGTTGTTACCCACGATCTTGCGACCCATCAAGTCCAGCGCCTGGATGCCGTTGGTGCCTTCGTAGATTTGAGTGATGCGTACATCACGCACCAATTGCTCCTGACCCCATTCACGGATGTAACCGTGACCGCCAAACACTTGCTGGCCGTGGACCGTGGTTTCGAGCCCCAGATCAGTGATGAACGCTTTGGCCACCGGCGTCAGCAATGCCACCAGGGCATCGGCCCGTTCACGGGCGCCCGGGTCATCGCTGAACTTGGCAATGTCCAGCTGATTGGCCACGTAGGTGGAAAAGGCACGACCACCTTCGTTCGACGCTTTCATGGTCAGCAGCATGCGACGCACGTCGGCGTGGACGATGATCGGGTCTGCGGCTTTGTCTTTGGCTTGAGCGCCAGTGGCAGCGCGACCTTGCAGGCGGTCGCGTGCGTATTCCACAGCGTTCTGGTACGAGCGTTCGCCCGACGCCAGCCCCTGAATACCGACCCCCAGACGCTCGTAATTCATCATGGTGAACATGGCCGCCAGGCCACGGTTGGGCTCGCCCACCAGGTAGCCGACAGCCTCATCGAAGTTCATCACGCACGTGGCCGAGGCCTGAATGCCCATTTTGTGTTCGATAGAGCCGCAGGTGACCGTATTGCGCTGACCCAGGCTGCCATCGGCATTAACCATGAATTTCGGCACCAGAAACAGCGAAATGCCTTTGGGCCCCGCCGGTGCATCCGGCAGCTTGGCCAGTACCAAATGGATGATGTTTTCGGTCAGGTCGTGTTCGCCGCCGGTGATGAAAATTTTAGTCCCGCTGATGGTGTAAGCGCCGTCAGCCTGTGGCTCAGCTTTAGTCCGGATAATCCCCAGGTCAGTACCGGCATGGGGCTCGGTCAGGCACATGGAGCCGGCCCATACGCCAGCGTACATATTCGGTAGGTAAGTGGCTTTCAGCTCGTCGCTGGCATGGGCATTAATCGACACGCACGCACCGGCCGTCAGCATCGGGTACAGGCCAAATGCGAGGCTGGAGGAGTTAATCATCTCTTCGACTTGAGCCGACACCGCCTTGGGCATGCCCATGCCGCCGAACTCGGGATCCCCGCCGACGCCTACCCAACCGCCCTCGGCGTAGGTTTTATACGCGTCGACAAAGCCAGCTGGCGTGGTTACGACAGTGTCGTTCCAATGACAACCCTCTTCATCACCGCCACGGCTCAAGGGCGCAATGCTTTTGGCTGTCACCTTGCCTGCTTCTTCAAGAATGGCTTCAACCGTTTCTGCGTCTACGGTCTCTGCCAGTGCCGGCAGTTTTGCCCACAGGGAGGCGACATCGAACACTTCATTGAGGACGAAGCGCATATCGCGCAGGGGCGCTTTGTAATCAGCCATGGCAAACCTCGTAATCGCTAACGGTGAAAGCCCGGACGGGCCACGTACAGAAGTGGCCCAGTCTAACTTAACAACGAGAGCGATACATAGGGTCGCCTAGTGACTATATGCATAAAAATAGTCACATCAAGCCGGGACTTCGCTGGTCCTGACCGCACCCCGGCGGGTTTGGCCGTAGGCAATGACGCAGTTGCGGCCAGCACTTTTCGCACTGTAGAGCGCCTTGTCCGCCGCTTTGAGCACCTCTTCCGCCGTACGCTGCTCTGGCATGCGCTCGGCGACGCCGATACTCACGGTGACCGACACACTGCTGGCCCGCGTGCCTGCACGGCGCTGGCGGCCTTGTTGGTCATCTTGCGGGCGGCTTTCCTGATTACGTAATTGAATGTTGTAGCTGGCGATGGACTCACGCAACTCATCGAGATGCGGCATGCACTCGTCCAGCGTTTTGCCTGCGAAAACCAGCGCGAACTCTTCACCGCCGTAGCGATAGGCACGCCCCCCGCCGCCGACCTTGGACAGCTTGCTGGCGACCAGACGCAAGACCTGATCGCCGACATCGTGACCGTGGGTGTCGTTGAATTTCTTAAAATGATCGACGTCGCTCATGGCCAGTACGTAATTACGCCCCAGCCGTTGCAAGCGTTCGTTCAGAGCCCGACGCCCCGGCAAGCCGGTCAATTCGTCACGGAACGCCATTTGATACGCCTCATGCGCCACCGCGGCCGCAATCATCAACATCACCTGACTGCACATGATGTTGAGCGTGAACGGCAAGATGAAGGTTTGCGGCAACATCCAGAACAACCCTAGCAACCCCACCAATTGCGCAGCATGCAACGGTCGGGGATTGCGCCAGTACTGCCAGCCCAGCAACACAAAACCGATAAAAAACACCGGGTAAGACAACTGGATCAGGCTCATCCAGCTGCCATGCAGCGCGGGCCAGCGAATTTCGGCCAGCCAGTTCAGCAGGACCTGTGGGTAACTTTGCTCCAGCCCCAGGGCGACACTGCCCACGGCCAACAACACCGCAAATCGCGCCACCAAGTCTTGAAACAGGTGGGTGCGCTCTTCCCAGGCCGCGTACAGGCTGTACAACAGCGGCAATAACAGTGAGCACAAATGGAACACCACGGCGGCATCTGTGCGCACATGCCCGTTGTCACGGTAGTAATCGGTCTGGGTATCAAGCAGGAAATAGGCGATGTACACCGTCAGCATTAAAAACAGTTCGCGCTGACGCCGGTAGACCGCGCAGTAAGCACCGCCCAATAACAACACAAGGGTGGGGAGCACGTTAAACAGTGAGGTGAAAAACACATTGAGGTGTTTGACATACGCAGCCGCAAGGCCCGCTGTGAGCAGCAGAAGAGACGGTAAAAAATGACTGAAACGTGCAGCAGAAGGACGCGACAAAAGTAAAGCTCCGACCTGAACAACCAAGTAGTGGCATTGTGCCTGCTTTTACCGCAGTTAAGCACACCTGGTGACGTCCCGTTCGCCTCGGCCATAGGTTTTAACGGCCGTCAACGTAAAAGCCTTAGGGGATTTGTCGGGTTTAAATGTTGCAGGACGCGTCCGGCATCTCCTCGTCATTGCCGAGCGTGGTGCAGGCTCGGCCCACAACGAAAAAAGCCGCTTCCCCCGAAGGAGAAGCGGCTTTCAGACTGCGACCCGGCGGGGCTTAGTAGCCCAGGTCGAAGTCTTCTTCTTTCATGTCCATCAGGTTGGCAGCGCCCGACAGCATGGCCGCAACATGAGTGCGAGTGCGTGGCAGGATGCGCTGGAAGTAGAAACGGGCAGTCTGCAATTTAGCTTTGTAGAACGCCTCTTCCGACGTGCCGGCAGCCAGTTTCTCAGCAGCCAGACGCGCCATGTCAGCCCAGAAGTACGCCAGGCAGGCATAACCCGAATACATCAGGTAGTCGACCGAAGCCGCGCCCACTTCTTCACGGTCCTTCATGGCTGCCATGCCGACCTTCATGGTCAGTTCACCCCATTCTTTGTTCAGCGCAGCCAAAGGTGCGATGAACTCCTGAACGCCTTCGTTACCTTCGTTGTTCTGGCAGAACTTGTGCACGATCTTGGTGAAGCCTTTGAGGGCTTCGCCTTGAGTCATCAGCACTTTGCGGCCCAGCAGGTCGAGTGCCTGAATGCCGGTGGTGCCTTCGTACAGCATCGAAATACGGCTGTCGCGAACGTTTTGCTCCATGCCCCATTCAGAGATGAAACCGTGGCCGCCGTAAATTTGAACGCCGTGGTTGGCGGCTTCAAAACCCACTTCGGTCATGAACGCTTTTGCAATCGGCGTCATGAACGCCAGCAGGGCGTCGGCCTTCTTCTTCTCTTCTTCATCAACGCCGTATTTCACGATGTCGACTTGTTTGGCAGTGAAGTAGACCATCGCGCGGTTGCCTTCGGCGAATGCCTTCATGGTCAACAGCATGCGACGTACGTCCGGGTGGACGATGATCGGGTCAGCGGCTTTTTCCGGGAATTTAGGACCGGTCAGCGAACGCATTTGCAGGCGATCACGGGCGTATTTCAAGCCGCCCTGGAAACCGATTTCGGCGTGGGCAAGGCCTTGCAGCGCAGTCCCCAGGCGAGCGGTGTTCATGAAGGTGAACATGCAGTTCAGGCCTTTGTTCGGCGGACCGATCAGGAAGCCGGTGGCGCCGTCAAAGTTCATCACGCACGTGGCGTTACCGTGGATGCCCATTTTGTGCTCAAGGGAGCCACAGCTCACTGCGTTGCGCTCACCAATGGTGCCATCGGCATTGGGCACAAACTTGGGCACGATAAACAGCGAAATGCCCTTCGTGCCAGACGGTGCGTCCGGCAGACGCGCCAGTACGATGTGGACGATGTTGTCGGCCATGTCATGTTCACCGGCCGAGATGAAAATCTTGGTGCCGGAAACTTTGTAGGAACCATCAGCCTGAGGCTCGGCCTTGGTGCGCAACATGCCCAGATCGGTGCCGCAGTGCGGTTCGGTCAGGCACATGGTGCCGGTCCATTCGCCGGTCACCAGCTTGCTCAGGTACGTCTCTTGCTGCTCGGGAGTGCCGTGCTCAGAGATGGTGTTCATCGCACCGTGAGACAGGCCGGGGTACATGCCCCACGACCAGTTGGCTTCACCGACCATTTCACTGACCGCCAGACCCAGCGACTCAGGCAGACCCTGGCCACCGTGCGCGACGTCATGGGCCAGGCTTGGCCAGCCGCCTTCCACAAATTGTTTGTAGGCTTCTTTGAAGCCAGTCGGGGTTTTAACGCCGGACTCGCTCCAGGTGCAGCCTTCGGTGTCACCCACACGGTTCAGAGGTGCCAGCACCTGCTCACAAAACTTGGCGCCTTCTTCAAGAATGGCGTCAACCATGTCAGGCGTAGCGTCCTGGCAAGCCGGCAGGCTCTGATAGTGCGCTTCGTAACCGAGCAGTTCGTCACGTACGAAGCGAATATCACGCAAGGGGGCCTTGTAATCAGGCATAGCGATAAACCTCTGCTGATGAATCCGGGAATGAACAACCGCGTAGAATTTGTTATTGCGGTCAAACAGGTGTTTGAAACATACGTTTACGCCCATTTATTGTCAAGCAGGCGCAATACGCCGTTCGTCCCGACGGACACACAGCAACCTGCCTTTGAAAAAAGCCATAAAACAGATGAGCGCAACAATGCCGGGGTGGCGTCTGGCTGCTTAGAGCAGCCTTGAGGATGATCCGGGGCAGACGTCGACACAGCCCGAAGCTGCGCCTATATCAGCACCCGCAAAATCAGGCGTAGGTATCGATCAACGTGCCAACCATTTCGTCAGCCGTGCGTACCACTTTGGCGCCGAGTTCGACTTGTGCTTTGCCTACGCTTAAATCAGCCACATCACTGGCAATATCAGAAAGCTGGCTACGATCAACGGCGCGCATGCGGTTGACCTGAGTATCGGAGGATTGGCTACCCAGCGAGCGATCAACCGTGGCATTGGCAATCTGCCCGGCGGCTTGATCAACCCGGTTCTGCCCGGCCTGAACGGTGCTCAGACCCGCGTAAAACGCAGTGCTTCCTGAGATTTCCATGGCGGCATGATCCTTTGAGGAGGTAATCGACCTTTATTCAAGCAGACCCGATGGCAAAAGGCCCGTCAAAAAAGCTCATGGCTACTGGCCAGTCGATAGGCCACAGCAATAGGGTCAGGCTCAGTCGAGCAGGTCCAGCTGCAGGTATTGCGCGACTGCCTCGGCGGTAGGTGACTTGAGCTTCGGCACGCGTCCCAGGCAGGGTGCAGGCAAACGCTCGGCCAAGGTGGCGAGGTTCTCTTCAAGACGTGAGGTTTTCGGGTCAATGATATTGGCCACCCAGCCAGCCAGTTGCAGGCCATCCTGAGCAATGGCTTCGGCCGTGAGCAAGGCATGGCTGATGCACCCCAGCCTCACACCCACCACCAGAATCACCGGCAACCCCAGCCCCCGAGCCACATCCGACAAACTGTCCTGCGCCGACAACGGCACGCGCCAACCGCCCGCGCCTTCTATCAGGGTGAAATCGGCTTGCTGATTGAGGATGCGCTGCATCGGTTTCAATAAGGCCTGCACCGTCAACGCCACGCCCGCCTCGCGGGCCGCGATGTGCGGCGCGATGGCGGGTTCAAACGCGACCGGGTTGATCTCCTCATAGCTCAATGCAACGGTGCATTGCGCCATCAGCGCCAGCGCGTCTGCGTTGCGCAGCCCCTCAGGCGTAGCCTCGCACCCGGAGGCCACCGGCTTACCCGCTGCTGTGCTTAAACCCGCCGCGCGCGCTGCCTGTAACAGGCCTGCCGCGACCGTGGTTTTGCCCACATCGGTGTCCGTACCGGTTATGAAATAAGCAGGACTCATCGCGCTTTCTCCAAAATGCCGTAGACCACCTGATACGTCGCCGGAAGCCCTTGGGGCTGACGGAATTGTTCGTAAGCCGCCATCAGTGCCTGAAGCCGCGCCCTGCCGGTCAAGCCTTCAGGCCGACCCGGATTGAGGTTATGGGCGCCCAGGGCTTTGAGTTCATGGGTCAGATTACGCACCTGAGGGTAGTGCAGCACATGGGGCTGAGTCTGCAAGCTGTGCACCTGAAAACCACTCTCGGCGCAGAGGCACTGGTATTGGTTGAACGCTCGAAAACGGTTCACGTGGACTTGCCCGTCAACCGCCTTCCAGCTGTCCCGCAATTCGCTCAACGTACCGACACACAAGCTGGCAAAGGCAAACACCCCGCCCGGTCTGAGCACGCGCTGCGCCTCCTTGAGCACAACGTCAAAATGCTCGCACCACTGCAACGCCAGACTGGAAAAAATCACGTCGCAACTGTTGCCTTGCAACGGCAAACATTCAGCGTCCCCGGCAATGAAGTGCTGCGCCCCACCCAACGGCCGCGCATACGTCAACATGCCCTGCGCGATATCCAGTGCCACACCTTCACTGCCCGCAAACTGCTGACCCAGCACGCGACTGAAATAGCCGGTGCCACTGCCCACATCCAGCCAGCGCCGAGGGTTCAAATGAGGGGGTAATCGCCCGACCAATTCATGACCGACCGCACGCTGAAGGTCAGCCACGCTGTCATAAGAGGCTGCTGCACGCGAAAACGAAACCGCAACCAGACGTTTGTCCGGCAGGTTGCCCACACTCAGATCAGTCATCACCCAACTCGTTTAAAAAACTCTGAATCGCCGCCGCCAGTTCGTGGGGTGCTTGCAGAAGAAACGCGTGACAGGCCTGTTCCATCAGACCCACTTGGACATCGGGCAATAACGCCAGCAAATCGCTGGCCGCTTGCGCGGGCACCAGCCCGTCTTGCCCGGCGAAAACGTGAAACTGCGGCCCGTTAAACGCTTTAAGCGCCTGGCGCGTGTCCAGCGTAGCGAGCAACTCGAGCCCCGCCAGCAAGGTGTCCGGCTGCGCGTTCGGTGCTCCGTTGAGCAGCAGGCTGGCCATGGCTTTGCCGTCACTGCACAACAAAGAGAAACGCTTCAACGTTGTGTTCGGCGCTTCACGAAATCCGTTGATAAACGCGTCAAACGTGGCCGGTGGCATGGCGCCTGGCCATTCTTCGGTGCTGACAAAACGCGGATTACTGGCCAGCGTCACCAACCCGCAACAACGTTCTGCTCTGCGCGCAGCCAACTCACTGGCGAGCATACCGCCCAACGACCACCCCCCCAGCCAGACGTCTTGAGGCACAGCAGCATCGAGTTCATCGAGCCAGTCGTCCAATTGCGCGGACGCAAGCACAGGCAAGGGTTCAATCTCGACCCGCAGGTGCTCGTTCAGCCCTTGCAAGGCGGCCGCCAAAGGCTCCAGCGGCGACACACCCAGCCCCCAGCCCGGCAACAAAATCAAGCGGTCACGCATGGTCCGGCTCCACGGTTGGGCAGCAGTCGTTTAATGCGTCTAACAGTAGCTGCACGTGGGCTTCTGTGTGCGCGGCCGACAGGGTGACGCGCAAACGCGCACCGCCAACGGGCACGGTCGGCGGGCGAATGGCGGTCACCAGCAAGCCGCGCGCACGCAATTGCTGCGATACCTGCACGGCCTTCGCGCTGTCACCGATAAGGATGGGTTGAATTGGCGTAATGCTGTCCATCAGTTGTAGGCCAATCTGCTCGGCCCCTTGACGGAACTGACGAATCAACAGGTTCACGTGCTCACGTCGCCAGTGTTCACTGCGCAGCAGTTCGAGGCTCTTTAACGTCGCGCACGCCAGGGCAGGCGGCTGACTGGTGGTGTAGATGTAAGGACGGGCGAACTGAATCAGGCTTTCGATCAACGCCTCACTGCCCGCCACAAATGCACCGCTGGTGCCGAAGGCTTTGCCAAGGGTTCCGATCAGCACGGGAACATCGTCCAGCCCCAAGCCGAAATGCTCGACAATCCCGCCGCCGGTTGCCCCCAGCGGCCCGAAGCCATGGGCATCATCGACCATCAGCCAGGCACCTTTGGCCTTGGCTTCGCGGGCCAGCGCGGGCAGGTCGGCCAGATTGCCGTCCATGCTGAACACGCCGTCCGTGACCACCAATGTATCGCCGACAGCTTTCTCCAGGCGCTTGCCCAAACTGGCGGCATCGTTGTGCAGGTAACGGTTAAAGCGCGCCCCGCTCAACAGCCCCGCATCCAGCAATGACGCATGGTTGAGGCGGTCTTCCAGCACGGTATCGCCCTGCCCGACCAGCGCTGTGACGGCCCCCATGTTGGCCATGTAGCCATTACTGAACAGCAACGCACGCGGACGACCGGTGAACTCGGCCAGCGCTTCTTCGAGTGCGTGGTGCGCACGGCTATGACCGATCACCAAATGCGATGCCCCGCCGCCGACCCCCCAACGCGAAGCGCCTTGTTGCCAGGCTTCGATAACCTGCGGGTGATTGGCAAGCCCCAGGTAGTCGTTGTTGCAAAAGGCCAGTAACGGCTGCCCGTCTACCACCACGCGTGGGCCTTGGGGGCTTTCAAGCAAAGGGCGATGGCGATAGAGGTTTTTCGCCCGGCGCGCAGCCAGACGGTCAGATAAATCAAAAGACATGCTGAGCACGCCCCCTTGTATCCACTGTTGCAGGCTGCGAAAAGCTGAGCGGCGGCCAACGCCGTACCGTCACAGACCCGATCTCAGCCTGCGCCAGCGCCGACCGTTGCGGTGGATGGCGTTAAACCGCAGCGTTGTAGAACTGCTCGCTGGATTTCTGATCCATCAGGGCGTGCTCGATAGCCGCCTGATGCACTTCGTCAGCATGATCTTCACGGGCCTCGGGGAGGATGCCCAGGCGACTGAACAACTGCATGTCCTTGTCCGCTTGCGGGTTGGACGTGGTGAGCAGTTTGTCGCCGTAAAAAATCGAGTTGGCCCCGGCCAAAAATGCCAGTGCCTGCATTTGTTCGTTCATGGCCTCGCGCCCGGCGGACAACCGTACATGGCTCTTGGGCATCATGATGCGCGCCACGGCCAACATGCGGATGAAGTCGAACGGGTCAACATCGTCAGCATTTTCCATCGGTGTCCCTGCCACTTTTACCAACATGTTGATCGGCACCGATTCCGGGTGCTCCGGCAAGTTGGCCAGTTGAATCAGCAAATTGGCCCGGTCATCGAGCGACTCCCCCATGCCCAGAATGCCGCCCGAGCAAATTTTCATGCCCGCATCGCGCACATAACTCAGGGTTTGCAAGCGCTCACTGTAAGTGCGGGTGGTGATGATGCTGGTGTAGAACTCCGGCGAGGTATCGAGGTTGTGGTTGTAATAGTCGAGCCCGGCGTGGGCCAGAGCTGCGGTTTGCTCCTGATCGAGCTTGCCCAGCGTCATGCAGGTTTCCAGGCCCAGCGCCTTCACGCCTTCAACCATTTTCAACACATAGGGCATGTCTTTGGCCGACGGGTGCTTCCAGGCGGCGCCCATGCAAAAACGCGTGGCGCCAATGGCCTTGGCTTTTGCCGCCTCCTCCAGCACGGCCTGAACCTGCATCAATTTCTCTTTCGCCAGCCCGGTGTTGTAGTGGCCCGACTGCGGACAATATTTGCAATCTTCCGGGCAGGCGCCGGTTTTGATCGAAAGCAGCGTCGACACCTGTACCCGGTTAGCGTCGAAATGCGCGCGGTGAACACCTTGCGCCGTAAACATCAGGTCATTGAACGGCTGGGTAAACAACGCCCGCACTTCGGCTAAAGACCAATCATGACGCATGGTGTTAAAGGTGCTGGCGCTCATCGGCGTCTCTCTTGTTTATGCTTTGGTTTAGGCCTGAAGCACGTTCTTCAGGCACGGCACGGATGGCCGGTATGTTTAAGGATGTGACATACGCTGTCAACCAAGATAAATATGGAGGTTTACATCTGGTCATTTAATGTACAAACCTGTTTGCTGTGCGATGAGCGCTCCACTGCCGGTGAAGCCGTGTGCGGGCCCTGCAAACACGAACTGCCGTGGCTGAAAACCCCGTGCCAGCGATGCGCCCTGCCGCTGTCTATGCCTGGCCTGACCTGTGGGAATTGCCTTAAACACCCGCCACCTTTTGAATACGTACATGCCCCGTGGACCTACGACTTCCCGGTGGACAGCCTGATCCTGCGTTTCAAGCACAACAGTCGCTGGCCGTTTGGCCGCCTGTTGGCAGAACTTCTCGGCAAATCACTGCTGGATGCTTACCAACATTCACGCCCGCGCCCTGACATCCTGCTGCCCGTTCCCCTGTCCACGGCCCGGCAGCGGCAACGCGGTTACAACCAGTCCGGCATGCTGGGCAAGTGGCTCAATGAACGCCTTGATATTCCCTGCCAGGCGCACTGGTTGCTGCGCACCCTGGACACCCCGGCACAGCAAGGGCTTAACGCTAAAACCCGTAAACGCAACCTGCTCAACGCCTTCGCGCTGGCGCCTGACGCCCAAGTACGCGGGTTGCACGTGGCCCTGGTGGATGACGTGGTGACCACCGGCGCCACGGCCCAAAGCCTCGCCGTTATGTTGCTCAAGGCCGGGGCGAAACGGGTGGATGTGTACTGCCTGGCACGCACGCCAAAGCCGGACGGGCCGACTTGACGACGCCCCGGCAAGTGGGCACTTTGCCAAGCCCACCTGCCAATTGAATCAATCGTCATGCATTTGCCGACATTGCTTACGCAGCACATCGTTCGCCGCCCCCAGCGCATAGCGCTGTTGCAGCACATTGCCGAGCAGGGTTCGATCACCCGAGCCGCCAAAAGCGCCGGCATGAGTTACAAGGCTGCATGGGACGCCATTGACGAACTCAACAATCTGGCGCAAACCCCATTGGTAGAGCGCAGCGTGGGTGGCAAGGGCGGTGGCGGCGCCCGGTTGTCGGTGGCGGGCGAGCGTGTGCTGCGTCTTTATCAACGCCTGCAAGTGTTGCAAAGCCAAGTACTCGAAGCCGCGGAAGAAGCGCAAGACCTCGAGCTGCTAGGCCGCCTGATGTTGCGAACCAGCGCCCGCAACCAGTTGCACGGCACCGTGAAAACGATTCGCGGACACGGCCATTACGACCAGATTGATCTGCAACTCGGCGGCGGACTGAGCCTGCAGGCCGACATCACTCGCGACAGCACGCAGCGTTTGGAACTTGAACCCGGTACGCAGGTGGTGGCCTTGATCAAGGCAGGTTGGTTGCAGCTGATAAAGCCCGACGCAGCGGTTGCGGGCCATAACCGGTTACACGGCAGGATCGAACAGATTTTCCACGCCAACGACGGGCCAAGCGAAGTGCGCATCAGCTTGCCCAATGGCCAGACACTGTGTGCGCTGAGCGAAGCGCAACACCTCGAAACACTCGGATTGGTTGTGGGCAGTGAAGCACTGGTGCAGTTCGCGCCGACGCTGGTGCTGTTGGGGACGCCGCTTTAGCGCACCGATCGCAGTCATTTGAAACATCACTGTCACACCCTCTGATTAAGGTGGCTGCCAAAACCGTTGCGAGGGCAGCCTGCCATGAACCTATTACAAGAAGACCAAACCACCGACCTTGAACAGATCATCGGCCTCAGCCGTCGGGGTTTCATAAGTGCGGGCGCCTTGTGTGGCGCGGCAATGTTTCTGGGCGGTAGCCTGCTGAGCCGCAGCGTGCTGGCAGACGGGGTTCGCGCAGCGTCCAGCCCGTTACTGGGTTTCAACAGTATCGACGCAGCTACCACCGACGCCATCACCTTGCCGCCCGGCTATCGCGCCTCGGTACTGATCAGTTGGGGCCAACCGTTGCAAGCGGGTGGCCCGGCCTTCAAGCCCGACGGCACCGGCACGGCGGCGCAGCAGGAAGTGCAATTGGGCGATAACAATGACGGCATGAGCCTGTTTGCATTCCCCGACGACCCCAACCGCGCACTGATGGCCATCAACAACGAATACACCAACTATCGCTACCTCTACCCCCACGGCGGACAGCCGACCTCGGCCGAAGATGCGCACAAAGCGCAGGCCAGTGAAGGCGTGTCGGTGATTGAAATTCAGCGCACGGGCGACCGCTGGCAATTTGTTCAAGGTTCGCCATTCAACCGGCGCATTCACGGCAATACGCCCATTCGCCTGAGCGGTCCCGCCGCCGGTCATGCGTTGCTCCGCACCCAGGCCGACAGCACCGGTACCCGGGCGTTGGGCACGTTTCAGAACTGCGCCAACGGTAAAACCCCGTGGGGCACGTATTTGACGTGCGAAGAAAACTTCACTGACTGCTTTGGCAGCACCGATCCGAATCAAACCTTTAACGCTGCGCAAAAGCGCTACGGCGTGGTCGCAGCCAGTAAAGACATCAATTGGCACCTGCACGACCCGCGCTTCGACCTGGCGTACAACCCCAACGAACTGAACCGTCACGGCTGGGTGGTGGAAATCGACCCGTTCGACCCGCACTCAACGCCGGTCAAGCGCACGGCACTGGGCCGTTTCAAACACGAGAACGCCGCGCTGGCTGAAACCCGCGACGGCCATGCCGTGGTGTACATGGGCGACGATGAGCGCGGGGAGTTCATTTACAAATTCATCAGCCGCGACAAGATTGACCACCAAAACCCCAAGGCCAATCGCGACTTGCTGGACCACGGCACGTTGTATGTCGCACGGTTTGACAATGGCGACAGCCATCCCGACCGGCCCAAGGGCAAAGGCCAATGGATCGAACTGAGCCACGGCAAAAACGGTATCAACGCGGGCAGCGGCTTCGCCAATCAGGCTGAAGTGCTCATCCATGCCCGCCTGGCCGCCAGCGCGGTCGGCGCCACGCGCATGGATCGGCCGGAGTGGATCGTCGTCAGCCCCAAGGACGGCCAGGTGTATTGCACCCTGACCAACAACGTTAAACGCGGAGAAGACGGTCAGCCCGTCGGCGGCCCCAACCCGCGCGAGAAGAATGTGTACGGGCAAATCCTGCGCTGGAGCGAACAGGGCAATGACCATGGCGCTGCCCATTTTGACTGGGATTTGTTCGTTGTCGCAGGCAACCCGGCCGTGCACCCTAAGCAGCCCAAGGGCGGGTCGGCCAACATCACCCCGCAAAACATGTTCAATAGCCCGGACGGCATGGGCTTTGACGACGCGGGAAGGCTCTGGATCCTGACCGACGGCGACGTCAGCAATACCGGCGACTTTGCCGGCATGGGCAACAACCAGATGCTGTGCGCCGACCCGAACACGGGTGAAATTCGCCGTTTCATGGTCGGCCCGGTTGGCTGCGAAGTGACGGGGATCAGCTTTGCCCCGGATCAGAAAACCCTGTTCGTGGGCATTCAGCATCCGGGCGAAAATGGCGGCTCTACCTTCCCCGAGCACCTGCCCAACGGCACGCCGCGCTCCTCGGTAATGGCCATCAGCCGCGAAGACGGTGGCATTGTCGGCGCGTGAGGAAAACACCCGGGGGGCAATGGATATCTATCGCCCCCTGTTCAGCTGTCTGCGCTAACATGCGGGGCCGGACGCGGCAGCCTGCTGCGCGCAGGAGTCAGCATGTCTCATCCGTTTGCAACACTTACCCCCGATCTGGTGCTCGATGCCGTTGAAAGCATCGGTTTTCTCAGCGACGCCCGCGTGCTCGCGCTCAACAGTTATGAAAACCGCGTGTACCAAGTTGGCATTGAAGGCTCGGAACCGCTGATCGCCAAGTTCTACCGCCCACAGCGCTGGACCAACGAAGCCATTCTCGAAGAACACCGTTTCACTTTTGAACTGGCCGACTGTGACGTGCCAGTGGTCGCACCGTTGATTCACAACGGCGAAAGCCTGTTCGAACACGCCGGTTTCCGCTTCACCCTGTTCCCCCGCCGCGGCGGCCGTGCGCCAGAGCCGGGCAACCTCGATCAACTCTATCGCCTCGGGCAATTGCTCGGTCGCCTGCACGCGGTCGGGGCAACCAAACCGTTCGAACACCGCGAAGCCCTGGGTGTGAAGAACTTTGGCCATGACTCCCTGACAACCTTGCTTGAAGGCAACTTCATACCCCGCAGTTTGCTCCCGGCCTACGAGTCCGTGGCACGTGATCTGCTCAAGCGCGTCGAAGATGTATACGCCGCCACGCCCCACACCAACATCCGCATGCACGGCGATTGCCACCCCGGCAACATGATGTGCCGCGACGAGGTGTTCCACATTGTCGACCTGGATGACTGTCGCATGGGGCCTGCGGTGCAGGACCTGTGGATGATGCTCGCCGGGGATCGTCAGGAATGCCTGGGGCAGTTGTCCGAATTGATGGACGGCTACAGCGAATTCCATGATTTCAACCCGCGTGAACTGGCGTTGATCGAGCCGCTGCGCGCCCTGCGCCTGATGCATTACAGCGCCTGGCTGGCAAGGCGCTGGGACGATCCGGCGTTCCCCCATAGCTT
This sequence comes from Pseudomonas lundensis, assembly GCF_002269125.1. GTDB lineage: Bacteria > Pseudomonadota > Gammaproteobacteria > Pseudomonadales > Pseudomonadaceae > Aquipseudomonas > Aquipseudomonas lundensis_A. Next base: position 50,834 of record NZ_NQKI01000008.1, on the reverse strand, counting down.
TCCGTGGTTTGGCACCGAACGCTATTGGGGCGATCAGGTGCTGGCCTTGCGCGAGCAATTGTCAGCATTGAATGAAGAACCGCTGAAGTTGTTTTAACCGCCCTGACACTGCGTTGCCGCCGCCCCGGACTGAGAAGGTTTTCGCAGCCTCGGGCGGCGGTAGCAAAATCCTGTCTGCCCCTGCCTTTCACACGACACCTTGGTAAAACCTGCTTACACTCTTGCCCTCACAGTGTCTGACAGTTGTTCACGCAAGGATTTCGCATGCAAGCCGCCAACCCGCGCCACGGGTACATTCTGGGCCTTAGCGCCTACATCATCTGGGGCCTGTTCCCCATCTACTTCAAGCTGCTGGCCAGCGTTCCCGCCGCAGAAATCATCGTCAACCGCGTGCTCTGGTCCGCTCTGTTCGGCTCGTTGCTGTTGCTGGTGTGGAAGCATCCCGGGTGGTGGCAAGAACTGCGCGACAACCCCAAGCGCCTTGCTGTGCTGACCGTCAGCGGCTTGCTGATTGCAGCCAACTGGCTGACCTACGTGTGGGCGGTCAACAATGACCGGATGCTGGAAGCCAGCCTCGGGTATTACATCAACCCGCTGGTCAACGTGCTGTTGGGCATGTTGTTACTGGGCGAGCGTCTGCGTCGGTTGCAGTGGATCGCCGTAGGGTTGGCGGCAGTCGGTGTGGCACAGCAAGTGTGGCAAGTGGGCAGCCTGCCCTGGGTGTCGCTGGCCCTGGCGTTGACCTTTGGCTTTTATGGACTGATCCGCAAACAGGCGCCGGTCAAGGCATTGCCCGGCCTGGTGGTTGAAACCTGGATTCTGGTGCCGATTGCCATTGGCTGGCTGCTGATGCACCCCGAAGCCAACAGCGCGCACGCCGAATTCTGGGCCAGCTCAGAAGCCTGGCTGCTGGTGGCCGCAGGCCCGGCAACGCTAATCCCGCTGGTGTGTTTCAACGCAGCGGCACGGCATTTACCCTACACCACGCTGGGTTTCATGCAGTACTTGGCACCCACGCTGGTGCTGATTCTGGCTGTCACACTGTACGGCGAGCACTTGTCTGAAAGTACCCTGATCGCGTTCATGTTCATTTGGGCGGGGTTGCTGGTGTACAGCATCGATGCGTGGGTCAACCTGCGCCGCCGCGCCTGATCAAAAAACGTACACTTCGTTGCAGGCCATACAGCCTATGGCCTGCAACGATGTTTCCAACGGTTATCCACAGGCAGGTGCAGCGTTTCATGGGATAACCTTTCGCCTTATTCCTCTGTGCGTAACTTCAACTCAACCAGTAGTTCATCGGCGAGGGTTTCCAAACGTTGTTGCAGCACCTCCAGCGACAGCGTCAGCGGCACCGCCAGAATGGCTTCGGCATGAAACAACGGTTCATTGCTCATGGGCGCCGGGCGCACCTCAGTCACCAGTCGCTCCAGACTGACGTCATGCTCGGTTAGCACCTTCGTGATATCACGCACGATCCCCGGGCGGTCGTTGCCGACCAAGTCCATGGCGATGGGCTTCCAGGTGCAGGCCTGCTCAATCCCGCTTTCCGCCACCAACACCCGAATACCTTCCGCTTCCAGCGCCATGAGCGCATCCACCAGCGCTTCGTACGTTTCAGCACTGACTCCGACACGCAAGATCCCGGCGAACTGTCCGGCCATGCGCGACATACGGCTCTCCAGCCAATTGCCGCCATGCTCGGCAATGCACTGGGCGATGCGCTCGACCTGACCCGGTTTGTCCGGGGCAAAGACCGTAATCACGAGATGGTTCATGGCGCCAACACTCTGAAAAGATGTCGATTGAGTATAGGCAACCCTGCGCAATCCGCGTGGCCGGCTACAGTGGGCTGCGCACCGGCTCTTTCAGCATCCGGGCAGTGAACTCAGCGGCACGAAAACAGCGCCAGCGCATTAAATTGTGTACTGTTTTTAGAATTATCTGGAACAACCTGTGTGTTTCTTGAGAACATCCTGTTCTTCTACATGACCAAACCCGTAAAAATGGTCGTGGAACGACGTGATTAGTCTGATTTTCACATCTGCAATTGATCATGTAGTATGCCCCGGCGACCACTACATAATTCGTAACACGGTCCGCCAAAGCGTCTGCAATACCCCGTACAACCCCGCAAGCATGAGCCACGCGGTGTTTTAAGAAGCGCTCCAGGCTTTAAATAAAAATGAGTGAGGCAAGCAATGACTGAACACGTTCACGTCGGTGGCCTGCAGGTCGCCAAAGTCCTGTTCGACTTCGTAAACAACGAAGCTATCCCCGGTACCGGTCTGAATGCCGACCAGTTCTGGGCCGGTGCCGACAAGGTTATTCACGACCTGGCACCCAAGAACAAAGCACTGCTCGCCAAACGCGATGATTTGCAGGCGCGGATCGACGCCTGGCACCAGGCTCAGGCTGGCAAGGCCCATGACGCCGTGGCTTATAAAGCCTTCCTCCAAGACATTGGGTATCTGCAGCCAGAAGCCGCGGATTTCCAGGCAACGACGCAAAACGTCGATGACGAAATCGCCCGCATGGCCGGCCCGCAGTTGGTGGTGCCCGTAATGAATGCGCGCTTTGCCCTCAACGCGTCGAACGCCCGTTGGGGTTCGCTGTATGACGCGCTGTACGGCACCGATGCCATCAGCGAAGCCGATGGTGCTGAAAAAGGCAAAGGCTACAACAAGGTACGCGGCGACAAGGTGATTGCCTTCGCCCGCGCCTTCCTCGACGAGGCCGCGCCGCTGGCCAACGGCTCCCACGTCGACTCGCTGGGTTATGCCGTGGTCAACGGCGCCCTGCAGGTGGCCCTCAAGGGCGGCACCAGCAGCGGCCTGCGCGACGCAGCGCAACTGATCGGCTACCACGGCGAAGCCGCCGCACCGACCGCCGTGCTGCTCAAACACAACGGTCTGCACTTTGAAATCCAGATCGACGCCTCAAGCCCTGTCGGCCAGACCGACGCCGCTGGCGTCAAAGACGTGCTGATGGAAGCCGCGCTGACCACCATCATGGACTGCGAAGATTCCGTGGCCGCCGTCGATGCTGACGACAAAGTGGTGATCTACCGTAACTGGCTGGGCCTGATGAAGGGCGATCTCAGCGAGCAAGTGTCCAAGGGCGGCCAGACCTTCACCCGCACCATGAACCCTGACCGTGAGTACACCGCACCCAATGGCGGTTCGGTGAGCCTGCACGGCCGTTCGCTGCTGTTCGTGCGCAACGTGGGTCACTTGATGACCATCGACGCGATCCTCGACAAAGATGGCAATGAAGTGCCGGAAGGCATCCTCGACGGCCTGATTACCAGCCTCGCGGCGATCCACAGCCTCAATGGCAATACCTCGCGCCGCAACAGCCGCACGGGTTCGGTTTACATCGTGAAACCGAAAATGCACGGGGCTGAAGAAGCGGCGTTTACCAACGAGCTGTTCGGGCGCATCGAAGACGTACTGAACCTGCCGCGCAATACCCTTAAAGTCGGGATCATGGACGAGGAGCGCCGCACTACGGTCAACCTCAAAGCCTGCATCAAGGCTGCCAGCGAGCGCGTGGTGTTCATCAACACCGGCTTCCTGGACCGCACCGGCGACGAAATTCACACGTCGATGGAAGCCGGCCCGATGGTGCGCAAGGCCGACATGAAAGCCGAGAAGTGGATTTCGGCCTACGAGAACAACAACGTCGATGTCGGCTTGAGCACTGGCCTGCAAGGCCGTGCCCAAATCGGTAAAGGCATGTGGGCCATGCCGGACCTGATGGCCGCGATGCTCGAGCAGAAAATCGCTCACCCGCTGGCGGGCGCCAACACCGCCTGGGTGCCGTCGCCGACGGCCGCTGCGCTGCACGCGTTGCACTACCACAAGGTCGACGTGTTCGCCCGCCAGGCCGAACTGGCCAAGCGCGCCAAAGCGTCGGTGGACGACATTCTGACCATCCCGCTGGCCGTGAACCCGCAGTGGACGCCCGAGCAGATCCAGAACGAACTGGACAACAACGCGCAAGGCATCCTGGGTTACGTGGTGCGCTGGATCGATCAGGGCGTGGGCTGTTCGAAGGTGCCGGACATCAATGACATCGGCCTGATGGAAGACCGCGCGACGCTGCGAATTTCGAGCCAGCACATCGCCAACTGGCTGCGTCACGGCATTGTGAACGAGGCACAGGTCATGGCCAGCCTCAAGCGCATGGCACCCGTGGTGGACCGCCAAAACGCCAACGACCCCCTGTACCGCCCGCTGGCCCCGGACTTTGACAGCAACATCGCCTTCCAGGCGGCGGTCGAACTGGTGATCGAAGGCACAAAACAGCCCAACGGCTACACCGAGCCCGTGCTGCATCGTCGTCGCCGCGAGTTCAAGGCTAAAAATGGTCTGTAACTAAGCGTTAGCTGCGTGTGATAAACAACCCCGGCCCTTTGAGCCGGGGTTTTTTATGGCCTGCTAATCTATGCGCAACTCACGCTTGATCAGTTTGATCAGGTGCCCGGTGTCGAAGGGTTTGAGCAAAAAATCCAGCACGCTAAGGTGCATCGCGGCAATGGTGTCGCGTACACCGGCATCGCCGGACATGATAATCACCGGCAGATTGGCCCACTGTGAATTGCGCACCGTACGGATCAAGTGCAAACCGTCATCTTGAGGCAGGCGTAAATCGGTGAGGATCAAGCCAATGGTTTTATCGGCCATCAGTGCCTTCAGGGCATCTTCGGAAGTGCCCGCCTTGACCGATGGTATGCCATGCATCTGTAACAATTCGCACAGCAGATCGCAGGCCAGCTGATCGTCTTCGACCACCAATACCCGCTGTGTCGGCTGAGCGCGAGCAGGCGCTTTCATCACCTCAATCAGGGCTTCCCGTTCGGCGTCGCTCAATATGTCGTGTTCGGTCATACGGTTCTCAAACGGGGCTAAACAGTCAAATATCCTACTGGGGCTGTCAGCTTTTCGTCAGTCTCAGCCTCAATGTGCGCTCGCCACACGGCATTTCCAAGCCTTGCAACACAATTTACAGACCTGATTTCTGTGAAGTGATTCAAATATGCCAATAGGCCATTATCCCGGCCTGCCCTGCCATAGACTTACGTCCAATGGGCACGTGGCCGAAGACAACCGAGCATGAGACACATCAAGACGACAGGGGGCTGTACCCCGGCATAACAACAACGGTCAGACATGCGGTAACGGTCAATGAGTAAATCGGATGCGTTTCTCCAGGCAGGAAAAACCGCGGTGTTGCAGAACATTCACGGCACCATGCAGTTTTTGCAGCGATTCCCGCCCTTCAACCAAATGGAAAATGCCCACCTGGCGTTTCTGGTCGAGCAGTGCCAATTGCGCTTCTATGGGCCTGGCGAAAGCATCATTCGACCCGCTGATGGTCCGGTTGAGCATTTCTACATCGTCAAGCAAGGGCGCGTGGTGGGCGAGCGCACGCATGTCGGCCGTCAAGAAGCCGAGACCACGTTTGAAATCACCGCAGGCGAGTGCTTCCCCCTCGCGGCCCTGCTGGGCGAGCGGGCCACACGCACTGAGCACCGTGCCGCCGAAGACACCTTCTGTCTGCAATTAAACAAGCCCGCCTTTATCAAACTGTTCGCCCTGTCCGAAGAGTTTCGTGACTTCGCCCTGCGCGGGGTCAGCAGCTTGCTGGACAAGGTTAATCAACAAGTTCAGCAAAAGGCCGTTGAAACCCTCGGCACGCAATATTCGCTCAATACCCGGCTGGGCGAACTGGCCATGCGCCATCCCGTCACGTGCCTGCCTGCAACAGCCCTGCGCGAAGCCGTGCGGCTGATGCATGAGCAACAAGTGGGCAGCATCGTGGTGGTGGACGAACGCAAGGCGCCGCTGGGGATTTTCACCCTGCGCGATTTACGCCAGGTGGTGGCCGCCGGCACCCAGGATTTCGAACACGCCATCGAACTGCACATGACACCGGGGCCGTTCTACTTGTCCCCCGACCACAGCGCGTTCGATGCGGCGATCGCCATGACCGAACGTCACATTGCCCACGTGTGCCTGGTCAAAGACCAGCGCCTGTGCGGCGTGGTGTCCGAGCGCGACTTGTTCTCCCTGCAACGGGTGGACCTGGTGCACTTGGCGCGCACCATTCGCCATGCCCCACGGCTGGACAACCTGATCAGCCTGCGCGGCGAGATCGGTCAGTTAGTGGAGCGCATGCTGGCCCACGGCGCGTCGTCGACTCAAATCACCCACATCATCACCCTGCTCAACGACCACACCGTGTGCCGCGTGATCGAGCTGGTGCTGGCCGAGAAGGGCGATCCCGGCGTGCCCTTTACCTGGTTGTGCTTCGGCAGCGAGGGCCGTCGCGAGCAGACACTGCACACCGATCAGGACAACGGCATCCTGTTCGACGCGGCCGATGCGGCGCAGGCGGCCGAGATTCGTCAGCGCTTGCTGCCCATCGCCCAGCTCATCAACACGCACCTGGCAGCCTGTGGCTTCACCCTGTGCAAAGGCAACATCATGGCGGGCAACCCCGACCTGTGCTTATCCCGAGCCGAATGGGCGCGCCGCTTCGCAGCCTTCATCCGCGAAGCGACCCCCGAAAATCTGCTAGCGTCGAGCATCTACTTCGACCTGCGCGTGGTGTGGGGCGACGAAAGCGGCTGCCAGCAGTTGCGCCGCGGGATACTTGAGCAAGTGGCTGACAATCGCCTGTTCCAACGCATGATGGCCGACAATGCCTTGCGCCATCGCCCGCCCGTGGGGCGTTTCCGTGAGTTTGTACTCGAGCGCAAAGGCAGTGACAAAGCCACCCTTGACCTTAAAGTGCAAGGCCTGACGCCCTTTGTGGACGGCGCCCGGTTACTGGCGCTGGCCCATGGCGTGGAGGCCATCAACACCCTGGAGCGTTTGCGCCAACTGGTGGCGCTCGGCGTCATTGAAGCGCTGGACGGCGCGGCATACGAAGAGGCGTATCACTTCATCCAGCAAACGCGCATGCAACAGCACCAGTTGCAAACGCGGGAAAATCGACCGTACTCCAACCGCGTCGACCCGGACCGCCTCAACCAGCTCGACCGCCGCATCCTGCGCGAAGCGCTGCGTCAGGCCCAACGACTGCAAAGCAGCTTGGCGCTGCGGTATCAGCTATGAGCCTGTTCTCGTGGTTGCTGCCGCGCAAAACCCCGGTGTTGAGCCTTGAACAGCAAGAACGTCTGCTGCAATTGCCCCCCTCGCCAGGGTTGGGCGAGACCTCATTGCGCAGCCAGCGCTGGGTAGTGGTCGATCTGGAGACCAGCGGCCTGAACCTCAACCGTGACCAAGTGCTGTCGATTGGCGCGATGGTGATTGAGGATGGCGCCATTGATCTGGGCCAAGCGTTTGAGCGCACGTTGCTGCGCACCCACAACCCGCTGAGCCCCAGCGTGTTACTGCATGGTTTGGGGCCGGAGGCGATTGCCGCCGGCTGCGACCCCGCCGATGCGCTGCTCGACTTCATGGCCTTTGTGGGGGACAGCCCGCTGCTGGCGTTCCATGCCCCGTTTGACCAGCACATGCTGGGGCGGGCCTTAAAAGACAGCCTGGGGTATCGCTTGCAACACCCGTTCATGGACGTCGCGGCACTGGCACCTATGCTGTGCCCACAAGCCGACTTGCGTGACGCGGGGCTGGACCACTGGGTCAGGCACTTCAACTTGCAGGTTGAAGACCGCCATAACGCCAGTGCCGACGCGCTGGCCACTGCCGAACTGGCGCTGATCCTGTTCAGCCGGGCCCGCGCCCAACACCTCGACAGCCCCCTGGCTCTGCAACAGCGACTGAATCAGTGGCAACGGCGCAAGCAGATGCACAGCTTTTAACCGGTTGCGGTGTCGCTGCGCCCCGGCAGCGACGGCGACCACCGCCCACTCCCCGCCATCCGATGAGCGTCAATTGCGCATGGCTTTTGGCTCTGACACAATCGCGAATAATTATCGTTAGTTAAAACGCGCAGTCGGTGATGCCTTTGTCGTCAGTCCAAAATCCCCACAGTGAGCTGGTTGGAGCGCTGTATCGCGACCATCGCAGCTGGTTGCTGGCGTGGTTGAGGCGCAATGTGGCCTGTCCGCAACGGGCCGAAGACTTGAGCCAGGACACCTTCGTGCGCCTGCTCGGCCGAACCGAACTGCAACCGCCCCGTGAACCCCGCGCTTTTTTGGCCGCCATTGCCAAAGGCCTGTTGTTCGACTACTTCCGGCGCGCCGCGCTGGAACAGGCTTACCTCAACGAATTAATGCTGATACCCGAAGCCGAGCAGCCCTCGCCTGAAGAACAACAATTGATCCTCGAAGACCTCAAGGCCATTGATCGCTTGCTGGGCAAGCTGTCGAGCAAGTCCCGCGCAGCCTTTCTTTACAGCCGCCTCGACGGCTTGACCCACGCCGAAATCGCTGACCGTCTGGGCGTGTCGGTGCCTCGGGTGCGCCAGTACCTGGCCCAAGGCATTCGCCAGTGCTACATCGCACTGTATGGCGAACCGACATGAGTCAGGCCAACAGCAAGCCGGTGTCCGCTCGCGTGCTCGACGCTGCCATTGCCTGGCAGTTGTGCCTGGACTGCGGCAACGGCAGCGACGTTGAACAGGCCGAATTCGCCAAGTGGTACGCCGCCAGCGAAGAACACGCCCGCGCGTGGCTGCAACTGGGCATGCTCGACCATCGCTTCAGCACAGCCAGCATCCCGGCCCGCAATGCCTTGCTCAACGCACGGCACACCGCCCACCAACGCCTGCGCAAAGTCGGCAGCGGGCTGGCCAGCCTTGCACTGGTAATCGGACTGACTGTACTCGCCGGTAAAAATTACCTGCCGATGGACTACTGGATGGCCGATCAGCGCACCGCCACCGGCCAACAGCGCGTGGTAACACTTGCCGACGGCACCCTGCTCAACCTCAACACCCACAGCGCCGTGGACGTACGGTTTGACGAACGCACACGCCTGATCGTGCTACATGAAGGCGAAATCATGGTGCAAACCGGCCACAACGATGCCCGCCCGTTTATCGTCAAAACCCGCGATGGCAGCCTGCGCGCTTTGGGCACCCGGTTTCTGGTCAAGCGCGAAGACGACGGCACCCGCCTCAGCGTCCTGCAATCGCGGGTCGCCGCGCACCCCGAAAGCACCCCGGACGAAACCGTTTATAACGAAGGCCAGCAAGTGCTGATGCACCGCGACGGGCTGGGCCAGCGAGTTGCGCTGGCTCCCGGCGCAGACGCCTGGACCCGCGGCATGCTGGTGCTCGACAACGTGCGCCTGGCCGACATGGTGCGCGAGCTTAACCGCTACCGCCGCGGCCACCTGGGCGTTGACCCGGACGTCGCTGACCTGCGCATTACCGGCACATTCCCGCTCAACAACATTGAATTGGCGCTCAATGCATTGCTGCCCACCCTCCCGGTGCACATCACCCAACACACCCCGTGGTGGGTGACGGTCAGCGGCAAGCCTGAGGCCCAGTGATCGGCACAGCGCTACCGGTTATCGCTCTATAGCCGATTGATCCTGCAGGTTTCTGCCCCGAGGCTAAGCTCGTGCGCGCTGTTCGCAGCGAACACATTTACTAGCCGAGGAAGGATCCATGCCGCTATTACCTGAGTTGCGCAGTCACTCCATCGTTTTTTTGTACCCCGGCCAAGGGGGGAGCCCGCAGGGGAGCCTGCAAGCGTTGTACAGCGTCAGTGACGAGACCCGACAAACCATCGATGAGGTGATAGCAGCCGTCGACGGCGTGGTCGAAGAGCGTCACCAACGGGGTCACGCCATCGCCCCCGGCATGGTGCGCGAGGTGTTGCTCAGCCCGGACACCGGCACCGTACTGCCTTACGGGCTCAAGCAGCTTGCTCTGTACACCAGTGCCGTAGCCATGACCCGCGTTTTGCGCCACGCCGGTATTGAACCGGATGCCGCGCTCGGAGAAAGCTTCGGAGAAATCGCCGCTCGGGAATGTGCTGGCAACGTAACCGTTACCAACGGCGCCCGCACGGCCTGCGCGTTGAATGACGCGTACTACGCGGTGCTGAATCAGGGCGACATGTTGCTGGTAAACGCCAGCGAAGCACACACCCTCGCCGTGCTGCGCCAAATCAACCATCCCGAGCTGAGTCTGGCCACCGTAAATTCCCCGACCCACACGGTGGTCAGCGGCCCCCACGACGCATTGCAAGCCATGATTGATGCCACCCCGGCGGGTACGCCGCCCCCGCGCGAACTGGGCATCGGCTATGCCTCGCACCACCCGCAGCACACCGCCATCAAACAGGCGGCGTTGCGCAGCATGCCAGGCATTCCCCAGACGCCGCTCAAGCTGGCGCTCTACTCAACCGTGCAGCAACGTGCCTACACCCCGCAGGATGATCTGGTCGAAGGGTTTTCAGACAACACGATAAAACCCTGCCACCTGCCCAATACCCTGAACGCGTTGGCACGTGCCATCCCAAACCCGGTCTTCATCGATTTGGGCAGCAACGGCTACATGGCCCGTTGCGTCAGCAAAATCCTGCCCGGTGCGCAGACCTATGCGCCACTGACCCAAAACGCGCTTGACCTGCGGGCCGACCTCACGCGCCAGCGATAAGCGCACGTGCTGGCGCAGGCCGGTTAACAGCCAGCGCCAGCTTTACCAACGCGCTCAAACTTAATGCAGATTATTTTCAATTGAGCCCTATCACTTTTTAACCCTCGTTCGGCATACAGGCATTGAGAAACATTTCCATTCAGGAATTTGCCGAATGTCCCGTACCCTCGACACGTTATTGCGCCCCAGCCTGCTAGCCGTCGCTATTGCGTTCAGTGTTCCGTTGACCAGCAGCGTGCTGATGGCTGCCGAATACAGCACCACCGCCCGCAGTTACAACCTGCCCGCCGGGCCGCTGGCCTCGACCCTGAACCAGATCGCCAGTCAGGCCGGGATCACGCTGGCCATCGACGCGTCCTTGTTGGCAGGCAAAACCTCGGCGCCCGTCAACGGCCAGTTTGAACCGACCACGGCGTTGCGCGAGGCGTTGCAAGGCAGCGGGTTGCAGTTGCAACAAACTGGCAGCGGCGCGTACACCCTGCTCCCTATTGAAGAAGGCACCCTGACCCTGGGCGATGTGAACATCAACGCCACGGCCGTGGCCGAAGGGTCCGAGGCGGCAGGTTATGTCAGTGAAAACGTCAACAATGTCGGCGCGTTGGGCGGGATGAAACTGCAAGACGCGCCCTATTCCATGAGCGTGACCTCTCAGGACTTTCTGAAAAATACGCAAGCCACTTCGCTGGATGACGTGTTTAAACGCAACCCCTTCACCCAGGTGTTTTCTCCCACAGGGGCGGGTTATGCCAGTGCCGTGAACATCCGGGGGTTCAGCGCACCGGGCAACTTGAGCATTGCCAACGACGGCCTGCGGTTTTCGACCCTGGCCGACGCCGGTAACTTCCTCGAAGAAACCGAACAACTGGAGGTCGTCACCGGCCTTACCGGGTTTCTGTACGGGCCTGCGTCGCCCGGTGGCCTGGTCAACTACGTGCTCAAGCGCCCCACCTACCACACGTACCGCAGCGTGACGCTGGGCAATGCGGGCGGGGATAACTATTACCTGCACGGCGATTTCGGCGGCAAGCTCGACGACGAAGGCCAGTTCGCCTATCGCTTGAACCTGCTGACCCAAGATGGCGAAACCGCCATCGACATGCAGAAACGTCGCCGCGAGTTGATCAGCCTCGCTGTGGACTGGAACGTCAGCGACGACCTGCAAATCCAGTTCGACGCCTCGCATAAAAAGACCCAAGTGCGCGGTTTGACCAGTTACTGGTATTTCAGCGATCAAGCGCTGCGCCCACGGGCCTCGGTGCTGGATAACGACAAACTGTACAGCCAGCGCTGGTCGTTCTCGGACAACGAAACCGACAAGGGCGGCGTTCGCGCCAAATGGCGCTTGAACGACACCTTCACCCTGCGAGCCGCCTTCGCCGCGCAACAATTCACCGAAGAAAACACCTACACCGGGCCGACCGTGTCCAGCGCCGGTGTTTACACCCAACCGCTGTACGCCTTCGCGCCCATCGAGCACCAGGAAAACTCCGGGTATCTGTTCCTCGACGCCGCCTTCAACACGGGCGCTATCGGCCACCAGATGACCCTCGGTTATCAAGGCAACAACGCCCGCGTGCGCATGTACGAGGATCACATCCCGCCAGCAGGCATTCAGTATGCCGATGTCGGCGGCGGCCCCCTGCCGTTCGGAACCGCCGAGCAAGTGGGCAAACCTTCGTATTCCATCGGGCATGGCAAACAGCGGTTGGCCAACACGACCGAGACCAACAACGTCCTGATCGGCGACATCATCACCTTCAACGATCAATGGTCGAGCATCCTGGGGGTCACCCGCACCCAGATAAAGTCCTACGCCAATGACTTCGTGTACTCCGCCACGGACAAGAAAACCCGTTACGACGCCACGAAAACCTCCCCCAGCGTGTCGTTGATCTACAAGCCCGTGCCCTGGCTGACCACTTACGCCACGTACATCGAAGGGTTGCAGGCGGGCGGCACGGCGCCGTACAACGCCATCAACGTGGGCGAAATTTTCGCGCCGCAAGTCAGCAAGCAATACGAAGTGGGCGCCAAAGCGACGGTGGGCGAAACCTTGCTCACCCTTGCGCTGTTCAACATCGAAAAGCCCAATGGCTTTCTGAATGAGTCAATGGTCTACAGCGAAAGCGGCAAACAGGTGAACAACGGCCTGGAGTTCAGCGTGACGGGTAAGGTCACGCCCGAACTGACCGTGGTCGGCGGCTTCACCCTGCTGGACCCGAAAATCAAAGACGCCAACGTCAAGGCCAACGACGGCAATGCACCGGTCGACGTGGCCAAGCAACTGGCCAAGGTCTACGCCGAGTACGACATCAACGCGGTGCCCGGCCTGGCGCTGACCGGCGGTGCGTTCTACACCGGCAAGCAATACACCGACGAAGCCAATGACTACCAATTGCCCTCGTTCACCACGTTTGACGCCGGCGCGCGCTACCGCATGAAGGTCTCGCAGAACGACCTGACCTTGCGCATGAACGTCAGCAACCTGGCCAACAAAGACTACTGGCTCAACAGCCACTACCTGGGTGATCCGCGTACCGTACAGTTCTCGGCGCAGCTGGAGTTCTAATCACCTCGCCCGCCCTCACCGGGCTGAAGTCTCGATAAACGGGCTGCCCGGCGACCCCTCGCAGCCTGCGTCATTTTTGGAATGTCATGAAAAGCAAAACCATCCGTCGCTGGTCCTTTATCCACACGTGGACCAGCCTGATTTGCACCGCATTTTTGCTGTTGCTGGCGCTGACCGGTTTGCCGCTGATTTTTCATCACGAAATCGATCACCTGTTGGGCAATAGCCCGCAACTGCGGGAGATGCCCGCCGATACCCCGCGCCTGAACCTGCAACAGCTGGTCAAGGCCGCCGAGGCACACCGGCCCGGGGAGGTCATGCAGTACTTCGGCAGTGAAGACGATGAACCCAACGCGGTGATCGCCATCATGGCTGCCACGGCGGGCACCGAGCCCAATTCCTCGCACACCTTCATGCTCGACGCCCGCACCGGCGAAGCTCTGGAAATGCCGTCGGCCAATGGCGGGATCATGATGGTCATGCTGCGCCTGCACGTGGACATGTTTGCCGGGCTGCCGGGCAAGCTGTTGCTGGCGTTCATGGGGGTTGTGTTCGTGCTGGCGATTGTCTCGGGCGCTGTGTTGTACCTGCCGTTCATGCGCCGCCACACCTTCGCCACGGTGCGCACCGAAAAATCCACGCGCCTGCGCTGGCTCGACCTGCACAACCTGATTGGCGTCGTGACGCTGACCTGGGCCTTGGTGGTCGGCGTCACGGGTGTAATAAGCGCCTGCGCCGACTTGATCATTGCCGCCTGGCGCACCGAAAGCCTCACGGCCATGGTCCAGCCCTACCGCAATGCGCCGCCCTTGACCCAACTGGCCCCGGCCACGCACCTGCTGGACATCGCCGCCACCGCCGCCCCCGGCATGCGCCCGGACTTCATCGCCTTCCCCGGCACGCGTTTCTCCAGCGAGCACCATTACGCGGTATTCATGAAAGGCAGCACGCACCTGACCTCCCACTTGCTCACGCCGGTGTTGATCGACGCCAGCACCCTGAAGGTGACGGCGGTGGGTACGCGCCCGTGGTACATGGACGCCATGGGCATGTCCCAACCGTTGCACTTCGGGGACTACGGCGGTATGCCGATGAAAATACTCTGGGCGGCCCTCGACCTGCTGACCATCATCGTCCTGGGCAGCGGCTTGTACCTGTGGTGGGTGCGCCGCAACGCCGCGAAGGAGAACGCCCGATGAAGCCGCGCCAGTCGAATTTCTGGAAAGTGTTCTCCGTGCCGCTGACCATCGGCGTGCTCAGCGCCATGGGCCTGTTCAGCGCGTTGCTGGACGACGGGGCGTGGGACGTGTTGAGCTGGATAGGCCTGGGCATACCGGTGTGGATCAGCGCGCGCGGGTTGCTTAAGCGGTGAATGGCGCGCTGTCCGATGAGCGGTCTAAACCCTATTCGTTCTGAGAGTATCCGCCTGCCCGTTAGGACCTTTATTAATGAGCTGAAGCCCTCCGAGGCCTGCCTCGACCCTCAAAGCAATCCGGAACCCTGACGCGAACTAAGGCGTGCACACGTGCAAAACCCGGCCAGATCGCTGCATAGGCACTCGCCGGGTTAAGCCGTAATGGGCAGTGGTTAATCCTGACGGCATGGTTATCTGGCACCCTGCCCGGTCAATGTCTAGGCTGAGCTCACTTCCACTCGTTAGAGACCCCGCCATGTCCACCCCGAGCATGACCCTCTTTTCCCACGTGGCTTCGCCGTTTGGGCGCAAGGTGCTGGTATTGCTGCACGAAACCGGTCAACAAACGCGTGTCACCTTGCACCCCGTAACGCTCTCGCCCACCGCACCCGACGATACGTTCAACAAGGCCAACCCATTAGGCAAAGTGCCCGCTTTGCAGTTGGCCGACGGCTCGGTGATTCATGACAGCCGTGTGATTCTCGATTACCTCGACCAACAGCACGTGGGCAACCCGTTGATCCCACCCGGCGGCTCGCCCCGATGGCGGCGCCTGACACTGGCGTCCACGGCCGACGGGATCATGGACGCGGCGGTGTTGATCCGTTACGAGCGCGGATTGCGGCCGGCCGAGAAGCAGTGGCAGCAATGGATGACAGCCCAACGCGACAAAATCTTGCGCGCGTTGAACTCACTCGAACAGGGCGCCATGGCCGAACTGGCCAGCCACTTTGATATTGCGGCCATTAGCTTGGCCTGCGCGCTGGCTTATCTTGACCTGCGCCTGCCCGACGTTGACTGGCGCACGCCCAACCCGCAGTTGACGGTGTGGTATGCCGAGGTCAGCCAGCGCCCCTCAATGCTCGCCACGCGACCGGTTTAACACTCCGGCTTATCGGCCGTATACCGACGCGCCGGGTTGACCGCCGCGCCAAATTCCCTGAGTGCCTTGGCGCCGATCAGCAGCGGGTAGTTGAAACTGCTGCGGTCGGTCAGGTTGACCTCCACGGTGCGCTTGACGTTACCCAGGCACATTTCAAGGTCGACCACCGGGCGCTTGGCGCTCGCGGGCTCTTCCTTGTCGTCGTCCTCATCAGCGCGGCTTTTGATTTTGCTGATGCGCGCCACTTTGTGCTCGTACACCTTGTCACTCGCGCCTTTGGTCGCAAGCTGGAAACGCACCCATGGCTCGCCATCGCGGGTGAAGGTTTCGATGTTCTTGGCCGACAACGACGCCGTCAGCGCGCCCGTGTCCATCTTGGCCTGCAAGGTTTCACCGATTTCCGGGAGCTTGATGTATTCATAGCGCCCGTAGAGCGTGGGCTCGGCAGCCATCACCGGCAAAGCCAGTACGGACAACAAAACGAAAACGGATTTCATAGTGGCGGTTTCCTGTGGAGGTTGCGGGTTAGACCCCGGTTTGCGCCTGGGTTCCCGCAAGCAACGGGCTGGCAGTCATTGAGCATAGAGGTTTGCGATCTCGCGCAGCCCGTTAACGGCTACACGTTTTCGGGTGTGGGCGCAGCCTATTTCATCGTGTGTGAAACATTTGTCCACACTCCAATTTGGCGTTCTGCGGCGTGCTGCTTATCATTGGCGACCCTCAAATCGTCAAGAGTTGCTTATGCGCCGCCTGCTCACCGGCTGTCTGGTCACGCTCCTGTTGCTGTGCAACACCCTGATTCTGTTTGGTCCGCTGATGCTGTTTGCGTTGCTCAAGCTCATCTCGCCGGGGCGTTTGCGCGATTACAACTCGCGGGCGGTCATGTGGATCGCTGAGACGTGGTCCGAAATCGACAAACGCATTTTCGCCTTGTGCCTGCCAACGCACTGGGACATCCGTGGCGCCGAGGGTTTGAGCCGCAACACCTCCTATCTGGTGATCAGCAACCATCAATCATGGGTCGATATCCCGGCGTTGATGCAGGGCCTGAATCGCCGCACGCCGTTCTTCAAATTCTTTTTAAAGAAGGAACTGATCTGGGTGCCGTTTCTGGGACTGGCCTGGTGGGCGCTCGATTACCCGTTCATGAAACGCTATTCCAAAGCGTTTCTGGCCAAACACCCCGAACTTAAAGGCCAAGACTTGAAGATCACCCGCGCCGCCTGCGAACTGTTCAAGCGCCAGCCGGTGACGGTGGTCAATTACCTGGAAGGCACGCGCTTCACCCCGGCCAAAAGCGCCCTGCAACACTCGCCCTATACCTACCTGCTCAAGCCCAAGGCGGGCGGTGTGGCGTTTGTGCTGGCGGCGATGGGTGAACAGCTGGATGCCGTACTCGATGTGACCGTGGTGTACCCACAGGCCAAAATTCCGGGGTTTTGGGACTTGATCAGCGGGCAGGTGCCCAAGGTGATTGTCGACATCCAGACCCGTGAGCTGGACCCGGCCTTGTGGCAGGGGGATTACGAAAACGACCCGGTGTTTCGCGAGGTTGTCCAGAGCTGGGTCAACCAGCTCTGGATCAAGAAGGACCAGCGCATCAGCACCTTGCGTGCCGAGCGCAGCTGACCTTTAGATACCCCACAGCGTACTCAGCGTGGTCAACAGCGGGCTGGATACGCCCTGTTGGCCAAGGTACTGGGTGATCAACGGCGCGAATTGCTGAACCTTGCTGCTCTCCATGCCCAGCGCTTTGAACGCGCTGTTGAGCTGCGATTGATTCGTCACGTTGCTCACGGCCACTTTGGCATCATTGCTGACCGGGTTGATCTGGCCGACCAGGGCTTGAAGCTGCGGGTTCTTGGCGCTGAACTGGCTCAGTTGGGCCAAGGCACCGGCCCCGGTGACTTTGTTGATGCCCGGCACTTGCTGCGTCAAGGCCGTGTAATCATTGGGGGTGAGCTGGTTTTTGGCCAGGCTCAACATCGCGCCCACGCCACCTGCTGCCTGCTCAGGCTTAACACCCATCTGCTGGGCTTTAGCCAGCAGGTCCAGGGCCTGAACGGTCTGCTCGGACTTTGCGCTGTTGCCGCCCTGAACCTGATTCAAAATGCCCGCGGCATCGTTCAGGCTAAAGCCTCCTGCAAACACCGGGCTCGCGGCCACGGTCATCAATGTTGCCAGTGCTACGCCGCTCAACTTCTTCATTGCATCCACCTCTTAAAAGCCAAAGACCACTCCCGGCGGAGCAGTGAAACTGTGTGTAAGACCCCTACCCAAGGCCGTTGTTCCCAATGCCTGTGGCCGGTTCAACGGTTGGCAAGCTTAATGGAAAAGTGCCAATGCCTACAGCAATTGAGGTTTGCCGGTGGCGGGCCAGCGGCTTATAGTCCGCTCGTCGTCCCAATGACGACCAGGTTTGGCGACCTGTTTACCACCATGCGAAAACTCTTGTTTACTTGCAGGACTTTTTGCACCCGCAATGCTGCTTTATGGCAGCTGCGCGTGGGAGACCTTCGGGTCTGCCGGTGGTGTGTTTCCGGTTCGCCAACCTGCGCGCAGCTGCCACCTAGTCGTTTGGCGACGATTAGGTGGGGTTAAATCAAACACACAAAGAGCATTGCCCATGAACCGCTACATCCCGCTGACCGCCATCGACTGCCTGATCCCCAGCCTGCTAATAGACGCCCAAAGCCCGCCCGACGTACTGCACGCCAACGCCGCCGCGCGCATTCTGGCCGCCACCCAAGTGCTTGAAAGCCTTGAGCGGCTCGACCCCCACCACACTGACAGCATCGACCTCAAACAGTTGGCCCACGCGTGCGCCCTCTTACTGCGCGACGGCTGCGACCTGCTCGACGTGCTGGGCCGGCGTTTGCACGTCTCAACCTGAGTCAGTACGGGCCGCGACTCACGCAGTGCCCGGCTATGGGCGCTGCAAACCTAGCATTTCTGCCAGCTATACAACCCCTGAAAGCGTGTGGATGCTCAAAGCGTGTTCAACCACTCATTCGGGAACAACGATGAAAAAGCCCCCTCGCTCCCTACCAGGCAGTTACCAGTACGATGCACTGGATCGCCTGAGCAGCAGCAACACCACGCGTCGGTTTTATCAAAACGAGCGCATTGCCACTGAAATTGAAGGAACCAATACCCGTCGCTTTGTGGCGTTCGACGCTCAACCCCTGGCCGTACAACAAGGGCAAGCCACTACCCTGATGGCCACCGACCTGCAAACCTCGGTGCTGCAACACGTCAGTGCAACAGGCACACAGGCGTGTGCCTATACCCCCTATGGCCATCACCCGACCGAAAATGGCATCACCCGGCTACTGGCTTTCAATGGCGAACTCCCCGAAGCCGTGACTGGCCATTATTTATTGGGCAAGGGGTATCGAGCCTATAACCCGGTGTTAATGCGGTTTAATAGCCCGGACAGCTGGAGCCCGTTTGGGGAGGGGGGGGGGTAATGCGTATGCGTATTGTACAGACCCTGTAATGATGCAAGATCCCACTGGGCACGTATGGCAATGGGCAAAACCTGTTCTAAGAGCGTTTAAAATAATTAGAACTACAGAAAGAACAAATGCGCAAACCACATCGCTTTACTTAAAAACTTTAGGGTCGATCGATGCATTGAGTGCGCCCATGAACTTCGACATTAAACCCTCTTCATTATCTAACAGTGCGCTAGTAAAACAAGCCGCCACCAACGTCAAGCGCGCAGAGAAAATAACCAAACAATTCAATAAACTCAATGCACGTGCTGGCTATACACCGTACAGGGGTAACTTTATAAGTCAACCACGACGTGCAGCCGCAGAACACATGCAACAAGGCTATGTTCGCGCGACCCTAACCAGACATCAAATGAACATGGATAGCCATATTCGTAATAATGCACGCACACAGAGAAATAAAGCCATTAAACTTTTGCGTGATGCACAAAATAATTTAGAAATAGTCATAGAAAATCGCAACATCAGAATTGCAACTTAAACTGTCCGAGAAGTTCGTTTTTAAGTCCCCTGTGGCTTATCAACCCCAAGGATACGATTTGTATCCTTGGGGCCCATTCAGTCAAATACCCTCAACAACCCATGTGGGTTCATCACAAACTTCTTCGACGCCCCCTCATGAGGCCTCGTCCACGGGCTGGGATAAATCCGTATACCCTGGCACGGCTAAAACGCCAAACACGGCTGCGTTTGAAGGTGCGCGGGCCCTCCGCCGACCTATTACTTCTGCCAGCTATGCAACTCCCGAAAGCATGTGGATGCTGAAATCGTTTTCAACCACTCATTTGGGAACAACGATGAAAAAGCCCCCCCACGCCCCTCAAGGCAATTACCAGTACGACCCACTGAATCGCCTGATAATCAGCAACACCACGCGCCGGTTTTATCAAAACGAGCGCATTGCCACTGAAATTGAAGGAACAAATGCCCGCCGCTTCATGGCGTTCGACGTACAACCCCTGGCCGTGCAACAAGGGCAAGCTACCACCTTACTTGCAACCGACCAGAAAACATCGGTGCTGCAACACGTCAGCGCGGCAGGCACACACGCGTGCGCCTATACCCCGTTTGGTCATCACCCGGTGGAAAATGGCATCACCCGGCTACTGGCTTTCAACGGCGAACGCCCCGAAGCCGTGACTGGCCATTATTTATTGGGCAAGGGGTATCGAGCCTATAACCCGGTGTTAATGCGGTTTAATAGCCCGGACAGCTGGAGCCCGTTCGCAAAGGGGGGGATTAATGCATATGCCGCATTTGATAATAATGCGCCAAACACTATAGACCAGGACGGTCATTTCCCTATAAAAATCCCTAACCTTGTTAAAGCGTTCCAAAACATATTCATGGGAAGAGTATCCTCGCGGGTAATGAAACAAGCCAGAGCGCGCGCAACAAATCTGGATGATATTTTATCGACACGCCCACTGCCTTTTGAACAGAACGCTCCTCTTGACACCGGGGAAGATGCGTTTACTGGTAGACGCCATCCCAGACTGGAAAGACGTGGAAATATATATTCCCCAGAAGGCATCCAAGCACGTGAGGATGTACAACATTTCCTTAACCTTCATAACTCCCTTAATGGGCCGACAATAAATGCGCCTTCTTCCACCTCAACCCCACGCTTATCCTCATCCTCATCAAGATCAGTAGCGCCCGAAATATATATGGGTCCTCCTCCCCCCTACGAACCACCACCCAACTACTATAAAACAGTAATATTAGCCGCTAAGCCCGATCAATTTAAATCCTATATAAACTCCATTCGAAAGTCACAGTAAAACACCAACGTTCATTCAAGCTTAAGTGGCACCCTGCACTAGAGAGCGTGCCACTTAACGTTTTACACCGCACTAAATAACCGATGCGGATCAATCACAAACTTCTTCGGCACGCCCGCATCAAACTCCCCGTAGCCGCGAGGTGCATCGTCCAGGCTAATCACTTCGACCCCGACGATGTCGGCAATTTTGATCCGGTCCCACATGATCGCTTGCATCAATTGGCGGTTGTATTTCATCACCGGTGTTTGTCCGGTGTGAAAGCTGTGGGACTTGGCCCAGCCCAGTCCAAAGCGAATGCTCAGGCTGCCCATTTTCGCGGCGGCATCCACAGCACCCGGGTCTTCGGTGACGTACAGGCCCGGAATACCGATTTTGCCCGCCACCCGCACCACCCCCATCAGTGAGTTCAGCACGGTGGCCGGGGCTTCGTGTTTGACGCCGTCATGCCCATGCCCCCGGGCTTCAAAGCCCACCGCATCAACCGCGCAATCCACTTCAGGCTCGCCCAGCAACGCCGCGATCTGTTCATGCAACGGGGTGTCCATGGACAGGTCGGCAATTTCAAAGCCCTGCGCCTTGGCGTGGGCCAAGCGAATCGGGTTCACGTCCCCGACAATCACCACAGCAGCGCCCAGCAGGCGCGCGGATGCCGCAGCGGCGAGCCCAACCGGCCCTGCGCCCGCAATGTAGACCGTGCTGCCGGGGCCGACGCCCGCCGTGACGGCGCCGTGGTAACCGGTGGGCAGGATGTCGGAGAGGCAGGTCAGGTCGCGGATTTTCTCCATCGCGGCGTCGCGGTTCGGGAGTTTGAGCAGGTTGAAATCCGCATAAGGGACCAATACATATTCAGCCTGACCGCCGACCCAGTCGCCCATGTCCACGTAACCATAAGCACCGCCGGGACGGGCCGGGTTGACGGTCAGGCACACGCCGGTGTTTTGCTCTTTGCAACTGCGGCACCGCCCGCACGCCACGTTAAACGGCACCGACACCAAATCCCCGACCTTCAAATGCTCCACGTCACGCCCGGCTTCAATCACCTCGCCGGTAATTTCGTGCCCCAGTACCAGACCGGTTTGCGCCGTGGTACGGCCGCGCACCATGTGCTGGTCAGAGCCGCAAATGTTAGTCGACACCACACGCAGGATCACGCCATGGTGAATCGGTTTGCCTTGAGGGTTTTGCATCTTGGGGAAAGGAATGGATTGCACTTCTACCTGGCCATTGCCCAGGTACACCACACCGCGATTGTCAGCCATCGTGTTCACCCTTGTTGTTATTGAATGGGGTGACCGGCCAGCCGCAAGCCGATCTGCTTGCAGCTTAGTTGGCACTGGCACGTCACAGCACCACGGTACGACCTCCATTTAGGAAAACGCGCCGTTCAATGTGATAGCCCACACCCCGGGCCAATGTCTGGGCCTCAATGTCGCGGCCTTTGGCAATCAGGTCTTCGGGGTAGTAACTGTGGTCCACGGCCTCGACGCCCTGAGCGATGATCGGGCCCTCATCGAGGTCGTTGTTGATGTAGTGCGCAGTGGCGCCCACCAGTTTCACGCCCTTTTCGTAAGCCTGATGATATGGCTTGGCGCCTTTGAAACCCGGCAGTAGCGAGTGGTGAATGTTGATCGCCTTGCCATCCAGCTTGCGGCACAACTCGGGCGAGAGCACTTGCATGTAGCGCGCAAGAATCACCAATTCGGCGCCGGTGTCTTCGATCACTTGCCAGACACGGGCTTCTTGCGCGGGTTTGTCGTCGGGGTCGAGGGCAAAATGGTGATACGCGATACCGTGCCATTGGGCCAGCGGCGCCAGGTCCGGGTGGTTGGAAACCACGGCCACCACGTCCATCGACAATTGCCCGATACGCTGGCGGTACAGCAAGTCGTTCAGGCAGTGGTCGGACTTGGACACCATAATCAGCACTTTGGGGCGGTAATGCGGCGGGGTGAGTTCGAAGGCCATGCCGAAGGCTTGGCCACGATCCGCCAACCCGCCGCGAAAACTGCGTTCGTCAAAGTCATCGGGCTGGCGGAATTCAACCCGTATGAAGAACCGGCCGGAACGTTGATCGTCGAAGGAATGGTGCTCGGTGACGTAACACTGGTGTTCAAACAGGTGACGGGTCACGGCGTCGACGGTACCCAGTTTGCTGGGGCAATCGGCGGTGAGGATCCAGGTGTCAGGGGCGCGGCTCATGGGGAATCCTTATTGTTTTAATGTGACAACCACCACCCTGGCCCTGCGCGAGAGGGCCAGGGTGGGGGCCAGCCGTGACTCAGGCCTCAACACTCAGCCCATATTGCGCCGCGGCATCCTGCAACCATAGCCACCAATAGTCCGAAAAACTGCGGCGGATGAGCAGCTCCCACGTGTCTTCGCCCGTATGCCGGATCACCAGCTGCGACTTCGCAAACACCGTGCCCACCGCCTTGCCCACCGGGAAGTTGTCAGGGTGGACGTCGTAGCTGGTGGACTTCATCAACACGTCGCGTACGTGCGGCCCGCGCAGTTCCAGCAGTTGCTGCCCGCCGCTGACGTTCACCACCGCAATGTGCTGCCCCGCGAGGGCCTCACGCAAAGCCTGCTCGACGCTGAATTCTTCACCGCCGGGCACGATCAGCAGCCATTCGTCCGGGCCCATCCATTGCAGGGACGTTTCGCCTTTGGCCACCAGGCTCAACGCGACTGGCAGTTCAATGCCCAGCGCTTTGTGCACGCCCTCGCTGAACGCCGGGTCCCGGGCATCGCCCCGCAGGGTCAGGTGGCCCAACAGTTTTTTCTCGCGCACGGTGACACCGGGGTTCTGCCGCCCCTTGCCGATGAGTGCCGACAACCGGGCGTGATGCAAGGATGACTCGGCTTTGGCGCCCGAATCCGGACGCTGTTGGTATACGTTTGCGCTCGTCATGAGATCACCCATCAAATATTCTGCCGTTCGCCTTTGGGGTCGAAAAACACCGAAGACACGATTTGTGCTTCGATCACGCTGCCATCGGCCAACGGGGCAAAGACCCGTTCGCCCATGCGCTTGAGGCCGTCCTTGACCACGCCCATGGCGAATGAGTACCCCAGCGAGCCGCAGGTGTAACTGGAGGTCACATGGCCAACCATGCTCATGGGAATGGCCTGTTTGGGGTCGAACACCAGCTGCGCCCCTTCAGGCAGCCATTGGGTGGGGTCGACCGGCTTGAGCCCTACCAGTTGTTTGCGTGCGTCGCGCACGCAGTCTTCGCGGTTCATGCCGCGCCAGCCGATCCATGAGAACGGCTTGTTACGGCCCACGCACCAGCCCATGTTGAGGTCGTCGGGGGTCATCGAGCCGTCCGTGTCCTGGCCGACGATGATGAAGCCCTTCTCGGCACGCAATACGTGCATGGTTTCTGTGCCGTAGGGGGTCAGGTTGTACTGTTTGCCCGCCTCGACGATTTTTTCCAGCACGCCCATGGCGTAGTCGGCCTGGATGTTCACCTCGTACGACAGCTCGCCGGTAAACGAAATACGGAATACCCGCGCCGGTACGCCTGCCACCTGGCCTTCTTTCCAGCTCATGAACGGGAAGGCGTCGCGGTCCAGGTCGATGTCGGTCACCTCACTCAGCAGCTTGCGGCTGTTGGGGCCGGACAAGGTCAGGGTCGCGTAATGGTCAGTGACCGAGGTGAAGTACACCTTCAGCTCTGGCCATTCGGTCTGTTGGTACAACTCCAGCCATTGCAGCACACGCGCCGCGCCGCCCGTGGTGGTGGTCATCACAAAGTGGTTGTCCGCCAGGCAAGCGGTCACGCCGTCGTCGAAGACCATGCCGTCTTCTTTGCACATCAGCCCGTAGCGCGCCTTGCCCACGTCCAGTTTGGTCCAGGCGTTGGTGTAGATGCGGTTGAGGAACTCCCGCGCGTCCGGCCCCTGAATGTCGATTTTGCCAAGTGTCGAGGCATCCAGCAGACCGACGCTGTCGCGCACGGCCTGGCACTCGCGCTTGACCGCGGCGTGCAGGTCTTCGCCGGGCCGCGGGAAGTACCACGGCCGCTTCCACTGCCCGACGTCTTCAAAGGCTGCGCCCTGTTTGACGTGCCACGCCTGCAACGCGGTGTAGCGCACGGGCTCGAAAATGTGCCCGCAGTGACGCCCCGCCACCGCACCGAAGGTTACGGGCGTGTAGTTGGGGCGAAACATGGTCGTGCCCATTTGCGGGATGCTGACGTTCAGCGAACGCGCCGCGATGGCCAGCCCGTTGACGTTGCCGAGCTTGCCCTGGTCGGTGCCAAAACCCAGCGCGGTGTAGCGTTTGACATGCTCGACCGACTCAAACCCTTCGCGGGTGGCCAATTCGATGGCCGCCGCCGTGACGTCGTTTTGCAGGTCGACAAATTGTTTCGGCGCCCGTGCCGTGCCTTTTTCGTGGGGCACGTGAAACAACGCCAGTGTGGGTTCTTCGTAGGTCAGGAGGGCTTTGGGCAATGTGCCTTCAACGGCCTTGAACCCGGCTTCACTGGCCGCTCGCACGCCCCCTTCAAAGCCATCGGCCAGGCTGTCGCCCAAGCGGTAGACGCCATTGATGCCGCCTACGCACACGCGTTTTTGCGGTGCGTCACCGGGCACAAACCCGAGGATGTCTTCGCGCCAGATCGGTTTGCCGCCCAAGTGCGACGCCAAGTGCACCACCGGGCTGTAGCCGCCTGAGCTGGCAATCAGGTCGCAATCGAGCATCTCGCCGGGGCTGGTGACGCTGTGGGCGGTGAGGTCGATCGCCGCCACGCGGGCGCCGGTGACGTGTTTGCTGCCCCGCGCTTCAATCACGGCGCTGCCGGTCAGAATACGGATGCCTTTGGCACGCGCTTCTTCCACCAGCGCACCACGCGGGTTACTGCGGGCATCGGCAATGGCCACCACCGGCAGGCTGGCGTCGAGCCAGTCCAGCGCCACGCGATAGGCATGGTCGTTGTTGGTACTCAGCAACAATTTGCGCCCCGGCGCCACGCCGTAACGACGCACGTAGGTGGACACGGCACCGGCCAGCATGTTGCCCGGCACGTCGTTATTGCCATACACCAGCGGCCGTTCGCAGGCCCCCGTGGCCAGCACCACGCGCTTGGCCCGCACCCGGTGAATGCGCTGGCGTACCTGGCCAATCGGCGCACGGTCGCCCAGGTGATCGGTCAGGCGCTCATGAATCGTCAGGAAGTTGTGATCGTGGTAGCCATTGACCGTGGCGCGCGGCAACAGCACCACGTCCGGCATGCCGCCAAGCTCGGCCACCACGCTGGCGACCCAGTCCATGGCCGGTTTGCCATCGAGGCTTTCACGGCTGTCGAGCAAGCTGCCGCCGAACTCTTCCTGCTCATCGGCCACGATCACCCGGGCGCCACTGCGCGCCGCCGCCAATGCTGCCGCCAGCCCCGCAGGCCCGGCGCCGACAATCAACACGTCGCAGTGGCGGTTCATGTAGTCGTAGGTGTCGGGGTCGTTTTGCGTCGGTGAACGGCCGAGCCCGGCCGCTTTGCGAATGTACTTCTCGTAGGTCATCCAGAACGACTTCGGGTACATGAAGGTTTTGTAGTAGAACCCTGGCGGCATCAGCGTGCCGCCGACCTTGCCCAGAATGCCCATCATGTCGGTGTTCACGTTGGGCCAACCATTGGTGCTGGTGGCGACCAACCCTGAATACAACGCTTGCTGCGTGGCGCGCACGTTGGGGATTTGCGTGGCCTCAGTGGCGCCGATTTGCAGCACGGCATTCGGCTCCTCGGCGCCTGCGGCATAAATGCCCCGTGGCCGCGCGTATTTGAAGCTACGGCCGATGATGTGCACCCCATTGGCCAGCAGCGCAGCGGCCAGGCTGTCGCCTTCGTAGCCTTTATAGGTTTGCCCGTTAAAGGTAAAGGTCAGCACGTTGCTGCGATTGACGCGGCCGCCATGGGCCAAGCGATGGGTCTGACTCATACCTTTTCTCCCAGCTCGCGGGGGGCCGTTGTCGGGGCGGGCGCAGGCGACTGTTCAGTGAACTGTGGCTGGCTGCCGATGCGATACGTTTCAAGAATTTCGTACGTCACGGTGTTACGGGTCGCGTTGAAAAACTGACGGCAACCGGCCACGTGGTTCCACAGTTCGTGGTGCAGCCCGCGCGGGTTGTCGCGAAAGAACAGGTAATCGCCCCACTCGGCATCGGTGCAGCGATTGGGGTCGAGCGGGCGCGGGATATGCGCCTGCCCGGACGCGTGGAATTCCTCTTCAGAGCGCAACTCGCCGCAATGGGGACAGAAGATATGCAACATAGGTTTTTCTCCTGTTAGTGAGCGACGGCAGCAGCGCCGTGTTCGTCAATCAGCGCGCCGTTGTGGAAACGCTCGAGGGAAAACGGGGCAGCAAGCGGGTGCATCTCGCCCTTGGCCAGGCTGGCGGCAAACACGTTGCCTGAGCCAGGCGTGGCCTTGAACCCGCCCGTGCCCCAGCCGCAATTGAAAAACAGGTTGGGCACCGGGGTTTTGGAGATGATCGGGCATGCGTCGGGCGTGGTGTCGACGATGCCGCCCCACTGGCGGTTCATGCGCACGCGGGACAACACGGGAAACATTTCCACAATCGCCTGAATCGTGTGTTCGATCACCGGGTAGGAACCGCGCTGGCCATAACCGACCCAGCCGTCGATGCCCGCGCCGATCACCAGGTCGCCCTTGTCGGACTGGCTGATGTAGCCGTGCACGGCGTTGGACATGATGACGCTGTCGATGATTGGCTTGATCGGTTCGGACACCAGCGCTTGCAGCGGATGCGACTCAATCGGCAGGCGGAACCCGGCCTGACGCGCCATGTGCCCCGAGTTGCCAGCCGTGACCACGCCCACGCGTTTGGCACCGATAAAGCCTTTGCTGGTTTCGACGCCGATACACACGCCGTTTTCCTTGCGAAAGCCCAGCACTTCAGTCTGCTGGATCAAGTCCACACCCAGCGCATCGGCCGCCCGGGCAAACCCCCAGGCCACCGCATCGTGACGTGCCACCCCGCCGCGACGCTGCACCGTGGCACCCAGCACCGGGTAACGGGTGTTTTTGGAGCAATCCAGGTACGGGATTTCATCGGCCACTTGCTGCGTGTTAAGCAGTTCACCGTCCACCCCGTTAAGGCGGTTGGCACTGACCCGGCGTTCCGAGTCGCGCATGTCTTGCAAGGTGTGACACAAGTTGTACACACCCCGTTGCGAGAACATGACGTTGTAGTTGAGGTCCTGGGACAGGCCTTCCCACAGTTTCATCGCGTGCTCATACAAATGCGCCGACTCGTCCCACAAATAGTTGGAGCGCACGATGGTGGTGTTACGCGCCGTATTGCCGCCCCCCAGCCAGCCTTTTTCAACCACCGCCACGTTGGTGATGCCGTGTTGCTTGGCCAAGTAGTACGCCGTGGCCAGACCGTGCCCGCCGCCACCGACGATGACCACGTCGTACACCTTTTTCGGCGTGGGGGTGCGCCACATCTTCTGCCAGTTTTCGTGGTGGCTGAGGGAGTGCTTGAAAAGGCCGAAGCCTGAATACCGTTGCATAGGATTTACTCCAAAACCGCGCTCAGCGATAAACCGGGAAGTCTTTGCACAGCGCCGTCACTTGCTGTGCCACGTCCGCCTCAATGTCGGCATCCCCGAGGTGATCGAGGATGTCGCAGATCCAGCCCGCCAGCTCCGTGCATTGCGCCACCTTGAAACCGCGCGTGGTCACCGCCGGGGTGCCGATGCGCAGGCCCGAGGTGACAAAGGGCGACTGCGGATCATTGGGCACGGCGTTCTTGTTGACCGTGATATGGGCGCGGCCCAGCGCGGCATCGGCATCCTTGCCGGTCAGGCCCTGGCGGATCAGGCTGACCAGAAACAAATGGTTGTCAGTACCGCCGGAGACCACGTCATAGCCGCGTTTGATAAACACATCGGCCATCGCCTGAGCGTTGTCGATCACGTGCTGTTGATAGGTTTTGAAACCCGGCTCCAGGGCTTCTTTGAAGCACACGGCCTTGGCGGCAATCACGTGCATCAGCGGGCCGCCCTGACCACCGGGGAACACAGCCGAATTGAGCTTTTTCTCAAGCGCTTCATTGGCCTTGGCCAGAATCAGCCCGCCCCGTGGCCCGCGCAGGGTTTTGTGGGTGGTGGTGGTCACCACGTCGGCGTATGGCACCGGGTTGGGGTACACACCAGCGGCCACCAGACCGGCGACGTGGGCCATGTCGACAAACAAATAGGCGCCCACCTTGTCGGCTATCTGACGAAAGCGTGGGAAATCCAGGGTTTTGGAGTAGGCCGAAAATCCGGCAATGACCATTTTTGGCTGATGCTCAACCGCCAGCCGCTCCACTTCGTCGTAGTCGATCAAGCCCGTTTCGGTATTGATGCCGTATTGCACCGCGTTGTAGAGCTTGCCGGAGAAACTCACGCTGGCACCGTGCGTCAGGTGGCCACCATGGGCCAGGCTCATGCCCAGCACCGTGTCGCCTGCATTGAGCAACGCCAGGTACACCGCTGCGTTGGCCTGGCTGCCCGAGTGCGGCTGCACGTTGGCGTAATCGGCGCCGAATAACTGTTTGGCGCGATCTATGGCCAGTTGCTCGACGTTATCCACATGCTGGCAGCCGCCGTAGTAACGCTTGCCGGGATAACCCTCGGCATACTTGTTGGTCAGGCCGCTGCCCTGGGCCTGCATGACACGCTGGCTGGTGTAGTTTTCGGACGCGATGAGTTCGATGTGATCTTCCTGACGCTGGTCCTCGGCATTCATGGCCGCTAATAAAGCGTCGTCGTATCCCTGAATTTGATCCTGCTTGCTGAACATCGCGTTCTCCCGGCGCCAGCGCGCCCTTGGTCTGGGTGAGGGCTTGCCCTTTGAGACCGATGGTAGGGCTGGCGCACAGCGATCAAATGCCCACGCACGCCACGCAATGGTGCGTTTACGACATGCCTGCGAGATTCGCGCTCGCGGCCGTGACGCATGTCGCACGGCCACCCGGCCCCTACAGTGCAGAGCGGCCTTTCGCCGGTTTTCGTGTAAGAGATTTCCGCCACTTAAGCGGTGTCTGTGCACCCGCAGGATTCTTGGCTAAAGTGCACGATTACTTCGACCCTGGAACCGGAAAATGACTGATAAGAGCCAACAATTCGCCAGCGACAACTACTCCGGTATCTGCCCTGAAGTCTGGTCTGCAATGGAAAAAGCCAATCACGGCCATCAGCGCGCTTACGGCGACGACCAATGGACCCTGCGCGCAGCCGATGACTTTCGCAAATTGTTTGAAACCGACTGCGAGGTGTACTTCGCCTTCAACGGTACGGCGGCCAACTCACTGGCACTGTCGGCGTTGTGCCAGAGCTTCCACAGCGTGATCTGCTCCGAAACCGCCCACGTCGAGACCGACGAATGCGGCGCCCCGGAGTTCTTCTCCAACGGTTCCAAACTGCTGATCGCGCGCACCGAAAACGGCAAGATCACCCCCGAGTCGATCCGCGAGATCGCCCTTAAACGCAAAGACATCCACTACCCCAAACCCCGCGTCGTGACCATCACCCAGGCCACCGAAGTGGGCAGCGTGTACACCCCTGACGAAGTGCGCGCCATCAGCGCCACCTGCAAAGAGCTGGGGCTGCTGCTGCACATGGACGGCGCGCGTTTCTCCAATGCCTGTGCCTACCTGGGCTGCTCCCCTGCCGAGCTGTCGTGGAAAGCCGGCGTGGACGTGTTGTGCTTTGGCGGGACCAAAAACGGCATGGCGGTGGGCGAAGCGATCCTGTTTTTCGACCACGATCTGGCAGTGGACTTCGATTACCGCTGCAAACAGGCCGGGCAACTGGCCTCGAAAATGCGCTTTTTGTCAGCGCCGTGGGTCGGTTTGCTGGAAAACGGCGCATGGCTCAAACACGCAAAACACGCCAACCACTGCGCGCAGTTACTGTGCGAGCTGGTGAGTGACATTGACGGGGTTGAGCTGATGTTTCCGGTGCAGGCCAATGGCGTGTTCCTGCAACTCTCGGAACCGGCCGTGGCAGCGCTGACCGCCAAGGGCTGGCGCTTCTACACCTTCATCGGCAAAGGCGGCGCCCGTTTCATGTGCTCGTGGGACACCGAAGAAGCCCGGGTACGGGAACTGGCGGCGGATATTCGCGAAGTGATGGCGGGCTAAGCCCTGTTAGCGGTGTGAGGGGGGCGTGCGCCTCTTCATACCGACGGCCTGCGCGGGGGGTGCGATTGCTGTGCAGTCGATCGCAGCCTCGTGCCTGGGCAACGACGCTGCACAGCATGGCGAATTAATCAGGATTGCCCGAGTGTTCGCTCTATCACGTCGACCGTGGCGCTGACTTGCTCTTGATAACGGTCGAGTTCCTGTTTGTGGCTCAGTTGCAGTTCAATCTGTTGCGAACACAGATTCAAAGCTGCCAGCACCAACAGTTTGTCCCCGATCAGGCTCGGGTACTTTCTTTTCGTTTCGGCCAGGGCGGCTTTCAACATCACGGTGGCGGCCATCAGGGTTTGTTGCTCCCCTTCCGGTGCCTTGATCGTGTAGTCGTTACCCAGAATCGAGACGACATTTACACCGTCTCTGTCCACGCTCATGCGTTGACAGGGCTCACGCTCGCGCGCTCAACCAGGGCCTGAATGCGTGCTGCGGTGGCGCCCTGCTTCTCTTCCTGTTCCATCAGGCTCAGTTGCAGGCTTTCGTTTTCGTCTTTGGCCTGGGCCAGTTCAGCACTCAGTTGAGTGTTGGCGTCCAGCAGTTCTTGCTTTTGCTGAACCAGGTCGCTGACCAGTTGTTCCAGTTTGCTAAGGGATGACTCAATCATGGGGAAGATCTCAAGCAGTTTCAGAGGGCGCGTACGATAAAGAAAAGTCACCCTCTAAGCCAGGGTTATTCAGGCCGCAAAGCCCGATTTAGCTAGGGGCGCCGTTCATTTAGCCCCCTAAAGACTGTGGCAGGCCAACTAGGTTCCCGCCCCCGGTCGGCAAAGCCTGTGGCGCAACATTTTCACGGACGGCATTCAAGACTTTAGTCTTATGACCGATAGGTCATATACACCCCGCATTGACGTCGCACGGACCGCGCCTCATCCCTCAGGAAACATCATGTCTTTACGCAATATGAATATCGCTCCGCGCGCCTTTTTAGGGTTTGCGCTGATCGGCACGCTGATGCTGATTCTGGGGGCTGGCGCACTGCTCCAGATGGGCCAGATCCGCTCTGCAGCCGAGGACATCAGCACCAATAGCGTGCCGAGCATCCAGAACCTGGACGAGTTCAC
This sequence comes from Pseudomonas lundensis, assembly GCF_002269125.1. Lineage (GTDB taxonomy): Bacteria > Pseudomonadota > Gammaproteobacteria > Pseudomonadales > Pseudomonadaceae > Aquipseudomonas > Aquipseudomonas lundensis_A. The sequence continues at coordinate 18,810 of NZ_NQKI01000008.1, read as the reverse complement.
CCAACTGGCATTGCGCCTGCGTGTGTTGTCGTACCGCTTGCTGATCAACCGCGAGCCCGAGGTACAGCAAAAAACCATGGAACTGCTGGACCTGCGCAATCAAGAGATCCGCGTGGCCGAAACGCAATACGAGAAATACATCAGCAGCCCTCAAGAACAGGCTGTGTACGATCGTTACAAACAGCTGATGGTTCAGTACGGGCAATTGCAAGACCGCATGCGCAGCTACTCGCGCAATGACCAGGTCGATCAATTGCGCGAACTGCTCAACACTGAACTGCTGGAAAACTCCGAAGCGATCAACAAAGAACTCAACAACCTGATGCGCATTAATGGCCAGCAAATCACTGAAGCCAACCAGCATGCCAGCGACATGTATTCAGCCGCGATCAAGCTGGTGGTGTTCTTGCTGTTACTGGCCACAGTCCTGACCATCGTGTGCGCCCTGCTCCTGACCCGCAGCATCACCCAGCCAATCGCTCAGGCACTGGAGGCGGCCGAGGCCATTGCCGAAGGCAACCTCACACGCTCGATCAAAGCGGATGGTAACGATGAGGCGGGTCGTTTGTTACACGCCATGGCCAAGATGCAAGGCAAACTGCGCGATACCCTGCAGCAGATTTCAGGCTCAGCCACGCAATTGGCTTCTGCGGCTGAAGAGCTGAACTGCGTAACGGCCGAAAGCGCCAAAGGCCTGACCCAGCAGAACAACGAGATCGAACAGGCCGCGACCGCTGTCAATGAAATGACCAGCGCCGTGGAAGAAGTTGCACGTAACGCCGTCAGCACCTCCGAAGCCTCGCAAAGTGCCACTGCATCGGCCGGTGATGGCCGCGACCTGGTGCAAGAGACCGTCAGCGCCATCGAACGCATGAGCGGCGATGTGCAGAGCACCGCCACCCTGATTGGCAACCTTGCCGCCGAATCGCGTGACATTGGCAAAGTGCTGGACGTGATTCGCGGTTTGGCCGATCAGACCAACCTGCTGGCCTTGAACGCTGCCATCGAAGCGGCTCGCGCCGGTGAAGCGGGTCGCGGGTTCGCGGTCGTGGCGGACGAAGTGCGCGCACTGGCACACCGTACGCAGCAGTCGACCAGCGAAATCGAACGCATGATCGGCAGCATTCAGGGCGGCACCGAACAGGCCGTGGACTCGATGCGCAACAGCACCGAACGCGCCGAATCGACGCTCAACATTGCCAAAGGCGCGGGCCTGGCGCTGGACACCATCAACACGGCAGTAGTGGAAATCAACGAGCGCAACCTGGTCATCGCCAGTGCGGCCGAAGAACAGGCCCAAGTGGCCCGCGAAGTGGACCGCAACCTGGTCAACATCCGTGACCTGTCGGTGCAATCCGCGACCGGTGCCAGCCAGACCAACTCAGCGAGCAATGAGTTGTCGCGTTTGGCGGTGGACCTCAACAGCATGGTGTCGCGTTTCAGTTTGTAAACCACACCTCACAAGTTGCTCACCCTCTCCCACCGGGAGAGGGTCGGGGCAAGGGCAAGGGCAAACGCTCACGCTATAACTCAATCCGCACATCCCCTTTGGGCACACTGCAACACGACAAGATGTAGCCTTCGGCCACATCGTCTTCTGTAATCCCGCCGTTGTGCTCCATCTCCACCTCGCCGCCCAGCTTCAACACTTTGCATGTTCCGCAAATGCCCATCCCGCAGGCCTTGGGAATCATCAACCCCAACTTGGCCGCTGCTGCATGCACGGTTTCTGCCGGGCCCACGCGGATGCTCTTGCCCGACGCCGTGAACTCCACCTGATTCAGTTCGGCCGCATCCAGTTCGGGTGCATCGGCCGCCTGCCCGGCCTGCTCTTCGGCATCGGCCCGCACCTGCGGCGGCGTCGCGCCAAATGACTCTTCGTGGTAACGGTTCATGTCAAACCCGTTGGCTTCGAGCAACCGTTTGACCGCTGTCATGTACGGCGTGGGGCCGCAACAAAACACTTCACGCTCCAAAAAATCCGGGGCCATGAGTTCCAGCATTTTGTGATTCAAATACCCGCGATACCCCGCCCAGGGTTCGCCCAGCCCGTGCTTTTCGCAGATCAGGTGCAAGCTGAAGTTGTCAATGCGCGAGGCCATGTGCTCCAGCTCGCGGTGGTAAATGATGTCTTTGGGGGAGCGGGCGCTGTGGATAAACACCATGTCGACATTGGCATTGGTGTCGTAAAACCAGCGCGCCATCGACATCACCGGGGTAATGCCCACGCCACCGCTGAGGTACAGCACCTTGGGGCTCGGCGCATCAATGGCGTTGAACAGCCCAACCGGGCCATGCACCGCCAGCTCCTGCCCCTGCTGCAAGGTGTCATGCAGCCAGTTGGAAACCCGCCCGCCCGGCACGCGCTTGATGGTGACGGAAAAGCTGTACGGCACCGACGGCGAACTGGAGATGGTGTACGAGCGCATGACTTGCTCGCCGTCGATGTCCAGTTCCAGCGTCACGAACTGCCCCGGCTTGAAAAAGAACAGGATCGGCTGGTCCGCCATAAAACAGAACGTGCGCACGTCCCAGGTTTCCTGAATCACTTTCACGCAGCGAACGGTGTGGCGACCGTTGGCCCAGGTCTGGGTGGTTACCGGGTTCAGAAAGCTGTTGGACATGCGCTTCTCCACGGCCGACTGCCGGCCTCTTGCTGGCGATTCTGCGCATGCGCCGTGACGGCCATTTATCTATTCGCGACATTCACATGCTTATCGCGACCAGCCCCAGGAAACGGGCGCCCGGGCGTCGGGAACAGGTTGGGCCATGTCGCTCACAGACAGGGCCGCAGGACGCTTGAAACGCACACTCAGCGCCATTGGCTTCACCTTGCGTCGCACCCTTGACCCGCCACTTGAAGGCCGCACCCCATGGCCATGAGGACCACACGATGGACGTCACCGCAACCCTGAGCCTGGGCGATCCACTGGAACCCGCACGCAAGGCCACCGCCGAGATGTTGCAAACCCGCGAACGGACGTTTTCCCTGCCCCAGCCGTTCTACAACGACGAGCGTTTGTTCGCCCTCGACATGCAGGAAATTTTCCAGAAGGAATGGCTGATCGCAGGCATGACCTGTGAGATCCCGGCCAAGGGCAACTTTGTGACCCTGCAAGTGGGCAACAACCCGATCATCGTGATACGCGGCGCAGAAGGTCAGGTGCATGCTTTTCACAACGTGTGCCGCCACCGGGGTTCCAGGCTGTGCACCACTGAAAAAGGCAAAGTCGCCAAGCTGGTGTGCCATTACCACCAGTGGACGTATGAGCTGGACGGGCGCCTGCTGTTTGCCGGCACGGAGATGGGCGCTGACTTCGACATGAAGCAGTACGGCCTCAAACCGGTGAACGTGAAAACGGCGGGCGGTTACATCTTCATCAGCCTGGCCGAACACCCGCCCGCCATTGATGAGTTCCTCGCCACCCTCGAGCACTACATGGAACCCTACGCCATGGAAAACACCAAAGTGGCGATCCAGACCACGCTGGTGGAAAAAGCCAACTGGAAACTGGTGCTGGAAAACAACCGCGAGTGTTATCACTGCAATGCCTCGCACCCGGAGCTGCTCAAAACCTTGCTGGAATGGGACGACGTCACCGACCCGCGTGCCGATCAGGCGTTCAAGGATCACGTCGCCGCGTCTGCCGCCGCGTGGGAGGCCGAGCACATCCCGCATGCCCACCAACGTTTTGGCCTGCGCAACCGCATCGTGCGCATGCCGCTGCTCAAGGGCACGGTGTCCATGACGATGGATGGCAAACAAGGCTGTGCAAAACTCATGGGGCGCATCAAAAACCCGGACCTGGGTTCAATGCGCATCCTGCACCTGCCGCATTCGTGGAACCACTGCATGGGCGACCACATCATCGTGTTCACTGTATGGCCAATCAGTGCGCAGGAAACCGTGGTCACGACCAAATGGCTGGTGCACAAAGATGCAGTAGAAGGCGTGGACTACGACGTGGAGCGCATGCGCAAGGTGTGGGACGCCACCAACGACCAGGACAGGCGACTGGCCGAAGAAAATCAGCGCGGGATCAATTCCACCGCTTACCAACCGGGGCCGTATTCCAAAACGTACGAATTTGGCGTGATCAACTTTGTGGACTGGTACAGCGAACGGATGCTCCACAACCTCGGGGCCGCCCCCGCGCCGTACCTCAAAGAGGTGAACGTGCAATAACGCGCCCCGTCGACAGCCTGTGCGTACCAGCCGCCGAGGCTACCGGCTGGACGCCCCGGCAACCGGCCTGCTCATCAGATACGCCTCTCCTGTTACCCGAATCAGCGGGTGAGGCGTTACCTGGCAAGATTTAACGGTGTGAAAACCGTGGTGCTCATAAAATCGGAGCGCCCCGGTATTGACGGCGTAACTGATCAGGCTCAAGCCCGCCAGCCCCAGCTCATCGCACCGCGCTTGAGCCGCTTGAAGAAAGTTCGCCCCCAACCCCTTGTTACGCCAGCCTTCGTCCAGCCCCAGGCTTGAGATATAGAGCGTGTCCGGTATTTCCATGTCGGCATAAGGCGCCAGCACGGGGTCTGTCACCGGCTCGGCGTGCGGGTCGTGGCGCATCACGTAGCTGTGCATCATGCCGATCACGCGCCCCTGATGTTCCGCGATTAGGCAGTTCTCATACGAAAAGTTCACCCCCTCACGCGCATAACGAGCCGTCCCCACCGCTAGCAAGTCCGCCCCCGGCTCTGCGATCAGGCTCCAGATGTAATCCGCGCCCCCTTCGGAGGTTATCTGGAAGAAACGTGCAATCTCGTGCGCGTCGTCATGTCGAGCCGGTCGAAATACAACAGTCATGTGGGTAGGCCTCACGCCTGAAAGGAGCACGCTTTGTAGACCTGCTACCCGGCGCGCCTCAACCAGCGGTAGCGCTCAATGTATAACGGGATATTTCAGAAGGGGCGGTCAAATTTTAACCAGCCGTACCCACAGCCCGCGTACAAAGGGCTACAGCGCTTCACGAACACCTTATCCACAGGCACACCCACAGCAATGGTGGGTAAGTGGATAAACAGGGCTAAACCAGCCGATTGGTCAATTTTCGTACAAACCATTGGAAGCCTTATTCTGCGTGGCTTGTAGCGTAAAGAGAACACCTTATCCACACATCCGCCAACAGAGATTGTGCGCAACTTATGCACTGTGGCCTGGGTTGTGGAAAAGCCCTTGAAACCGCCCATATTCAAGGCGTTAGCATCGGACAGGTTGATAAAAGAGGCAGTTGGCTGTTTTTTAACCAAAACCCTGCATGCCACGTTTTATACGGCTTACAGAGGATAGCGAACACGTTATCCACATAAGCGCTAACAGACTTTGTGGGCAAGTCTTAGCGCACCACGCCTTCTTCGATCAGCAAGGTCAAAATCGCCTGCGCGCCTTCTTCAGCGCTCACCCCTGTGAGGACGCGCCCGCTGCCGCCTGCGGCCTTGGCTGTCGCGGCTTTCATTCGGTCGGCGCCGCTTTTGGCCTTGATGACCTTGAGGCGCTTGGGCCGGGGCTTGGCAGGGGATAACGTGGCTGTTGTGGATAACTGATCGTCAACGCCTTCTACCACTTGAGCCTGGATTTCACCCCGTGTGGCCGGGCCGTAAGCACTTTGGCGACCACTGGGGGCGGTGTTATCCACAGTGGCCATAAAGGGCAACCGCACTGCCAGGCGGCGGCGCTGCCCACGGGGCAAGGCTTGCAACACGCTGGCCACGCCATTGTGGATAGATTCGATCTGCGCCACCCCGGCCACCAGAGGCCAGCCCAGTTGCTCGGCCAGCAGGTACGGGAGCATGCCGGAACCCTCGCCGGTTTCTGCCTGGTTGCCGGCAAGAACCAGTTGCACACCCGCTTCCCGCAGATAATCGCGCAGCACGGGCACGGCATCGGCGTGTGGGGATTGCTCCAATACATGCAGTTGCGCCAGCCCCATGCCCAGGTAGGCACGCAATGCGGGCTCATGGGGGTTGCCGGCGTGCAGGACATGCACGTTATCCCCGGCCAGTTGCAGGCCCATTTCAACGGCGCGGGCATCCTGTTCGGCACGGCGGGCGCGCTGTGACGCAGGGTGTATCCCGATTGACACCAATACAACGGTGGGGATGCTCATCAATCACTCTCCAAATCAAAGCCCCACCTCCTCCGGCAGAGGGTTGGGGTCAGGGTGCGCTTACGCCGCATCACGCGCATGCGTCTGCCGCCACTTATCCACAGCGGCAATCAACGCCTCAAGCATCGCGGCCGCATCCCCAATCACCGAGAGGTCGGCGCGTTTAATCATGTCGCAGGCGGGGTCGAGGTTGATCGCCACGACTTTGTCGCAGGCGCCCATGCCTTGCAGGTGCTGAATGGCACCACTGATCCCGACCGCCACATACACGCGGGCCGTCACCCAGGTGCCGCTGGCACCTACCTGCCGCTCTCGCGCCATGAAGCCCGCGTCCACGGCCACCCGGGAAGCCCCTTCAGTGGCGCCCAATGCCGCAGCGGTCCTGTGGAAAAGCCCCCAGTCTTTAACCCCATTGCCACCACTGAGAATGAACGGCGCTTCAGCCATCGGTATCGCCGCCGGATCCACGTCAACCGGCCCCAGGTCTTCTATTCGCGGCAAGCTGGCGACAGGGGGTGTGGATAACTCGACCGCCAGGGCTTCGTGGCGGGTGTCGCTCACCGCCTCGGCGCATTCGGCCGCCGCCAGAATCACGCGGGGCACGGGTTGTTGCAGGTCGTGCACGCCTGCGCCCGCGCGGCCGATGCACAGCCCGTCCTTGAGCTGCCACACCCGGGTGGCTGGCCGCTCGCCGATACGGGCGGCTAACCGGCGTCCGCGCTCACCGCCGCCTTCGCGGCTGTCGGGCAACAGCCAATGGCGAGGCGAAAATTGGTTATCCACAGCCTGCAACTCCACCACCTGCTGTTCCGGTGCATAACCTTGATGAGCGAGCACCAGTAATCGGTCTACCCCGGCGTCACCAAAAGCACGCTCCTTGTGTTCACCGAATACCACGGCCAATACCGCGCCTTCGCTGCCTGCCAGGTCATGAGCCATGCCGAGCACGTCGCGATCATGCGCGCTCAGGCGACCACCCGGCAGGTCGGGCACGACGGCGATGTAGAACGCAGGGCTCGGCACCTGATGCAGCGGCCGTTGAACCTGCGCACTGGCCACACGCCGGGTCGATCCGCCTTGCTGGCCACCGCTTCGATCAATGCGCTTAAGCCCCTGCGGGCCGATAAACCCCACACCGTGGACGTTTTTTCGCAGCACGCCATTAGGCCCCATCCAGCGCTCAAGGGCGGGTTGTAAGATGGCATGCAGCGGGTGCAGGCGATTGCGGGCGATCCACTCGGCATGCGGGTCACGACGAAGCACGTCACTCATGCGATCACCTCCGGGATGTTGTGTTTCGTGGCGCCGGGTGCCGTGGCGGATACCACCAATGCATCGGCCACCAGCTCAGCCAGGTCTTTGATCTGCGGGCGCGGCGCTACCACGCCTTCGAGCATGGCCGTGCATTGCGGGCAGCCCACGGCCACCCGTTCGACGCCGGTTTCTCGGATGTCGTCCATGCGCATGTCAGGGATGCGCTGCTTGCCGGGGATGTCGGTAATCGGCGCCCCGCCACCGCCGCCGCAACAGCGGGAGCGGAACCCGGAGCGTTGCATCTCCTGCACCTCCAGCCCCAGCGCACGCAACACCTGACGCGGGGCGTCGTACTCGCCGTTATAGCGACCCAGGTAACACGGGTCGTGATAGGTCACGCGGCCTCCGGTGTCCGGTTTGAGCTCAAGCCGACCGCCCGCGATCAACTCGGCCATGTAGGTGCTGTGATGCTGCACCTGATAGTCACCGCCCAAGGCGCCGTACTCGTTTTTCAACACGTGAAAGCTGTGGGGGTCGCAGGTGACGATGCGGCTGAAGGTGTACTGCGCCAGGGTTTGGATATTGCGCGCGGCCATTGTTTGAAACGTGGCTTCATCGCCCAGACGCCGGGCCACGTCACCGCTGTCGCGCTCTTCAAGCCCCAGCACCGCGAAATCGACGCCAGCGGCGTTCAGCACGGCGACAAAGGCCCGCAGGGTGCGCTGGTTGCGCATGTCGAACGCGCCGTCACCGACCCAAAACAGCACGTGTGCCGCCCCCTTGTCGCGCATCAGCGGCAGGTTCAAATCGGCGGCCCAATGCATGCGCCCGCCCGGTGCGAAACCGCCGGGGTTGTCCGTGGCGATCAGGTTGTCCAGCACCTGCGCGCCTTTATTGGGTGTGGCTCCTTTTTCCAGCGTGAGAAAACGTCGCAGGTCGATGATGGCGTCCACGTGCTCGATCATCATCGGGCACTCCTCGACGCAGGCCCGGCAGGTGGTGCAAGACCACAGGGTGTCAGCGTCCACCAGGCCGTTGACGATGGGCTGATGCGCATTGCCACCGTGTACGCCGAGGGGCTTGCCGGGGTAAGGGCTGCCCGCAAAGTGAGCATCGGTGCCCCCCGCCATGCCCACCACCATGTCTTGAATCAACTTTTTCGGGTTCAGCGGCTGGCCTGCGGCAAAGGCCGGACACGCGGCCTCGCATTTGCCGCATTGCACGCAGGCGTCAAACCCCAGGAGCTGATTCCAGGTGAAGTCAGCAGGCTTTTCTACGCCCAAAGAGGCGCGGCGGTCGGTCAGGTCCAGGGCTTTCAAACCGGTGGAACGCCCGCCGCCAAATCGCTCGGGGCGCCCGTGCCACGCCAGGTGCAATGCCCCGGCAAACGCATGCTTCATCGGCCCGCCCCACGTCATGCCGCAGAACAATTCGCCCACGCCCCACGCCACGCCCACACACAAAAGCGCCGCCAGCATCCAGCCGCCGGCGCCTTCGGGCACAACACCCGCCACGGGCAAGGTCAGGGTGAAAAAACTCGCGGCAAATACCAGCAGACTTTTCGGCAGGCGCATCCACGGGCCCTTGGACAGACGGCTCGGCGGGTTGAGGCGACGCTTGAAGACAAACAGCGCCCCCACAAACATGAGGGCCGTGGCACCCAGCAGGGCATAGGCGAGGACACGCTGATGCACGCCCACCCCATGAACCAGAATTGCCAACACGGCCGCCAGCACAAAACCGCCCGCCGTGGCGACGTGGGTGTTGGCCATGTACTTGTCGCGGGCCACGACGTGGTGCAGGTCATTCATGTAGCGCTTGGGCATGGCCAGCAAGCCGCCAGGCAGGTCAACGCGGGAGGGGCGGCCTTGACGCCAGAGGTTGATTCGCCGTCGCGCGCCGAGAAGGGCCAGGCACAGTGCCGCCACTATCAGGAGGGGAACAAGGATGTTCAGCATGGGTGGCTCCCATCAACATTCGGTTTAAACACATGCTTTAACCCGGCCCTTTCCCGATGGCAGAAGCGGGCCGGGTGCCCCTTCAGAAGTCCTTGCACAACCTGAGCGCGTCATAGATCGCCGCATGCACATTGCGCTGCGCCACACAGTCGCCAATGCGGAACAACCTGTACCCGTCACCCGCCTCGCTCAGGCACGGCTGGGGCTGGATCGCGAACAATGCGTCAACGTCAATCTGCCCTTTATTACGCGACCCGGGCTTGAGTGCGTAATACAGCGCTTCGTCCGGGCGCACGCCGTTTTCCACCACCACTTGGTCCAACACGCGCTCTTCCCTGGCCCCGGTGTATTCGTTTTCCAGCACGGCTATCAGCTTGTCGCCTTCGCGGTACACCTGCTCGAGCATCATGTCGCCTGTCATGATCACTTCTTTGGGATACAGGCTGCGGTAATAGATCGGGAAGGAGGTGCCGCCGATGGCCACGCCGGGTTTGATGTCGTCGGTGACGATCTCGACCTGCGCGCCTTTCTCGGCCAGAAAGTCGGCCACGGACATGCCCGTGAATTCGCAAATGGTGTCGTACACCAGCACGTTTTTGCCCGGCGCCACCTTGCCATCAAGGATGTCCCAACTGCTGACTACCAGCCCTTGGGCGGCGCCCCACTGTTCGTTCTGTTCCACATAGGCGTGCCCGCCCACGGCCAGCACCACGATGTCGGGGCGCAGGTCTAAAATCGTTGCCTCATCGGCCGCTGTTCCCAGCCGCACATCAACGTTCAGGCGCGCCAGTTCCAACTGAAACCAACGCGTGATGCCCGCCATCTGGTCCCGCTGCGGGGCTTTGGCGGCCAGGCTGATTTGCCCGCCCATGGCCTCGCGCTTTTCAAACAGGGTCACGTTGTGCCCGCGCTCGGCCGCGACACGCGCCGCTTCCATGCCCGCAGGGCCCGCACCCACGATCACCACGTTGCGTAGGGGACCGGTGGACTTCTGAATGATGTGTGGCACGCCCATGTATTCGCGGGAGGTGGCGGCGTTCTGAATGCACAGCACGTCCAGCCCCTGATACTGACGGTCGATGCAATAGTTGGCGCCCACGCATTGTTTGATCTGATCGACTTGGCCCATTTTGATTTTCGCGATCAGGTGCGGGTCAGCGATGTGGGCACGGGTCATGCCGACCATGTCCACATAACCGCCTTCCAGAATGCGCGTGGCCTGGGTCGGGTCTTTGATGTTTTGAGCGTGCAGCACCGGCGCCTTGACCACTTCCTTAATGCCTGCCGCCAAGTGCAGGAACGGCTCCGGCGGGTAGCTCATGTTCGGGATGACGTTGGCCAGTGTGTTGTGGGTGTCGCAGCCCGAGCCGACCACGCCGATGAAGTCGAGCATGCCGGTGTCGTCGTAATACTTGGCAATCTGCTTCATGTCCTCGTGGCTCAGGCCATCGGGGTGAAACTCGTCGCCGCACAGGCGAATGCCTACGCAGAAATCCGGGCCGACTTGGGCACGTACCGCTTTGAGCACTTCCAGGCCAAAACGCATGCGGTTTTCAAAACTGCCCCCCCACTCGTCAGTGCGCTTGTTCACGCGCGGGCTCCAGAACTGGTCGATCATGTGCTGGTGCACCGCCGACAGTTCCACGCCATCCAGCCCCCCCGCCTTGGCGCGGCCCGCAGCGCTGGCGTAATTGCCGATGATGCGCCAGATCTCTTCGGGCTCGATGGTTTTGCAGGTGGCGCGGTGCACGGGCTCGCGCACGCCCGACGGCGACATCAGGGTAGGCCAGTTGAAGCCGTCCCAACGCGAGCGACGGCCCATGTGGGTAATCTGAATCATGATTTTGGCGCCGTGCTTGTGCATCGCATCGGCCAGGTTCTGGAAATGCGGGATGATGCGGTCGGTGCTCAGGTTGACCGAACTCCACCACTCTTGAGGGCTGTCGATGGCCACCACCGATGAGCCGCCACAAATGGCCAGCCCGATGCCGCCCTTGGCCTTTTCTTCGTAGTACTGCACGTAGCGCTCGGTGGTCATGCCGCCGTCGGTGGCATACACCTCGGCATGGGCCGTGCTGAGCACACGGTTACGGATGGTCAATTTACCGATTTGAATCGGCTCAAACATCGCTTCAAACGCCATATCCCGATCCTCGACTTACAACGGCTTGACGGTAAACAGGCCGTGGTCGTGGCCTTCTTGCGATCCGCTATAAACCTGCTCGGCAACGGTGCGCAACGGGCTGCCACGGGCTTGCAGAATCTGGTCCATCGCCCCCGCAAACCAGCCGGTGAACATGTAGTCGACCTTGCGCCCGACCTTGCCGTAGACGTACACGAAGCACGAGTGTTCGAGCGTCACCGTGGCCGTCCCTGCGTCGAGGTCAATGGCCTGGATGTTGAACAACCCCCAGCCGCGCTGCGACAGGCGTTTCATGTAATGTTCGAACACCGCAACACCTTCAAGGCCGTGGCATTCGGCTTCTTTCTCGCACCAATGCCAGGCAGATTTGTAACCGGCCTTGTAGAGGATCTCGGCGTACGCATCGGCCCCCAGCACGTCCTCGATGCCCCGGTGGTTGTTGACGAAAAAGTGCCGCGGCACATACAGCATCGGCAAGGCATCGGAGGTCCAGACGCCGGTTTCGCTGTCGACTTCGATGGGCAGTTGCGGGGCGATTTTAGCCATAGGTACCACTCCAGAAATTGATTCACTGAGTTGCCTGGCGCTGGCGCAAATGAGCGCAGCGCGTGCCTGCGGTCGTCACTCGCCCCACACGTCCTTGAGCACGTTGACCCAGTTTTCGCCCATGATCTTGCGCACCAGGCGCTCGCTGTGGCCGCGCTTGAGCAGTGTTTCAGTGAGGTTGGGGAACTCGCCCACCGTACGGATACCCAGCGGGTTGATGATCTCGCCGAAGCGGGTCAGACGCCGTGCGTAGCCTTTGTCATGGGTCAGCATTTCGAAAAAATCCTGCCCGTGGCCCTGGGTGAAGTCGGTGCCAATACCGATGGCGTCTTCGCCCACGAGGTTGAGGGTGTATTCGATGGCCTCGGCGTAATCGTCGATGGTCGAGTCGATGCCCTTGGCCAAAAACGGCGCGAACATGGTCACGCCGACAAAGCCCCCATGGTCGGCAATGAATGTGAGCTCGGCATCGGATTTGTTGCGCGGGTGTTCTTTAAGGCCGGATGGCAAGCAGTGCGAGTAACAGACCGGTTTGGTGGAGGCGAGGATGACCTCTTCCGAGGTTTTGGCACCCACGTGGGACAGGTCGCACATGATCCCGGCGCGGTTCATTTCAGCCACGACCTCGTGACCGAAACCCGAGAGCCCGCCGTCACGCTCGTAGCAACCGGTGCCCACCAGGTTCTGCGTGTTGTAGCACAGCTGCACCACGCCCACCCCGAGCTGTTTGAAGATCTCGATATAGCCCAATTGGTCTTCAAACGCATGGGCATTCTGGAAGCCAAAAATAATCCCGGTCTTGCCCTGCTCTTTCGCCCGGCGAATGTCGGCCGTGGTCTTGACGGGGATCACCAGGTCACTGTTTTCGCGGATCAGTGTCTGGCTGGCGACGATGTTATTGATCGTGGCCTGAAACCCCTCCCACACCGACACCGTGCAATTGGCAGCGGTCAGGCCGCCCTTGCGCATGTCTTCGAACAGTTCGCGGTTCCATTTGGCAATGATCAGCCCGTCGATAACGATGCTGTCGGCGTGCAACTCGGCTGGGCTCATCAGGCGTCCCCTCGGTGGCGATTGCGGCGCCGAATCGTCTGCCGGCGCTGTGGGGCCAGCATAGGCCGGGGGTCAAAAACGGCCGGGTGCAAAAGCGACAGCGCGATTGCAGAAAGCGTCAAGCCACGACAAAGCGCATAGCCGCCGCTTAATGGCCTATGCTGCCTGACTGTTATTTGAGAGTCGGTTCAGCCAGAATCGGTCCCAACTCTGGATTAGGAAGGCGCAATGAAATCGATTCTCCTGGCCTTGGCGTTGATCACCAGCGGCGTATACGCGGCCGATGATGCCGACTACAACCCCTGTGATGCGGTCGAAAACGACCGGCAAACCCTGGCGTGTTCGGTGTTCAGCCGCAACGCCGCCGAGCAGTTGCTGACCGACAACTACGAAGCCCTGCAAGCCCGCATGACCTCGCTGTATGGCAGCAACCCGACCCAACTCAACAACATCACCAGCAAAATCAAAACCGCCCAGTCGCTGTGGTTGCACCAGCGTGACGCCGATTGCGCCGTCGTGGTGTTCCCTGCCACGGCCGGCACCGAGGCGTTCAACATTGCCCAAAACGACTGCATTGCAGCCGTCAGCGACGACCGCTCTGAGTTCTTGGAGTCGATTGGCCAGGAGTGAGGGGCATGACACTGAAAAGGCAAGCCTTGGCGACCGTGCGAAGGCTTGCCTTAAATGCTGACTTTATTACTTGACGATCTTGATTTTCAACGGAGGTGAAATGTCTCCGCTACCATCGATCGTGTAAGTTATTTCTGCATCCTTATTCTCATGCAGCTTATACGATGCTGCTTGCAGGGGAATCCTAAGTGGCTGGTTAGCCACAGCAGTTCCTTTATCGTGTTTAGCCCCAAAATCTTTAACTTTAAAGTCCGTCGTGACGGTCGTTCCTCCTGGCAGACCGTTAATAACTATGATCACTTCCGTTCTGTAGGTTGAGATCGAAATTTCAGTGAGCGGTGTGCTACCGGCAGGGGCAAATACTTGAGGGGCGGACAATTGTTTAGTGCTCATATTCATGCTTCCTATAATTAGACATAAATCGGGCTTTAAATCAGAGCAAGCGATGCAGTGCGTCGCTCTGAGCCACCACTTATCCATGACCGCCCGCCGTGTTTCTACTGTCAGAACTACCAGTTCTGACCATCTGCTCCTTTGTTTACTGACCAGGTTTCTTATGACTATTTGCGGCATCGATATCAAAGGCAGCGAAGCCATCTTCGCCTTGGCCCATAAAAGCCAGAACGGGGTGGAACACATGCCCCTCAGCACCAAAAAAATCGCCCTCGACAACGATGAAGACGCCGCTCAGGTCAAAGCCTTCGCGGCCCAGCTTGCTGCGTTTGTCAGCGCCCACGGCATCACACGCATCGCGATCAAAAAACGCAGTAAAAAAGGCGAGTTTGCCGGTGGCCCGACCACGTTCAAGATCGAGGGCATCATCCAATTGCTGGACAACTGCGACGTGCAATTGCTCTCGCCGCAAACCTTGACCGCGCAATTCAAAAAGCACGCGTTCGAACTGCCTGCGTCGCTCAACAAATATCAACATGACGCTTACAAAACGGCGTGCGCCGCCTTGTTGAAGGCCTGAAAACGACCTGCTTTTAGGCAAATCAGACATCCAGTCAGCGTGCGCTTGCCCATCGCTTAAGGCGCGACCAGAATCCCTTCACGTTCATGCCTCGCAGAAGGATAAAAACATGATGCACGCGGACTTGATTGATGAAGTGGACCTGGTCAACCAGCTGCGCTCGCTGGGGTTTGAGGTGTCGGGCAGCGCGGAACACGCCTGCAACAGCGCAATGTGCGGTTTGAGTGAAACCGGCGCGCAGGCACTCAAGCAGATGGTCGAAAAGCTCTACACCGGCAACGCCACACTCTTGCCAGCGGTGCGCCAGGCCATCGACCAACAACTGCTACCGGGGCTGGTGCGCTTCAAACGCACCTGATCGCCGCCGGGTTCGACCTGTGCGCTACACCCTCACACTGGCGAAGGTCGATTCGTTGCGCGCCTGATTCAACGCCGACATCGGCCCCGCCAGCGGGCTGAGCAGCAACGACTGCGGGATCGGCACCAGCGTGGTCTGTTGCGCCGTATTAGAGCCAACGCGCTCGTCGCGTGGCGGGATGCCAAAATACTCGCGGTAACATTTCGAAAAGTGCGGCGTCGACACAAACCCGCACACTGCCGCCACTTCGATAATCGACATCGGCGTTTGCTTGAGCAGTTGCCGGGCCCGCACCAGCCGCAGTTTGAGGTAATAACGCGACGGCGAGCAGTGCAGGTATTTCTGGAACAACCGCTCCAGTTGGCGGCGAGACACGGTCACGTACTCAGCCAGCTCGTCAAGGTCGATGGGCTCCTCAAGGTTGGCCTCCATCAACGCCACGATTTCCTGCAATTTGGGCTGATTGGTGCCGAGCATGTGCTTGAGCGGCACGCGCTGATGGTCTTGCTCGTTACGAATACGCTCGTACACAAACATCTCGGAAATCGCCGCTGACAACTCGCGCCCATGATCGCGGCTGATCAAGTGCAGCATCATGTCCAGCGGCGCCGTCCCGCCCGAGCTGGTAAACCGGCAACGGTCCAGGGTGAACAAACGGGTGCTCATCGACACCCGCGGGAAGGCTTCCTGCATGGACGCCAGGCACTCCCAGTGCACGCTGCAATCAAAACCGTCGAGCAAACCGGCATACGCCAGGGCCCAACTGCCGGTGCACACCGCGCCCAAACGGCGGGATTGACGCGCCTGGCCTTGCAGCCATGAAACGTGTTCGCGGGTAACAGTGCGTTGAATACCGATACCGCCGCACACAATCACCATGTCCAGCGCCGGGGCCTTGTGCATGCTGGCATCGGGGGTCACCTGCAGGCCGTCACTGGCCCACACCTGACTGCCATCGGCAGTGAGCGTGGACCAGCGGTACAACTCGCGGCCCGATAACTGATTGGCCATGCGCAAGGGCTCTATCGCGGAGGCCAGGGAAATGAGCGTGAAATTGTCCAGCAGCAAAAAGCCGATGGATTGAGGCGCACGGTTCTGGGGTTGAGCCCCGGAGTTGAACGACGTCATCGCAGTATCTCCTCACACAATGCAGAGAATGGCCCAGGCGCAGGCTCTTGTTATTGCCCACTTGGCTGGGGGCTTGGCGAAGACAACGCAAATGCCATGCCTAAACTTGAATGGGCATTCAATAAAGCCTGAAAACGACGTCGCAACGGGGCTGGGTGGGCGGTGACGCAAACGGGGTGAACAGACGCCGCGCGACGCGAACTGTGGTCTTGAGCAAATCGGTAGCACTTGCGGGAAACACCAAAGACCAAGCCCTGCCATCCAAAATGCAGGTGAGGCATGTGCGCTTAAACAGGGCGGGGTGCGCTTAAACCATGCACAACGCTCCCCTGCGGCTCAAGAGTCGCGTATTCGTGAAGAGGCAGATGCTTGGGGAAAGAACACTTCGCGGTGATAAGTCAGCTCACTTTCAGGTACGAGTGTAATCAAGCCAGCTTTCTTAACACGGTTGACCGTGATTTTCGAGCCGACATCGCCTTTAAAGCCCGCACTTTTTAAAGCTAGACCAACATCTGAAGACCAGATCATGCCTTTGTAAGCTTTGACAGGCAGCCCTGTTAAATTAGCCATTTGCTGAGGAAATGCACCCTCCGCCAAGTGACAACTTATCAACTCAACCTCATCGAAATTCCGAAAATCAACTCCACGTCCCTCCAACTTCCTAACCAGATCCTCAGCACCGAAATGGTTCTTACCTGAAAACATAGCTGTATCACCGTTCGGAAGTTTATCCCCATGCGCTTGTACTACCAACGTAGCGCCCCGCTTAGACGGATATTCATACTGATACATTCCCTCGGCTAACTTCTGCACATTAAAAGCCCGTTTCACTTTAGCTCCCATTATCCTGAAAACCCTCTTGTCCAGGGCAAACGTCAGGTTTTTAATCAGGGAACCCAAGCCAAAAAAATGCCCATTACGATCTACTCTATTAATGGGTTCCCCCCCACAATACCCGTAACTATTAATCCCGCCTCTTCCAAATGGGCTCCAACTGTCCGGGCTATTAAAGCGCATCAATACCGGATTAAAGGCCCTATACCCATTACCCAATAAATAATGCCCGGTCACGGGATCAGCACGCTCACCATTAAACCCCAATAAACTAATCAAGCCACTTTCTACCGGGCGATGGCCGTAAGCGTTATAAGCCATCGAGTGATGTTTATCGGCACCCACAACGTGCAACACCGACTGCTGTAAATCTGTGCCCAATAAGCTGCATTCATCGCTCGTACTGTCACGTCGCCGTTGCGCCAATAACTGACCGTCCTGTTGGAACACGCTATAACGCTGCGTGCCCTCAATCTCCGTCGTCATTCGCGATTGATTGTAGAAGCGTTGAATACCCGCCGTTTGGATCAGGCGGTCGAGGGGGTCGTAGTGGTAATGGTAGGTTGCCATGGGCTTAGACTCGGCTCAGGGAGACCATCAGCTTGCGCTCGCTCGCCCACGTTGACTACTGGCAGTTATGTCAGGTGGGCGCTGGAAACATCCCAGCCTGACACGGGTCGGCAGCCATCAGGTTTAATAGATCGCTACTGTCTTCGGCATACAGCAAGGGCGCTGTATAGAGCACATCGGTAGCACGTTCGTGAAACAGGCAGGAAGGCACCTTTTCACCCAACGTGCAGATGAGAAATGTGCACTGAAAGAGAGTGAGGTACGCTGTAAAAAGGCTGCCCTAGGCTCTGTTCGAAATTAGCTAAAACCCATTTGAATTCCACGGGCGTTGAGATTCCGTAAAATCTGCGACCATCAAAGGCAGGAGCCCACGATGGCCAAACGGTACGAACTCCGCGACGCAGCCGTGGTGGACTGACAACCAAATTCACATGCTGTGTGATGCCAATGGCGTCCCCCTGCGCTTTCTACTTTCATGCGGGCAGGCCAGCGATATCGCCAATGATCAACCGCTGCTGGATAGGGCTTATGCCCCAAGCCTGCGCGGTCGCCCCCGCAAACGCTGTCGATGGCTACTGGCCGATAAGGGCAATGTTGAAGGAGAACCGCCGCATCGTTACACGGTTCGACAAGCCCGCGAAAAATTTTGCGGCGATGGTCTCATTGGCCTGTGCCATGCGGTGTTTGCGACATTACTTTTCGTACAGAGCCTAGGAACTTTAACAACGGCGGAACATATCCCTTTAACAGAGATTCAGACCATGATGAAAACAACACCTTACCCAGCGATAAAAAACATCATCCCTCCCTATGACTGGAACAGCTTCCATAATCACAAATCATATAACTGGACAACCGAACAGATATACACATGGACACTCAATGCGACCTTCACTCACCACTGATCTTTTAACGATAAGAATCATCACTGTCATAACTTGTATCGCTTTGCACATCTTCCCCATAACGAATTTTCTTTTGCGCAACCCTCAACTTCTTCTTCCTGTCTTCTACGCCTCTCAAGTAAAGTAAATTTGCATCTGCGCGTGCCTCTTCAAAATCCACCTGGAGCCTGAAATCGGCGGCCGTGTTGCTCGACCGGCTATAAATGCGACTTACGTATTCAGAATTACTGTTGACTTGAGAGGGTAAAAAACCTTGAACTCTACCTAGGGATGCTCCGATCAACTTGCTGCGCGGCGGCGGCAAGTCGTAATTTGCACGGCACGCAGCGCTATTTGCTCAAAACG
>NZ_NQKI01000079.1 GCF_002269125.1 Pseudomonas lundensis | reverse complement strand
CAGTACTTCTTGCCATGGTTCACCTCGTTGCAGTTTATCGCTTAACGGGGTGTCCACTCGTGCTGGGCAAGATCAGAATGCTCGTATGAAAACGGGTCATTGGTTTCACCGTGTAATCGATATGAAGAGAGATCTTGAAAATCTCGGCGTCATGAAACAGAGGAATGAAACTCGCATCAAGCTTTTGACGGAAGAGAATAATCGTCTCAGGGCACTCAAGGTGGTTAATTGATACGCGTTACTGGTACGTCGGCGCCAAGAAAATTCTCTTAGCCCCTAACCCGTAACCCCTAACCCCTAACCCCTACGTCGGAGCAAGTCCTTGGGGTTGATCAGCGATGACAACATGGAAGTCTGTTCCCGCGATCTGTACTGCTGTTCATTCCTTTGGAGCTTGATGCCACAGCCGACGCAACGTTGATTCAGGCATTCCTAGCTGTTTCGCTGCCCCTGCTTGGGTAACTCCCTTCTCCCTCAGTGCCTGCACGGCCTGCCATTTTTCGCGTGCTGACAACACGTTGAGCGGAACCTTGCTGCCAGATTCAGGCGACAAGATTGCGTCAGATAAATCCAGAGCCTCTACCTGGGCAAGAGAGGCGAGAAGAATTTCCCTGGGCGTGCGATGAGTATCTCGAGAAACCGCCAAAGCAACCAACACGGTGAGCTCGAGATCAAGAGCTGCGGCCAGCTTTTGGCTTATATCCAATGTCACAGAGTGCCTACCACTTTCCACCTTGCTGATGGTCGTTTGATCCAGTCGGGCGACCATGGAGTGCTGCGGGATGCCTTTGCGTTGACGCAGCATTTGCAGCACTGCCGCAAAGGATGTACGGAGCGACATTGCGTATCCTCAAAAAATAAAAGGTATGCCGCGTTTGCCTGCCGCCAAACAAAGGAATATATTCATTGTTTTGGCGGTAAGGCCTCAGGGCCTGCAATTTATGGAAATTAAAATGCGAGGTTGTACCTGATGGAGCGCCCAATCAAAGACGGGATTTTGGGGCAGCTAGGGGTAGAGCTGAGCGGCTCCGAGCTGAGTTTGGAGGATGTGATCCTCGCGGCTAGACAGCACTACAAGCACCTGCCCCTCTGCGTAGTAGAGGAATGGATCATTCTCGACGCCATCGTCACTGACGCTGAGCGCGCAAAGGTGGTTGCCGCTGGCTGCCAGCCCATGTTTCTGTTTGCCCACAAGGTGGTGCATGACGAACAGCGCCGTTTTGAGCCAGGTCACTGGGTGCGCTCGAGCATGGGCACCGTTTTCAAGGAAGGCTACCTATTCGAAACACGTAACACGGTCTACCTATTGCTCGGGCCTGGCCATCGCAAGTCATCTTCTATCGAAGCAATATTTTCCCTTTTCTGATTACCAACCGGTTCTGCTGAGCAACTGACGTGCTCCAGCAGCTTGAGGCGACACATGTTCAGAACTTTAGACAACGACCTGATAGGCGTCCCAGGAATGTTCGGGGAAGGCGTGTCCCATTGGCGCGGAGTCTCAAGGCTGCTCCGAACGCCTTGGTATCACTTAACCCTTCGCGTCGAAAACGAGGGTCGGCTCAGCGAGTGCGCGGTGATGATTGACGACACCCACCAGCTTCAAAAAATGTTGGTAAGCCAAGGTGCGGATTTAGCTATCACTGAGATTATGGCTGTGACGCCATCTTGGATGAATAAGTCCGGAGGCTGGCAGATGGAGCGGTTAACCAGAGTAACCGTAGGTGAGGACAGTATGGGCTCTGAGGTCTGCTTACTGGAAGTGGGTGAGGGGGCGGTGTATCACACCTCGCACCAGCCAGATTTCAAAGTCGAAACGCTGACAAATCTGAGACCCATCTTTCTCTTGAGCATGATCCAAGGGAATTGAGATTAACAAATATCCTGCACGGTATCTGCGCCCTTGGTTCCGTGCGCAATTCCTGATAACGCCATACGGACTGCCCAATGGAGCGCAATTATGCTGGACACCTTAGATGTAAATTTCCATGGAAAACGCCATACAGATTTTGATCTAAAGCGAATTATAAAAGCTCAGGAGCAAGGCTTCGACATACCGGTCACTGCGTACCTTTGCGGAGTATCCATCAGGGCGCGCGCAGGTATCGGTGTGGTGTTTGGCCACAAGCGGAAAGACCAGTATGGGCGGTTTGGCGATGGCCATCTGATTCGGACTTCTGACGTTCTGAAAGTTGAGCGTGAGGGGAGATTCTGGGTGATGACGACCGTAAATTCTCGGTACGTGCTCGCTACTTTCCAACGGGAAAATGGACGTACTAGCTTGCGCGATTACCTTCGTCTTTCTCAGGCGATTCATCAGACACCTCCGATACTGCAGTGAATTTCGGGAGTGCCATTGTCAAAATCGTTTCCCTGTACAACCTGATCTTTGGGGCTGGTCATGATTGTCAGGAAAGGGGAGGTCATTACTTTGGCCTCTGGAATCTTCGAATCGTACAGCCGTGAGGGGCCATTTGTTGCCCTCCAGGATTTCGATCTTGAGGCATTCGTTGCCGAGAGGGCCTTGGCTGGCTTGAAGAGGTTGGGCGTGGTTGACCTACTTGATGGGGTAATCCCCCCTGAAAAAAGTACGCATCAGAAGTAGAATTTTCTCCTGACCGGATTAAGGAAATTTTGCGTGAAGA
>NZ_NQKI01000078.1 GCF_002269125.1 Pseudomonas lundensis | reverse complement strand
C
This sequence comes from Pseudomonas lundensis, assembly GCF_002269125.1. Taxonomy (GTDB): domain Bacteria; phylum Pseudomonadota; class Gammaproteobacteria; order Pseudomonadales; family Pseudomonadaceae; genus Aquipseudomonas; species Aquipseudomonas lundensis_A. The sequence continues at coordinate 2,735 of NZ_NQKI01000078.1, read as the reverse complement.
GTTTTGAGCAAATAGCGCTGCGTGCCGTGCAAATTACGACTTGCCGCCGCCGCGCAGCAAGTTGATCGGAGCATCCTTAGCATATTCGGGAGGCGTAAACAAACTGTGTGGCCGCCCGCGCACTTCCTCCAGGGAATAACCAAGGAGATCAAGGAAGTTCTTGTTCGCGCGCAGAATCTTGCCTTGAAGATCGAATTCAATCACGGCCTGTGTCTGCTCAATTGCCTCAATGACATCGAAAGCACGGTTCTTGCGGAACAGATTGAACATGATTTCCCCTGGGGCTCTATGAAGTTTCAGCCCTCATAATAACGGCTGCCTTAATATAATCTTGAATGCAGAAAAGGCTGTTTGAATCGCCCCGAACCTCTCAGGTTCCCGATGTTACCGACCTTCGAGTAAGTGCCGATATGTCGGAAACCAAGCGGCTTGCGCAGCGCGCGCCCGGTGCTGGCTGGTATACGCGAACCGGCAACGTGGTTTTCCCGAACCGCCACCAAATACGGATAAGCGCAGGATTGCCGCGATGCGCTGCCCTCTCTCTTCGACGGTTGAGCCCCCCCTTAAGAGAGCTCGCTGCTTGGGTAACGACTAGAGCCTAGATAGCTTGGATTGATGAAGCCTCTTCAAGCTGTACCCTTAGGATTTTCGATCGACATGGCCACCTCAGATTGAACGCTGATTTACACGTGCCATGAGCTGTTCGGCGCTTTCCTTGCGTTCGGAGTACCGGTCGACCAGAAACGCCTTTCGGTCGCGCAACAGTAGAGTGAACTTCACCAGTTCTTCCATTACATCGACCACTCGGTCATAAAACGGCGAGGGTTTCATACGGCCAGCATCGTCAAATTCCATGTAGGCCTTTGGCACCGAAGACTGATTCGGAATAGTAAACATGCGCATCCAGCGACCCAGGACACGCAGCTGGTTGACTACATTGAAGGACTGCGAACCACCACAGACCTGCATAACCGCGAGTGTCTTGCCCTGTGTCGGACGAACTGCGCCAAGAGCTAAGGGAATCCAGTCGATCTGGGCCTTAAACACGGCCGACATTGCCCCATGCCGCTCTGGCGAGCACCACACTTGACCTTCGGACCACAGCACCAAGTCGCGCAACTCCTGCACTTTGGGGTGGTCGACGGGAACATCGTCGGGCAGCGGTAAGCCCGAGGGATCAAAAAGGCGGGTTTCGGCGCCGAAGTGCTCCAGCAGCCGCGCAGCTTCTTCCACCAGCAGCCGGCTGAACGAGCGTTCGCGGGTCGAACCGAAAAGTAGCAAGATGCGAGGCTTGTGTTCGCTTTCTCGCGGCATTGTTTGCGCGTCTTCGAACAGGGAAAGGTCAAGGTTAGGTAAGAGATCTGTCATATCTGCTCCTGCTTAGAGACTGCTGATTTTGTCCAGCTCACGTTTGAGTTCGTCGCGGCTAAGGCTGTCAAAGGGAAGCGCAAGGAAGGCTTTGCAGCGTAACTCGATGCGCGCCAGGGTGGTGAGGAAGGCAATGTCGATGGCAGCTTCGTCCCCCACTACATCGGAGGGGTCTTCCAGCCCCCAATGGGATTTCAGCGCAGGCCCGAAATACACCGGGCAGTTTTCGCCAGCGGCCTTGTCGCACACGGTAATGACGATATCCGGCAGATTGTCCACAAAGGCGTCATTGCTCTTGCTGCTCAATCCCTCAGTGGAAATACCGGCCTGCTGCAGGGTGGTCAGGCTACGAGGCAGCACTTGCCCTTTTGGAAAACTCCCGGAACTCACCGCTTCGAATCCCTGCGGTGCCAGGTGGTTGAACAGCGCTTCCGAGAGAATGCTGCGGCAGCTATTGGCCGTGCACATAAACAGAACTCGCATGGATTGCTCCTTAAACTTTTGCAGATTTCAATGGCGCCAGCACACGCTCTCCCGTAGCAGCGCATGCCGCAACAACAGTGTTGTGGCAAGACTGCAAATCGGGGTGATATACGGGCTCAGGTTGTAGCTGATGATGTTGGTGTAGATGATCAGCAACAGGCCACATCACGCACAGGGCGACCGTCCATGTTCTGCAAGCGGGAAGTGTTGTTTTGCAGCCACTGCATGTTGGCTTGCAACGTCACTTGCAGCATTTCGTGCACCCAGGCTGGAAGATCCGGATTGAGACGGTAATAAACCCACTGCCCCTGGCGGCGCCCCAGCAGCAGGCCACTGCTGCGTAACTGGGCGAGGTGGCGGCTGATTTTCGGCTGGCTCTCGTCCAGAGCACACATTAGTTCGCAGACGCATAATTCACCCTGATTGGCGATAAGCAAGGTAGCGCGGACGCGGGTTTCGTCAGCCAAGCTCTTGAACACATCGGGAGGAACAATCATGACCATGACCATTTACATGTGGGAAACCGAATATACGTATATCCATATTAGCAATGCAAATTATTTATCAAGCAGGTGAGCCTGCTATCGGACGACTTGTTGAAACAGTCCCCGTGCTTTGCGCAGTAGTAAAGTACGCGCTTGAGATTGAAACCTTTATTCAACGGAAAGATTGCCAGGCTGAGATTTCACGTAGCAGCGCGCACATAAGGCGCTTTGTGCAGCCCGTATGTGAGCAATCTGGCATGGCCAACTTTTTCAACTGAATCGGCCAATTTGAGCCATTCAGCAAGTGCGCCGAAAACGGAGGTGTAGTGGTCAACTAATCCCGGACACGACGTTAAGTTTTTTCTCGGCCTGAGCCGGCGTTAGCCCGCCATTAAATTG
>NZ_NQKI01000077.1 GCF_002269125.1 Pseudomonas lundensis | reverse complement strand
ATGGCTCATAGGCGGCTCGGATCAGGTGGTCAGGCGTATTTCAGCACATTTGAAAACTTGTTCGGAGATTCCCTAGCTGAGTTACACCTCGGAGAAACTGCCACCCTACTGGCAACGGATCAGCAAACATCAGTGCTGCACAGCGTTAGCCCTGTACTTAGACAATCACAGAGCTACTGCGCTTATGGTTATCGTCCAACGACCGATGGTTTACTTAATTTGCTGGGATTTAACGGTGAGCGGCCCGACCCAGTCACAGGGCATTATTTGCTAGGACAGGGCCGCAGGGCGTTCAACCCAGTATTACTGCGATTTAATAGCCCAGACAGTTTGAGCCCGTTTAGGCAGGGCGGGATCAATGCTTATACCTACTGCGAAGGAGATCCGATAAATTTCAGCGATCCGACAGGGAGCTTTAAGTTTAGTCAAAAAATACTATCAGCCATCACTGCTTGGAAAGCCAAAGCACAGATAAATATCATGTATGTCAAGGCTCAGGGTGCAAATTCATATATTGATGGTATATCAAAGGTTATTTCTACACAATTCAGGGGGCGCATCATTACACCAGGCTTGAAAACAAAAGAGCGTATTCTTGATAAAACCCTAACCCGTTTCTATGGTAACCCTCAAGGTGTCCAAGATATCGCGCGCAATACGATTGTCGTCAAAAAAAAGAATGTCAACTCAGTTATTAATGCCCTTAAAGATCGAGGCGCATACGTGATATTAAATAATCCCGGAAGCCGACCTGATGGCTACAGTGGCGCGCATGCTTACATTAAAGCCCCTTCAGGATTAATGGCGGAGATTCAAGTTAAGAGTCCGAATATGATTTACGCAAGTTACCCCGAAAACATAGCAAGACAAACATTAGGGAGCCAGCATTATAGCGATCTTGATCGTCACGCACGCATGCATGGATACCAGGGGGGATTAGGACACGGTATGTATGAAAAAATCCGCTCTGCCGGGACAAGCCTGGCCAATAGATCAGAGGCCATTAGAGAAAGCCGCGACTATTACTCATTTATCCGTGACGGGTATGTCCGCCTTTAAATGAGTAATTTTAGATTCTGGAGAATGGACGTGGGCTTCAGATATAGACTGTATGTTGTAGCTGAATCCGCGAGGTCGTGTCCAGCGATTCAATAGCTAATTAGTTTGGCTGGAGATTAGAATGCGGACACAGTTATAAGGCATGGACAGGCGGGTTTGCATCATGGGTGACTTAACTCGGAGCTGCCGTCCACAAAACCAGCGTTTTATGAACGGCCCGTCATTGGCAACTGATGCGAGTATTCAATTAACCGGAGCACGAAAGTGCGTTGATTGCAAGTATGAACGTTTCGACTTATCCTTTGGGATAACGGGAATCGATTAATGCTATTAAAACCTTCCAGGGAACAACGTGATCCGTAAGAAATAATTCCTTACGGATCAGCTTGTACTTGATAACTGACCCGATGTAGGTCATCTTATCTATATCATCATCGAAAACACCGATGAGCATTCGGGTTTTTAGCTTATCAAGTATTTTTTGGGGTGGGTTATAAGGCGTCTCTTATTTCTCGATATCTCTCCGGTAATATTTTATGCTTCTCTAATAATTTTGTATAGGGTTTTGGGAATTTGCCAGTTGTTTTTAAGTGCTTAATCTTTATGTCTTTATACATGCTCGGCGGAAAAATAAGTACAAATGCATTAGCGCTCCGCATAACTTTAAAATCCTTGCCTGGCACTTTTTTAGGGTAGTTCTTTACATAGACTCCAAAGAAAGCTGGCTGTGATCCTGAGGGATAGGTGGACGTATTCCTTTTTATAAAATCTTTTGAGTATAGGTCGGGGTAAAGCTGTGCCCAAGTTTTATGTTCATGCTCGCTATTATACTCGCCGATAGCTTTTAATTTAGCGTAATCTTCAGGAGCATCTAGAGTGGTCGCGCCGTAAAATCCACGGCCTTTGCTTTGCCCCCTATGCGATCCCAGATACTTTTCATCCAACCCCTTAGTGAGACTTTCTATTTGGCTGCTGCTCGAGCCATGAAAAGCTGCAAGATATCTTTTCTGTCTAAGATGCAATAGATTTGCCAAGCCTTTCCAAGGATTTGGGAAGTGCCCTGTTGAGTCAGTTATATTGACGGGGTCATTATCACAATATGCATACGCATTAGGTCCGCCTTTTCCAAATGGTCTCATATTGTCTGGACTGTTAAACCTCATTAGTACCGGGTTGTACGCTCGATAGCCTTGACCCAACATATAATGGCCCGTAACAGAATCAACCCGTTCGCCGTTAAACCCCATCGAACTGAGTATCCCACTCGTAGGGGAGCAATAGCCGTAAGGGCTGTAGAACAGGGATTGGCTAATAACAGTACTTGTGCCGTGTAGAACCGTATTTTGCTGATCAGTCGTCAATAAGGTAACGGTATCAGGTAGCTCTATTTCGGCTAGCGGCAAGGACAGGTGTTCGAAAAAACAGATTTTTCGCTCTCCTGCAATCTCGGTCGCGATGCGGACTCCATTGTAGAACCGTAGAGTAGAGTGAGCGCTTACTAGACGATCCAGTGGGTCATAGAGATAAACGGTAGGGGGATTTTCATGTCATGCACTCATGGCTTTATTCCAAAGGATAGGTATCTATCAATATCTACCTATGTTTCTTATTTTTATACCTAACAGATTTGCTAGGCTCTGTACGTAAAGTATTGTCGCAAGCACCGCATAGCGCAGGCCAATGAGACCATCGCCGCAAAACTTGTTGC
>NZ_NQKI01000076.1 GCF_002269125.1 Pseudomonas lundensis | reverse complement strand
GAATAACCCCCAAACAAAAGTTGGCCCTGGCGGCCTGACCTCTATTTTTGGTAAGTGCTAAAAGTGGGGGGATTACCATGGCATCCCCGAAATGCTCATCGAGCTAGGGTTTCATGCCGAGCTGCCATGCCGCAGGATCTACCTCGGATCTATGGGCGAAATCCATATTAGGGTAGAGAAGTACGATTCTTGAAAACACTTCCTCTTTGAGCTGTCGCCCTATCGTAATCGCGGGTTGAGTTGTCGCTTGCATGCATTTATTGGCGCGCCCTGCGGGATGGCTGTCGTGAACTAAGCCCTGTGCCGGGTCTCGGCACTACGGGCTTCCATCCGCACGCCTTCTACCTGTTTCCTGCGCGCTCCGCTTGCGTAACGCGGAGGGCGATGTAGCTCACCGCATATCCAACCAACCATGTCAGTCTCATAGACACGCAAGAACGTTGCTCGCTATCGACAAGAAGCCTTGTTTTATTGGAATTTGACGGAAGAGTGGCATGTCTAGCGCCAAAGTTTGAAAATGAGGTGACGGAGGAACGGTCGAGCGAAGGGGCAGGTTTGATCTAAGTATCTAACTGACGCTTCGGGCGCTACTTAGTAATCTTTCAAGTACCACTTCGAGCCGGCGATGCGTGTTTTCGGACTGTATGCGCCTCAAAGAATCTGATCGCCCATGACGGCGCTGTTGAGCGGCTGAAAGAATTGGGGCGTCAGCCGTATCTGAGGTGATTGCGAGTAGCCCTCTTGTTCCCAGATGCTCCAAGAACGCTATCTGCGCTGAGCTCGGGAGATATCCCCGTCGCAACAACTCCTGCGATGCGACCTTGGCTTTACATCCGCAGAAAATCACAAGTGTGGTTATGTGACGGAGTTCGTCAGCGAGTCGGTGAAGGTTACCGGTTTGCTTCAGCTCGGTGTCGGTCGCTTCCGATCTGCCTGTTCCACTGCGATATTCGATTTTGTCCCACGCATTTGTAATGGTGACTTCTGCGCGCTCAAGGGATGGCAGGCCGAGACGAGGCTTTAGCATCTCGAGAAGACGTTCCAAATTTCTCCCCGTGACTCCCGCAGCAGGGTGTCCAGCCTGCTTTTCAAGTCGGCCTGGGCAAGAGAGGACGAAAGCGACCTCATTCCGGGATCCTATTTCTAAGTGTGTGCTCATGAAACCCAACTATCAGAATGGCCAGAATGGCGAAATGGTACGTCTGCATACACCTGGTGGAAAAGACGGGGTGATGCTAGCAGGCCAGACTCGAGTAGAGATATGCAAAATTGCTGCATTTCCCTTTGCCCCCCTAATGCTTCGAGACCTAAGTCGATAAGAAATGGGAATAATACTTGCTGCCCTAATCATTAGCGACGCCCTGCTTCTGGCCGATAGTGTCCTGTCTCAGAAATAAATTTCTAGCCTGAGCTATGCTTCTGTGGTCAGTCAGTGCTTGGAGTGATCACATGAACTCTCAGGACATCGTGCTCAGTGAAGACGAACAAATTGAACTGAGTCGACGCATAAGGTCGGCCACTATCAGTCAGCGCGACGGTCGTCGGGCGCGGGTGATTTTACTGGCGGCTCAAGGCCGTTCGCGCAACGAGATTGCCCAGTTAACCGGCCTCTCCGTTGTGTCAGTCACGCGCTGGTGCAAGCGTTTTCAAGAGCTGCGTCTGCAAGGCCTGGTGGATCTGCCCGGACGAGGTCGCAAGCCATCCTTGCCGGCCGAAGCGTTGAAGCGAACCCTTGAACAAGTCACTCAGCCGCGTATCGGTCAGCCCCGCTGGAGCTGTCGAAGCATGGCTCGAGTCGCCGGCATTTCACCGGCCAGCGTCCAGCGGATATGGGCCGCCAACGACATAAAACCGCACCTGACACGCACCTTCAAGCTGTCCAACGACCCTAACTTCGAAGAGAAATTCTGGGACGTCATCGGGCTGTATCTGGCGCCTCCCGATAAAGCCCTGGTGCTCTGTTGCGATGAGAAGAGCCAAGTTCAAGCCTTGCAGCGCACGCAACCCGGATTGCCGTTGGGTATCGGTCATATCCGGACACAAACCCATGACTATGTTCGTCACGGCACGCTCACACTGTTTGCGGCGATGGATTATCTACAAGGTCGACTGATCAGCAGCATTGAAACGCAACACCGACATCAGGAGTGGTTGGCCTTCCTGAAAAAGATCAACCGGGAAACACCCAAGGGCCTGCAACTGCACTTGATCGTGGACAATTACGCCACGCACAAGCATCCGGTGGTCAAGGAATGGCTCAAGCGACATCCGCGATTTCACATGCATTTCACCCCGACCTCCAGTTCATGGATGAACATGGTTGAACGCTTCTTCCGGGATATCACCGTTTTCTTGCGTGACGCCAGCTTCAGTTCGACACGTGAATTGGCCAGCTCCATTACCACGTTTTTGGCGTTACACAATGCTCAGCCAAGCCGATACGTCTGGAGTGCAAAAGGTGAAGACATCTTGCGCAAGATCCAGCGTGCACGAGAGGCGATGACATCACAGTCTAAAGAAAACGTTTTTTCTGAGACGGCACAATAGTATGTCTGTAAAGGCTGCTACCCACGGAGAAGATCATGGGGGGCTGGACGCCATTAATGGTCGATGGGGCAGGGGCAAGATGCGCTTGGCGAGTGTATCGCCCGACCCTGATTGGGGGATGCGCAGGGAGATGATGAGTCTGAGCTTTACGACGCGGCTTGATCGCTTTGGACGGTTTATTGCAAATGATCTTGCCCAGCACGAGTGGACACCCCGTTAAGCGATAAACTGCAACGAGGTGAACCATGGCAAGAACCGCTACC
>NZ_NQKI01000075.1 GCF_002269125.1 Pseudomonas lundensis | reverse complement strand
GGCGCCCTGGGTGCGCGCTGGATCACCGAGTTCACCACCCGCTTTGACCTGCACGGCAAGGGCCTGGTGTTCCACGATGCGGACGGCCGTGACCACAGCTACGCGCTCCAACCCGTGGGTCAGGCGCACTACGACGCCATCGAAAACCTGACGCTGGTGCGCGTCACAGAAAACACCCTGTTGCTGTGCCGTGGCTTTGAGCGCAGGGAAAGTTACGTGCGCCACGGCGACCGCTTCCTGCTCGCGCAAATCGAACTGCGCAACGGCGCAGGCGTCATGCTGCACCACGAATACCGCCATGCCGACCAACCGGTGCTGTCCGACCTGATCACCTACCAAGGCGATCTCAACAACGTCCATTTACATCTGGGCACGATGATCGATGACCACGGCCACCTCACAGGCCTGTGGGAAATACGCGACAGCGCGCCGGTGCGCCAACTGGCGGCCTATTACTACGATGCCCACGGCGACCTGATCAATGCCCAGGACGAAAACGGCGCCGCCTGGAGCTACCAATACCAGCACCACCTGATCACCCGCTACACCGACCGCACGAATCGCGGCATGAACTTGCAATGGCAAGACACCGGCCCCGACGCCAAGGCCGTGCGCGAATGGGCCGACGACGGCAGCTTCGACACGCGCCTGGAATGGGACGAAAACATCCGCCTGACCTACGTCACCGACGCCCACGGCAACGAGACCTGGCACTACTACGACATCCTCGGTTACACCTACCGCATCCGCCATGCTGACGGGCGTTCGGAATGGCTGTTCCGCGACGACGCGAAAAACATCCTGCGCCACGTGCATCCCGACGGCAGCACCGACCGCTACAGCTACGACGATCGTAGCAACCTGCTCGAACACATCCGTGCCGACCACAGCGTCATGCACTACGCCTACGACGATCACGACCAACTGATCAAAATCAGCGACGCCGAAGGTGGCTTATGGCTGCGTGACTATGACGATCAGGGCAACCTGATTGAAGCCGTCGACCCGTTGGGCAACAAAACCGAATACGCCTACAACGACGCCGGTTTGCCGACCGCCATCAAAGACGCCAACGGCAACGAAAAGACCCTTGCCTACAACGACGCCGGGCAACTGGTGGAGTACGTCGACTGCTCCGGCAAAACCAGTGTTTGGGAGTACAACGACCTCGGGCAAATGATCTGCTTCACCGATGCGGCGGGCAACAAGACCGAGTACGTGTACAAGGCCGGGCAACTGATCCTGATCACCCACCCGGACAACACCGAAGAACGCTTTAGCCGCGACGCCGAAGGCCGACTGCTGGCCCACACCGATGGCCTCAACCGCTGCACCACCTGGAGCTACACCGTCGCCGGTTTGATCGACGAACGTATCGACGCTGCCGAACAGACCTTGCGCTATCGCTGGGACCGCCTCGGGCAACTGCTCGCGCTGGAAAACGAAAACCGGCAGCAGGCGACATTCGATTACGACCCGGTAGGCCGTTTACTCAAAGAGACCGGGTTTGACGGTCGCAGCACCCTGTACGAGTACGACCCAAACACCGGCCGCCTGGCCAGCACCGTCGACGGCCAGCGCACCACCCACGTCGAGTTCGACCCCACAGGTCGCCTCATCGAACGCACCGCACGCCTGGGCGGCACCACCCAAACCGAAACCTTCGCCTACGACGGCAACGGCAACGGCAACCAGGCCATGGCCACCAACGCCGACAGCCGCCTGCAATGGTTCCACGACCCGGCGGGCAACCTGCTGCGCGAACACCAGCACTACCTGAGCCTGCAAACCCCGGTGGTTGCCGTGTGGCAGCACGAATACGACGTGCTCAACCAACGCATCGCCACCACCCGCCCGGATGGCCACAAAGTCAGCTGGCTGACCTACGGCAGCGGGCACCTGCTGGGCATGCGCCTCGACGAACACGAACTGATCGGCTACGAGCGTGACGACCTGCACCGCGAAGTCGCCCGCCACCAGGGCAACCGCCTGTTGCAAACCCAGCAATGGGACCCGGCCGGGCGCCTGCAAGAACAACTGCTGGGCCGCAGCGACGACAAAACCACCCTGCTCAAACGCACCTATCAGTACGACGCGGCCAGCCAACTGACCGACATCCACGACAGCCGTCGCGGCCCGTTATCGTATCGCTACGACCCGGTAGGCCGACTGCTCAACGCCACCAGCCGACTGGGCGTCGAAACCTTCGCCTTCGACCCGGCCAGCAACCTGCTGGATGAAAAAACCCAACAGGTCCAACGCCCGCTGGACCAGGACGCCAAGCGCAACAAATTGATGGACAACCTGCTGCGCGAATACGCCGGCACCCACTACGACTACGACGAACGCGGCAACCAGACCCGCCGCTGGCACAACGGTCAGCAGAGCCAACTGCAGTGGGACCTGTTCGACCGCCTGGTACGCTTTGAAGACAACAGGCTGCGCGTCGACTACGCCTACGACCCGCTGGGAAGACGTCTCTACAAATACTCCAACGCCCACCACCCACACCGAAACGAAGCGGGCTCGCAGTGGAACCAAAACGAACAGGCCCGCAAACAGCGCGAACTGGGGTGCGGTTTCACCCTGTTCGGCTGGGACGGCGACACCCTAGCCTGGGAAAGCAGCCCCGCACAGGCCGATGGCGCGAGCGGCAAAACCGTTCACTACCTCTACGAACCCGGCAGCTTCGTCCCCGTGGCCCAGGCCCTGCGTCACCAACCGATGCGCCTCTTGGCCCAGCCGAGTTACACCGGCGCCTACGACATCGACCAAGACCCGCTGTGGACGCACACCCCGCAAGCGCTGCCGATAGACGTACTGGCGTGGTACCAGTGTGATCACCTCGGCACACCACAAGAACTGACCGACCACACCGGCCAAATCGCCTGGAGCGCGCAGTACAAAGCGTGGGGTGAAGTCAAAGAACAACGCTCGGAATGGGCACGGCAGAAAGGCCTGACCAACCCGATCAGGTTTCAGGGCCAGTACCACGATCACGAAACAGGGCTGCACTACAATCGGTATAGGTACTATGATCCACGGACCGGACGGTTTGTCAGCAAAGACCCGATCAGCTATGCGGGTGGGTTGAACCTGTATGCGTATGCGCC
>NZ_NQKI01000074.1 GCF_002269125.1 Pseudomonas lundensis | reverse complement strand
TCGTGTGAATTACACGCCACTGGCTGTGCTTGCTGGGGTGACGGTGGCAACGGTGGCGGCCTTGCTGGGCTATCGCGTTGGAAAGAAACGAGGGAAAGGGGACTGATAAACCGGTCTTAGCCCCTCCCCTTGGTGTCCAACCGCTCTGTAGGCCTCTCAGGCGCCGCTGGTGCCGCTGGTTGGACGCCAAGGGTGAATCCGCCTCGATACCCTGATTACTCGCTTCCTGCGCCCTCTCAGGCGGCGATAGGGGACTGGTAAAACGGGGATTGCCCAGACGCCTCCCCCGCCCCTTCAGGGGCACAAATGCGGCCCCAACGGGGCCACGTAGTGGTGCGTTTTTTGCGTTTCCACCCTTTTCTTCCTTTTCCCTTTTAAACCTTTTAGGACGTCTACAGGCCACGTAATCCGTGGCCTGTAGAGTTTAAAAAGGGACGGATTTGTTGCCATTAAGGGACGGATTTGTTGTTAAGAAGGGACGGATTTGTTGTTGTAAAGGGACGGATTTGTTGTATTGTGGGACGCAGATACAGTGTCCCCTTATACACAAGGAATGTCGAACGTGGCCTCACCCCCAATGGTTTACAAAAGCAATGCCCTGGTCGAGGCCGCGTATCGCCTCAGTGTTCAGGAACAGCGGATCGTTCTGGCCTGTATTAGCCAGGTGAAGAGGAGCGAGCCTGTCACCGATGAAGTGATGTATTCAGTGACGGCGGAGGACATAGCGACGATGGCGGGTGTCCCTATCGAATCTTCCTACAACCAGCTCAAAGAAGCGGCCCTGCGCCTGAAACGGCGGGAAGTCCGGTTAACCCAAGAGCCCAATGGCAAGGGGAAAAGACCGAGTGTGATGATTACCGGCTGGGTGCAAACAATCATCTACCGGGAGGGTGAGGGCCGTGTAGAACTCAGGTTCACCAAAGACATGCTGCCGTACCTGACGGAACTCACCAAACAGTTCACCAAATACGCCTTGGCTGACGTGGCCAAGATGGACAGCACCCACGCGATCAGGCTTTACGAGCTGCTCATGCAATGGGACAGCATCGGCCAGCGCGAAATAGAAATTGACCAGCTGCGAGAGTGGTTTCAACTGGAAGGCCGGTATCCCTCGATCAAGGACTTCAAGTTGCGAGTGCTTGATCCAGCCGTGACGCAGATCAACGAGCACAGCCCGCTACAGGTGGAGTGGGCGCAGCGAAAGACCGGGCGCAAGGTCACACATCTGTTGTTCAGTTTTGGACCGAAGAAGCCCGCCAAGGCGGTGGGTAAGGCCCCAGCGAAGCGCAAGGCCGGGAAGATTTCAGATGCTGAGATCGCGAAACAGGCTCGCCCTGGTGAGACATGGGAAGCGGCCCGCGCTCGACTAACCCAGATGCCGCTGGATCTGGCCTAGAGGCCGTGGCCACCACGGCCCGGCCTGCCTTTCTGCAGGGACTGCCGCTCCCGCTTTTGGGCCAGAAGCTCCTGCTTCTTGGCCTCTTTCTCACGCTGAACCTCATCCCGGGCCTGCGGTAGCCGCGCCGCCCACTCAGGACGCTCCTTCTGGAGTGTCCTTTCGGCGTCTCGCACAGAAAAACCGCCGCCCGGTGTCAGGTAGCACCGCACACGCTCAAGCCGCTTACGCAGGTCGTTCTCCCGCCCAACTTTCCACGCCTTAATGCGTTTGGCGGTAGCGCACCATTCAGTCATGAGCTTCTCGTAGCTGCTGCGCTTGAACGCGGCCAACAGCCCGGTTGGCTCCACTGGACGCTTCTTCGCATGGTTGGCTTCGGCGTTCCGTCGTTTGGTGCTGATGGCCTGTATCTGCTGATCGACGCGGGACTCTAGACGCTCTGCCCGCTGCCGGTAGCCCATATACAACTCAGCCTTGCGCCCATCCCATGCCTTGACCAAATCAGCCGCGGGCAGGGCTTCAACCTGACGCGCCTTGGCCCGGCGCTCGCGCTCGGTTTTCAGGTCGATGATCTGCGCAGTCAGCCCTTGGCGCTGCTCGTTGTTGGCCATCACCTGCCGGTTTCCGTCGCCTCGATCGCTGATCCGGCCACGGCGCTCCATCTCGGAGGCCACTGGCCCGAGGTGGGTGGTCGCCTCACGGTCGATACCTTGATCCTTGAGGCTTCGGGCGTCGATCCGTTCGGTGCTGCCCGCTCGCTCCAGGGCGCGATTGGCGGTCTGCTCCCACAACTGCCGAATGGCCTTCACCTCGTCGGCGGCTGGGCCTAAACCCAGCTCCCGGCGTTTCTTGTCGGCCAGCTCGATGCTGGACTTGTCGCCCATGACCAGCTCGCCCGCTGCGCCTCGACTCACGCGCCGGGTGGTGGTGAGGATGTGCGCGTGATGATTGCGGTTGTCGCCCTCGCGGTCGGGTTCGTGGATAGCAACATCCACGGCCACGCCGTACCGGCGGGCCAGTTCGGCACCAAAGGAAACAGCCAACTCCCGGCGCTGGCCAGCATCCAGTTCGGCAGGCAGGGCCACGATCCATTCGCGGGCCGTCCGCGAATCCTTCCGGTTCTCGGCCAGTTCGGCGGCATTCCACAGCGCGCCGCGCTCGGCACTGCCGCCATCCGGCGCGATGATTTCGGCCGAAACTACACCCCCTTTCCGGGTGTAGTCATGGACAAGGCCGGTGCGTTCATCGACCAACTCGGAACCCGAACGATAGGCAGCAGCGGCGACGGCTGACCGTCCCGCGCTGCGTGCTATCGGCTTCGTGGTTGCGTGGTAGATGGCGATGGCCTTTGCTCCTTATTCTGATTTTTGCTTTTGCCCCGCAGGGCGCGCTGACTCGGTACGAGTCGTAAGTGCGCACTTGCTGCTTTCGCTTCGCTCTCTTGCTGCGTGTTATCGTACCACGACATATCTGAGTGAGGCCGGAAAATGGCACAAACCATAGAGCAAAAAATCGCAGAAGCTGAAGCCAAGCTAAATCGACTTCGGCAGCAAAGCCGTCAGCTCGAGAACGGGCAAAAGATCATTCTCGGCGGCCTGCTGCTCAATGCGGCCCAGCATCAGCCCAACATCCGCAAATGGCTGCTCGACGAGGCGGCCAAGGTCGTGACCCGTGACGTGGACAAAAAGCGGTTGGCTCCGTTGCTGTACGAGCTGGCGAAAATGCCCCAGGAGCCGCAGCAATGAATCAAACCGATGAGTTTGTGATTGATGGTTCAGAGCCCACCAAACCGGGGCGAGGCGTTCGTCGTGTGAATTACACGCCACTGGCTGT
>NZ_NQKI01000073.1 GCF_002269125.1 Pseudomonas lundensis | reverse complement strand
GAATTACACGCCACTGGCTGTGCTTGCTGGGGTGACGGTGGCAACGGTGGCGGCCTTGCTGGGCTATCGCGCTGGAAAGAAACGCGGGAAAGGGGGCTGACCCTGCCCCTTTGGTGCCAAACCGCTCTGTAGCCCTCTCAGGCGCTGCTGTCGTCATTGGTTGGCCCCAAGGGGTGAATCCGCCTCGATACCCTGATTACTCGCTTCCTGCGGCCTCACAGACGCTGAACCGTTCAGGGATTGGCGTTGATCCCCCAGGCACCTCCCCCGCCCCTTCAGGGGCATAACTGCGGCCCCAGCGGGGCCACGTAGTGCGTTTTGCGTTTTTGCGTGTGCTTTGCCCTTCGGCGAAGTTCAGGGACAGATTCCGGGTTAAAGGGGGAGGGATTCCGGGTCGCTTTACCCTTCGAAACAAACCTGTTTTTTTGCCCCTCCGCGCCTTTTAAATCTTGTTTTTCTTGTTTTTCCTTGTTTTCGCCGTTTTAACTTATTGATTTATAAGCGTTTTTAGCGAAGTTCAGGTACAGATTCCGGGTTAAAGAGGTACAGATTCCGGGTTAAAGAGGTACAGATTCCGGGTTAATGGGGTACAGATTCCGGGTATTATCCACATGATGGGTACAGGTACGCTTGCTTGTACCTGTACCTAATGAGAGAGTATCAGGTACAGATTCCGGGTAGAGGAAAGGGACGATGGAGCTAGTTGATAATCAGGTCACTCAGTCGAACAGACTGATTGAGTCATCACACACGCTGACGCTCAATGAGAAGCGCCTAATCTTGGCTGCGGCATCGATGATCGATCCACGTAAGCCGCTTCCCAAAGATGGATATTTCACCATCCGGGCCGACTCGTTTGCCGAGGTCTTTGGCCTCGATGTAAACAACGCTTACGAAGCTCTGAACGATGCCGCAAACCGGTTGTTTGAACGCGATATACGCCGCTATGCGAAGGGAAAAATAGTTGAGCGGATGCGCTGGGTTTTCCATGTGAAATACAAGGAGGGGCAGGGCTGCGTCGAGCTGGGTTTCTCTCCGACCGTATTGCCCCATCTGACCATGCTGAACAAGGAGTTCACCACCTACCAGCTTAAGCAGATCGGCAGCTTGTCCAGCTTCTACGCCATTCGGCTTTACGAACTGATGAGCCAGTTCCATAAGCTGGGTCAGCGGGAATGCAGCCTCGATCAGCTACGCCAGATGTTCGACCTGGGCGACAAATATCAGGACGTGAAAAACATGCGAGTACGGGTTCTAGACCCAGCCCTGAAAGAACTGAACGCAGGCACTGACCTGTCTGTAACGGCCGAGCCTCGCAGGCAGGGCCGCAAGGTCATCGGCTTCACTTTCACAATCAAGAAAGACGACCAGATGGCACTCTCGCTGTAAAGCCCAGTTTAAAGCCCTTGGCCTTTGCCTTTGCCAAGGCCCGGCTTGCCTTTCTGCAGGGCCTGACGCTCCCGCTTTTGGGCCAAAAGCTCCTGCTTCTTGGCCTCTTTCTCGCGCTGAACCTCATCACGGGCTTGCGGTAGTCGCGCCGCCCACTCTGGACGCTCCTTCTGGAGTGTCCTTTCGGCGTCTCGCATAGAAAAACCGCCGCCCGGTGTCAGGTAGCACCGCACACGCTCAAGCCGCTTACGCAGGTCGTTCTCCCGCTCCACTTTCCACGCCTTGATGCGTTTGGCGGTAGCGCGCCATTCAGACATGAGCTTCTCGTAGCTGCTGCGCTTGAACGCGGCCAACAGCCCAGTTGGCTCCACTGGACGCTTCTTCGCATGGTTGGCTTCGGCGTTCCGTCGCTTGGTGCTGATGGCCTGTACCTGCTGATCGACGCGGGACTCTAGACGCTCTGCCCGCTGGCGGTAGCCCCTATACAATTCGGCCTTGCGACCATCCCACGCCTTGACCAAATCAGCCGCGGGCATGGCTGCAACCTGACGCGCTGGTTTGGCCCGCTGCTCGCGTTCAGCCGACAGACTGACAATCTCCGCGCCTGCGTCGGGGATTTCTCGAGCGAGGTTGGCGGCAGTCTGCTGCTGCTCGATCCGCGCCGTCCGAAAGTCGATCACCTCGGCCCGCTGCTGCTCGTCGCGCCATTGGCTCGGCAACTGCTTAACCTCGGGGGCGAGCCCTGTGCCGCGCTCGGCATGGCTGCGCATGTCGATGCGCGCATCGATGCCGCCGCGCACCAGGTGTTCGTTGCACATGCTTTCCCAACGACCGCGCAACTCTTTCAACTCGGTGCGCCGGGTCGCCGGGGCTTTCCCCGTATTGGCCTTTTTGGCGCCGCCGCGCTCGGGGTTCTTGCTGTTGTACCGTTTGAAAAACTGCTCCGGGTCGCGCTCGATCCCATCAAGCTCTCGCTCGCAAAACATGACGTGGGCGTGTGGCTGCTCGCCACCGTCTGCGGCGGTCGGTGTGTGGATCGCAAACTGGAAGGCGTGACGGTCGCCAATTTCCTGCCCCACAAAATCGCGGACCAGCTCAAGCCGTTGCGCCGGATTCATCTCACGGGGCAAAGCGATTTCAAACTCGCGGTAGGTGGTTCCGTTCTTGCGCTCGTAGGCGTCGGCGGCTTCCCAAAGGTGCAACGGGTTGGTCGCGGCCCACTTCGGCATATTGCCGAATTCGGACGCCTCCAACTTTTCCCCCTGCTCAAGCCGTTTTTCGTATTGGCCGAGGCGAGCGATATAGGCGGCATGCGGGGAAGCTTTCCCCGCCTTGCCAACCTTCACGCTCAATCGTCCAATCGCCATGTTTTTGCCTTTTCGTTTTTAGGGCCGATGCAGTCGGTTTGCCTTACCCGCCGGGAGGGCCGCGTGTTTCTCGTAGAGAAACGTCTAAGCGCGCCTTTGATAAATCAAAGGATACCGCAGGCCGTGCAATCTCCGCCACATCTGCTCTAGACTCGGGATTCTGGACACCAAAATGGAGAAGCAAATGCGGGAATGGCTAGAGGATCGTGTCGCCTACATCCGTGGGCTGAAATCGCCAAATGACCATCAGCGGCTCTTGTTGCTGCTGAATGACAAAAAGGACGCAACTGACGATGACCGCCGCAAGCTGGTCGCCCTAATTCGCGCAGAAAAAGCGGCAGAGAAGGCACAACGGGCTAAGGCGTCGGTGGCCAAAATTGTGAACGCTGAAAAGCTGGCCGAGCGTAAGAACCGCGATCACCAACTGTACCAATCCGCTGGCCTGCTCATTCTCGCCGGGTTGGTGGACACCAAAACGGGCAAACCGACCCTAGACCGTGGCGAATTGCTGGGCGCGCTCCTGGGACTGGCGAAGGTGCCCGCCGACGATGCCCGCCGATCCGACTGGAAGCGCGCCGGGGATGCCCTGATTGCCGAACGAGTGAAGGAACCTCAACGATGAGCCAAGCCGACGAGTTTGTGATTGATGGTTCAGAGCCCACCAAACCGGGGCGAGGCGTTCGTCGTGTGAATTACACGCCACTGGCTGT
>NZ_NQKI01000072.1 GCF_002269125.1 Pseudomonas lundensis | reverse complement strand
GGGCCACCTGGAAGCCTGCTCCTGTCAACTTTTCGAGCACGTCAGCACGGCTGCGCACCTCGCCCTGGGCGGCGAGGGCCAGCAGCCCGTCCGTGATCTGCTGCGCGACCTGCTGACGCTCTGGCGGCAGGTCGCGGGGCGTTATAAGGGCCCGCCTGCGAGCTGGGTCTTTCGGGTCGGAAAGACCCAGCTCGGCGCGCTGAACCGTCGCCCAGGCATCGACCCGGCGCTGATCGGCAACGTGGTAGTAGGGCTGCAAGCGCTTGCCCTCGGTCAGCTCCAGGTTGGGGATGACGAAGTTAAGCTCTAATCGTCCCTTGTCTTGGTGCTCAACCCATAGGCAGCTGTACTGTCGGGCCTCTAGGCCGGGCAGTAGCGCTTGCTCGAAGCTGTCCATCAGGGCTCGCTTCTGCTCTGGCGGTAGATCCGCTTCGGCAAAGCTCAGCACGCCGCTGGTGTACTTCTTGGCGTACCGGCTGGAGTCGATCAGCGCGGCCACCTGCTCGGGATCGCCACGCAGTAGCGTTGCCCCCTCCCGCTGACCGTCCCGGCCCAGCAGGTACTGCGTCGGCCCCTTGCCACCACCAGTGCCCCTGGCGTGGAACTTCACGATCACTTGTACAGCGCTCGCAGTTCGGCCAACTCACGCTCAACCCCGGCCAGGGCGCCTATGACCTGGACTCGATCAACAGCGCCCCACTCGGCGGTGTTCACCTTGCGGGCGATCTGGTTGAGGTTGTTCCCGATGCTCGCCAACTGGCGCAGCAACTCGGGATCAGCCGCCGGAGCCACGCCGCGCAGGTCACGGACTAGATCGGTCTGACCGGGGTTTAGGCAGCTCTCCCGCATCCAGCGGGCCAGCTCCGTCCTGGTGCTGTGCATCTGGAGGGTGGCCAACTCTTCGGGGGACACCCGCACCTTGATGATCTTCTCGCGCTTTGGCTCGGTCATGGCTCTGGCTCTTGGTCGAGGCCCGCGACGTTGCGGACTTTAGTCCGCGGCGGCGGGGGCCGGCTGGGGGGTTTCGGGGGGCGGCACGCCCCCTGAACCAGGTCACAGAGGAACCGACCAAGCGAAGCGCCGGGAGGGCCCTCTGTGTATCCTGGCTTAGAATCAAAAGCCGTGCAAGTGTCAGAAGGTAACAGAGACTCTAGATCAGGGGTTGGTTGAGTTGGAGGCTAACGCGCTTTGCTTGTTGGGCGTTCACCATCACAGCGCCCTTCGGTCACTGCACTGGCGACCACCTGGACTTGTGAAGAGCGGGGGGATTTACATCTGGAGGGGCACAGCTGGAGCCCCCGTAAACGGGGCTATTATCTGATAAGGCTTATCCAGTCTCACGCGCAGCGAAGGATTTGCGCCAATAGGCGTCCAGCCAGTCCAGTAACTCGTCTGATATTTCCTGCACCTCGCCGCAATACTGCGCGGATGCGGCCTTCTTGGTCTCTCTGCTGGCCTCGCGCCCGTACCGCTCCTTGAACATCAGATAGGGCCATTTGTTCGCGTAGCGGCGCTGCGCTCCTAGCTCTAGGCACTGGCTTAGGAAATCGACTTCCGTCATGGCGTCCCCGTAGTCTTCTTGCGGTAGTAGGTCGCCCGAGAGATGCCGAGAGCGCGCCAGGGCTCTAGCGTTTGCTCCGAATCGGGTACGGGGTTGCGCTTTGATACGCGCCCGCCTTTGCGTCCCTGCGCTGCCTGCCATGCGCTGAACCCCTCTGGCGTGAAGCGGGTGTGGGTGTATCGGGCCACTGACTTGGCTATGTGTTTCACCTCCTGATGATCCAGGGGGCAAGGAAACCCAGCGTTGTACATGAGAGCCCTCTGTAGGCAAGCCACCAACCATTGCTCATAGCCCGGCCAGCCCTGCCGTATGGCCCTGTACGCCCACAGGCTGAGCTGATCGAACAGATTGCAGTTGCGACCCAGCCCGTAGGCAGGCAGGCGCTTGCGCCTGTCTTTCGCGCTGCTCAGATCGAGCCAGCTGTCCAAATCGTTCAGCGTGTACAGGCGCGGCTCCCAAGCTTTCACGATCCAGTGGGGGTGCAAGGGGTTCTTGCAGATCAGACCGCTGTACTGCGGATCAGCACCAAGGGCCTGCTGTAGCGTGGAATCTATGGCTCCCGCGTACCTGATTGGGTCAGATTTCGCGTCAGGCGCAGTTCTGACGGGGGTTTCTAGGCCGTAGATCAGGTGGGCGTGTCCATTGGCGGGATTCATGGCCGTGATCGAGGGCGGCGGGCAGTTGCGGTCGCTCCAGTCCATCGCAGCGCCTGGGCGGTCGATGTCGTAGACCAGCCAATATTTATGCGTGGGGCCATTGGGCTGGATGTACCGCGCCAGGGCGGCACGCTCGGCGCTGCGCACCAAGAGCCCGGTGCTCAGATCGTCAGTGTGATACGGCTTGGCAGGCAGGCGCTCCCGGAACAAGTCGAGTTGTCCTGGTTGATCTGCGGTGGTGGCGTGATATGCTTTCGACACGTTCAAGGGCACTCCAATGCTCTTGCGGGGCCCCCGTCGCTCTCTCATCCGCCAAGATTGCAGAGCACGGGGGTTTTGTTTTTTCTGGGGTCCAGCCTAACCCAAGGTGGGCCCGCTGCGCGACTTATGCCGCTGGCGCTCCTGGATCACTTCCTGAGCGCGCGGCTCAAACCCTCTACGCGCTGCGCCAAGTCGTTCACCTGCCCGCTCAAGCTCTGCACCTGCTGCAACAGGGCCATGTTCTCTGTCTGGCTGCGCTCGTACTGCCCCTGCAAGATCGCGGCAGCTTCGGCCCACAGCTTCGAGCCCTTCGCGTGCTCGATCCGCATACTTTGCAAGGTCTCGGCGAAACTGCTCAGCTGCTGCTCGTGCTCGCTCTGTAAACTCTGCAAGGCGTCTAGCAAGGCCTTCTCGATCTCCGTCATAACCTACTTCTCCAACTTCACGGCCTCTCGGCCTAGGTCCTTGAAATTCCATCCGCTGGACGCCTTCTTCCCTTTGGGCAGGAGGAGGTACTCGTCTTTTCCGTCGAAGACGAACTCCATCCCCAACGCCTGGGCGCGGGCCATCGTGGCCTTCTGCTGCTCGATGAGCTGGAAATTCTCCGCCACGGTCTGCCCTGTCCACCACAGGGCCCCGCTCGCGGCCAGGATGACCGCCAGCAGGCTCCCTGCGAGCCATTTCCAGCCCGATAGGACTAGCGCCCTGGTGTTGGCCTCGGTCGCGCTCAAAAGCTCGCTGAGGATCTTCTCGCGGGCCTGGATGGCGCCGCTCAAGCTCTGTTCGCTTGATCTCAATGCCGCGAGCAAGGTCTGTTCGTGCTGTTTGTAGGCGTTCGTCACGCCCGTCTCGATATCGCTGGCTTGCTGCTTCGATTTCTCCTCGAAGCTCCGGGCCAAGTCTGAAATCCCGCTCATAGAGGGCCCCCTTGAGGCGTATGTTCTTGCCGCCGTCCGGGTCGGCGATGCTGATAGACGACTTGGTTTCGCGGGCCACCTGGAAGCCTGCTCCTGTCAACTTTTCGAGCACGTCAGCACGGCTGCGCACCTCGCCCTGGGCGGCGAGG
>NZ_NQKI01000071.1 GCF_002269125.1 Pseudomonas lundensis | reverse complement strand
CAATTTTTGCATCCATCCTGCGGATCGTCCCATAAACACCTCGATCAAGGTGTTGCGACGACCAGTTGAATCCGCCCTGACTGCCTTGGTCTGAGTGAATCATCACTTGCTGCTGTGGCTTGCGTCGCCACACGGCCATCAGCATGGCGTCGATGGCCAGGTCGCTGCTCATTCTGGGCTTCATTGACCAACCAATGACTTGGCGGGAGAACAGATCCAGCACTACCGCCAGGTACAGCCACCCTTCATAGGTGCGGATGTAGGTGATATCGGTCACCCAGACTTTATTCGGCTCACTGACCTTGAACTGCCGGGCCAGATGGTTGGGGGATGCCACTGTTGGTTTTCCGTATCCGTCCGGCCAAGTCATCTACCCAGCCCCGCAAAGCCAAGACATGGTGTGCACTTAAATTTAAGTGGGCACCAGTTCTAGCCTTTTAAGCGGGTATTTCATGCAGCCACAACGTCGTTCCTACTCCAAGTCCTTCAAAGCCCAGGTCATTCAAGAGTGTGCCCAGCCCGGCGCTTCGATTGCCAGCATCGCCCTCAGCCATAGCCTCAACGCAAACCTCGTCCACAAATGGATTCGGGTGCAAGCGCAGAAAAACACAGCGCTGCAACCTGCATTTATCCCGTTACCCATACAACAACTGGCCGGAGCTAATTCGCAAGCAGCATCATCGAGTATCTGCGTTGAAATCCAGTACCCGCGCGGCACCGTAAAATTGAACTGGCCAACCGAAAGTGCTGCTGCCTGCGCGACCTTTCTTCGAGACCTGCTGCGATGATCCGCATTGACTCCATCTGGCTCGCCACCGAGCTGATGGACATGCGCGCTGGCACCGAGACTGCGTTGGCCAGAGTGATCGCGGTGTTCGGTGCGGCGAAGCCGCACTGTGCTTATCTCTTTGCCAACCGCCGCGCCACTCGAATGAAAGTTCTGGTGCATGACGGATTCGGGATCTGGCTGGCTGCTCGCCGGTTGAATCAAGGCAAGTTCCACTGGCCAGGCATTCGCCATGGATCTGAAATGCAGTTAGATATCGAACAACTTCAAGCCCTGGTGTTAGGCCTGCCATGGCAACGCGCGGGCTCCAGCGGCGCGATCACACGGCTTTAACGTCTGCCATTAGCCTATCGGTCTATCGCCGCGAATTGCCTGGTCTGGCAAAATCGGCACCATGACTCTCCCCAATCTCGACCACCTAAATCCAGAACAACTGCGCGCTTTGGCGGCGCAGTTGATACAGCGTGTCGAGACGCTTGACCAGCAAGTCGAGACGATGGGCAGAACGGTCGAGACCATGGGCCAGAAGATCAACCGCGACCAAACGGTTATCGAAAAACTGACCCACGAGATCGCCCAACTCAAGCGTTTGAAGTTTGCCAAGCGCAGCGAGCAGTTGAATCCGCAGCAGACCAGCTTGCTCGATGATCTGATCGATACCGATATCGCGGCGATTGAAGCAGAGCTTCAGGCCTTGCAAACAGTGCCTGCGGCAACCGAGAACAAGCACAAGCCCAAGCGCACTGCATTACCGGCTGAGTTTCCACGCACACTGATCCATCACGAACCGGACCACACTCACTGTCCATGTGGCTGCGCCCTCAAGCGCATCGGCGAGGACGTCAGCGAGAAGCTGGACTATACGCCCGGCGTATTTACCGTTGAACGCCATGTGCGTGGCAAATGGGTCTGCGATGACTGCGAAACGCTGATCCAGGCCCCCGTTCCGGCGCAGGTTATTGATAAGGGCATCCCAACCGCTGGGCTGCTGGCCCACGTCATGATTGCCAAGTTTGCTGACCACCTGCCGCCTTACCGTCAGGAATCGATTTTTGGTCGAGCGGGCCTGGCGATTCCACGCTCAACCTTGGCTCAATGGGTTGGCGTGACTGGGGTTCAATTGCAGCCGCTGGTCGATGCGCTACGCGACGTGGTACTCGGGCAGCAGGTTATTCATGCCGATGAAGCACCCGTGCAAATGCTCATGCCGGGAACGAAGAAGACTCACCGTTCCTATGTTTGGGCCTACGCCACCAGCCAGTTCTCGGATGTGGCAGCGGTGGTTTATGACTTCAGCCCTAGCCGTGCCGGTGAACATGCTCGCAACTTCCTGCAAGACTGGAAGGGCAAGCTGGTCTGTGATGATTTTGGCGGTTACAAAGCCAGTTTCGAACTCGGTGTGACCGAGGTCGGCTGCATGGCCCATGCTCGGCGCAAATTCTTCGAGCTGCACGCTACGAATAAAAGCACGCTCGCTGAGCAAGCCTTGCGCTATATCCAGTTGCTGTACGAAATCGAGAGCGAAGCCCGCGATCTGGAGCCGGATTTACGGCGCCGAATACGGCAAGAAAAAACCGTCCCGGTAATGGACATGCTACATGCCTGGATGAGCGCCCAGCGCGATCTTGTGCCCGAAGGCTCAGCCATCAGCAAAGCACTCGATTACAGCCTGAAACGCTGGGCAGCGCTGTCGCGCTACCTCGATGACGGGGCTGTACCCATTGATAATAATTGGGCCGAGAACCAGATCCGACCATGGGCTCTTGGACGTAAGAACTGGCTCTTTGCAGGCTCGCTACGCAGCGGAAAACGGGCGGCGGCGATCATGAGTCTGATCCAGTCGGCGCGGCTGAATAGTCATGACCCGTACGCCTACTTGAAGGATGTTCTCACGCGCCTGCCGACGCAGCGGGCGAGTGAAATCGGTCAACTGCTACCTCATAGGTGGGCGCCGGCCTGACTGACTCAAGAAGAGCTGAATACACACTTAGACTTCAGCAAGGGTAGTCCTGAGAAAGCTTAAAGCATCCTTGAAAACCTGATGCCATCTTTCAGAAGGCTCACTCATTAGTGGATGCCAAAAAAATCTGAACTCATGGCCTCCATCATCTTCTGCAAAATGCACCCACGTATTGGGAAGGTCTTGGGCAACATGACACTCATGAAATACCCACGTGTGACCTGTTTCAATGGCACGCCACTCACCCAAATTTCGCCCTACTGCGGATTGAATCCCTGCCTCTTCTATCAGCTCTCGTACGGCAGCCAAGTCGGTTGACTCATCTGGTTCCACACTGCCCTTGACCAGTTGTAGCCCTGCCAATGGATGCTCAAATGCCAAGATCTCCAGCGTTTCACGGACTCGCAGAACCACAGGACAAGATTTATCTGCTCTCATGCCGTCACACCTTTTCCTGTTTCAACTAATCCTTAGGCAAGTCGGGAAGCATAGAGGAAGCAAGCCATCATCGAAACCGAATGACGCGAAGGCCTCGTCAAGGTGTGTTGCCTAGACGCTTACGGTTTTCCGCCATAAAACCCAGTACGACGGCGATAGCCCGTTTGCGAACGCAGCCCCTCTGCCTGCATCAAGCGACCGACTCGATTTCGCCCACAGATCTCTCCTAGCTCTCGCAGGTCATCGTGAATCTTGCGATTGTAGTGGTCAACTAATCCCGGACACGACGTTAAGTTTTTTCTCGGCCTGAGCCGGCGTTAGCCCGCCATTAAATTGATGAGGCCGTATCCAGTTGTAGCGATGCATCAAATAATGACTGATGTCTCGTTGTGCCTGCTGAACCGACATATAACCCACTGAAGGTATCCACTCGGTTTTCAAGCTGCGAAATACTCGCTCCATCGGTGAGTTGTCGTAACAATTGCCCCGGCGACTCATGCTCTGGCTGATGCGGTACCGCCACAGACGCTGACGGAAGTGGCGACTTCCATATTGGGCGGATTCAACCGGTCGTCGCAACACTGGATTGTTGTACAGACTTTAGATACTCATTCAGTGCTTCGGCAGGTGTT
>NZ_NQKI01000070.1 GCF_002269125.1 Pseudomonas lundensis | reverse complement strand
GCTCTGGAGTGGAGGCGCAAACCTCGCCCGTTATGTTCCTGGTCGTGATGAGAAAATTTGCCATCACCACTGAGGAGTTGGGCATGAGGGTTTCAATCGAGCTGGATCGTAAGGACGTTTTGTCTCTGATCGCTGTTTTCCTGCTGATGCTCCCGGATTCCGGGGCTTTGCGCGGTTCTGAGGCGGGTGAATCCCTGCTTTACTTGATACATAGAAACAAAGTGTATGCAGGTGCTATGCTCGATCCCACTGAAAAGGGGGCCATGAATGGCGCATAAAAAAACCCCTGGGAACCCTTCCAACTTGGCAGACGGGGAGTTCACAGGGGCTCACGAAGCTAGGCTTCTGGGCGAAAGAATAGCACGCTACGGCGTTGCTCACGCAAGGTCTCAGGCGATGCTCGAACATCTCCGAGAAGCTCCGTCCCACGCTAGTATCAAGACCGCCGCGGGCCTAGCCACCTGCGGAAATTACCTGCACTTTCGGGAGTATTTCACCGTGGGTAAGGTACGGCTGCACAGCGCCTCGTTCTGTCGGCAGCATCTCGTGTGCCCTCTTTGTGCGATCCGCCGAGGGGCAAAAGCTCTTGGCGCGTATCTGACCCGCTGGCAGGTCCTCCAGCAAGATCGTCCAGATTTGCTCCCATATCTCCTGACCCTTACGGTCAAAAACGGTGATGACCTGGAAGAGCGGCAGGCCCACCTCAGTAAGTCACTTCGCAAGCTGCTAACGCATCGTCGCCATTTCAACGGCGGCATTCCGCGTGCCCCGTGGACAGAGCTTTGTAAGGCTGAAGGAGCGGTCTACACACTGGAGTTGACCAACAAGGGCAAGGGTTGGCACCCGCATTGCCACATGATCGTTCTGGCGACCTCTCAGCCATCCCAAACCGCCCTCAGCGCCGAGTGGCACAAGATCACTGGCGATAGCATGGTTGTGGATTGCAGGCCCATCCTGGGCGATCCCGTTGAGGGCTTCATGGAGGTATTCAAGTACGCCGTGAAGTTCTCCGACTTGACCCTGGCCGACAATTGGCACGCGGCGCAGATCCTCAAGGGCAAGCGCTTGTTGAACAGCCTTGGGTTGTTCAGGGGGGTCGATATCCCTGAGTCTATGCTCGATGAACCCCTCGATGGCCTCCCATATTTGGATCGTTTTTACCGTTACCTGGGTGATGAATATCGGCTGGATGAGTTGAGGACGAGGAGAGGGCTAAGCCATGCAATGCAGGATTGATAAACGGGTAATTGAGCTGCTCAACGAAGACGGTGTCTCGATCACTTGGGAACAGTTCCGAGCCGCTTATGAGCGTCGTCGAAATGAACGAAACACTGATCCTTTGAAGCCTGTTCGCCATGCCAAACAGGAGGCCGAAGATCTTGCGTTTGAGGCATTTCTTGACCGATCAGCGAGCCCCAAAAGGTGAGGCCGGCAACAGCGTAGCGCCTGCCGGCCTCACCTTTTGGGAAAATGCCTCGTATGGCCCTCCTATTGCGGCTGCAATAGACCAAACAATAGGTCCAGCAATACAACGACCAAGAGCCAAAAACATAGAACCCAACAGCAAAATGCCGTCACCCCTGCGGGGCTCCGTGGCCGCCCCTGCGGGACGCCCAAACCTCCCGGGGGAGCGCCCCGGAAGGCCTTCAGGGTTCTGAATCGCTGCGCGATTCGCCACCCTCTTTCCTCCCCTGCGCCCTGGACGGGCTTGTCTCGAAAATTCACCCGCGTGCGCGCCCGGCAAAGCCGGACCAACCTGCTTTCTGAGACTGCGCGACGCATCGGCGCGGGACTTCGTCCCTCCCTCTGCTGCTCCGGCTCGAAACCAGGTTGGTCCGGTTTCACCTGACGCGCACGCAAGCGGTGCGGCCTGATGCTTCGCACCCTGGTTTCGCCCTGAACGGGCTGCACCAGGGCAGAACGGAAAAATTCGGCCTGGGGGCCATTTTCCCTCACCACCCTCGTGGGCTCGGATGGCGTCTGTCATGCTGTTTCCGTCGTCTTCGACGCCGGTTTATCAGAGCGGCTTTTGGCCGCTCTGGAAGCAGCTTTCAGCTGCCCAAAACCCTCTGCGCTACCATGCGATTTTCGCCTTGGAGCAGTCCTCATGCAGCGTCTCGCCAAACCTTCGGATTACGTCCTGCAGGACGTACTCGGTCGATCCATGTACATGCTGCCCTGGGAGCCGAGGCTTTGCCCTGGGAACCCAGCAGAGAATCCTGAAACCGGCGCAGCGGAATACAACGAGCATGCCCTCCTAAGGGCTCAGGAAGGCGATACAGGCGTTGTTCCTGACGAAATCGGGGATTCAGTGTCTTGGGCGTTAAAAACGCCTGGAGAGGCTGCTAGGGCCTTTGCGGCTGACTTGGCGGCGGCTTATCAGGGCGATTATCAATTTCGCCTGGAAGACCTGGAGCATTGGGACGCAGACACCAAGCCGTTCCGTGCTGACCTGGCGTTTCGCAATGCCGAACTACGCGCTCTGCCCGCTCGCGAGGTGATGGCCTTGAGGGCTAGAGCAGCACATGCCTGACGCGCTGCGCTTGTCTCCTCGACCTACGCACGGGAACAAGTACCCGCACTCCGATCGAGGCCAGTCCGTCCACCGTTGAAACTTCCCAGGTCAGGGGCCGCGACCCCGGCTCGTCGTGACTCGCTTCACCGTCGCGCCGAACGGAGTCCCGGGCGAAGCGAACCCTTGACCCTTCGCCGATCAAATCACCCTTTGGCTCTCTGTTCCTGGCCACCGGCCGGGAGCGGAGGCCCCCAGCATGGGTGCTGTTGATTTTTGCTCTTGGCGCCCTGGGTAGTATTGCGAAATGTTCTTCACCCCCCCTCCCTGATCCTGTGGGGTGCTGTTACACCCCCACTTTACCGAAGACTCCTTCGTTTTTTGGCTCTGGAGTGGAGGCGCAAACCTCGCCCGTTATGTTCCTGGTCGTGATGAGAAAATTTGCCATCACCACTGAGGAGTTGGGCATGAGGGTTTCAATCGAGCTGGATCGTAAGGACGTTTTGTCTCTGATCGCTGTTTTCCTGCTGATGCTCCCGGATTCCGGGGCTTTGCGCGGTTCTGAGGCGGGTGAATCCCTGCTTTACTTGATACATAGAAACAAAGTGTATGCAGGTGCTATGCTCGATCCCACTGAAAAGGGGGCCATGAATGGCGCATAAAAAAACCCCTGAGAACTCTTCCAACTTGGCAGGCGGGGAGTTCACAGGGGCTGACGAAGCTAGGCTTCTGGACGAGAGAATAACACGCTACGGCGTGGCTCACACAAGGTCTCAGGCGATGCTAGAACATCTCCGAAAGACCCCGTCCGAAGCGACCATCAAGACTGCCGCTAGCCTTGCCAGCTGTGGTAATTACCTGCATTTCCGGGAGTACTTCACCGTGGGCAAGGTACGGCTGCATAGCGCGACGTTCTGCAAGCAGCACCTGGTCTGTCCGTTGTGCGGCATTCGCCGCGGTGCCAAGGCTCTTGGGGCTTACTTGACCCGCTGGCAGGTGATCCAGGAGGAACGCCCGGATCTGCGGCCCTATCTCCTGACCCTAACAGTCAAAAACGGGCCGGATCTTGAAGAGCGTCAATCGCACCTCGCGAAGTCGCTACGTCGCTTGATGGATCGTCGTCGCTACTTCAATGCCGGTACTCGTGGCGCTCCCTGGACAGAGCTTTGCAAAGCCGAGGGGGCCGTCTACACCCTCGAGCTGACCAACAAGGGCAATGGCTGGCACCCGCATTGTCACATGATCATTCTGGCCACATCACAGCCCTCCCAAACCGACCTCAGCACCGAGTGGCACAAGATCACCGGTGACAGCATGGTCGTGGATTGCAGGCCCATCCTGGGCGATCCCGTTGAGGGTTTCATGGAGGTGTTCAAGTACGCCGTGAAATTCTCCGATCTGACCTTGGCTGACAACTGGCACGCGGCGCAGATCCTCAAGGGCAAGCGCCTGCTGAACAGCTTCGGCTTGTTCCGTGGCGTTGAGATTCCCGACTCGCTGCTCGATGAGCCGCTCGACGGGCTTCCGTACCTGGATAGGTTCTATCGCTACCTGGGCGATTCATACCAGCCGGCGAGCATCAGGGAGTGAGGGCAGGCGACAGCGTAGCGCCTGCCTGCCTCACTCCCTGAAATTGCCGCTCCTATGGC
>NZ_NQKI01000007.1 GCF_002269125.1 Pseudomonas lundensis | reverse complement strand
CCAAAGCACTGGATATGGCCTATGAGCAACGCGGGAAGCCTCAAGGGCTGCTGTTTCATTCGGATCAGGGATCACAATATGGAAGTCGCCACTTCCGTCAGCGTCTGTGGCGGTACCGCATCAGCCAGAGCATGAGTCGCCGGGGCAATTGTTACGACAACTCACCGATGGAGCGAGTATTTCGCAGCTTGAAAACCGAGTGGATACCTTCAGTGGGTTATATGTCGGTTCAGCAGGCACAACGAGACATCAGTCATTATTTGATGCATCGCTACAACTGGATACGGCCTCATCAATTTAATGGCGGGCTAACGCCGGCTCAGGCCGAGAAAAAACTTAACGTCGTGTCCGGGATTAGTTGACCACTACAGATAGAGCAGCCCGATGCGGTAACGAAACGCATGGGAAGTGGGCGAGAAGCGCCGATGGGCGATCCACCCGCTATACAGGGCGCTGTTCATAAGCGATGCCCAAAGGCGTTGGCCACACGCAATGCGCTGACGACACCATCTTCATGGAAACCATTGGCCCAGTAGGCGCCGCAAAAATAGCTGTTGTGCGCGCCCAGCAGTTCTTGCCACCGCGCTTGTGCGGCAATGCCCTGCAAGCTGTATTGCGGGTGGGCATAGGTAAAGCTGGCCAACACCTTCAAAGGATCGATAGCTGACGTTTGGTTAAGGCTGACGCAGAACGTGTTCTCGCTCTGAATACCTTGCAGGATGTTCATGTTGTAGGTCACGGCAGCGCGTTTTTGTACGGCTGAGCCCAGGCGATAGTTCCAGCTGGCCCACGCCAGTTTTCGGTCAGGCAACAGGCGCGTATCGGTATGCAGCACAACATCGTTGTCGGCGTAGGGCAGGGCGCCGAGGATTTCCTTTTCAGCCGTTGAAGGCTCGGCCAGCAATGCGAGGGCCTGATCGCTGTGGCAGGCAAAAATAACTTTGTCGAACCGCTCAACACCTGCAGCGGTGTGGACGAGCACGCCTTGCTCGTACCGCTCGACCTGAGTCACCGGGCAATTAAGGTGGATTCGATCAACAAACCCGGCACTCAACGGTTTGACGTAAGCGCTTGAGCCTCCCTCAATCACACGCCATTGCGGGCGGTTACTGACGCTGAGCAGGCCGTGGTTCTTAAAAAAACGTACGAAGAATTGCAGCGGAAACGTCAGCATGTCGGCCAGTGACATCGACCAGATGGCGGCGCCCATCGGCACGATGTAGTGCTCAATAAAGCGTTCGCCATAGCCGCGCTGTTGCAAATAGTCACCGAGCCGGGTGTCAGCGGCGATTCGGTGCTCGTCCAGGTCGCGTACGGCTTCGCGGTTAAAACGCAAAATGTCGCGCAACATCCCCCAAAACGCAGGCGATAGCAGATTACTGCGCTGGGCAAACAGGCTGTTGAGCGTATTGCCGTTGTATTCAAGCCGAGTGTCCGTGTCGTGCACGGAAAAACTCATTTCAGTGGCATTGGAGCGAACGCCTAACTGCTCCATCAGTTTGATGAAGTTGGGGTAGGTCCAATCATTGAAAACGATGAATCCCGTGTCCATGGCATAGGTTTGCCCGTTGACGTCAACACTGACGGTATGGGTGTGGCCGCCGATCCAGTCGCTGGCTTCGAAGACGCTGATGTCGTGGGTCTTGTGCAGTAAATAACCACAGGTCAAACCTGATATGCCGCTGCCGATGATCGCGATTTTCATGATTTTGTTTTCTCGCCATTACGTGCCAGACGTTTGCCGAGTGCCACTTGCAGGCGCTTGGGCAGGCTGGCGAGCAGACGTAACAGCACGATGAAAGGGGCTGGAAATGCGATCTCCAGCGGGCGTTTTTCCAGGCGCTGGCAAATATGCTGTGCCGCCTTGGGTGCGGACCAGCGCATGGGCATCGGAAAATCATTTTTTGCAGTCAACGGCGTATCAACAAAGCCGGGGCTGACCAGGGTGACGTCCAGACCTTCGTGCGCAAGATCGAGCCGTAGCGATTCCAGCAGATAGCGCAGCCCTGTCTTGGACGCGCCATAAGCCCCGGCCCGGGGCAATGCCCAATAGGTGACAGAGCTGACGACACCCACCAGGTGCGGGCGCGAACCGGCGCGCAGCAAAGGGAGTGCAGTCTCGATGCAATACCCGGTGGCCAATAAATTGGTGCGTACCACGCGTTCGATGAGGCCGCCGTCAAAGTGATCTGCATCGATGTATTCGCACGTGCCCGCGTTGAGAATCACGGTGTCCAGCGCGCCCCAAGTCTGGGCAATGCTCATGCCGATGTCGCGCACCTGAGCGCTGTCAGTCAAATCCCCGGGGACAAGCAAGACTTGTCCGGGATAGCGCTCAGACAAGGCTGAAAGGGGTTGCAGGTTGCGTGCAGTCAGGGCGAGCCGAGCGCCTTTTTCAAGTAGCTCTTGCGCCATATGCGCACCGATGCCGCTGCTGGCACCGGTCAGCCAGATTCTGCGCCCGTTAACCATGGCTCACCTCTAACATGTTTTTTGACGGCAGGTTTTTGAATGCGCTTAACGCGCGTTCGCGGCTTTGGCTCAAGTTCACGATAGGGGCAGGATAGTTGGCGATACCAAACAGGCCGCCAGCCGACGCCGGGTTATGGACCAGTTTTTTATTGAGGTCCGCCAGTTCGGGGAGCCAGTGTTTAATAAAGGCTCCGTCGGGATCGAAGCGCTCAGACTGGCTCAAAGGATTGAAAATTCTGAAGTACGGGACTGAATCGGTTCCGGTGGAGGAGCTCCACTGCCAGCCGCCGTTGTTGGCCGCCAAATCGCCATCAATCAAATGCTGCATAAAGAAGCGTTCGCCCTCGCGCCAGTCGATCAGCAGATTTTTAGTCAGGAACATCGCCACTACCATGCGCAGGCGGTTGTGCATCCAGCCCGTTTGCAACAGTTGGCGGATCGCCGCATCAATGATCGGGAAGCCCGTACGGCCCTCTTTCCAGGCGGCCAGTTCTTCAGGAGCATCGCGCCATGGCATGAATTCTGTTTCGGGGCGGAAAGCGCGATGGCGAGAGACGCGTGGGTAACCGACCAGAATGTGCTTATAAAATTCGCGCCACAGCAATTCGGTGACCCAGGTGAAGGCGCCGGGACTGCCGCTTTCGAACTCGCCGTTGTTGCTCATCAATGCCGCATGCAAGCATTGGCGCGGGGAAATCACGCCCGCTGCCAAGTAGGCGGAAAGTTGGCTGGTCCCCGGCTTGGCCGGCAGGTCGCGCTCGTCTTTGTAAGAGTGAATGTGTTCATCGGCGAAGCGTTCAAGACGCGCCAGGGCCTCTTCTTCGCCCGCCGGCCACAAAGCGCGTAGCGCGTCGTCGGGTGTGGCAAACCCTTCGACGGAGGCAGGTATCGGGTCGCTTTTGATATTTAAGGGCGCTTGAGCCTCAGGTGCTGCAAGGATCTGCGGCAAGCCCATGTGCAAACGGTTATAACAAATTCGACGGAATTGGCTAAACACCTGAAAGTACGAGCCGGACTGCGTCAGAATGCTGCCCGGCTGAAACAGCAGTTGGTCGAGGTAACTGTGAAACGCGATACCTTCAGCTTCGAGGGTTTGAGCGACTGCCTGGTCGCGACGGGTTTCGTTGATTCCGTATTCCTGATTGGTGTGCAGCGCTTGAATGCCATGCTGCTGACACAGGTCCAGGAGAACGGCAGGTGCTTGGTCCCACGTAGGAGCAGTCCGAATCAACAAGGGAATATTGAGTTGCTGCAGACGCTCGTTCAGGGCGCCCAGGTTACGTAGCCAGAAGTCGACTTTGCATGCCGCGTCATCATGCATCAGCCATTGCTCGGGGCTGATTATGTAGACAGCCAGCGTAGGCCCGCGCTCTGCCGCCGCGCTCAGGGCGGTGTTATCAACGTGACGCAGGTCGCTTCGTAGCCAGATAAGTTGCATGTCATTTCCTTAAGCCCATGGCAGAGCGTTACAAAAGCCCGAGTTGATTGAGGCGTTGGTGCACTTCCATCGGGTCATTGGCCAAGCACAGTCCTGCGATCTCGGTTGTGCTTACACACAGCACGTCGTAATGGATGCGTACGCTGGGGCCAGCTATCAACGTCGGACAGTCGATGCCGTTCAGTAATTTGCCCAGTGCTTGGGTATTCAGGGTTTTGCTGGAGTACAGCACCACGGCTTTGGGTTGCAGCCGTTCAACGGCCAGCCCGAGCTCGCCCGCAGGCAAGGGGGCATCAAACATTTCAACCGGGCAATGGCTGCTGCTGACCAGCAGAGCGGTGAGCCACAAGTGAGGTTCGAAGGGCAGGTCCGAGTGATTAATCAGCAATACCGCAGCGCCTTTGAGCGAGCGGTTGTTGTGATAAATCCGGGCGCCCAGCTTGCTGCGCAACCAGGTGTGGAAGAACACACGCTCCAGCTGGGCACCGAACTGACCCTGCCAGCGTTGTTCCAACTCATCGAGCAGCGGGATCAAGAGCTGTTCGCACAGAGGGCGCGTAGGGTAGAGCGACATGACTTGGTTAAAACAATCATCGAGGCGGCGCTCGGCCAGTTCACTGATGGCTTGTGTCAGGGTTTGACGCCATACCTGCCAGTCACTGCCGGTTGTTTCATCGCAAGGGCTGGGTGCATCCAGCAAGGGTTTGATTTGACTGACAGCGACGCCGCGGTTGAGCCACAACACAATTTGCTGAATTCGCTGGATGTGCTCGGTGGAAAACAGGCGATGCCCCTTGGCTGTGCGGTGCGGCACGATCAGCCCATAGCGGCGCTCCCAAGCACGCAAGGTCACGGCGTTAACCCCCGTGATACGCGACACATCGCGTATCGGCAGCCAGCCTTCAGCCAAGGCCTGGCTGTAGTCCGTGTCGGGTGTATTGGACATGATCAGGTCGTCATTCATGGTCAGATGGCATTCCGCAGGCTGAGATTTTCCGGGTGCGGTTGCAGGTAAACCTGACGCGAGATGTAGGGATCCGGGTGCTGGCGGAAGTGATGTTTGAGCAGCGTCAGTGGCACGACTAAAGGCACAATGCCCTGCAAGTACTGGCCAATGAGCTGTTGAATTTCCTGCTTGTCAGCACTGCTAATGGATTGTTTGAGGTAGCCGCACAAGTGTTGCAGCACATTGGTGTGAGTGCGGCGGGTGGCACATCGCTTAAGGGCTTTCATCAGCTCGCTGAAATACTGCGGCGCTACCGTGCGCGGGTCCTGCTTGCCAAGGCTGCCCAGCAGGTTGCCCAGGGTTTTGTATTGGGCCGGATGGTGCGCCATCAGCTGGTATTTATAGCGGGCATGGAATTCGGTCAGGCTGCGCCGTGTGATGCCTTCTTTGAGCAGTACTTGCCAGTCACGGTAGGCGTACACGCGGGTCATGAAGTTTTCGCGCAGTACCGGGTCATTCAATCGCCCGTCTTCTTCCACCGGCAGGTCGGGGTGCGCGTCACAGAAGGCTTGGGCATAAATGCCGCGGCCACTGAGTTCGGCCGGGCGCCCACCGTCCTGATAGACCTTGACCCGCTCCAGCCCGCAGGAAGGCGACTTTTGCATAAAGATGTAGCCGCAAATGTCGGTGTGTTCGGCAGCCATTTCCACGCCGTAGTCATGCAGGGGGCGGGTCACGTCCAGCGCGCTGTCGACGCTGCCGACGGCCAGTGGCTGTTCAGGGTTGCCAATCAGACGGATAGGTTGACGGGGTATGCCAAGGCCGATGGCGACCTCGGGGCACAGCGGCACAAAGTCGAAATGTTCACTCAGGGCCTGGCTGCACAGGCGCGACTCTTTATGCCCGCCGTTAAAGCGAACTTCGGCTCCCAGCAGGCAAGCGCTGATGGCGATTTTCGGTTTGTCATGAGCTGAGACGGCGCTGGCCATGTGATGAACCTCCAAGAATTACTTGTACATCTTTTGTGTGATGTACAACTTAAGGTCATCATAGGCTTGATCTTGTACAAGTCAAATACCTTGTACAAGTATTGAGTGTTTTTATAAGGTCATCGCATCCGAGACAGGTGCCCACGCCAAGACAGTGCAGGCAGACGCCGCACGAGGCGGCGTCTGGGAGCGTGTCTGCGGGCGTTATTCCAAATGCTCAAGCAACTTGCGCGCGGCGTCTTGGCCGCTGAGCCAGGCACCTTCGACCCGGCCTGACAAACACCAGTCGCCGCAGGCATATAAGCCCAGGTCTGAGTCGGCCAAAGCGCCCCATTCATGGGTTGTGGCGGGGCGTGCATAAAGCCAGCGGTGGGCCAGCGTAAAAATCGGGGCCGGTGTAGGGGAGTGGATCAGCTCGGCAAAGGCGCCGTGCAGTTGCTCAATGACCGCTTCTTTGGGCAGGTCGAGATTTTGTCGGCTCCAGGCGCTGGTGGCATGCAGCACCCAGGTGTCGGGCTGTTGGCCTCGGCCCGGTTTGCTGCTGTTGCGTGCCAGCCACTCCAGCGGGCTGTCTTGTACAAAACAGCCATCGATTTTGGTCGCCAGAGGGGTGTCAAAGGCCAGTGCCAAGGCCCACGTCGGGTCCATCTTCACACTGGCCACCATGCTGGCCAACTTAGGAGCCACGGCCAGTAACGCCGTGGCCTGTGGCGCGGGAGTGGCTATGATCACATGGCTGAATGGGCCATGATCGTGACCGTCTGCGTCTTGCAGGTGCCAGTGTGTCTCACCCTTGATCAGGTCGGTGATTCGGCAGGAAAAGGTCGCGCGGGATTTGCCCAGCAGGCCGCGGGTGATCGCACTCATGCGCGGGTTGCCGACCCAGCGGGTTTGCTCGTCGGGGGAGGGGGTCAATTGGCAATGTTTGTGGTTGAACAGATGGGGTGCCCACTCGCTGGCCCAACCATTGCTTTGCCAGCGTTGTACTTCTTCGACGAAACGTCGATCACGGGCGGTGAAGTACTGAGCGCCCAAGTCGAGATTGCCTGCGTCGCTGCGTTTGCTGGACATACGGCCACCGCTGCCCCGGCTTTTGTCAAACAGGTGCACTGTGTGACCTGCTTTTTGAAGGGCTTGCGCTGCTGAAAGACCGGCAATGCCGGTGCCGATTATTGCGATGGGTACAGTCATATTGGCCTCGATTCCTGTTTGCACAGACTACGCCGATGGTAATACCTGTACAAATCTATTTATTGGTATAAGTTTTAGCGTGCTCGCGAGGTCCATCTGGCCTATTCTTATACACAGCCGACGGCGCGACGAATTGGGGCTTTCTCTAAAAATAGACCAGTGCTCGCGATAAAACTTCCTGCGAGGTTGAACAGATGCACATATTGCTGACAGGCGGTACAGGCTTGATAGGGCGCCAGCTTTGTCGTCACTGGCT
This sequence comes from Pseudomonas lundensis, assembly GCF_002269125.1. Lineage (GTDB taxonomy): Bacteria > Pseudomonadota > Gammaproteobacteria > Pseudomonadales > Pseudomonadaceae > Aquipseudomonas > Aquipseudomonas lundensis_A. The sequence goes on along the minus strand of NZ_NQKI01000007.1, from coordinate 139,630 downwards.
GGCGCAAGGTCATCGTTTGACGGTGTGGAGCAGACGCCCTGCGCAGGTGAGTGAATGCTGTGGAGCGGATGTCAGGGGTATCGCCAGGCTCGAAGAGCTTGGGCAGGAGCCTGTGGATGCCGTGATCAATTTGGCGGGTGCGCCCATCGCGGATCGGCCGTGGACGCGCAAGCGCAAGATGCTGCTCTGGAGCAGTCGGATCACTTTGACGGAAACCCTGTTGGCGTGGCTCGAAAGCCGCGAGCAAAAGCCGTCGGTGCTGGTGTCAGGCTCGGCGGTGGGCTGGTATGGGGACGGCGGTGAACGTGAGCTGACCGAAGACTGCGCGCCGGTCACTGAAGATTTCGCCAGTCACCTGTGCATCGCCTGGGAAGAGACCGCGCAGCGTGCGCAGGCGCTCGGGATTCGTGTGGTGTTGGTGCGCACAGGGCTGGTGTTGTCCGCCGAGGGCGGTTTTTTGTCACGCCTGTTGCTGCCTTTCAAGCTGGCGCTCGGCGGGCCGATAGGCACTGGTCGGCAATGGATGCCATGGATTCATATCCTGGACCAAATTGCCCTGATTGATTTTCTTGTGCATGAGAATGCGGCAACGGGTCCTTATAATGCCTGCGCCCCGCACCCGGTGCGTAATGCGGAGTTCGCAAAGACCCTTGGCAGTGTGCTGCATCGCCCTGCCGTGATGCCTTTGCCCGCCTTTGTATTGCGCGTATTACTGGGCGAAATGTCGCAGTTGTTATTGGGCGGGCAGCGGGCGACGCCCGCACGTTTGCTGGAAGCCGGCTTCACTTTTCAGTTCACCGATTTGCGTGCGGCACTCGATGATGTGTCCGCCCGCCTCTGAAATAGGATGTTGCATGACCGACCACGCGCTGTTGCTGGTAAACCTGGGTTCACCGGCGTCTACGTCGGTAGCGGATGTTCGCAGCTACTTGAACCAGTTTCTGATGGACCCGTACGTGATCGACTTGCCATGGCCGGTTCGACGCTTGTTGGTGTCGCTGATCCTGATCAAGCGCCCCGAGCAGTCGGCGCACGCCTACGCGTCCATTTGGTGGGATGAAGGGTCGCCGCTGGTAGTGCTCAGCCGCCGTTTGCAACAGGCCATGACCCGTGAGTGGAAGCAGGGGCCGGTGGAGCTGGCCATGCGTTACGGCGAGCCGTCCATCGAAACGGTGCTTACCCGGCTGGCCGGGCAGGGCATCAAGAAGGTGACGCTGGCGCCGTTGTACCCACAGTTTGCCGACAGCACCGTGACCACGGTCATCGAAGAAGCCAAGCGCGTGGTGAAGACTAAAAAGCTGCCGATTCAGTTTTCGATCCTCCAGCCATTCTATGACCAGCCCGAATACCTCGACGCGATGGTGGCCAGTGCCAGTCCGCATCTGGCGCAGGAGTACGATCACCTGCTGCTGAGCTTCCACGGGTTGCCCGAACGCCATCTCCACAAACTGGACCCGACCGGCAATCACTGTTTCAAAAATGAAGCGTGCTGCAAAAACGCATCCCCTGCGGTGATGGCTACCTGCTATCGCGCACAGTGCCTGCGGACCGCGGAGTTGTTTGCGCAGCGAATGGGTTTGCCAGACGGTAAGTGGTCGGTGGCCTTTCAATCCCGTTTGGGGCGAGCGAAGTGGATCGAACCTTATACCGAAGCGCGCCTGGATGCGCTGGCCAAAGAGGGGGTCAAGAAGGTGCTGGTGATGTGCCCGGCCTTTGTCGCCGACTGTATCGAAACACTGGAAGAGATTGGTGATCGCGGTCGCGAGCAGTTCATTGAGGCGGGGGGCGAGTCGTTGGTGCTGGTGCCGTGCCTGAATGACGACCCCGAGTGGGCGGCTGCGTTGAACACGCTTTGTGAAAGGGCGCCGCTGGCGCTATGAAATGAAAAACCCTCTCCCGCAGGGAGAGGGTTGGGTGAGGCGCAGGCCGATTTAGATAATCGGCTCGTCACCTTTCTTCTTTTTCCAACTGTCGTTGCCCGGCAGGATCAGGTTCAGCGCTATCGCCACAATGGCACACAGCGCAATGCCCTTGAGACCGAAGTCTTCGGGGCCCATACCGGTGCCGATCAGCACGCCGCCAATACCGAACACCAACGTGACCGAAACGATCACCAGGTTGCGTGCCTCGCTCAGGTCAACCTGATGACGGATCAGGGTATTCATGCCCACCGCCGCGATTGAACCGAACAGCAGGCACAGAATCCCGCCCATGACCGGCACTGGAATGCTTTGCAGCAGTGCGCCGAACTTGCCGATAAAGGCCAGGCTGATGGCGAAGATCGCCGCCCAGGTCATGATTTTCGGGTTGTAGTTCTTGGTCAGCATCACTGCGCCAGTTACTTCGGCGTAGGTGGTATTGGGCGGACCACCCAGCAGGCCGGCGGCCGTGGTGGCAATCCCGTCACCAAACAGGGTGCGGTGCAGGCCCGGTTTTTTCAGGTAATCACGACCGGTCACGCTGCCCACGGCAATCACGCCGCCAATGTGTTCAATGGCCGGGGCCAACGCCACGGGGACGATAAACAGAATCGCCTGCCAGTTGAACTCGGGCGCCGTGAATTGCGGCAAGGCAAACCATGGGGCTGCGGCAATTTTGGCTGTGTCGACCACGCCAAAATAGAAGGCCAGGGCAAAACCCACCAGCACGCCGGCAATGATCGGTACCAGACGGAAAATCCCTTTCCCGAACACCGCTACGATCAGCGTGGTCAGCAAGGCTGGCATCGAGATCATCATGGCGGTCTGGTAATGAATCAGCTCGGTGCCATCTTCAGCGCGGCCCATTGCCATGTGCGCGGCAATCGGTGCCATTGCCAGGCCGATGGAGATAATCACCGGACCAATGACCACAGGCGGGAGCAGGCGATCAATGAAACCGGTGCCTTTGAGCTTTACCGCGAAACCGAGAAAGGTGTACACGAAACCGGCTGCCATCACGCCGCCCATGGTCGCTGCCAGGCCGAATTGGCCTTTGGCGAGAATGATCGGGGTAATGAAAGCGAAACTCGAAGCCAGAAAGACCGGCACCTGGCGCCGGGTCACGATCTGGAACAGCAGAGTCCCGAGACCCGCCGTGAACAGCGCAACGTTGGGGTCCAGGCCTGTAATCAAAGGCATCAACACCAACGCGCCAAAGGCCACGAAGAGCATCTGTGCGCCAGAGATGATCTGGCGCCAGAGCGGGTCGTTGAACTCGTCCTGCATGTTAGGCGTCCTTTTGCTTGGTGCCGAAGATCTTGTCGCCGGCATCGCCCAAGCCCGGAATGATGTAGCCGTGTTCGTCCAGACGGTTATCGATGGAGGCCGTGTAGATGGTCACGTCCGGGTGAGCCGCTTCAACGGCAGCGATGCCCTCGGGGGCGGCAACCAGCACCATGGCGCGGATTTCTTTACAGCCGGCTTTTTTCAGCAGGTCAATGGTGGCAACCATCGAGGAGCCGGTGGCCAGCATCGGGTCGATAATCATCGCCAGACGCTCGTCGATTTCCGGGACGAGTTTTTCCAGATAAGTGTGGGCCTGCAGGGTTTCTTCGTTACGGGCAACGCCGACGGCGCTGACTTTGGCGCCCGGGATCAGGCTCAGCACGCCTTCAAGCATGCCGATGCCGGCGCGCAGGATAGGCACGACGGTGATTTTCTTACCGGCGATTTTTTCAACGCGGACAGGGCCGCTCCAGCCTTCAATCTCGTAGGTTTCGAGGGTCAGGTCGCTGGTGGCTTCATAGGTCAGCAACGCGCCGACTTCCTGAGCGAGCTCGCGGAAGTTCTTCGTGCTAATGTCGGCACGGCGCATGAGGCCGAGCTTGTGACGGATCAGCGGATGGCGGATCTCACGGATAGGCATAGGGAAAAGCTCCGGGGCAGGCAAAAAAACCGGCCTAGATTAATCTAATCCGGGGTGATGTCCTATAGACATAACAGCACGTTAGTCCATAAATGCTTGATCTGAGCCATGCGGATGCGTACCTTTGCCCGCTTTTCTTGAGCAACCCCCCCTGGAGAGCGTCATGTCTGCTGATCTCGAGCATATCCGTCAAGTCATGCGAGAGGCTGACTGCCTGTACACCGAAGCTGAAGTCGAGGCGGCCATTGCCCGTGTTGGCGCGCAAATCACGGCCGATATGGCCGAGATGAATCCAGTGGTTTTTTGTGTGATGAACGGCGGGCTGATTTTTGCCGGCAAGCTGCTCACGCATTTGAAATTTCCGCTTGAGTCGTCTTACTTGCACGCCACGCGCTACCGTAATCAGACCAGCGGCGGCGATCTGTTCTGGAAGGCCAAGCCGGAAGTGTCGTTCATGGACCGCCATGTCCTGATCATCGACGACATTCTGGACGAAGGTCACACCCTGAGCGCCATCGTGGATTTCTGCAATCACGCGGGTGCACGTCAGGTGCACACTGCGGTGTTGATCGACAAAGAACACGACCGCAAGGCAAGTGCCGGCCTTAAAGCCACTTACGAAGGCCTGCCGTGCATCGACCGCTACGTATTCGGCTACGGCATGGACTACAAAGGCTACTGGCGTAACGCCGCTGGCATTTATGCCGTTAAAGGTTTGTAAACAAGGACGTTGAAACCATGACTACCCCCAGCTTTCTCGATCAGACACTGTTTAACGACCTGGCCGAGAAGGCTGCCGGTAACCCTCGCGGTCGTCAGCACCATAACCTGCATCAGATGCAGGAGCCTTGTCATCGCATGGTGGTGGGCCTGCAACCTGCTACCTACATCCCGCCACACCGTCACCTGAGCAACGACAAAGCCGAGACTTTGTTGGTGCTCCGGGGCAAGCTGGGGGTGCTGATTTTTGATGAGAACGGTCAGTTACTCGACAAGCGTGTCTTGCTGGCAGGTGGCGAAAGCCTTGGTGTTGACCTGCCGCCGGGTGTGTTTCATGGCCTTGTGGTGCTTGAACCCGACAGTGTGATGTTCGAGTGCAAAGCCGGACCTTATCAACCTGTGGGGGATGGCGAGCTGGCGCACTGGGCGCCTCGTGAAGGTGAGCCTGAAGTGGCCCAGTACCAGGCCTGGATGCGTTCGCAATTCGACTGAGTCGGCCAATAATGGCTTTTCAATATTAGGTGTTGCTCCTGTCCATGGCATAAGATTCGCGACCTGACGATTGCAATCGGAATTGCGTGGCATGCTGGCTATTTTCCTTCAGACCCTGACCATCACTGCACCCGTGTTTACCATGCTGTTTTTGGGGGTAGTGCTCAAGCGTGTCGGCTGGATCAATGACAGTTTTATCCATACCGCGTCGGCTTTGGTGTTCAACGTCACCATGCCGGCGTTGTTGTTTCTGGGCATTGTGCACGCGGATCTGAATGCCGCCTTACAGCCCAAAGTCCTGGGCTACTTCACGGTGGCAACCCTGGTGAGCTTCGCGTTGGCCTGGGCATGGTCGATGTGGCGTTGCCCGCGCGAAGACCGTGGCATTTACACCCAGGGCGCCTTTCGCGGCAATAATGCGGTGATCGGGCTGGCGCTGGCCGCCAGTATGTACGGTGACTACGGCATCTCGTTGGGGGCTGTGCTCGCGGCGCTGGTAATCCTGCTTTACAACACGTTGTCGACCATCGTGCTGGCGGTGTACAGCCCGGTAATCAAATCCGATCCGTGGAGCATCTGCCTGAGCGTGTTTCGCAACCCGCTGATTATCAGTGTGCTGGCGGCTGTGCCGTTTGCTGCCTTCAAGATAGGGTTGCCCGGCTGGTTGCAGGCCTCAGGGGGATACCTGGCGGCGATGACGTTGCCGCTGGCGCTGATCTGTATCGGCGGCACGTTATCACTGGCGGCGCTGCGCAAAAGTGGCAATCTGGCTCTCAGTGCCAGCCTGGTGAAAATGATTGGTTTGCCGATCATCACCACGCTGGGTGCATGGTTCTACGGTTTTCGCGGGCCGGAGCTGGGAACGCTGTTTCTGTATTTCGCCAGCCCGACGGCTGCGGCCAGTTTTGTCATGGCGCGCGCCGCCAATGGCAATCATGAACTGGCAGCAGCCATCATCGTGATCACCACGGTGATGGCTGCCGTCACGACCAATATCGGAATTTTTGTCTTGCAGTGGGGCGGCTGGATTTAAGCGTTGTAGCTGTCGATGACTTCCTGTGCCGCCCGAAACGCATCAATGGCTGCCGGAACCCCTGCGTAAACCGCGCAATGCAGCAGGGCTTCGCGGATCTCCTCTACGCTACACCCGTTGTTCAGCGCACCGCGCACGTGACCTTTGAGTTCCTGTGGGCACTTGAGCGCGGTCAGGGTGGCCAGGGTAATCAGGCTGCGGGTCTTGAGGGGTAAACCTTCACGGTTCCAGACCCCGCCCCACGCATGCTCGTTGACGAAGTCTTGAAGCGGCCGGGTGAAGTCAGTGGTGTTGCCCAGCGCGCGGTCCACGAACTCATCGCCCATTACCTGGCGGCGCATTTGCAGTCCGGTCTTTTTATTATTCAAGGCAAAACTCCTCAGTGTTGTCGACGCCACGCGCGCAGGGTACTGAACAGCAGATACACCAGCAGCGCCGGCAGGATAAAAAACAGCATCAGGTGTTCGAGTTTTCCGGCCAGTGGCATGCCGGTGGTGAACGACACCACGTGCAGCCCATACGCCAGATACAACCCCAGAAACAGCAGGCCTTCCGCGCGCGTGACACGGTAGCCGGTGTAGAAAATCGGCAAGCACAAAGCCGCTACCCCAAGCATGACAGGCAAGTCAAAGGCCAGGGCGTTGGGAGACACGGACAGCGGCGAGGGGGACACCAGTGCGGTAATGCCCAGTACGCCCAGCAGGTTGAAGACGTTACTGCCGATCACATTGCCCACGGCAATCTCACGTTGTCCGCGAAAGGCGGCAATCAGCGAGGTGGCCAGCTCCGGTAGCGAGGTGCACACAGCAACGATCGTCAGGCCAATGATGCGCTCTGACAGCCCGAGTTGCGTCGCGACATCAATCGCCGCACCGAGTAATAACCGACCGGCAAGCCCGAGCAAGAGCAGGGCGAAGAACATCATCAGCCCATTGCGCACCCACGAATGCTGGGGTTGGTCGTGGCTGACATGATGATGGCTACTGTGCCGGGACTGGCGCAGCAACAGGCCCAGGTAGCCTGTCAGGCCACACAGCAATATCACCCCGTCCAACCGGTCGAGTCGCGTGTTCAAGGCCAGCGCGAATACCAGCGCGCTGGCAATCACCATCAGCGGTATGTCCAGACGCACCAACGGGCGAGAAACACGCAACGGGATAATCAGCGCCGAAAGGCCCAACGTGACCAGCACGTTGAAGATATTGCTGCCGATGACGCTGCCTACGGCAATGTCCGGGGTGTCATTGAAGGCGGCCTGCAGGCTGACGGTCATTTGTGGAGCGCTGCTGCCGAGGGCTACCACGGTCAGGCCGATCAGCAGCGGACGGACTTTGAGCGTTGCTGCCATGCCGACGGCGCAACGCACCAGCAATTCTGCGCCTGCGACCAGCAGGCCGAGGCCGCAGAGCAATTGCAGCAGGTTCCATGTCGATAACGCGTTCAAGCCCAAATCGCAGCCACTCCCTGATTAATCGCTCAAGCCCTGGATCCGGACGTTGGCGGTGCCGCTGCGCAGCATACCCAACTGGCGGGCGGCCTGGCGCGAAAGATCAATCAATCGCCCACGGGTGTGAGGGCCACGATCATTGATGCGCACGACAACCGATTTGTTATTGCTCAGGTTGGTGACCAGAACGCGGCTGCCGAAAGCCAGTTGGCGATGGGCGGCGCTGAGGGCGTGCTGATCGAAAGGTTCGCCGCTGGCGGTGCGTTTGCCATGGTGGCGGGCGCCGTAATAAGAGGCAACGCCGGTTTTGTCATAGCCCCGCGGGTCTATGTCGTGACTGGCGCAACCGGCAAGCAGGCTTAGCAGGGCGCACGCGCCGAGTAGCTGCTTCATGGAGCATTCCTTCTTAGCGGTATGACTCAGCGGTAGCCGCTGCCGGAGGCTTTGCAGCAATCGGCGCTTGAAAAGCGCAGGTGCTGCGGCAGCGACTACACATTTACGCTTAGCCTTCGAGTTTGCTTTTGAGCAGTTCGTTGACTTGTTGCGGGTTGGCTTTGCCTTTGGAGGCTTTCATTGCCTGGCCGACAAAGAAGCCAAACATCTTGCCGCGCTTGGCTTCGTCTGCCGCGCGATATTGCTCAACCTGCTCGGCATTGGCCGCCAGCACTTCATCCAGCACTTTTTCAATCGCGCCGCTGTCGGTCACTTGCTTGAGGCCGCGTTTTTCGATGACCTCGTCTGCACTGCCTTCGCCGTTGGCCATGGCTTCAAGCACCACTTTGGCGATCTTGCCGGAAATGGTGTTGTCCTTGATGCGCTGCAACATGCCGCCCAGTTGTTCGGCGGTGACCGGCGACTGGTCGATGTCCAGGCCCTGTTTGTTGAGCAGGCTGCCCAGTTCCACCATGACCCAGTTGGCGGCCAGTTTGGCGTCGCCGCTGATGCTCACCACTTTTTCGAAGTAGTCAGCTTGCTCACGGCTGGAAGCCAATACGCTGGCGTCGTAGGCCGACAGGCCGAACTGCGACTGGAAGCGCTCGCGCTTTTGCGGCGGCAGTTCCGGCAGGGTGGCCCGTACGTCTTCGATGAACGAGTCTTCGATGACGACCGGTAGCAGGTCCGGGTCCGGGAAGTAACGGTAGTCGTTGGCTTCCTCTTTGCTGCGCATGGCGCGGGTTTCGTCTTTGTTCGGGTCGTACAGGCGGGTCTGCTGAACCACCTTGCCGCCGTCTTCGATCAGCTCGATCTGGCGCTGTACTTCGCTGTTGATCGCCTTTTCGATGAAGCGGAACGAGTTGACGTTCTTGATCTCGCAGCGGGTGCCGAACTCGGCCTGACCCACCGGGCGGATCGACACGTTGCAGTCGCAGCGCAGCGAACCTTCGGCCATGTTGCCGTCGCAGATACCCAGGTAACGCACCAGGGCGTGCATGGCTTTGACGTAAGCAACAGCTTCTTTGGCGCTGCGCATGTCCGGCTCGGAAACGATTTCCAGCAGCGGGGTGCCGGCGCGGTTCAGGTCGATACCGGTCGAGCCGCTGAAGTCTTCGTGCAGGCTTTTGCCGGCGTCTTCTTCAAGGTGCGCACGGGTAATGCCGACACGTTTGACAGTGCCGTCTTCCAGCGTGATGTCCAGGTGGCCCTTGCCGACGATCGGCAGTTCCATCTGGCTGATCTGGTAGCCCTTGGGCAAGTCCGGGTAGAAGTAGTTTTTACGTGCAAAGACGTTGTGCTGACCGATTTCAGCATCGACTGCCAGGCCAAACATCACGGCCATGCGCACCGCTTCTTCGTTGAGTACTGGCAACACGCCCGGCATGCCCAGATCAACCAGGCTGGCCTGCGTGTTAGGCTCCGAGCCAAATGTGGTGGCGCTACCGGAGAAAATTTTCGATTGGGTGGCGAGCTGGGAGTGAATTTCCAGCCCGATCACAACTTCCCATTGCATAGGTTTCTCCTCAGAAGCCGGCAGGTGAGCGCGTGTGCCAGTCAGTGTTCAACTGGTACTGGTGAGCGACGTTAAGCAGGCGGCCTTCCTGGAAGTAAGGCGCCAGCAACTGCACGCCTACGGGCAAGCCATCCACAAAACCGGCGGGCATCGACAGGCCTGGCAGGCCCGCGAGGTTGGCGGTGATGGTGTAGACGTCTTCCAGATAAGCCGAGACCGGATCACTGTTTTTAGCGCCGATTTTCCAGGCCGGGTTAGGCGTGGTTGGGCCGAGGATGATGTCGACTTCATTAAAGGCCGCCATGAAGTCGTTTTTAATCAGGCGGCGGATTTTTTGCGCTTGCAGGTAGTAGGCATCGTAGTAACCGGCCGACAGCGCGTAAGCACCTACCAGAATCCGGCGCTGCACTTCAGGGCCGAAGCCTTCGGCGCGCGAGCGCTTGTACAGGTCGGTGAGGTCTTTCGGGTCTTCGCAGCGATGGCCAAAGCGCACGCCGTCAAAGCGCGACAGGTTGGAAGAGGCTTCTGCCGGCGCGATCACGTAGTACGCAGGGATCGCGTGCTGCATGTTGGGCAGGCTGATGGGCTTGATCACGGCGCCGAGCTTTTCGAGTTCTTTGATGCTGGTATGCACCAGTTCTGCGATGCGCGGGTCGAGGCCTTCGCTGAAGAACTCTTTTGGCACGCCAATGCGCAAGCCTTGCAGTGAAGCATTCAGGCTGGCGCTGAAGTCCGGCACGGGCTCATCGATGCTGGTGGAATCTTGCGGGTCGAAACCGGCCATGCCTTGCAGCAGGATGGCGCAGTCTTCAGCCGTACGCGCTAACGGGCCACCCTGATCGAGGCTGGAGGCGTAGGCAATCATGCCCCAGCGCGAGACGCGACCGTAGGTCGGTTTCAGGCCGGTGAGGTTGGTCAATGCGGCGGGCTGGCGGATCGAGCCACCGGTGTCGGTGCCGGTAGCGGCAGGCAACAGGCGGGCGGCAACGGCGGCGGCAGAACCGCCCGATGAGCCGCCGGGGACGTGTTCAAGGTTCCACGGGTTTTTGACGGCGCCGTAGTAGCTCGATTCGTTGGCCGAGCCCATCGCGAACTCGTCCATGTTGGTCTTGCCCAGGCTCACCGCGCCGGCAGCGGCCAGCTTGGACACCACGGTGGCGTCGTACGGGGCCTTGAAGTTGTCGAGCATCTTCGAGCCGCAGCTGGTGCGCACGCCGAGGGTGCAGAACAAATCCTTGTGACCGATTGGCGCACCCAGCAGGGCGCCGGTTTCACCGTCGGCGCGACGTGCGTCGGCGGCCTTGGCCTGCTCCAGGGCAAGGTCTTCGGTGAGGGTGATGAAGCTGTTGAGCTGCGGATCCAGTTGGGCGATTCGCGCCAGCAGGGTTTTGGTCAGCTCTTCAGACGAAAACTTTTTGTCGGCGAGTCCGCGGGCGATCTCGGCCAGAGTCATTTGATGCATGCAGGCTCTTCCTTTTACTCGATGACCTTGGGAACCAGATAGAGGCCGTTTTCGACCGCTGGCGCGATGGACTGGTAAGCCTCGCGATGATTGGTTTCAGTCACGACGTCTGCACGCAGGCGCTGGCTGGCTTCCAGTGGGTGGGCCAGCGGCTCGATACCGGTGGTGTCGACAGCCTGCATCTGGTCAATCAGCCCCAAAATGCTGTTAAGGGCTTCGGTGGTGCGTGGCAGATCGGCATCATTCAAACCCAGGCGGGCCAAATGAGCGATTTTTTCCACGTCGGAGCGTTCAAGCGCCATGGGATTCTCCAGTGGAAAACAAGACGGATGCTATCCGTGTGTTAGATTGTCGGAACACTACCGCATTTCTACGGTCATATGGCCGCGATTGTGGGGGCTGGTGCTCGGAAAAGCGGCCAATTTAACATATTGGCGCCTTGCCCAAAATCCCTGTCGTTGTTAGAGTTTGCCGCACTTTTTTACCCACGCGTTGCCTAGGGTCCCTTTCCCATGTTCAAGAAACTGCGTGGCATGTTTTCCAGCGATCTTTCCATTGACCTGGGCACTGCCAACACCCTTATTTACGTGCGCGAGCGCGGTATTGTCCTGAATGAGCCATCGGTTGTGGCTATTCGGACACACGGTAACCAGAAAAGTGTCGTTGCCGTCGGCACCGAGGCCAAGCGCATGCTGGGCCGTACACCGGGCAACATTGCAGCCATTCGTCCGATGAAGGACGGCGTGATCGCTGACTTCAGCGTGTGCGAAAAAATGCTGCAGTACTTTATCAACAAGGTGCACGAGAACAGCTTCCTGCAGCCAAGTCCTCGGGTGCTGATTTGCGTACCGTGCAAATCGACTCAGGTTGAGCGTCGCGCCATTCGTGAGTCGGCACTGGGTGCCGGTGCCCGTGAAGTGTTCCTGATTGAAGAGCCGATGGCTGCTGCAATCGGTGCCGGTTTGCCGGTTGAAGAAGCGCGCGGCTCGATGGTTGTCGACATCGGTGGTGGTACCACTGAAATCGCGCTGATCTCCCTGAACGGTGTGGTTTACGCCGAATCCGTACGGGTTGGCGGCGACCGCTTCGACGAAGCGATCATCACGTATGTGCGCCGTAACTACGGCAGCCTGATCGGTGAGTCGACCGCCGAGCGCATCAAGCAGGAAATCGGTACTGCCTATCCGGGCGGTGAAGTCCGTGAAGTAGACGTGCGCGGCCGTAACCTGGCGGAAGGCGTTCCCCGTGCATTCACACTGAACTCCAATGAAGTGCTTGAAGCGCTGCAAGAGTCGCTGGCTACCATCGTTCAAGCCGTTAAAAGCGCGCTGGAACAGTCCCCGCCAGAGCTGGCGTCGGACATTGCCGAGCGTGGCCTGGTGCTGACCGGCGGTGGCGCATTGTTGCGTGACCTCGACAAGTTGCTGGCCCAGGAAACCGGTTTGCCGGTCATTGTTGCCGAAGACCCGCTGACCTGCGTTGCGCGTGGTGGTGGCCGTGCGCTGGAAATGATGGATAAGCACACCATGGACCTGCTCTCCAGCGAATAATATCGGTGGTTGCAGTTCGAGGGTTATCACCAAAAGGTAGCACTTTGCCGTGCTGCCTTTTGGCGTTTATCTTTTGTCAATCTTCATCCAGGCCGCTTGAAGCCGTATGAATACATTGAATCCTTGCCCCGGAGGAGCGGCTTATTAAACCGCTCTTTTCCAAAGGCCCCTCTTTGGGCGTGCGCCTGTTGGTGCTGGTCGTGCTATCGGTCGCGCTGATGGTGGTCGATGCCCGTTTCACGTTGCTCAAGCCGGTGCGCAGTCAAATGTCGCTGGTGCTGATGCAGACCTACTGGATCACCGATCTGCCGCAACGTCTGTTCCAAGGCGTCGCCAGTCAGTTCGGCAGTCGGACGGAACTGGTCGCCGAGAACGAGAAGCTCAAGACTGAAAACCTTCTGCTGCAAGGGCGCATGCAAAAGCTGGCCGCTCTGACAGAGCAAAACGTTCGCCTGCGTGAGTTGCTGAACTCTTCTGCGCTGGTCAACGAGAAGGTCGAAGTGGCCGAGCTGATCGGCATGGACCCCAACCCGTTCACCCATCGCATCATCATCAACAAGGGTGAGCGCGACGGTGTGGTGCTCGGTCAACCGGTGCTCGATGCACGCGGACTGATGGGGCAAGTGGTCGAGTTGATGCCGTACACCTCGCGTGTGTTGCTGCTTACCGACACCACCCACAGCATTCCGGTGCAGGTCAACCGCAACGGTCTGCGTGCGATTGCCAGTGGCACGGGCAACCCCGAGCGCCTGGAGTTGCGCCACGTGGCGGACACGGCGGATATCAAAGAAGGCGACCTGCTGGTCAGTTCCGGTCTGGGGCAACGTTTCCCGGCCGGTTATCCGGTCGCAACGGTCAAGGAAGTGATCCATGACTCGGGCCAACCCTTCGCCATTGTGCGTGCCGTGCCAACAGCCGCGTTGAACCGTAGCCGTTACTTACTATTGGTCTTCAGCGACAGCCGCACCCCTGAAGAGCGCGCCAACGACGCCGCTCAAGCCCAGGAAGCAGAAAACAACGGCGAGCCGCAGCCGATTATTCCGGCCACTGTGCCCAAGCCGGTGCCTGCACCCGTGCCAGCGGCGACACCGGCACCCGCTGTCACCACGCCAGCAACGCCTGCGCCCACCGCCGGTGCGGCCAAAAAACCTGCGCCAGTTGCAACACCCGCCGCAGCCACGTCGCCAGCCGCTGCGCCGGCTACCACCCGGGAGAGGCAATAATGGCGGGTATTCGTTCACGTAATGGCTGGATCATCTGGCTGACGTTTGCCATTGGCGTGTTGCTCAGCGTTTCGCCAATGCCACAGTTTATGGAAGTGTTCCGTCCTCTATGGCTGGCGTTGTTGCTGGCTTTCTGGGCGCTGTACATGCCACACAAAGTAGGCATGGTCACCGCGTGGTGCCTGGGCCTGATCGAAGACGTGGTTTACGGCACACTGCTTGGGCAGAACGCCTTGATCCTGACCCTGATTACCTTCCTCGTATTGTCCCTGCAACAGCGCCTGCGCATGTTCCCCATGTGGCAGCAAAGCCTGGTGTTGCTGGTGATCTTTGGTCTGGCCCAGTTGGCTCAATTGTGGCTCAGTGCCTTGACTGGCAACCGCCAGCCAACCCTGGCGCTGGTATTGCCTGCACTGGTCAGCGCGTTGTTGTGGCCTTGGGTCAGCTACGGGCTGCGTGGACTGGTACGGCGCTTCAAAATCAATTGATGGAAGCGTGAGCCCTTTCCAGGTTTGCGCGTACTGACAGGGAGATGTCTTGATGACTTCGCTTTATCTGGCCTCAGGCTCACCCCGCCGACGCGAGTTATTGGCTCAAATCGGCGTGCCCTTCAGCACGGTCAGTGCTGCCATCGACGAAACGCCTTTCGCCCATGAGGCCGCCACGGCGTATGTCGAACGGCTGGCGCGCGAAAAAGCGCGGGCGGGTCATGAGCGCGTGGCCGAGTCGTCTCCCGGCGATGCTTTTTGCGTACTGGGCGCCGATACTGCCGTGGTGCTGGACGGACAGATTCTTGGCAAACCCGTCGACGAAGCCGATGCCTTGGCTATGCTCATGGCGTTATCGGGACGCGAGCATGAAGTCTTGACTGCCATTGCCCTTATGGATGCAACCCGCTGCGAAACCCGTGTGGTGACCAGTGCGGTGCGTTTCAGAAACATCAGTACACAAGAAGCCGCGCGTTACTGGGCCAGCGGCGAACCGCTGGATAAAGCCGGTGGCTACGCGATTCAAGGGCTGGGCGCGGTATTTGTGTCCGGGCTTGAAGGCAGCTATTCCGCTGTCGTGGGCTTGCCTGTGTGCGAAACCGCAGAACTGCTGGGGCATTTCGGCATACCCTGTTGGCAAAACCTTTCCGTGCGCTAACTAACGCACCCATGAAACGTGGCACGAATGTGATGACGCCTGAACGAGACCCAGCCATGAGTGAAGAGATCCTGATCAACATCACGCCGATGGAATCGCGCGTGGCGGTGGTAGAGAACGGTGTGTTGCAAGAGGTGCATGTTGAGCGCACCCAGCGTCGAGGCATTGTCGGCAACATCTATAAAGGCAAGGTCGTTCGTGTTTTGCCGGGCATGCAAGCTGCGTTCGTGGACATCGGCCTGGACCGTGCCGCGTTTATCCATGCCGCCGAAATTTCCCTGCGCGAAGGTCAGGCGGTCGAAAGCATCAGTTCGCTGGTTCATGAAGGCCAAAGCCTGGTGGTACAGGTCACCAAGGACCCGATCGGTTCCAAGGGCGCACGGTTGACAACCCAATTGTCGATTCCTTCGCGTTATCTGGTGTACATGCCGCGTACGGCACATGTCGGCATTTCGCTGAAGATCGAAGACGAAGCCGAGCGTGACCGCCTCAAGCAAGTGGTCAGCGATTGCGTGGCGCAGGAAGGCATCAAGGAAGCTGGCGGTTTCATCCTGCGTACGGCGGCCGAAGGCGCCGGTGCGGATGAAATCCTGATGGACATTCGCTACCTGCGTCGCCTGTGGGACCAGATCGGTGCCCAGATCAAAACCGTGGGTGCTCCGACGGTTATTTATGAAGACCTCGGCCTGGCGCTACGTACGTTGCGCGACCTGGTCAGCCCGAAAATTGAAAAAATCCGCATCGACTCCCGGGAAACCTTCCAGAAAACCACGCAGTTCGTGGCGGAGCTGATGCCCGAAATTGCAGATCGTCTGGAGCATTACCCCGGCGAACGGCCGATATTTGACTTGTACGGCGTCGAAAGCGAAATCCAGAAAGCCCTCGACCGCAAGGTGCCGCTCAAGTCTGGCGGCTACCTGGTGGTGGACCCGGCTGAAGCCATGACCACCATTGACGTCAACACTGGCGCGTTCGTGGGCCATCGCAACCTCGAAGAAACCATCTTCAAGACCAACCTCGAAGCGGCAACGGCCATTGCGCGTCAACTGCGACTGCGCAACCTGGGCGGCATCATCATCATCGACTTCATCGACATGGAAGACGAAGAGCACCAGCGTCAGGTGCTGCGCACGCTCGAAAAACAGCTCGAACGTGATCACGCCAAAACCAACATCATCGGTATTACCGAGTTGGGGTTGGTGCAAATGACCCGCAAGCGTACCCGCGAAAGCCTTGAACAGGTGCTCTGTGAACCCTGCGTGTGCTGCCAGGGCCGGGGCAAGTTGAAAACGCCGGAAACCATCTGCTACGAAATATTCCGTGAAATCCTGCGCGAAGCCCGTGCGTATCAGGCCGAGGGCTATCGGGTACTGGCCAGCCAACGGGTGGTCGACCGCTTGCTCGATGAAGAGTCGGGTAATGTGGCTGAGCTGGAAGGTTTTATCGGGCGTACGATCCGCTTTCAAGTGGAAACCATGTACTCCCAGGAACAATACGACGTGGTGCTGCTCTGAAGCTGCACGGGATGTCCGGATTTAAAAAGGGGGCTGCATTCGGCCCCTTCGATCACTACTGAAGGGGCCACCTGACATGGAGCGTCTGACACGCTTTTTTGCCGCGCTGACCCGCTGGGGATTAAGTCTTTGTGCGTTATTGCTGGTGCTGACGGCGCTTTACGTCAGCCTCGGGCGAGAACTCACGCCCCTGATTGCCGAATACCGTGCCGAGGTGCAAACCAAGGCCCGCGAAGCACTGGGCATGCCGTTAACCATCGGTAGCCTCGAAGGGCGCTGGAGCGGCATGGCGCCGGTGTTGCTGGCACATGACGTGATGGTGGGCGAAGGCCGCAGCGCTTTGCGTCTGGATGAAGTGCAAGTGGTGCCTGATGTTTGGGGCAGCGTGCTGGCCCGCGAAGTGCGGATCGCCCATGTGCAGCTCGACGGATTGCAGCTGAGTGCGCGTCAGGACAAGGACGGGCACTGGACACTCGAAGGCTTGCCGGTTCAAGACGACAAACCGTTGGACCCCGAGCAGTTGCTCAATCAATTGCAGAGGGTTGAGCGTCTGTCGGTACTCGACAGCCAGCTCACCCTTGAACCCTATAAAGAAGCGCCAATGACGCTGACCTATGTCGGGCTGACCCTCGACGTGGGCGCATCCGATCAGCGGCTGGATGCTCGCTTGACCTTGCCGGATGGCCAGCCGGTTGCGCTGAGTGTCAAAAGTCAGATTCGCGCCAGTCAATGGCGTGACGGCGCGGCGCAAGCCTATGTCAGCTTGCCGCAAAGTGACTGGGCCAAATGGCTGCCGTCGAGCATGACCCAAGGCTGGACCATCAAGAAATTCAAGGCGGGTGGCGAATTTTGGTTCAATTGGGGTAAAGGCACGGTGCAAAGCGCCACGGCCCGGCTCAACGCCCCGGCATTCAGTGGCGCTTATGCAGACCGCAAACCGGCCGCGATCGATAACCTGGCCCTGCATGCCTGGCTGGAACGCGGCGAACAGGGCTACAACGTGGTGCTGGACTCGCTGGCGATGAGCCTGGGCGACACACGTTGGGAAACCCGCGCGCAATTGCAGCAGTTCAAGGCGACCGACAAGGAGCAAGAGCGTTGGCACTTGCAGGCCGACCATGTAAACCTGACCCCGATCACGCCACTGCTGGACGCTTTGGCGCCGTGGCCGGACGGTGTGGCGAAAGTTGTTGATCAGCTCAAAGCCACCGGCACCTTGCGCAATGTGTTGGCTGACTTCCGTCCTCAGGCGAGCGACGATCAAAAACTCAGCTTCGCGGCCAACCTGCAGCAAGTCGGGTTCAACGCGACCCATGGCGCGCCCGCTGCGCGCAATGTCAGCGGCTTGATCAGCGGTGATCTGGGCAAGGGCGAGCTGCGCCTGGACAGCAAGGATTTCATGCTGCACCTGGACCCGATTTTCGCCAAACCCTGGCAGTATCAGCAGACCAATGCCTTGCTGACCTGGACCTTGACCAAAGACACCTTCACCCTGATCGCGCCTTACATCAAGGTATTGGGTGAAGAGGGCAAGATCGCGGCCGATTTCCTGATTCGCATTCATATGGACCATTCGCAAGAAGACTACATGGACCTGCGCGTAGGTCTGACTGACGGCGATGGCCGCTTCACCCCCAAATACTTGCCTGAGGTCTTGAGTCCGGCGCTAAGCGAATGGCTCAGCACGGCGATCATCAAAGGCGATGTGGAAGAGGGTTTTTTCCAGTATCAGGGCTCGCTGAGCCACGATGCCGTGGCGGCTGCACGCTCGATCAGCCTGTTTTTCAAGGTGCACGGCGCCGAACTGGCGTTCCAGCCGGGCTGGCCGCATGTGCGTAATGTCTCGGGTGATGTGTTTATCGAAGACAGCGGTGTGCGCATCATGGCCAGCAAAGGCCAATTGCTCGACACCCAAGTGCGTGACGTCTCGGTCAATATCCCCCACGTAGCCAGCGGCAAAGTCAGTCATTTGTTGTTGCAGGGTGACTTTGCCGGCGGTTTGGGCGATGGCCTGAAAATCCTTCAAGAGGCGCCCATCGGGACCGCTGATACCTTTGCCGGCTGGCAGGGCGAAGGCCCGCTCACCGGGCGGGTCGATCTGGATATTCCGCTGGAACACAGCGTTGAACCGAAAATCGTGGTGGATTTCAAAACCGATAAGGCGCGGTTGAAAATCAGCGAGCCCGAACTGGAGCTGACGCAACTCAAGGGTGATTTCCGCTTCGACAGCGCCAAGGGCTTGAGCGGCAAAGGGATCACTGCCCGTGCATTCGACCGCCCGGTTAACGCGCAAATCTTTGCCGACGGGAAGCCGGGCCGAATCAGTACCCGCGTTGTGGCCAATGGCCAAATTGCAGTGAAAACCCTGACAAACTGGCTGAAATTTAATCAGCCCATACCGGTTTCCGGCAACTTGCCTTATCAATTGCAGTTGACACTCGATGGCGCGGACAGCCAGTTGCGTGTCAATTCCAGCCTTAAGGGCGCGCTGATCGACCTGCCTGCACCGTTCGGTCTGGCAACCAACGAAAGCCGTGACAGCGTTTTCCGCATGACCTTGCAGGGGGCTGAAAAGCGTTACTGGTTTGACTACGGGAACCTGGCGAGCCTGACCTTCGCCGCGCCGGACGGCAAGCTTGAGGCAGGCCGCGGCGAGTTGTACCTGGGCCCCGGCGCAGCGTCGTTGCCGACCTCCAGGGGCTTGCGTATTCGCGGCGTGCTGTCCGAACTGGACGTAGCCCCGTGGCAGGCGCTGGTTGAACGCTATGCCGGAAAAGACGCCGGAGGCAGTGCGCAGCAATTGCTCAGCAGTGCCGATTTCAAAATCGGCAAACTGACCGCGATGGGCACCCAGCTCGATCAGGTCCATTTGCTGATGAATCGCTACCCGGCGTCATGGGGCCTGAAAATTGACAGCAAACAAGCTGTTGGATCAGTCACCCTGCCGGACGCGAAAAGCGCGCCAATGACCATCACCATGCAGATCGTTCGCCTGCCGGCTGCCGACCCCAAGGCAGTGACCGATGAAAATGCACCTGACCCGCTGGCGTCGGTAGACCCGCGCAAAATTCCGGCAATGGACATCATCATCCGTCAGCTTTACCAGGGACCGGATCTGATTGGCGCCTGGTCGCTTAATGTACGACCCACGAGCCGCGGTATTTTGCTCAATAACCTCAACTTGGGGCTCAAAGGGCTGTTGCTTGAAGGTTCCGGAGGTTGGGAAGGTTTTGCCGGTGCCAGCAACAGTTGGTACAAGGGCCGGCTGGGTGGGCGTAATTTGGCAGACGTGTTGAAAAACTGGGGTTTTGCGCCCAGTGTCACGAGCAACAATTTCCATCTGGATGTGGACGGCAACTGGCCGGGATCGCCTGCGTGGATCGGTCTCAAGCGCTTCACGGGCACACTGGACGCGACCCTGAATAAAGGCCAGTTTGTCGAAGTTGATGGCAGCGCGCAGGTGTTGCGAATTTTTGGTCTGTTGAACTTCAACTCCATTGGGCGGCGCTTGCGTCTCGATTTTTCCGACCTGTTCGGCAAAGGGTTGAGTTACGACCGCGTCAAAGGTCTGCTGCAAGCCAATCGCGGGGTGTACCGCGCGAACAAGCCCATCACCATGACTGGCCCTTCAAGCAACCTTGAACTGAGCGGCACCCTGAACATGGTCACAGACCAAGTGGATGCGAATTTGCTCTTGACCTTGCCCGTGACCAACAACTTGCCAATTGCGGCCTTGCTCGTGGGTGCTCCGGCCGTGGGTGGAGCCTTGTTCCTGATCAACAAATTGATCGGCGATCAGGTGTCGCGTTTTGCGAGTGTGCAATACAGCATCAAAGGCCCATGGCAGGATCCGAAGATCACGTTCGACAAGCCATTCGAGAAAAAGTAAAAGCGGGCTACCGAGGAGCAGGGCATGGCGTTAGCAGTGATTCAAATGGTCAGTCAGAACGATGTGCTGGCCAATTTGGCGCAAGCCCGCCGTTTGCTCGAAAAAGCGGCCGAAGGAGGTGCACAACTGGCTGTGCTTCCGGAGAATTTTTCGGCCATGGGGCGTCGGGACGTGGCTGCGCTGGGCCGGGCCGAAGCGTTGGGCGAAGGTCCTGTCCTGCCCTGGTTGAAACAAACCGCTTGCGACCTCAACTTATGGGTGGTGGCCGGTACCTTGCCATTGCCACCTGCCGGTCTGCCCGACGCCAAATCACGCGCCTGTTCGCTGTTGATCAACGCCGACGGTGAACAAGTGGCGCGCTACGACAAGCTGCACTTGTTTGATGTCGACGTGTCTGACAATCGTGGGCGGTATCGTGAGTCCGACGACTATGCTCAAGGTGAGCGGGTCGTGGTGGCAGACACGCCGGTCGGCAAGCTGGGGCTGACGGTGTGTTATGACCTGCGCTTTCCCGAGCTTTATAGTGAGCTGCGTGCCGCAGGAGCGGAGCTGATCAGTGCACCGTCGGCCTTTACCGCAGTGACGGGGGCGGCGCACTGGGACATCCTGATCCGTGCCCGGGCCATTGAAACTCAATGTTACGTCTTGGCGGCGGCGCAAGGTGGCGTACATCCTGGGCCGCGTGAGACTTTCGGCCACGCTGCCATCATTGACCCTTGGGGCCGAGTGCTGGCTGAGCAAGCGCAAGGAGAGGGCGTATTGATCGCTCGGCGTGATGCTGCAGAACAAGCGGCCATCAGGGCACGCATGCCGGTGGCGAGCCACCGGCGATTTTTTTCGCAGGGCGCACAGCGACCTGCCACGCAAGGCTAATTCAGGCCCTTGGGTTCAGCACTCAAAGATGCTGAAGCGAGGGCCAAGACGGAGTGAATATGAGCGAGTTGTTGACCTCAGTCAGCGAACACCTGTTGGCACCGGGCGGTGTCACCCTTGAAAGCCTGCAAACCGTGCTGAGTGACCTGGCCGGGCCGGGGATCGATGCGGCAGATTTGTACTTTCAGGGCCAGATTTCCGAATCCTGGGCACTGGAAGACGGCATCGTAAAAGAAGGCAGCTTCAATTTGGATCAAGGCGTCGGTGTACGCGCCCAGTCTGGCGAGAAAACCGGCTTTGCCTACAGCAACGCCATTACCCTTGAGGCATTGGGGCTGGCCGCCCGTGCGGCGCGTTCAATCTCTCGGGCTGGTCAGAATGGCACCGTGCAAGCCTTCACCGCGCAGGATGTGGCGCAGTTGTATGCGCCTGACAACCCGCTAGAAGTCATCAGCCGTGCTGAAAAAGTAGAACTGCTCAAGCGTGTCGACGCCGCCACCCGCGCCCTCGACCCACGTATCCAACAAGTCACCGTGAGCATGGCCGGGGTGTGGGAGCGCATTCTGGTGGCTTCCACCGACGGTGGTCTGGCCGCCGATGTGCGGCCTTTGGTGCGCTTCAATGTCAGCGTCATTGTTGAGCAAAACGGCCGTCGTGAGCGGGGCGGACATGGCGGCGGCGGGCGCACGGATTACCGTTATTTCCTGGCGCAGGACCGCGCCATGGGCTATGCCCGCGAAGCCTTGCGCCAGGCGTTGGTCAACCTTGAAGCCGTAGCTGCACCTGCTGGCACCTTTCCGGTTGTTTTGGGCTCCGGCTGGTCTGGCGTGCTGCTGCACGAAGCCGTGGGCCATGGTCTGGAAGGCGACTTCAACCGCAAGGGCAGTTCGGCCTACAGCGGCCGCATGGGCGAGAAGGTTGCTTCCAGCTTGTGCACCATCGTCGATGACGGCACCTTGCCAGGGCGTCGCGGCTCACTGAGCGTGGACGATGAAGGCACCCCGACCGAGTGCACTACGCTGATCGAAAACGGCGTACTCAAGGGCTACATGCAAGACAAACTTAATGCGCGGTTGATGGGCGTTGCCCGCACCGGTAACGGTCGTCGCGAATCGTACGCACATTTGCCAATGCCACGCATGACCAACACCTACATGTTGGGCGGCGAAAGTGATCCGGCCGAAATCATTGCCTCGGTGAAAAAGGGCATCTACTGCGCCAATCTGGGCGGAGGTCAGGTCGACATCACCAGCGGCAAGTTTGTGTTTTCTACCAGCGAAGCGTATTTGATCGAAGACGGCAAAATCACGCGTCCGGTCAAGGGCGCGACCCTGATTGGCAACGGGCCGGAAGCGATGAGCAAAGTGTCGATGGTCGGTAATGACCTGTCGCTGGACAGCGGCGTGGGGACATGTGGCAAAGACGGGCAATCGGTGCCAGTGGGTGTCGGTCAGCCAACCCTGAAGATTGATGCAATTACGGTAGGCGGCACGGGCAGTTGACGGGCTGCGGGCGGGTTGCAGGGCAACCCGCCCGCGTACAGGACTTAACGCAAGCCGCGTTGAGTCTCGTCCAACCCACGGATGTACTTGAACAATTTGCGGCTGGAAGCCGGGGCCTTGTTATGAGCCAGCTCGTGTTTGGCCTGACGCACGATCGAACGCAATTGCTGACGATCGGCCTCGGGGAACTCGGTGACAAATTTTTCCAGTACATCGTCATCGCCTTCGATCAGGCGATCACGCCAGCGTTCGAGGCCGTGGAAACGTTCGTTGTATTGGCGCGAAGAGGCATCCACTTGATCGAGCATTGCCAGGATTTCGTCGATCGGTTGATCGCGCATCAGCTTGCCGATGAACTGGATATGCCGCTTGCGGGCAATATGAGCCGTGTGTTTTGAAGCATCTACCAAAGCCCGGCGCAAGGCGTCGGTCAAAGGCATTTTGTTCAGCAAGTCAGGCTTGAGCGTCGTGAGACGTTCGCCCAGATCAACCAGAGCATGGAGCTCGCGTTTGACCTGCGATTTGCTTTTTTCGCCGTCGAAGGCGTCGTCGTAAGAATCAACCATGGTGGCAGTCCGCAAAGAAACGCCGCCATGATAACCAGTCGGGGGCCGCTTGTCCGGCCCGGTCGCTCGGCGGCCCTACCGAAAACAGAATTTGAGTGGAGAAAACCATGAGTGCAGTAGAAAGCGTCGGCCCGCAGGCCTTGCCGGCACTGCAAGAGCAGGTCGAGCAAATTATTGCCGAAGCCAAGCGTCAGGGCGCCAGTGCCTGCGAAGTGGCTGTGTCGCTGGAGCAGGGCTTGTCGACTTCGGTGCGTCAGCGTGAGGTTGAAACCGTCGAGTTCAATCGCGATCAGGGTTTCGGTATCACCCTTTATGTGGGGCAGCGCAAAGGTTCGGCCAGCACTTCGGCCACCGGCCCTGATGCGATTCGTGAAACGGTTGCCGCCGCGTTGGCGATTGCCAGCCATACGTCCGAGGACGAAAGCTCCGGTTTGGCCGACCCGAAGCTGATGGCCCGCGATCTGCAGGATTTTGATCTGTTCCACACGTGGGACATCACCCCTGAGCAAGCCATCGAAAAGGCACTGGCCTGCGAAGCCGCTGCTTTTGAAGCCGACAGCCGCATCAAAAACGCGGACGGCACCACGCTCAGCACCCATCAAGGCTGCCGTGTATACGGCAACAGCAACGGTTTTGTGGGAGGGTCGGCATCGACACGCCACAGCCTGAGCTGCGTGATGATCGCTGAAGGCGACGGACAGATGCAGCGCGATTATTGGTACGACGTGAACTGCCAGGGCGAGTTGCTGACCGATGCCGCCGTCATCGGTCGACGGGCTGCGGAGCGCGCCGCCCGTCGTCTGGGCTCGCGTCCGGTGCCGACCTGCGAAGCCCCGGTACTGTTTTCCGCCGAGCTGGCCGGCGGGCTGTTCGGCAGCTTTTTGGGTGCGATTTCGGGTGGCAACCTGTACCGCAAATCGTCGTTCTTGCTCGACGCCATGGGACAACAGATCTTCCCTGAATGGCTGACCCTGGACGAGCGCCCGCACCTGATGCGTGCCATGGGCAGTTCTTCATTCGACAACGATGGTTTGGCCACGTACGCCAAACCGTTTATCAAAGATGGCGAACTGGTGTCCTACATCCTCAGCACGTATTCCGGCCGCAAATTGGGCATGCCCAGCACTGCGAACGCGGGCGGCGTGCACAACCTGTTCGTGACCCATGGCGATGAAGACCAGGCCGCCTTGATCCGTCGTATGGGCCGCGGGTTGTTTGTGACCGAACTGATGGGCAGCGGCCTGAACATGGTCACGGGTGACTACTCCCGAGGCGCGGCGGGTTTCTGGGTCGAAAACGGCGAGATTCAGTTCCCGGTGCAAGAGGTGACCATCGCCGGCAACATGCGCGATATGTTCAAACAGATCGTTGCCGTGGGCAATGACCTTGAGCTGCGCAGTAACATTCGCACCGGCTCCGTGTTGATTGAGCGTATGAAAATCGGCGGCAGCTGATTGCTCAAATGTTTTAAAAAAGGCGTATCACGGTTCTGGTGATACGCCTTTTTTGTGCGCGTGAGCAATTGCGTCAATGGCTCGCTCATCCCGCCGGCATACGTCCGCAGAGTGCATTCCCCTTATAGTCTGCTCCAAGTTTGGCGAAATGCATTAAGGGGCCGCAGCCATAAAAAGAGGATGTTAATTCAGTATCAGTTTTGCAAACCGGTAACATCAACGGGACAGGGAAAAAGACAAGCCATAGGCTTATCCCGCACCATTTGTGCCCCTCTCGCGGTTCGCGAGTGTGTTCAACCTGGCGAGGATTGCTTTTTGGCACATAGACCGAAGCGCCTACGCATCCAGTCAATAAACTTATCATTGCAATGCACGCAATAAGTCGCTTCATTTTCAACTTCTTACTTTAATTAGTTAGTGTGGTTCAATGCTCTTTTCAGCTTTTAATCGTAGGTCAATGCCTTTGAAATAAGCTGCCTGGGCAAGGCGCAGGCTTGGCATTGTTTGTCCCGGCCTCTTTTATAATCATCCGAAAAGCAGCTGTTGATACGTTGTGGCTCAGGAAGTGATAAGTGTGGATTACGCCAAGGTTTAGCGTGTTTGGATCGAGTTGTTCGAACTTCGATACAAGGTGCATATCCTTAAGTAGGCGTGAAGATTAAATTGAATGCCCTGCCTGTTAAATGCGGAGTGCACGATGTTGGCTGGAGCAAATTAGCATGTAATTGCATATAAGCACGATGGTTGATTATTTAAACAGTGATATCCACAACGAGCGCAAGACGTCGCGTACTACTCTCCAGGGATTGCACTGACTCATTGCAGTCAGGTTTCTCGTGTTGAACCCGTGCTCGCGTTTTCGAACGTGGTGGGACCTGTTTTCAGGGCAAACAGAGGACCCTTGTGTCATCGCCTTGAAAGGGGGAGGAACGCTTTGTGTCTGGGAGGCATCGCCTTTCGCAGGCTTGTTTTGATAATCAATATCGCTTAATAATGAATCTCATTAGCGAGCGAGCCTGGATCATGAGTTCTGTGTTGCACGAAAGCCCTTATCAGGAAAGCTGGCGCTGGATGAGTCGCCAGATCCGCTGTGGGCTGGCGCCCGATGAACCACGCCTGATTGAGCATTATCTGGCCGAAGGCCGTTACTTGGCCTGCTGTACGTCTACGTCATCCTGGACGATTGCCCTCACGTCGTTCCGGCTTTTGCTGGACACCGCCACTGATACGGCGCTGCCGTGGCACTGGCGCAGTCTGTGTCTTGACCATGCGTGGCGACCGCTGCGCGACCTCGAAACCCAAGCCCTGTGCGGGTGTCGCCTCAAGCGTTGGCAATGCTGTGCCTGGCAATTGGCGACCTGCGAACTTGAACCGTCCATCTCTTTAATCGAACTGATGCAAGGATTTCACGATGAGTAATCCCCCTATCGAACGCGACAGCATGGGCGAGTTGCACGTGCCTGAGGCCGCGCTGTATGGCGCGCAGACCCAGCGTGCGGTGGATAACTTTCCCGTCAGTCATCAGCGCATGCCGGCGCAATTCATTCGCGCCTTGATTCTGGCCAAAGCGGCAGCGGCCAAAGCTAACATCGAATTGG
Organism: Pseudomonas lundensis; assembly: GCF_002269125.1. GTDB lineage: Bacteria > Pseudomonadota > Gammaproteobacteria > Pseudomonadales > Pseudomonadaceae > Aquipseudomonas > Aquipseudomonas lundensis_A. The sequence goes on along the minus strand of NZ_NQKI01000007.1, from coordinate 113,367 downwards.
GGCAAATTTCTGACGCTCAGGGCAACGCCATTGTCGAAGCCACGCAGATCCTGCTGGCAGGCGATTTCATGGAGCACTTTCCGGTAGATATCTTTCAGACCGGTTCAGGCACCAGCTCCAACATGAACGCCAATGAAGTGATCGCCACGCTGGCCACCCGCGTGCTGGGCGAAGTGATCAACCCGAACGATCACGTCAACTGTGGCCAAAGCAGCAACGACATCATCCCGACCACCCTTCACGTCAGTGCCGCTTTGGGTCTGCATGAGCGTCTTTTGCCCGCGCTGACGCATCTGGTGGAGGTCATTGAGCACAAGGCCCAGCAGGTTCACAGCCATGTCAAAACCGGGCGCACTCACCTGATGGACGCCATGCCTGTGCGCATGAGTCAGGTACTCAATGGTTGGGCGCAGCAGATCAAGGCCAATATCGGGCATTTGCAGGCCCTGCAACCTGCGCTGCAATCACTGGCGCAAGGCGGCACGGCAGTCGGCACCGGGATCAACGCGCATCCGCAATTTGCCGGGCTGTTCTGTCAGCAACTCAGCGCCCTGACGCCTGTGCGGTTCACGCCCGGCAAGGATCTGTTTGCCTTGATCGGTTCTCAGGACACCGCTGTATCGGTATCGGGCCAGCTTAAGGCCACAGCGGTCTCGTTGATGAAAATAGCCAACGACCTGCGCTGGATGAATTCGGGTCCGCTGGCGGGGCTGGGTGAAATTGAGCTGGAAGCGTTGCAGCCGGGCTCTTCGATTATGCCGGGCAAGGTTAACCCGGTGATTCCCGAAGCCACTGCCATGGTCGCCGCGCAAGTCATCGGTAATGACGCGGTGATTACCGTAGCGGGCCAGTCCGGTAACTTTGAGCTGAACGTGATGCTGCCGGTCATTGCTCAGAACCTGCTCAGTAGCATCGAGCTGTTAACCAATGTGAGCCGTTTACTGGCCGACAAGGCGATTGCCACGTTCAAGGTCAACGAAGCCAAAATCAAAGAAGCCTTGTCGCGCAATCCGATTCTGGTGACTGCACTGAATCCGATCATTGGTTATGAAAAGGCCGCTGAAATTGCCAAGACCGCCTACAAGCAAGGGCGCCCGGTGATTGATGTGGCGCTTGAGTTTACCGACCTGTCTCGCAGCCAGCTTGAGGCCCTGCTAGACCCCGAGAAGCTGACCGCTGGCGGTGTCTGACTCCCTGACACGGCTTTGGAGGTGCACATGGAACACTGGAAACGCACGATCGAAAGAGCCAATCGCTGTTTCGCTGAAGGCGAGCTGGTGGATGCGCGAGAACACTACTTGCAAGCGCTGGCGCTGGCTCAAGTGTTGTTTGAGCGCTGGAGTGACGCCGACGAAGCAGTGGCGGCTTGCGTGATTTCCCATCACAACCTGGCGGACGTTCATTTACGCCTTAATCAGCCGGAAGAGAGCGTCGAGTACTTGTGCTCGATTCATCAGCGGCTGCTGCAAACCGTCCAAAACCCACGCATCAAGCCTGAGCTGCGGGAAGCCGCGCTGCGTCAGAGCAGCAAAACCTATGTCGAGTTATTGAATTTCATCAGTGAATACGGCGAATACCCACGCTCAGCCCTGTTGCTCAAGCGCAACGTTGCTCAATCCAGCCCCGCATTCTCAATGGTCAGCGGCCAACCTTCAGGAGTTCATTGATATGACTTACACCTTGCCTGCACTGCCTTACGCCTATGACGCGCTTGAGCCGCACATCGATGCGCAGACCATGAAGATCCATCACACCAAACATCATCAGACTTACATCAACAACCTCAATGCCGCCGTGGAAGGCACGGAGTGGGCGCTGTGGCCTGTGGAAAAACTGGTGGCCAGCGTGCACCAGCTTCCTGAAAGCATGCGCGCAGCGGTTATCAATCAAGGCGGCGGTCATGCTAACCACGCGTTGTTCTGGGAGGTCATGAGCCCGCAGGGCGGTGGCAAACCCGATGGCGCGTTGGCCAAGGCCATTGATGAGCAGTTGGGTGGGTTGGAAGCGTTCAAAGATGCGTTTACCAAAGCCGCGCTGACCCGTTTTGGCAGCGGCTGGGCCTGGCTGAGTGTTACTGGACAGAAGACCCTGGTGATTGAAAGCAGTGGTAATCAGGACAGCCCGCTGATGAAGGGTAATACCCCTATTCTGGGGCTGGATGTGTGGGAGCACGCATACTACCTGCGTTACCAGAACCGACGGCCTGAGTACATCAATGCGTTTTATGAGGTCATTAATTGGCCTGAAGTAGCGCGCCGCTATCAAGCAGCTATGGTTTAAAGCTACGCACAAGGATTCAAGCGAAAATGGGCACGCAAATTTTGGCGGTCGGCGGCGTGCGATTGTTTCGCTATGCCCTCGGCACGTTGTTGCTGTTGGCGGGCACTGCGCTGTTGGTGGCCGAAGGATTGGGCTGGCTGGGGCTCGAACCCAAAATGCTCAGAGCCCTTCAAGGCGGGGCTTTGTGCGCGTTAGGCACGGCGCTGGGCGCTGTTCCGGTGTTGGTGATTCGCAATATGCCGGTGGCGGTCAGCGATACCTTATTGGGCTTTGGTGCCGGGGTCATGCTGGCGGCCACGGCGTTTTCGTTGATTGTGCCGGGCATTGCGGCAGCTGAAAGTTTAGGGTTGTCTGCGTGGGCATCCAGCGGGCTGGTTTGTGCGGGCATTTTGCTGGGCGCCCTGTGTTTGTTTCTGGTGGACCTGAAAGTGTCGGGTGCCGGGCCGGAGATTATCGTCAGCCGTCCGGGGGAGCCCGTCATTGCACCGCGCATTTGGCTGTTTGTGATCGCGATTGTGGCGCACAACATTCCGGAAGGTATGGCGGTGGGCGTTTCGGCGGGCGGCGGCATGCCGGACGCTGACAGCCTGGCGATGGGGATTGCGTTGCAGGATGTGCCAGAAGGGTTGGTGATTGCTTTGGTGCTGGCCGGGGCGGGCATGTCGCGGGTCAGGGCGTTCATGATCGGTGCCGCGTCCGGGTTGGTGGAGCCGGTATTTGCCGTACTGTGTGCCTGGCTGGTGAACTTGGCCGAACTTCTATTGCCGCTGGGTCTGGCACTGGCGGCAGGAGCGATGCTACTTGTAGTGACGCAAGAGGTGATTCCAGAGTCGCGGCGCAATGGTCACGAAAAACTGGCGAGCCTTGGGCTCTGCATAGGGTTCTGCGTGATGATGGTCATGGATACCGCGCTGGGGTAGATCAACGTGGCCCGGTCAGATCGCTGCGGCGCTATGCGTCAGCCGCTATTCGCCTTCATCAAAGTAGTTATTGATCAGGGCCACCAGCGCAGCCATGGCTTCTTGCTCCTGTTCGCCTTCGGTCTTTAAATGAATGGTGGTGCCTTTACCTGCGGCAAGCATCATCATGGCCATGATGCTTTTGCCATCGACCATGGATTCTGGTGTGCGACCGGCTCGCACCTGACAAGGAAACCGACCTGCAACACCGACGAACTTGGCAGATGCTCGAGCGTGCAGGCCCAATTTGTTGATGATTTCGATTTCCAGATCAGGCATCGCGGGGTAGATCCTTTCAAGTAAGGTCGCGGTGGCGAACCTGGACGTTTTTCAGGGTTTCTTGCAGGCACTTGCCCAGTCGTTCAGTGAGGTACACCGAGCGGTGATGCCCGCCGGTGCACCCGATACCGATCGTCACATAAGCACGATTGCTCGCGGCAAAACGCGGCAACCATTTCAGCAGATAGCTGGAAATATCCTGGAACATCTCTTCAACATCCGGCTGCGCGGTCAAGTAATCGGCTACCGGTTGATCAAGCCCCGATTGCTCGCGCAATTCGGGTTTCCAGTAGGGGTTGGGCAGGCAACGCACGTCGAAGACGAGGTCGGCATCCACCGGCATCCCGCGCTTGAAACCAAATGACTCCACCAGAAATGCCGTACCGGGCTCCGGTTTGTTCAGCAGGCGCAGCTTTATGGTGTCGCGCAGCTGATACAGGTTCAGATTGGTGGTGTTAATCGTAAGGTCCGCGAGGTCAACGATGGGCCCCAGCAACGTTGTTTCATCGCGGATGGCTTCTGCCAGCGAGCGGCTGGCGCTGCTCAGGGGGTGCCTGCGGCGGGTCTCGGAGAAACGCTTGAACAGGGTTTCCTCGTCTGCGTCCAGGTACAACACGTCACATTGAATATGACGGTTGCGCACTTCTTCGAGCAATTGTGGAAACCGCGACAAATGGCTGGGCAGGTTGCGCGCATCAATCGAGACCGCCACCAGCGGCTGTGCGAGTTCAGTGTGAATCAACGCCCGCTCTGCCAGCTCGGGAAGCAAGCCGGCGGGCAAGTTGTCGATGCAATAGAAACCGTTGTCTTCGAGGACGGCGAGGGCGGTGCTTTTACCGGAGCCGGAGCGTCCGCTGACAATGATCAAGCGCATGATTAATGACCGTTCTGTACGTCCAGAACAACCTGATACAGCGCTTCGTTGCTCGGTGCACTGCGCAGTTTTTCGCGCACATCTTTGCGATCGAGCATGCTGGCGATCTGCCTGAGCAGTTCCAGGTGTGCATCGGTGGCCGCTTCTGGCACCAGCAATACGAACAACAGGTCGACCGGCGCGCCATCGATGGCGTCGAAATCTATGGGGGCGTCAAGGTGCAGCAAAGCGCTGACAGGCGCCTCGCAGCCTTTGAGGCGACAGTGTGGGATAGCAATGCCGTTACCAAAACCGGTAGAGCCCAGTTTTTCACGGGCAATCAGACTTTCATAAACATCCTGCATTTCTAGACCAGGCACTTCGCGACTGATCAGGTTGGCAATGTATTCAAGGGCTTTCTTTTTACTGCCACCCGGCACGTTCACGTGTGAACGGCCGGGGGTCAGGATGCTTTCAAGTCGAATCATGGGTATGGGGTATTAACGACCAGTCGCGCCCTGGAGGAGGCTGACGGTCTTTTCCTTATGCTTTTTCAGTTGGCGATCAAGCTTGTCGGCGAGGTTGTCGATGGCGGCGTACATATCTGTATGCTCAGCATTTGCAACGACTTCACCTTTCCCAACGGGTATATGCAGGGTCGCTTCGATTTTGTGCAGCAGCTTTTCGACGGTAAGAATCACAGTCACGTTGGTGATTTTGTCGAAATGACGCTCCAGCCGGTCCAGTTTTTCGCCGATGTAAGCGCGCAGGGGGGCGGTCACTTCCACATGGTGTCCACTGATGTTGACTTGCATACAGTTTCTCCTTTGATTCCATTGCATAAAGTAGCAGGCCGGAAAGCCTGCCACTGAAACGCTGTGGCCCGTTGCTTACATCAAACGCTTACGCTCGCTGGAAGGCGCAATCCCAAGGGATTCGCGGTACTTGGCGACCGTGCGACGGGCTACCTGAATACCTTGTGCCTCCAGTAAACCAGCGATCTTGCTGTCACTCAACGGCTTTTTCTGATTTTCCGCCGCAACCAGTTTTTTGATGATCGCGCGGATCGCCGTGGATGAGCATTCGCCGCCTTCGGAGGTGCTTACATGGCTGGAGAAAAAGTACTTGAGTTCATAGATACCGCGTGGGGTATGCATGAATTTCTGTGTGGTGACCCGTGAAATGGTCGATTCGTGCATACCGACTGCTTCTGCAATGTCGTGCAACACAAGCGGCTTCATGGCCTCATCGCCGTACTCCAGAAACCCGCGCTGATGCTCGACAATTTGTGTTGCCACTTTCATCAGGGTTTCGTTACGGCTCTGCAGGCTTTTGATGAACCAGCGCGCTTCTTGTAACTGGTTGCGCATGAACGTGTTGTCGGCACTGGTGTCGGCGCGTCGCACGAAACCGGCGTACTGGGCATTGACCCGCAGGCGCGGTACCGATTCCTGGTTGAGCTCTACGAGCCAGCGTTCGTTGTCTTTGCGCACGATGACGTCGGGTACAACGTATTCCGGTTCTGTGGACTCAATTTGCGATCCCGGACGCGGATTAAGGCTTTGCACCAACTCGATGACCTGGCGCAGTTCGTCTTCCTTGAGCTTCATGCGGCGCATCAGTTGGCTGTAATCACGTGCGCCCAGCAGGTCGATGTAGTCCGTTACCAAGCGCTTGGCGTCTTCGAGCCAAGGCGTTGTTGCAGGCAGTTGGCGCAGTTGCAACAGCAGGCATTCGCCCAGATTGCGGGCACCAATGCCGGCCGGTTCGAATTGCTGGATACGGTGCAGGACGGCTTCGATTTCATCGAGCTCAATGTCCAGTTCCGGGTCAAAGGCTTCGAGGATTTCCTCGAGGGTTTCGTCGAGGTAGCCCTGCGTATTGATGCAGTCGATGAGGGTAACGCCAATAAGCCGATCGGTGTCCGACATGGGCGCCAGGTTCAACTGCCAAAGCAAATGGCTTTGCAGGCTTTCACCGGCCGAAGTGCGGGTGGTGAAGTCCCACTCGTCATCGTCGTTGCTGGGCAGGCTGCTGGCACTGGTCTGATAAACGTCTTCCCAAGCCGTATCGACGGGGAGTTCGTTGGGAATGCGGTCGTTCCATTCGCCTTCCTCCAGGTTATCCACAGTGGTTGCGGACTCCTGCTGATAGGAGGGTTCTTGAATGTCACTGGCGGGTTTTTGCTCAATGTTGTCGGCCAATGGATCCGAGTTGTCGAAATCTTCGCCTTCTTCCTGGCGTTCGAGCATCGGGTTGGATTCCAGCGCCTCCTGGATTTCCTGTTGCAGGTCCAGGGTCGACAATTGGAGCAGGCGTATGGCTTGTTGCAGCTGAGGTGTCATTGTCAGCTGCTGGCCCATTCTCAGGACTAGCGATGGTTTCATGGCAGGGGCTTAACACCTTATTCGCCGGCGCGCATGGCGCCATCCACTACAAGGGCGCGTTAGCGCCAAACATAAGCAAATTATATGCCTGAAACCGTAGCGTTTGCCTAGAGGCGTTTACAATTCGTCCGGAAGACGTGAGCAAATTGAAAACGCCCGTCAGGCATTTTTAGGCGTAGGGGCTTACAAGCGGAACTCGTTGCCCAGATACACTTCTCTCACCAATTTGTTGGCCAGAATCGTTTCAGCGTCGCCTTCAGCAATCAATTGTCCGTCGTTTACGATGTAAGCCGTTTCGCAAATATCGAGTGTTTCACGGACGTTGTGATCGGTGATCAGCACGCCAATGCCTTTGGCCTTGAGGTGGTGAATGATCTGCTTGATGTCGCCCACAGAGATGGGGTCAACACCGGCAAAGGGTTCATCGAGCAGAATGAACTTGGGGGCGGTAGCCAGTGCGCGGGCGATTTCTACCCGGCGACGCTCACCACCCGACAGGCTCATGCCCAGGTTGTCGCGGATATGGTTGATGTGGAATTCCTGCAACAGGCTTTCCAGCTCCTTGCGACGACCTGCTTTGTCGAGTTCCTTGCGTGTCTCAAGAATCGCCATGATGTTATCGGCGACCGAAAGCTTGCGGAAAATCGAGGCTTCTTGCGGCAGGTAACCGATACCGGCGCGTGCGCGGCCGTGCATCGGTTGATGACTGACATCCAGATCGTCGATCAGTACACGACCCTGATCCGCTTGCACCAAGCCCACAATCATGTAGAAGCAGGTGGTCTTGCCCGCGCCGTTAGGGCCGAGCAAGCCGACGATCTGTCCGCTGTCGATCGACAGGCTGACATCGCGCACCACCTGACGGCTCTTGTAGCTTTTAGCCAAATGCTGGGCTTTAAGAGTTGCCATTACTGGGCCTTCGCGTCAGTTTTTTTCTTCGGCTGGATCACCATGTCGATGCGCGGACGAGGTGCAGTCACGCTGCTACCGTTGGCGCGACCGGCGTTGGCCACTTGTTTGACTGTGTCATAGACGATTTTCTCGCCTTCAGTGGTGTTGCCATCGTTGATCACTTTGGCCTTGTCGATCAGCACGATGCGGTTTTGCGGTGCATGGTACTGAATGGTCACTGCGTAGGCCTTGACCGGTACCGGATCGGTGGCTTTTTGCAGTTGTTCGAAGTAGGCCAGGTTGCCAACCGAGGTCACAACGTCAATTTCACCGGCAGCGTTGCGGGTGATCGTGACGGTGTTGCCGGTGATTTTCATCGAGCCTTGCGTGATGATGACGTCGCCTTTGTAGGTCGCGACGCCTTTCTTGTCATCCAGCTGCGCTTCGTTAGCCTGAATACGGATAGGCTGTTCGGTGTCGTTCGGCAGAGCCCAGGCGCTCACGCTTCCCAGTGCTGCGCTCAAGCTGAGCAATAAAGGGAGGGTTTTAACGAGACTCATACTGTCCTCTTACGTTGGACAGCAGGTCCATCCTGCCGTCTTTCAAATATGCTTTCATTCCCTTGGCAGTGGTCACACCGCCAGCGCCGTCGATTCTAACGGCTTGCTCGGTCTGCGCATATTGCTTCTGTGGGAATACTGTCATGCGTGAGCTGGTGATAATCAGCTCGCGGTTGCGTTCGTCTGTGCGGGCGACCCGTACCGAGTCGATCAGCTCGACTTCCGTGCCGTCCGGATTAACCTCGCCGCGCTCACTTTGAACGTGCCACGGAAAGGTGGTTCCGCGGTACATCTGCAGGTCCGGGTTGGTCAGCAGCGTCACTTCGGAAGCCTTGAGGTGTTCAACCTTGTCGGACGTCATTTCGTATTGGAGCTTGCCGTCCGGCAGGTACTGAAGGCTATGAGCGTTGATGGCGTAATAGTCGATTGCGTGCTCATCCACCGCTACGGCAGGTTTGTCGAGGAAGCGTTCCGGGCTGATATTCCAATAGCCCACGGCTGCAAACAGCGCCGCTATGACGCCGAATAACAGGAAGTTGCGAATTTTTTTACTCAGCATAAAAAGCTCTATAAGTAGGCAGCGTGAGCGGCATCCAGACGGCCTTGGGCACGCAGGATCAGTTCGCAAAATTCACGTGCGGCGCCTTCACCGCCGCGTGCCTGGGTAATGCCGTGGGCATGTTCGCGAACGAAACTGGCGGCGTTGGCTACAGCCATACCAAGGCCTACGCGACGGATGACCGGCAAATCCGGCAGGTCGTCGCCCAGATAGGCAACCTGTTCATAGCTTAGGTTGAGTTGGCCGAGAAGCTCGTCCAATACCACCAATTTATCTTCGCGGCCCTGATACAGGTGCGCGATACCCAGATTTTGCGCGCGACGCTCAACGACTGGTGTCTTGCGACCACTGATGATTGCCGTTTGTACGCCGGCTGCCATCAGCATCTTGATGCCCTGGCCGTCGAGGGTATTAAAGGTCTTGAACTCGCTGCCGTCTTCCAGGAAGTACAACCGGCCATCGGTCAATACGCCGTCAACGTCGAAAACGGCGAGCTTGATGGCTCTGCCGCGTTTGAGCAAATCGCTGGTCATTACATCACTCCTGCGCGCAACAAATCGTGCATGTTCAAGGCGCCGACAGGGCGGTCGTCCTTGTCGACGACAACCAGCGCGCTGATTTTATGGTCTTCCATGATTTTAAGGGCTTCGGCGGCCAGCATGTCGGCGCGGGCTGTTTTGCCGTGAGGTGTCATCACCGTGTCGATGGTCGCGTTGCGGATGTCGATTTCGCGATCCAGCGTGCGGCGCAAGTCGCCGTCCGTGAAGATGCCGGCCAGTTTGCCATCTGGTTCAGTGACAACGGTCATGCCCAGACCCTTGTGGGTCATTTCCATCAGGGCATCTCTGAGCAACGTGCCGCGAACCACTTGCGGCAGCTCATCGCCCGAGTGCATGACGTTTTCAACTTTGAGCAGCAAACGGCGGCCAAGTGCTCCACCGGGGTGCGAGAAGGCGAAGTCTTCAGCCGTGAACCCGCGGGCTTCGAGCAAGGCAATGGCCAGTGCATCGCCAAGGACCAGCGTTGCGGTGGTCGACGAAGTAGGCGCCAGGTTCAGTGGGCAGGCTTCTTGGGCCACGCGGGCATCCAGACTGACGTCGGCAGCCTTGGCCAGCGGTGACTCGGGGTTGCCGGTCATGCTGATGAGCTGGATGCCGAGGCGTTTAATAAGAGGGAGCAGAGTGACGATCTCGGCGGTAGAGCCCGAATTCGACAGCGCGAGAATGATGTCGTCGCGGGTAATCATGCCCATGTCGCCGTGGCTGGCTTCGGCCGGGTGAACAAAGAAAGCCGTGGTGCCGGTGCTGGCCAGGGTCGCGGCAATTTTGTTGCCGATATGCCCGGACTTGCCCATGCCGACCACGACGACTCGACCCTTGCTCGCTAGAATCATCTCGCAAGCGCGTACGAAATCAGCGTCGATCCGGGGCAGTAAATCTTCTACAGCTTCCAGTTCGAGGCGGATGGTGCGTTGTGCAGATTGAATCAGGTCGCTGGATTGGCTCATGTTTGAAGTCGGGTAGCCTGAGAAAAGGCGGCGATTATAGCGGTTCTGAGCAATTCCCTCACGTGTGTTCGTCATGCTTTGTTGTCTCATGCAACAAAGCACTACTGGACTTTAGGATGATTTACCCATTTTTCACTGTCCTGAACCTGAATGGGCACTCCTACAGCCTTTGGCGGTCAGTAACAGCAGTGATATAGTTCGCCGCCAGTTCGGCCCGCTCAAGGAACGCGCGCTTCTTGAAAAGAAGCTTGATGTCCGGTTAGAGGCAGAGGCTGCATCGCAAGGAGTTTAGATGAGTGCCGATAACGCCTACGCGGTCGAGCTGAAGGGAGTTTCCTTCAAGCGCGGTTCGCGCAGCATTTTCAATAACGTCGATATTCGTATCCCGCGTGGCAAAGTCACGGGGATCATGGGGCCGTCCGGCTGCGGCAAGACCACCCTTCTGCGTTTGATGGGCATGCAACTGCGTCCCAGCAACGGCGAAGTGTGGGTCAATGGGCAAAACCTGCCGACACTGTCGCGCAGCGATCTGTTCGACGCCCGCAAGCATATGGGCGTGCTGTTTCAGAGCGGCGCACTGTTTACCGATCTGGATGTATTCGAAAACGTTGCCTTTCCGCTGCGCGTGCATACCGAGCTGCCGGAAGAAATGATCCGCGACATCGTGCTGCTCAAGTTGCAGGCGGTGGGGTTGCGCGGCGCCATTGACCTGATGCCGGATGAGCTGTCCGGCGGTATGAAACGTCGTGTAGCGCTGGCTCGGGCCATCGCGCTTGACCCGCAAATCTTGATGTACGACGAACCGTTTGTCGGCCAGGATCCCATTGCCATGGGGGTTTTGGTGCGTCTGATCCGTCTGCTTAATGACGCATTGGGCATCACCAGCATTGTGGTTTCTCACGATTTGGCCGAAACAGCGAGCATTGCTGACTATTTATACGTAGTGGGCGATGGTCAGGTGCTGGGGCAGGGGACGCCAGACGAGTTGATGAATGCCGATAACCCGCGCATCCGTCAGTTCATGAACGGCGATCCCGACGGTCCGGTTCCGTTTCACTTTCCGGCGTCGGACTACCGAACCGATCTTCTGGGGAAGCGCTGATGCGCAAACAATCAATTATCGACCGCGTCGGATTGTTCGGCCGGGCCGGGATCGACATTGTCTCGGTACTGGGGCGTTCGACCATTTTCCTGTTTCACGCATTGCTGGGGCGTGGCGGCATCGGCGGCGGTTTCGGGCTGTTGCTCAAACAGCTGCATTCCGTGGGTGTCATGTCGCTGGTGATCATCGTGGTGTCCGGGGTGTTCATCGGCATGGTGCTGGCGCTGCAAGGCTTCAGCATTCTGTCCAGCTACGGCTCAGAGCAGGCGGTCGGGCAGATGGTGGCCCTGACCCTGTTACGTGAGTTGGGACCGGTCGTGACCGCATTGCTGTTCGCCGGGCGCGCCGGGTCTGCCCTGACCGCCGAAATCGGCAACATGAAATCGACCGAACAACTCTCCAGCCTTGAAATGATTGGGGTCGACCCGTTGAAATACATCATTGCGCCACGTTTGTGGGCCGGGTTTATTTCCCTGCCGGTGCTGGCAATGATTTTCAGCGTGGTCGGGATCTGGGGTGGTTCGTGGGTGGCGGTGGACTGGTTGGGCGTCTACGACGGTTCCTACTGGGCCAACATGCAGAACAGCGTGACCTTCACCGGTGACGTGCTTAACGGGATCATCAAAAGCATCGTGTTTGCTTTTGTAGTGACCTGGATTGCCGTGTTTCAAGGTTATGACTGCGAGCCCACTTCAGAGGGGATCAGCCGTGCCACTACCAAGACCGTGGTGTATGCCTCATTGGCTGTACTCGGGCTGGACTTTATTTTGACCGCCTTGATGTTTGGAGATTTCTGATGCAAAACCGCACCATGGAAATCGGTGTCGGCCTGTTCCTGCTGGCTGGCATCCTGGCTTTGCTGTTGCTCGCCCTACGGGTCAGTGGACTGTCCCCGACCGCCAGCAGTGACACCTACAAGCTGTATGCCTACTTCGATAATATTGCCGGCCTGACCGTGCGCGCCAAGGTCTCGATGGCGGGCGTGACTATCGGCAAGGTCACAGCGATCGACCTGGACCGCGACAACTTTACGGCCCGCGTCACGCTGCAGATTGAAAAAAAGGTGGATAACCTTCCGGTGGATTCGACAGCGTCTATCCTCACGGCAGGTCTGCTCGGTGAGAAGTACATCGGTATCAGCGTGGGCGGGGAGGATGAACTGCTCAAGGACGGTGGAACTATTCACGACACCCAGTCGTCTCTGGTTCTGGAAGACCTGATCGGCAAGTTCCTGCTCAATACCGTTAGCAAAGACGCCAAATAAGGAGTGTTTCGATGATTTCTCTCTTGCGCCGTGGCCTGCTGGTTGTTTTGGCGGCCGCACTTCCTCTGATGGCGAATGCAGCACCGGGGCAATCGGCCCACGACATCGTTCAAGACACCACCACGCGTTTGCTGGCTGACCTGTCTGCCAATAAAGAGCAGTACAAGCAAGACCCGAGCAAGTTTTACGATGCCCTGAACACTATTGTCGGGCCTGCGGTGGATGTTAAGAGCATTGCCAATAGCATCATGACCGTGAAGTACTCGCGAAAGGCAACGCCAGAACAAAAGGAGCGTTTCGAGGAGAACTTCAAGCGCAGCCTGATGCAGTTCTACGGCAATGCCTTGCTGGAATTCAAAAACCAGGGCATCACCGTTGGCCCTGCCAAGGATGAAAGTGGCGATCGCACCAGCGTTGACATGATTGTTAAAGGCGATAACGGCGCCACTTACCCGCTGTCGTACACCTTGCATAATGTCGGCGGCGAGTGGAAAGTGCGTAACGTGGTCGTCAATGGCATCAATATCGGCAAGCTGTTCCGTGACCAGTTTGCCGATGCCATGCAGAAAAACGGCAACGATCTGGATAAAACCATTAATAACTGGGCTGGTGAAGTGGCCAAGGTCAAGAAAGAGACTGACAAGGCCATCGACCAATGAGTGAGGGTGCCGTGACCCTGGCCGGTGAAAGCGAACTGCGCCTCAGTGGCGTGCTCGACTACCAGACCGGCCCCCGCTTGCGTAAGGAAGGTCAGGCGCTGATCAAAAAAGCACTGGCCAAATCCCTTGTGGTTGATTGCTCGGCAGTCACCAAATCCAGCAGTGTCGGTTTGTCGTTACTCCTATGCTTTATCCGAGACGCACAAGCCTTGAACAAGCCACTGAGCATTCGTGCCATGCCCGAAGACATGCGCGAAATCGCTCAGGTTTCGGGCCTGACCGAGCTGTTGGCACATCATTAATCGCCATTTATTGAGAAGCCCCCCGTCAGAGTCCTGTTCAGCGGGGTTCGCAGGCGCGGGGCTTTTTTGTATGATGGCCGACCCGCGCGCGTTGGGCGCCGATTGAGGTTGAGCATGCAGGCCGTAGAAGTGAAGAGCTTTCTTGAGGGAAAGCTGCCTGGAACCCAGGTAGAAGTTGAGGGCGAAGGCTGCAACTTTCAGCTGAACGTGATTAGTGACGAACTGGTGGCCTTGAGCCCGGTGAAACGTCAACAAAGCATCTATGCCCATTTAAACCCGTGGATCGCTGATGGCAGCATCCATGCGGTCACTATGAAATTCTTCAGCAGCGCGGCCTGGGCCGAGCGCACCTGAGCCCCCTGAGCCCATTGGCGTCGAGATTGTTATGGATAAATTGATTATTACCGGCGGTGCCCGTCTAGATGGCGAGATCCGCATTTCCGGGGCGAAAAACTCTGCCTTGCCGATTCTGGCTGCGACCCTACTGTGCGATGGCCCGGTGACGGTGGCCAACCTGCCGCATTTGCATGACATCACTACCATGATCGAGCTCTTTGGCCGCATGGGCATTGAGCCGGTGATCGATGAGAAGCTGTCGGTCGAAATCGACCCGAGAACGATCAAGACCCTGATCGCCCCGTACGAGCTGGTTAAAACCATGCGTGCCTCGATCCTGGTACTCGGCCCGATGGTTGCCCGTTTCGGTGAAGCTGAAGTGGCGTTGCCTGGCGGTTGCGCCATCGGCTCGCGTCCGGTAGATCTGCATATCCGCGGCCTTGAGGCCATGGGTGCAGTGATCGACGTTGAAGGCGGTTACATCAAGGCCAAGGCGCCGGAAGGTGGCTTGCGTGGTGCCAGCTTCTTCTTCGATACCGTCAGCGTGACCGGTACTGAAAACATCATGATGGCCGCAGCACTGGCCAAAGGCCGTAGCGTTCTGCAAAACGCGGCTCGTGAGCCTGAAGTGGTCGACCTGGCCAACTTCCTGAACGCCATGGGAGCCAAGGTCAGCGGTGCGGGCACTGACACCATTACCATTGATGGCGTAGAGCGTTTGCACCCTGCGACCTATCGCGTGATGCCGGACCGTATTGAAACCGGTACTTACCTGGTCGCTGCTGCCGTTACGGGTGGCCGCGTCAAGGTCAAGGACACCGATCCGACCATCCTCGAAGCCGTGCTTGAGAAACTCAAGGAAGCGGGCGCCGAGATCACGACCGGCGAAGACTGGATCGAGCTGAACATGCACGGCAAGCGTCCAAAGGCCGTCAATGTACGCACTGCTCCGTACCCGGCATTCCCGACCGATATGCAGGCGCAGTTCATCTCGTTGAACGCCATCGCTGAAGGCACCGGCGCCGTGATCGAGACCATCTTCGAAAACCGCTTCATGCACGTGTACGAGCTGCACCGCATGGGCGCCAAGATCCAGGTCGAAGGCAACACAGCCATCGTGACCGGCACTGAAACCCTCAAGGGCGCGCCGGTGATGGCAACCGACCTGCGTGCGTCGGCCAGCCTGGTGATTTCGGCACTGGTGGCCGAAGGCGATACGTTGATCGATCGCATCTACCACATAGACCGTGGTTACGAGTGCATCGAAGAAAAACTGCAAATGCTGGGTGCCAAAATCCGCCGCGTTCCGGGCTAGTTTTTGGCAACAGGCATCAGGGGCACACGGACTGTGTCCAGCCGCCAGGTGACGTAACGGTTTTGACGCGTTACCTTACCTGGCCTCGAATCGTTCAAGTCGAGCCTGATTATCAGGCTCGATGTTTGTCCGGCGCCGATTGCGTCCGGGCATAAGTACCCTGATAAGGACTTACGTTTCCCATGCTGACCATTGCATTGTCCAAGGGCCGTATCCTTGACGACACCCTGCCGCTTCTGGCTGAAGCGGGTATCGTGCCGACCGAGAATCCGGACAAGAGCCGCAAGCTGATCATCCCGACCTCTCAGCCAGACGTACGTTTGCTGATCGTTCGTGCTACTGACGTACCGACTTACGTTGAGCACGGTGCCGCTGACCTTGGCGTTGCCGGTAAAGATGTATTGATGGAGTACGGCGGTCAGGGCCTGTATGAGCCGCTGGACCTGCGCATTGCCCAGTGCAAACTTATGACTGCCGGTGCCGTAGGTGCTGTCGAGCCTAAAGGCCGTCTGCGCGTGGCGACCAAGTTCGTCAACGTGGCCAAGCGTTATTACGCTGAACAGGGCCGTCAGGTCGACATCATCAAGCTGTACGGCTCCATGGAGCTGGCACCGCTGATCGGTCTCGCCGACAAAATTATCGACGTGGTCGATACCGGTAATACCTTGCGCGCCAATGGCCTGGAACCCCAGGACTTCATTGCCGCCATCAGCTCCCGTCTGGTGGTCAACAAGGCTTCCATGAAAATGCAGCACGCCCGCATTCAAGCCCTGATCGATACCCTGCGCAAAGCAGTGGAATCCCGACACCGCGGCTGACTCACCCGCGCGTCCCCGGGCGCGCCCATCTATCCGTGCAATAGCCAGAAATCTCAGGTACCCGCGCGGATGGCTTGGTAGTCTTGCGGTGCCTGAGCTGTGCAACATCCTAACTTCTAAGCATTCGCCAATTACCGAGGCCCTCGCTATGACCGCTCCCACTGCAATTCGCCGTCTCAACGCTGCTGATCCGGATTTCGCGCAGCATCTGGATCACCTGCTGAGCTGGGAAAGTGTGTCTGACGACTCGGTTAACCAGCGCGTGCTCGACATCATCAAGGCTGTGCGCGAGCGTGGCGACGCGGCGCTGGTGGAGTTCACCCAACGCTTCGACGGCCTTGAAGTGGCCTCGATGGCGGACCTGATCTTGCCTCGTGAGCGCCTGGAACTGGCCTTGACCCGCATCACGGCCGAGCAACGCGAGGCGCTGGAGAAAGCCGCCCAACGCGTGCGCAGCTACCACGAAAAGCAAAAGCAGGACTCCTGGACTTACACCGAAGCCGACGGCACGGTGCTGGGGCAAAAAGTCACGCCGCTGGACCGTGCAGGGCTGTATGTGCCCGGCGGCAAGGCGTCGTACCCGTCGTCGGTGTTGATGAATGCGATTCCGGCCAAGGTGGCCGGTGTGACCGAAGTGGTCATGGTGGTGCCGACCCCGCGGGGTGAGATCAACGAACTGGTTCTGGCTGCCGCGTGCATTGCCGGCGTGGACCGGGTGTTCACCATCGGGGGGGCGCAGGCGGTAGCAGCGCTGGCCTATGGCACCGAAAGCGTGCCGAAAGTCGATAAGGTCGTCGGGCCGGGCAACATTTATGTCGCCACTGCCAAGCGCCACGTGTTTGGTCAGGTCGGCATCGACATGATCGCCGGGCCTTCGGAGATTCTTGTGGTATGCGACGGCCAGACCGACCCGGACTGGATCGCCATGGACCTGTTCTCCCAGGCCGAGCACGATGAAGACGCGCAAGCGATTCTGGTCAGCCCGGATGCCGTGTTCCTCGATAAGGTGGCGGCTAGCATTGCCAAACTGTTGCCGACCATGGAGCGCGCCGAGATCATCAATACCTCAATCAACGGTCGTGGTGCGTTGATTCTGGTGGACGACATGCAGCAGGCCATCGACGTGGCCAATCGCATCGCCCCGGAACACCTGGAGTTGTCTGTCGCTGATCCGCAAGCATGGTTGCCGCAGATTCGTCATGCCGGAGCAATCTTCATGGGCCGTCACACCTCAGAAGCGCTGGGCGATTACTGCGCCGGTCCTAACCACGTGTTGCCCACCTCGGGCACGGCGCGCTTCTCTTCGCCGTTGGGGGTGTATGACTTCCAGAAGCGCTCCTCAATCATCTTCTGCTCTGAACAAGGCGCCTCCGAGCTGGGCAAAACGGCTTCGGTACTGGCCCGTGGCGAGTCGCTGACCGGCCACGCCCGCAGTGCCGAGTACCGGATCATCGCCGATCAAAAGGGGCAATAAGCATGAGCAAATTCTGGAGTTCTTTCGTTAAAGACCTGGTGCCTTACGTGCCGGGCGAGCAGCCGAAACTGACCCGACTGGTCAAGCTCAACACCAACGAAAACCCTTACGGCCCTTCGCCTAAAGCACTCGCGGCGATGCAGGCCGAGATCAATGACAACCTGCGTTTATACCCGGACCCGAACAGCGACCTGCTCAAGCAGGCGGTGGCTGACTATTACGGGGTGAAAGCCAATCAGGTTTTTTTGGGCAACGGTTCGGATGAAGTGCTGGCGCATGTGTTCAATGGCTTGTTCCAGCACGACCAGCCGTTGTTGTTTCCGGACATCAGCTACAGCTTTTATCCGGTGTATTGCGGGCTGTACGGCATTGAGTTCGAGCCCGTAGCGCTGGATGCACAGTTCCAGATCCAGCCAGCCGATTACGCCAGACCCAATGGCGGCATCATCTTCCCGAACCCGAATGCGCCAACGGGTTGCCTGCTGGCGCTGGAAACCATCGAGCAGATACTCAACGCCAACCCTGACTCGGTGGTGGTGGTCGACGAAGCCTACATCGACTTTGGCGGGCAGACAGCAATTAGCCTGGTGGATCGTTATCCGAACCTGCTGGTCACCCAAACCCTGTCCAAATCCCGCTCGCTGGCAGGTTTGCGGGTAGGGCTCGCGGTAGGGCATCCCGACTTGATCGAGGCGCTGGAGCGCATCAAAAACAGCTTCAACTCCTACCCGCTGGACCGCCTGGCGATAGTCGGTGCGGCTGCAGCGTTCGAGGACCGTGAGTATTTCGAGCAGACCTGCAAGGCCGTCATTGACAGCCGTGAACAACTGGTCGGGCAACTTGAGGGGCTGGGTTTTGAGGTGCTGCCGTCAGCGGCCAACTTCATCTTCGCCCGCCACCCGGAGCACGATGCCGCGGCGTTGGCCGCCAAGTTGCGTTTACAAGGTGTGATCGTGCGTCACTTCAAGCAACTGCGGATCGACCAGTTCTTGCGCATCACCATCGGCACGCCGGAGCAGAACGCGGCGTTGATTGAAGGGTTGTCAGACGTTTAATCACGCTGTGTTGCCGCTGCCCATGACGCAGAAGTCGTCCGGGCAGCGGCAACAGCGGGCGTGTTTATTCCTGCTGTGGCGGCTGTTCCTGTGGTGGACGCAAGCCCACTTCGGCAGTCAGTTTCAGCTCTTTGCCATTACGCATCACCTGTATGCTGATTTTCTCCGACGGCTTGATTCGTGCCACCTGGTTCATTGAGCGACGGCCATCGCTGGCGGGTGCACCATCGATGCTCAGGATCACATCGCCCAATTGCAGGCCGGCTTTTTGCGCCGGGCCATCACGGAAAATCCCCGCCACGACAATCCCCGGACGACCGCTCAGGCCGAACGATTCGGCCAGGTCCGGGGTTAGCGGCTGCACTTCAATCCCCAGCCAGCCACGAATCACTTGGCCGTGTTCGATGATCGACTTCATGACCTCCATCGCCAGATTGATCGGGATGGCAAAGCCGATGCCTTGGGAACCGCCGGATTTGGTGAAAATAGCCGTGTTGATGCCGGTCAGGTTGCCATTGGCGTCCACCAGTGCGCCGCCGGAGTTACCCGGATTGATCGCTGCATCGGTCTGGATGAAGTCTTCGTAGTTGTTCAGGCCCAGCTGGTTCCGGCCGGTGGCACTGATGATGCCCATGGTCGTGGTCTGGCCGACCCCGAACGGGTTGCCGATTGCCAGTGCAATGTCACCGATGCGCAGGCTGTCGGAGCGACCAATGGTAATGGCAGGCAGGTTTTTCAGATCAATCTTGAGCACGGCCAGGTCGGTTTCCGGGTCGCTACCGATCACCCGGGCCAAGGTTTCGCGACCATCCTTGAGGGCCACAACAATCTGGTCGGCGTTCAGCACCACGTGGTTATTGGTGAGCAAATACCCTTCGGGGCTCATCAATACCGCCGAGCCGAGGCTCGATTCCATGCGTTTTTGCTTGGGGGCGTTGTTGCCGAAAAAGTGACGGAACTGCGGGTCTTCAAACAAGGGGCGGGCGTTGCGGTTCACCACCTTGGTGGTGTACAGGTTGGCCACGGCTGGCGCAGCGCGCACCACCGCATCGGCGTAAGTGACCGGTCCTTGCTGCGCATAATTGGTTTGCGGCGCCTGTTGCAGATTAACGTCCAGACTCGGCAGCCCGACCCATTGCGGGTAGCGCTGAATAATCAGCAAAGCGATAAGAACGCCGGCCAGCAGTGGCCAGCCAAAGAAACGCAAAGCCTTGAGCATTGAACTAAGTCCTGAAGGTTGCAGAGCCACCATGACGGCCCATAATGGCGGCCATTATACGAGGGCTGCGCGCCTCTGAACGCTATATTTAGGAGTCTTTTATGGCAGTCGCCTTGAGCACGCTGGTCGAAGAAGCAAATCGATACCTCAATTGCGCTGCAATCAGCGATTACTGCCCCAACGGCTTGCAGGTTGAGGGGCGGCCGCAAGTGCTGCGCATCGTCAGTGGCGTGACGGCCAGTCAAGCCTTGCTGGAGGCGGCCGTGGAGGCCGGGGCCGACCTGATACTGGTGCATCACGGTTACTTCTGGAAAGGTGAAGACCCTTGCGTCACCGGCATGAAGCAGCGACGTCTGAAAACCTTGCTCAAGCACGACATCAGCTTGCTGGCCTACCACTTGCCGCTCGACCTGCACCCGGACGTGGGCAACAACGTTCAACTGGCGCGGCAACTGGACATCACCGTTGAAGGGCCGCTGGATCCCGATAATGCCAAAGTGGTAGGGCTGGTGGGCTCGTTGACAGAGCCCATGACGGCGCGGGACTTTGCCAGACGGGTGCAAGACGTACTGGGGCGTGAACCACTGGTGATAGAAGGCAGCCAAATGATTCGGCGTGTCGGCTGGTGCACTGGAGGCGGGCAGGGCTATATCGATCAAGCCGTCCAGGCAGGCGTTGACCTGTACCTGAGCGGCGAAGCGTCCGAGCAAACCTTTCACAGCGCCCGTGAAAACGACATCAGCTTCATTGCCGCCGGGCATCACGCGACCGAGCGTTATGGCGTGCAAGCGCTGGGTGATTACCTCGCCCGACGTTTTGCCCTGGAGCACCTGTTCATCGATTGCCCCAACCCGATCTAGCCGCTCACTGACAGGCGCGGCCGCTGCAACACCCTGCAGGTTTCTGACAGCCTGCAGCCCTTTTTCAGTGGCGCTGAGCCCAAACCCCGCGATCTATTCTTAGACTTTTTCGATCTAGTTGGCGCCCTCAATATAAGCAGGTGCTGTGCTAGCATTCTCCGCTCGAACACGGCCCGCAGGCCGTTCATAAGATAGCTTTCGTGAGTAGCCATGGTCGACAAACTGACGCACCTGAAACAGCTGGAGGCGGAAAGCATCCACATCATCCGCGAGGTGGCTGCCGAGTTCGATAACCCGGTAATGCTGTACTCGATCGGTAAAGATTCCGCCGTGATGCTGCACCTTGCCCGCAAGGCGTTTTTCCCTGGCAAGCTGCCGTTTCCGGTGATGCATGTCGACACGCAGTGGAAATTCCAGGAGATGTACCGCTTCCGCGACAAGATGGTCGCTGAGTTGGGCCTGGACTTGATCACTCATGTCAACCCGGACGGCGTGGCGCAGGGCATCAACCCGTTTACCCATGGCAGTGCCAAGCACACTGACATCATGAAAACCGAGGGCCTGAAACAGGCGCTCGACAAGTACGGCTTTGATGCGGCCTTCGGTGGCGCGCGCCGCGACGAAGAAAAATCCCGCGCCAAAGAGCGTGTGTATTCGTTCCGTGACAGCAAACACCGCTGGGACCCGAAGAACCAGCGCCCCGAGTTGTGGAACGTCTACAACGGCAACGTGAACAAAGGCGAATCGATCCGCGTCTTCCCGTTGTCGAACTGGACCGAACTCGATATCTGGCAGTACATCTACCTCGAAGGCATTCCGATTGTGCCGCTGTACTTCGCCGCCGAGCGTGAAGTCATCGAGAAGAACGGCACCCTGATCATGATTGATGACGAGCGGATCCTTGAGCATTTGTCTGAAGAAGACAAGGCGCGCATCGTCAAGAAAAAAGTCCGTTTTCGTACGCTGGGCTGCTACCCGCTGACCGGCGCGGTGGAATCCGAGGCTGAAAGCCTGACGGACATCATCCAGGAAATGCTCCTGACGCGTACTTCCGAGCGCCAGGGCCGAGTCATCGATCACGATGGCGCCGGCTCAATGGAAGATAAAAAACGTCAAGGTTATTTCTAAGGGGTTGTCATGTCGCACGTATCTGATTTGATCAGCGAGGACATCCTCGCCTACCTGGGCCAGCATGAACGCAAAGAGATGTTGCGCTTCCTGACCTGCGGCAACGTCGATGACGGCAAAAGCACCCTGATCGGGCGCTTGCTGCACGACTCCAAGATGATCTACGAAGATCATCTGGAAGCCATTACCCGCGATTCGAAAAAAAGCGGCACCACGGGCGATGACATCGACTTGGCCTTGCTGGTAGATGGTCTGCAAGCCGAGCGCGAACAGGGCATTACCATTGACGTGGCCTATCGCTACTTCTCCACCGCCAAGCGTAAATTCATCATTGCCGACACCCCGGGCCATGAGCAGTACACCCGTAACATGGCCACCGGTGCGTCGACCTGTGATCTGGCGATCATTTTGGTGGATGCCCGTTACGGCGTGCAGACCCAGACCCGCCGCCACAGTTTTATTGCGTCGTTGTTGGGCATCAAACACATCGTGGTCGCCATCAACAAGATGGACCTCAAAGGGTTTGACCAAGGCGTGTTCGAGTCGATCAAGGCGGACTACCTGAAGTTTGCCGAAGGCTTGAAGATGAAGCCGAGCAGCCTGCACTTCGTACCGATGTCGGCCCTCAAAGGCGACAACGTGGTGAACAAGAGCGAGCGTTCGCCGTGGTACACCGGGCAATCGTTGATGGAAATCCTTGAAACTGTCGAAGTCGCGGCCGACCGCAATCTGACGGACTTGCGCTTTCCGGTGCAATACGTGAACCGCCCAAACCTGAACTTCCGTGGGTTTGCCGGTACGCTGGCCAGCGGCATCGTGCGCAAGGGCGATGAAGTGATGGTATTGCCATCGGGCAAGAGCAGCCGGGTCAAATCCATCGTCACGTTTGAAGGTGAACTGGAGCACGCAGGGCCGGGTCAGGCGATTACGCTGACCATGGAAGACGAGATCGACATCTCCCGTGGCGACTTGCTGGTGCATGCCGACAGCGTACCGCCGGTGACTGACAACTTTGAAGCCATGCTGGTGTGGATGGCCGAGGAGCCGATGCTGCCGGGCAAGAAATACGACATCAAGCGCGCGACCAGCTACGTGCCGGGTTCCATTGCGAGCATCGTCAACAAAGTGGATGTCAACACGCTGGAAGAAGGCCCGGCCAGTGCTTTGCAACTGAACGAAATCGGCAAGGTCAAGATCAGCCTCGACGCACCGATTGCGCTGGATGGTTACGACAGTAACCGCACCACGGGCTCTTTCATCATCATTGATCGCCTGACCAATGGCACCGTGGGTGCAGGCATGATCGTTGCCCAGCCGGTCAGCCATGGCAGCTCAAGCCATCATGGCAAACTGGCCCACGTGACGACTCAAGAGCGTGCGCAACGTTTCGGTCAGCAACCGGCGACCGTGTTGTTCAGCGGGTTGTCGGGCGCGGGTAAAAGTACCCTGGCCTACGCCGTTGAGCGCAAGTTGTTCGACATGGGCCGTGCGGTATTTGTGCTTGATGGCCAGAACCTGCGCCATGACCTGAACAAAGGGCTGCCCCAGGACCGCGCCGGGCGCACCGAAAACTGGCGCCGTGCAGCGCATGTGGCGCGCCAGTTCAACGAAGCGGGTCTGCTGACGCTGGCCGCTTTCGTGGCACCGGATGCACAGGGCCGTGATCAGGCTAAAGCGTTGATCGGGGATGATCGTCTGATTACCGTGTATGTGCAGGCGTCACCTGCGGTATGCGCTGAACGTGACCCGCAAGGTTTGTATGCCGCCGGTGGTGACAACATTCCGGGGGACTCCTTCCCGTATGACGTCCCGCTCGATGCAGACCTGGTGGTTAACACGCAGGCGTTGACGGTTGATGAAGGCGTCAAGTTGGTACTGGACCTGTTGCGTCAACGCGGCGCGATTTAAGCCGCAATGAAAAAGCCCGCTACCGAGAGATCGGTGGCGGGCTTTTGTATATCTGCTTGCGAATCAGCCTTTGGGGTATTCGCGATGCAACTCGCCCAGCAGGCGGTCTTTGTCTTCCCACAATTGGTTGATCCAGCCCTGAAATGCCAATTTGTACTCGGCATCCTGATCGTAGTTACGACCCAGAAACTCAGCCGGAATGCTCAACTCTTCAAACACCACCACGACCTCGCGCACGTTGCCGCACAGCAGATCCCAGTAACCGGGGCGCCCGCCGGGGTAATGAATGGTCACGTTGACGATGGATTTCAGTTGCTCGCCCATGGCGTCCAGCACAAAGGCAATCCCGCCTGCCTTGGGCTTGAGCAGGTAGCGAAAGGGGGATTGCTGTTGGGCATGCTTGGCTTCGGTGAAACGTGTGCCTTCCACAAAGTTGAAAATCCCGACCGGCTGGTTTTTAAACTTTGCACAGGTTTTGCGCGTCGTCGCCAGATCGGCGCCTTTTTTCTCGGGGTGTTTGGCCAGGTACGCCTTGGAGTAGCGTTTCATGAACGGGAAACCCAACGCCCACCACGCCAGACCAATCACTGGCACCCAGATCAGTTCCTGCTTGAGGAAGAACTTTAGCGGGCGGATGCGTTTATTGAGCACGTATTGCAAGACCATGATGTCGACCCAGCTCTGGTGGTTGCTGGTCACCAGGTACGAATGCTCATAATCGAGCCCCTCCAGCCCCTTGATCTGCCAGCGGGCATGGCCCAGCAGGTCCATCCAGCGTTTGTTATTGCTGACCCACGCTTCGTGGATATGGCGCATCAGCCAGTCGGTGCAGCGCTGGGCGGCTGCAAAGGGCAGGCACAGTTTGAAAATGGCCACCACGAACAGCGGCGTGCAGCACACGATGGTGTTGATCGCCAGCAGCAGTGAAGCAATCACGCCGCGTAACGGCGCAGGCAGGAAGTCCAGCATTTACACATCCATAGGTCGGTTGGCGGCTTGAATCGCCGTGAGGGCGATGGTGTACACAATGTCGTCGACCTGGGCGCCGCGGGGAAGGTCGTTCACCGGTTTGCGCAGGCCTTGCAGCATGGGGCCGAGGCTGACGCAATCAGCGCTGCGTTGCACGGCTTTGTGGGTGGTGTTGCCGGTATTGAGGTCCGGGAACACAAACACGGTGGCACGTCCGGCCACCTGGCTGTTGGGGGCGAGTTGTCGTGCCACCTCCACATTGGCTGCTGCGTCGTATTGCAACGGCCCGTCAATCAGCAGGGCGTGTTGTGATTCGTGCGCCAGCAGGGTCGCTTCACGGACTTTTTCGACCTCTTCACCACTGGCCGAGTCGCCGCTGGAATAACTGATCATCGCCACCCGCGGTGTGATGCCGAACGCAGCCGCAGAGTCGGCGCTTTGCAGGGCGATTTCGGCCAGTTCAGCCGCCGACGGGTGCGGGTTCATTACGCAGTCGCCATAGACCAGTACCTGCTCGGGGAAAAGCATGAAGAACACCGACGACACCAGCGTGCAGCCAGGCGCGGTCTTGATCAGTTGCAGGGCCGGGCGGATGGTGTTGGCGGTGGAATGAATAACCCCGGAGACCAAACCGTCCACTTCGTCCAGCGCCAGCATCATGGTGCCGATCACGACTGGGTCTTCAAGCTGCTGTTCAGCCATCGGGGCATTGAGGCTTTTGGTTTTGCGCAGCGCGACCATGGGCTCGACATACCGATCACGAATTACGTCGGGGTCGAGTATTTCCAGCCCGTCCGGCAGTTCAAACCCGTGGGCCTTGGCCACCGCCCGCACTTCATCAGGCTTGGCCAGCAAAACACAGCGCGCAATGCCGCGCGCCTGACAGATCGCCGCTGCCTGCACGGTTAATGGCTCGCTGCCCTCAGGCAAGACGATACGTTTGTTGACTTGCTGGGCCCGCTGGATCAATTGATAGCGGAATACGGCAGGGGTCAGGCGCATTTCGCGCGGTGTGCCGCAACGCTGGTGCAGCCACTTGGCATCCAGGTGGCTGGCCACGAAATCGGTGATGATTTCCGCACGCTCGCGGTCATCAATCGGGATTTCCTTGTTCAAGTTGTTCAGGCGATTGGCTGTGTCATACGAACCGGTACTGACTGACAGCACGGGTAGACCCGCCTGCAGGGCACCGCGGCACAGCTCCATCAGGCGCGGGTCGGGTTGGGTGTCGCTGGTCAGCAGCAATCCGGCCAGTGGCACGCCATTCATCGCTGCCAGGCTGACAGCCAGAATGATGTCGTCGCGATCACCGGGCGTTACCACCAACACACCGGGCTTGAGCAGTTGCAGCGTGTTGAGCACGGTGCGGGCGCACAAAATGATTTTTGACATGCGCCGGGTCTCGTAGTCCCCGGCATTGAGCACCTGGGCGCCCAGCAAGTCGGCCACGTCGCGGGTACGCGGCGCGTTAAGCTCGGGCTGGTACGGGATGCAGCCCAACAGCTTGAAGTCGCCTGTACGCAGCAGTGGCGAGTGTTCTTTAAGGCGCGCGGCGAAGTCTTCCATGCTTTCGTCAGTGCGTACCTTGTTCAGGATCACACCGAGGACTTTCGGGTCTTTGGGGCCGCCAAACAGTTGAGCCTGCAATTCGACACGGCCCGAGAGTTCGGTCAGCACTTCATTTTCGGGGGCCGAGACCAGAATCACCTCTGCATCGAGGCTCTTGGCCAGATGCAAGTTGACCCGAGCGGCATAGCTGGCGCTGCGGGTCGGGACCATGCCTTCGACGATCAGGACGTCTTTGCCGACCGCCGCTTGTTGATAGAGGGTGATGATTTCTTCGAGCAGTTCATCCAGTTGGCCATCGCCCAGCATCCGCTCAACGTGCGCCAACCCTAACGGCTGCGGCGGTTTCAGGCCATGGGTGCGCGCTACCAGTTCGGTCGAGCGCTCCGGGCCGACATCGCCGGGGTGCGGCTGGGCAATTGGCTTGAAAAAGCCGACTTTCAGACCGGCACGCTCCAGGGTGCGCACCAGGCCGAGGCTGATAGAAGTCAGGCCCACACCAAAATCAGTGGGGGCAATAAAGAAAGTTTGCATGCGAGCTTCCTGACGTGAGCAGTGCAAGGGCACGCCCGTCGAACGGGTCATGTGCCAGAATCAATTGCCAAGATTAGCGCTATCCGCCTCTTGAGCACACCAGCCACACGCAAAGGGCTGACCTATTTTTGCGCGGCGCTGCTCGGGGTCGAGCACCCAGGCCCGTGATTGCCAGGGCGGTTGATGACGCTGGTGTTGAGTGTGGCCACAGGACAGTATGGCCACCCAATGCGCCTCTTCATCCTGTCGCCATCCAATGATTGTTGAACTTTTCAAAGTTATCCGTTGGTCTTGGTTGTGTTTTGTTGTGTTCGCTTTCGAGCGTTTGCTTGGTTAAACTGGCGCACTCAATTTTTTTGCAAAAGGTCTCGCCCCATGACGATCGCCGCCAATAAGGCTGTCTCCATCGACTATACCCTGACCAACGACGCTGGTGAGGTCATCGACAGCTCCGCCGGTGGCGCGCCGCTGGTTTACCTGCAAGGCGCAGGTAACATCATTCCAGGCCTGGAAAAGGCCCTGGAAGGCAAAGCAGTCGGTGACGAGCTGGACGTTTCCGTAGAGCCTGAAGACGCTTACGGCGAGTACTCTGCCGAGCTGGTCAGCACGTTGAGCAGCAGCATGTTCGAAGGCGTTGACCAACTGGAAGTGGGCATGCAGTTCCACGCGTCGGCGCCGGACGGCCAGATGCAAATCGTGACCATCCGTGACCTGGACGGCGACGACGTGACTGTTGACGGCAACCACCCGTTGGCTGGTCAGCGTTTGAACTTCAAAGTGAAAGTTGTTGCTGTTCGTGATGCGAGCGAAGAAGAAGTTGCTCACGGCCACGTACACGGCGAAGGCGGTCATCAGCACTGATAATGGCTGCTACGCTCTGTCGAGCGAGCCAAAGAAGGGCGCCTGCGGGCGCCTTTTTTCATCTGTAAAGCATATGGCGATCGGCACCCGGAGCGATTGCCTGAACCCGATCCCGAGATTTTGGAGTCCGTCATGAGTGCTTTTCACGGCCTTACCCTGGACGCCCTCGACGGCAAGGAACTGCCACTGGCCAGCTTTAAGGGCAACGTCGTGCTGGTGGTGAACGTGGCTTCCAAGTGCGGCTTGACACCCCAGTACGCAGCGCTGGAAAACCTGTATCAGAACTACAGGAACCAAAAATTCAGCGTGCTGGGCGTGCCCTGCAACCAGTTTGCCGGTCAGGAGCCAGGCACCGGGGAGGAGATTCAGGCGTTCTGTAGCCAGAACTACGGCGTGAGTTTCCCGATGTGCAGCAAACTTGATGTCAATGGCCCTGAACGTCATCAGCTCTATCGCTTGCTGGCAGGCGAAGGGGCCGAATTTCCGGGCGACATCACCTGGAACTTTGAAAAATTCCTGATGGGCAAGGACGGTCGCGTATTGGCGCGCTTTTCCCCGCGAACGCCACCGGACGACCCCAGCGTTATTCAGGCGATTGAAAAAGCCCTGGCTTAACGTTTTTTTCACCGTTACGGGAACCGGCATCGCTTGCGGGCCGGTTTGACGGTTACACGCGCTGTACAGCAACCCTTCAAACTGCCTGATGATGGTGGACCAGCCCTGACGACTGGCATGCAGGCGCGCATTAAGGCGCACTGTTCGCAGGGTTTCCGGGTTTTCCAGCAGCCAGCACGCGGCTTGCGTCCAAGCATGTTCATCCCCCGTCATGGCCAGCACGCCGTTATACCCCTGGCGGATGTGCAAGCCCGCAGCGGCTTCGTCATACGCCACCACGCCCAGCCCTGACGCCAGAGCTTCGAGTACCACGTTGCCAAAGGTTTCGGTCATGCTCGGAAACAGAAACACATCACCACTGGCGTAATGATCGGCCAGCGCCTCCCCGCACTGTATGCCGCAAAAAATGGCTTCGGGCAGCGATGCTTCGAGGGAGGTCCGTTTTGGGCCGTCCCCGACGATGATCAATTTGAAGCGTCGCGAGGGGTAACGCGCTTCCAATACCTGCAAACAACGCTTGAGCGCGCCGAGGTTCTTTTCCGGGGCCAGCCGTCCTACATGCAGCAGCGCGATGTCGCCTTCACGCAGGCCCCAGCTTTGACGCAAGGCATGTTGGCGTCTGGCCGGGTTGAAGAGCCGGCTGTCGACCCCCCGACTCAGCAGGTGCAGGCGCTCAAAGTGCCTGCGTTCCAGCTCAAGACGCTGGCTGCTACTGGGCACCAGCGTCAGAGCGCAACGGTTATGAAACCAGCGTAAATAGTGGGTCAGGGCACGCGTGATGAAGCCCCAGCCGTACGGGTGAGCGTACTGCTGGAAATTGGTATGAAAACCGCTGACCACGGCAATTCCCATGCGTCTGGCCACCCGCAAAGCACTCAGCCCCAACGGCCCTTCGGTGGCGATGTACACCACGTCCGGACGCTGTAGCTGCCAGCGTTTGTTCAAGCGCCGGGCTGAAGTCATGCCCCATTGCAAGCCGGGGTAGCGAGGGATAGGCCAGCCGCGGCACAGCATCAAGTGCTCATGACTGCGCTGATTGCCGTCCACGCTTTGCCGCGGGCGAATCAGCTCCACGTGGTGATTGAGCGCGCGCAGCCCTTCATACAGATGGCCAAGGGTATGGGCCACGCCGTTGATTTCGGGTGGGAAGGTTTCAGTGACAAGGGTGATACGAAGGGCAGTGGTCATGACTCCAGTGTCGGGTGGAGCCATGACGTCAATGTTTCACGGTGATGATGGATTGATGAATCTGTCAGCGGCGCTCAAGTGCCTCTTCCCCGCGCTCGCGCACCCAGAACAGCGTGGCGCCAGCCACTGCGGCGGGCATCATCAGCAGGTTGACCACCGGGATCAGCAACACCAGGTAAACAATCCCGCCAAAACTCATGCTCTGCCAGCGTTTTTCACGCAGCCAGGCGAGCATCTCGTTCCAGCCCAGCTTGTGGTTGTCGGCCGGGTAGTCGATGTATTGGATGGCCATCATCCAGATTCCGAATACCAACCACAGGGGCGCGGCGATCAAGTTCAATACAGGGATAAACGACAGGATGAGCAAGGCAATGGCGCGAGGCAGGAAATACCCCAATTTGCGCATTTCCCGAGCCAGCGTGCGTGGCACCATGGCGATCAATTCGCCCCAACTGAACGCGGGAAAGTCATCGCTGCCACGCACCACGACCTCAACTTTCTCAGACAAAAAGCCATTGAACGGGGAGGCAATAATGTTGGCCAGCAGGGTGAACGTAAAAAAAACCATCAACGCCACCAGCACCACGAACAGTGGCCAGAGCACGTAATTAAGAAAACTCAGCCAGGCGGGCAGCGAGGGCATTAATGTATCGACCCAGAGGCTGAACTGATGGCCGGCAAAGTAGATCAGGCCGACGAACAGCACCAGGTTGATCAGCAGCGGCAACAGCACAAACACGCGCAGGCCAGGGCTAAGTACCAGCTTGAGGCCTTCGCGCAAGTAGTGCGGGCCAGAAAGAACAGGGGCGGGCATAGTGGGCTCCGGGCAGTGGGAAAACCGGGCGACCTTAGCGGCTTTATAGACGCCGCGAAAGCCTTGGTTCGGGATCGACAATAACTGTTACAAAGGCGCCTCAAGGACGCCAGTGATCTCATTGAGACCTGCTATGAGCTGGATTGTTAAACCGTATTTCCTTAATCTCTGCCACCTCGATACGCTGCACCCACAATTTTTCAGGATCGACGCGTTTCAGGTCTAGCCTGTATACCTTCGCGATCCCTTTTTATTCCAGCCGTTCTAGCGGCGTTCCGACCCGGTTTGATGCGGGCGGTCATAGGAGTGAGTCATGTCTGAAGTACGTCATTCGCGAGTGATTATTCTGGGTTCCGGCCCTGCCGGTTACAGCGCTGCTGTCTATGCGGCCCGTGCCAACCTCAAACCACTGCTGATTACGGGCATGCAGGCGGGCGGTCAATTGACCACCACCACTGAGGTCGACAACTGGCCGGGTGATGTTCATGGCCTGACCGGTCCTGCGCTGATGGAGCGTATGCGCGAGCACGCCGAGCGCTTCGAAACCGAGATCGTGTTCGACCATATCAACGAAGTCGACCTCAAGAACAAGCCGTTCACCCTCAAAGGCGACAGCGGTACGTTCACCTGTGACGCCCTGATCATCGCCACCGGCGCCAGCGCTCGCTACCTGGGCCTGCCGTCCGAAGAAACCTTCATGGGCAAAGGCGTGTCGGCGTGCGCGACGTGCGACGGTTTCTTCTATCGCAACAAGCCGGTCGCCGTTGTAGGCGGTGGTAACACGGCTGTTGAAGAAGCGCTGTACCTGGCCAATATCGCCAGCAAGGTGACGCTGATTCACCGTCGTGAAACCTTCCGCGCCGAGAAGATCCTGATCGATAAGCTCAACGCCCGCGTGGCCGAAGGCAAAATTGAGCTCAAGCTCAACGCGACCCTGGACGAAGTACTGGGCGACAACATGGGCGTGACGGGCGCGCGTCTGAAAAACAACGATGGCAGCTTTGACGAAATCAAGGTAGACGGCGTGTTCATCGCCATTGGCCATACCCCGAACACCTCGTTGTTCGAAGGTCAGCTGGAACTCAAAGATGGCTACTTGGTTGTGCAGGGCGGCCGCGAAGGTAACGCCACCGCGACCAGCATCGAAGGCGTGTTTGCTGCTGGTGACGTAGCAGACCACGTGTACCGTCAGGCCATTACGTCGGCTGGCGCAGGCTGCATGGCCGCACTGGACACCGAGCGTTACCTGGACGGCTTGCAGAACGCCGACTTCTGATTGCCGCCTGAACAGCAGGGCGCAGTGGGGCTTTAGTCCCCTGTAGCCCGGTTTACATCAATGCCCGCCTCTCACGATGCGGGCATTTTTGTAGGCGAAGGTTAAGGCCAGTCGTTCACCTCCTGTCTGGCGCTTGCCGCTCTATGCGATATACCTCAGCGAAAATCTCGGTGATGTCATGCCGTGGGTATTGCTTTATGAGGGTGCGAACCTTGTCGCTGAGCCGCACCAACGTGTTGCTGGGCTTGCCCCGTTGTTCCATTGGCACGGGTTGCGACCAGTCGATCATGGCCTGAGGCAGGGCACGGCGGCCGGTTTTTTCGATGCGTTTGATTTCCCACTCGACCAGGCGATTGGGCAACGTCCAGAAGGTCATGACGTGGTACAGGTACCAGAAAAATGCATACACCCAACCCACCTCTTTCTCACGCAAACGCCGGTGCAGGCCGGCCCGGGCATTGCGGAACGTGTGCAGCCCTTCATGGGGCGGATCGTTTGGCCCTTGCAGCCCCAGCGGGTCCTGCATGGCCTTGAGGTCATTCAGCTCGTATTCCATATAAGCGCGTACCGCTTCCCAGTGAGCGATGCCCAGTTGCGACCCGGCGCACTGGAGTTCCAGAGTGACCCATTCACCCTCATGTTCAAAGCCCATGCCCATGCCGTACTGGCGGGTGACGCCGTATTGCGTAGCGCTGTGGGATTGAATCACCCACGCGCAGAGGGATTCCCAGGGCACAAACAAAGGCTCGGTAGCCCCGGCGGGGGTAAAACAGACTTCGCGCCGTTGCCGGTTGAGCGGGTGGGGATGACTTCGGTGAAGTGTTTATGGGCTTTGAGCCAGACGAAAAGGCACATGGCGGTTATGAAAAGCCACATCATTATGGCTATGGGCCAGCTAAAGAAGAAAACGTCCTCTATTACTTCCCTGACCAGATCGGGAGAAAAGTCGTTCAGGACTGCCAGAAATCCGCTGATCATCGGGAAACCAAAAGCGACGAAACAGGCAAACGTAAATGGCGCTCCCAACCACAACTGGTACGAGGGCACATTGGGTTTACCGCCCCCAAAGTCTAAATACACATCGTTGATGTCACTGATATACGGGCAGTACGGATGGGCGTCCGTAGGAAGAGGTAACGGTGCCAGGTATGTCTTGCGACCCGTCAGGAAAGGTTCGATATCACCTGCCCGACGTAACGATTCAGGCGCAGAGGTCAAATGCGATTTGTTTGGGTATTCAGGCATTAGGGATTTCCTTTAATGCCCAAATGTCGACAGTCAACAATGTCAACGCAGGAGAGGGCAACGATTGATCGGCTGAGGGATAGCGACCCTCCTCAAAGGGGTTCAAGTGGATAAAGTGCGAACGCACGACCGGTTGGCCCTGTTCATCCAAAGATTTCAGCTGAAGTTCAAGCAACAGCTCTTCATGCAACTTGTCGTTAATGTGTTCGGGGTGATTCGGATAGCTCAGGTTTAGCCTGAGCCCCGGTGTAACAGGTGCGCCCGTTTCCACACGAAACAGCCTGGCCTGTACCGGTTCACTGAGTTCTTCCGCGTACTTTCTGGGGCGTCTGCCCCCGTCCAATACCGTGATAAAACGCCGGGCCCCGACCTTTAACCCGTGATGGGGCTGCCCGCCCAATGGCGCTTCAAAGTCTTGCAGGCTTAAACCGGGCAGATTGATGGTGATCTCCCCGACTTGATTGGCCGGGAACCAGCCTGCCAAATACGAGCGTTCCGGACGGCGCTCGACTTGAACGAAGGGGGCTTGCAGTAGCGCTTGAAGGTGACTTTGAAAGCCGGCGAGGCTGAGGTTCTTTTGTTTGTCTGTTTCCAGCCCCCACGGTGTACTTTGAAGCCACTGGTCGTGGGCGCTGGTGTTGTAGTGGTTGAACAGCCAGGTCCCGGCCAGTTCGAGCAGGGTGAACAGCCCTCCTACAAGACTGAAGCGGTAAAACACAAGGGAAAGGCGAGCTCCGGATGTTATCCAAGCGGCAGCTCGGGCTGGGCCTTGAGCTGTCCTGGATACGTCGAGTAACGAGCCAAGACTATTCAAGAGACCATATGCATTGCTGGCGCCTAATCCGCTGGCACTGATTAACTGTATTACGGCACCGTTTTGAGCGCTTCGGTTACCGCTTCGTACGGATTCAACCCAATTGCCGAGGTAGCTCTTATAACTATTTGCCGCTGAGATAAGGCCGAAAATATACGTCCCAGTTCCCAAACCAGCATGCAACTTCCCCAGAGTGACTTGTAAATGACTTGCAGAGGTCACTCTTAAACTGGTTTTCAAATTTTTAATCTGAGCATTCAGTGCCGTATCAAAAATCCCTTGAGCAGCAGCAAAGCCACTTGCACTGGTTGCTGCCAGAGAGCTGGCAAGTGGCATAAACTTACGATCTTCCCGAGAAACACCAAATGTCTCTTTAAGCATCTGATTCAAATTCACCATCTGCGCCACAAACAACAACAGCGCCGCTCCGTCCCCTAGGACGTTCATCACCGGCGCACGGCGAACCCCTTCTTTAAAGTTGCTCATTAAGCGGGCCACCTGATGGCGGCCTTCGGGGGGGAAGATAACGGTCATGCCTGCACGCGCAGGTGTCGATCCGAAGAGCCGTGCATGCTCGTCCGGCAGTTCCGGGATGGGGCTGATGCTGGCGGCCAGTCGGGCCTCTTCTTGGGTCAGTTGACTTCGAACGGTTTTGATTTCGTGAAGTAGCTGTTGGGATTTGAGTGAGCGATGGCCGTCAACGCGGTTGACCTGCTGGCGCGCATGCTTGAGTTTCAACAGGCTGTCGCGCAGCGCCAGGACATCCCTCAGGGTTTTACGCAAGCTGTCCCGCTCGGCCCTGGAGGCAAAGTGAAAGGTCGCTCCTTCAGTTTTGGCGGCCTGCAAGAGGCGCAAGGTCAAGGCTTGTGGCAGGTCGCGAAACAATTGATCCAGGTCTGGCATGGCGTTGCCTTTGACAATGCCGTCAAAACTGGCTGCGAGGGTTTCCAACCCGCGTTTCAAGGCCGGGCTCCAGGCGTGTTGTGCAGCATGGGCCACGTTGCGCGTGCTTTCCGGTAACTCGTCCAGCGCTGGCAGGCGACCGCGTTCCAGGCTGTCCAGACGCGCCAGTTGCTCAGGCAAGTTGTTGTACACGGCCATGCCGCTGGCAAATAAAAAGGCGTACTGAACCCACAACGCCGTTTGTTCACTAAAGGGCAAGGTGTAATACAGCGGGCGACAGAATTGCGGGTTGCGCTCGATGTAGGCCAGCAATTGGTCGCACGCTTCATCGCTGCGGCAAATATCTTTCAGACAGGCGTATTCAAGCGAGAACGCGTGACCCACTTGCGCCGCCTGTTGGGCATCGAAGTACCAGGCGGCGTTGTGAAAGGCGCCGCGGGTTATCAGGGCAACGCGGTCAGCGGTGATGCTGTCCAGCAAGCGGTTCCAGCGTTCAAGCCCGTTACGATGCGCCTGTAGCTCGCGGTCCATGGCTGGGCGGTCGATGAGCTCGTTCACGCCTCGCTGGCCGAACCGTGCGCCAAACAGAATATCCTGGGTATCGCTACTGCGTTTTTTACCCAGGGTAATCAACGCCTCGAAATGGTTCTCGACGAAAGCAGTGGGTGCTACGCGAAAATGCTCACGTGTGTAATAACGGCGATCGGTCTGTTCAATGGCTCTTAGCGCGAGCGATTGTTGCTCCGGCGTAGGCGTTTGCAGCGTAAGGGCATCTATCTCAGCGTCGCGCCGCAGGGCTTCAAGGGCTGCTGGAGTCGATGTGTTGGGGGGCGGCGTCATCAGTCCGCCGCGATTGAGGTACTCGTGCAGCGCTTTGCCCGTCACCGCGCGCTCGGGCTCAGGCAGTTTTTTGAAATCCTCCAGCATTGCCTGGATGGCCGGGTCATCGAGGGTGGCCGCGAATGTTTGCCAGTCCGACTCGGCTAACCACGTCAGGGACTCGATGTAACACCCCAACAGGTAATCACGCTCGTTGTTCCCGTTTTGCGCCCCACCGTTGGCCCATTCAGTTACCCAGCCTACGACTTCGTCCTGATAGTTGGCCAAGTCACGTAAAACGCCCAGCGTGTCATCCAGCACCAAATACAGGGTGTCAAAGTGATAGCCCGGCGCCACGCTGCTGGCCAGGGTGCCCATGGACATCGGTTTGAAGCGTCGGGGCTGCTCCCACAGGTAGGGCTGGCGCTCGTGTTCAGGGACTTCGGCAAGCAGGCGCTGTCGTTCGGTGTACGCCGCGTGTTCAGCCAGCGTTGCGTTCGGGCCAAGGTGCTGCTGATGATAGGCCACTGACTCTGTGGCCACTTCGGCCAGCCATTGCTCGGTCATTTGCGGTGTGAGCACGTGTGTACCGCCCGTTTGGCAGTCCGTCATGCCGAGATGCACCGGTTGCATAAAGTGAGCGCGTTCTTCGGCTGAGTTGAGCACTTGCCGGCATCGTTTAGCCGTCCACTGCGTCTCTGCATACGTGACATACAAAGTGCTGTGCCTGGACACAATCAAATGAGGCGGGCCGATTGACGTCTGGCGCTCATCGTCCGTGACGGTTGTCCCCTGTAGCAGCAATTGGGTGAGCAGGCCGTCAAGTAGCCGGTATTCAGACAACACACCTGTGTCACTGTCGATCACATACAACCAGCCGTCACGGGGCAACCGTACCCCAAGCGGGCGGCTGCTCAGGCGGTAGGGCATGGGCAGGGCGTCGGCGGGGTCCAGCGCCAGGTTGTCCACTAATCCGTAACGCAGTGGCACCAGTTGCAAGGTGGGCTTGCTAAGCGGGCATACGCCAAGCGCTACTTTGGCGTCCAGTCTGCTTCGGTTGATGTTGTTGGGGTTTCGGCGAGGGATGCTGTTGGCCATGTCTGAGGCTCCCGCAGGTGTGACGCCCGCGTCGGTTAAAAGACAGCCTCTCTCAAGACTTATGCCAACCCTCCTGTGGCCCTTGTAAAACGGCACATTCCCCTGCTGGCCGGGTGCAGGCTGGTGCTCAATGCCGGGTAAATTGCGCAGGTTGTTGCGCAATGCCCAGCACGTTTTTGCCAGGGACTCCCGAGGCCTTCTACTGCGCGGGTTGGCGTGTGGGATTGGGGCTTTATTCGAAAATGGTTGTGCAGCTTTCTGCGCAAAATCGCGGTTGCACTAAAAACCGCACGGGCGAGGCGTTATGCGCAGCGCGGGGTGGCAAGGAACGCCCTCATCGGTGCCGGCCAGCTTTGGGTGTATCATGTCGCGCAAACGCCCCAGCCGTGACGAATCTTGCCGATGCCCGATGTAACCAGCCCTGTTTTTCCTCCCGAACTGATTGCCCGGTTTGCGGCCGTGCAGCAGCACTTTCGTCAGGTCATCGTGCCGTTGTGGCAAGGCCCCGGCTGGAATGCCGAGCTGGCGCTGCCCTATGAAGCGTTGAGCGCTGCACATCAACCCCTGGCGCCCCAGCGTTATCGCGCCATGGCCTGTGCCCGTCAGCTGTACGTGTTTGCCAGCCTGATCGGTGACTCGGCATTTGCAGGCGCGGCCGAGCGTGCAGCGGCGCTGTTCCGCTCGTTGCAGCAACATTTTCATGACGCCGAGCACGGCGGCTGGTTCTACAGCATTGATCCGCAAGGCGCGCCGCTGGATCAGCGCAAAGACCTTTATACCCACGCTTTCATCATTTTTGCCTGTGCTCATTACTGGGCCAAGGTCCGTGAGCCGTTGGTTGAATCGGTGCTCAATGCAGCGTTAAAGGTCGTGGCCGAGCGTTTCAGCGATGGCAGCGGTTTGTATGAAGCCAGCTTGAACCGGGATTGGTCGACGCTGGGCAGCGGACCGCTGCAGAACCCGTTGATGCATTTGGCGGAAGGGTTTTTGGCAACGC
Organism: Pseudomonas lundensis; assembly: GCF_002269125.1. GTDB lineage: Bacteria > Pseudomonadota > Gammaproteobacteria > Pseudomonadales > Pseudomonadaceae > Aquipseudomonas > Aquipseudomonas lundensis_A. The sequence goes on along the minus strand of NZ_NQKI01000007.1, from coordinate 75,953 downwards.
TCTCGGTGCGTGAAGATGTGCCCACCCGCACCGCGTTGCTGGCGCTGGCCGAGGGCATGCAAAAACGCTTTATTGCCCCCGGGCACGGCGTGATGCTGGAAAAACCCTGCGGTGCGGCGGACAACTGGTTTGAGCCCGGGCATCAATTCGAATGGTATTTCCTGTTGCAGTCTTCGCCTTTGTTGCGCACGACAGCACTGCACGATTCGCTGGATCGCGCATTCGGTTATGCCGAACAGGTTGGGGTGGATGCACAAACCGGCGCGGTGTGCGGCATGCTGGGCAGTGACGGGCAAGTGCGCGATGGCACTCAACGGATCTGGGCGCAGGCCGAGTATGTGCGAGCGCTCACCCTGCGGCACGGTTGCATTGAGCGTCTGCAACGCCAGTTGCAGGCGTTGCAGCAGCATTTTTTGCACGACGCTGGCTGGTACGAGTGCCTGGACCCGCAAGGTCGGGTCAGCCGCGCAGACATGCCCTCAACCACCCCCTATCACCTGGCCACTTGTTACAGCGGCCTGGCGCAGTACTTCGGGTCAGGCCGCCCGGTTTAAACCTTGTGCGTCAGCGGCGGGGCAGTGAATGTCACCCCGGCCAGACCGTGAGCGATCAACGCGCGAATGTTGCCGTGATCGCTGCCTTCCGGTGTCGCCAGTACGCAGCGGTAATGTTCGCCAAATGCCAGCAGCGCTTCCTGATCGCTCAACCCTTCGAGTAAAGCCAGACCCAATGTTTTGCACGAGCCTTCGTTTTGCCCGGCGGCGTTTTCCACGTCGCCGTTGGTGAATGCGTGTGGCTGGTAATCGTAATGCTCGGCGATGAAGGCCAACGTATCGGCAAAAACATGTTCGCCGCTGTTCAGGCTGGCGCGCAGGGTATTCAGATCAGTCATGCTGTTTTCCTTGGGCAAACGCCGCCGCCTGTTCGGCAGAAGCTTCTTTCTGGTACTGGGCTTTCCATTCGGCATACGGCATGCCGTAGACCACTTCGCGGGCGTCATCCAGGCTCAGCTCGATCTGGCGCTCATCGGCTGCGGCCTTGTACCACTTGGACAGGCAGTTGCGACAAAAGCCCGAAAGGTTCATCAGGTCAATGTTCTGTACATCTTTGCGGCTGTCGAGGTGGGCAACGAGGCGGCGAAAGGCGGCTGCTTCGAGTTCAAGGCGTTCCTGGTCAGTCATTGGGAGCTCCGGGTGTAAAAGGGGGGCAGCTTAGCGGCTGGCCGCCAGGGTAATCGAGACCGATTCGGCAAAGCGCAGGGCATGCGGTTTGTCGACTTCTACTTCGGCATACAACACCGCCGTGTTAGCCATCACCAGATCCAGTAATTCCTGGGTCAGCCGTTCCAGCAGGGCAAAGCGATTTTCTTCAACGTGGGCAATCACCGCTTTGGTGATGGTGCGGTAGTTGAGCGCGTGGTCGATGTCGTTATCGCGCACGGCTTCTTGTGCCGCGTACAGGATGGTGAGATTGATCAGCACATCCTGTTTGTTGCGGATTTCGTCTTCATTGATGCCAATGAAGGTGCGCAGGCACAGGTCCTTGACGCGAATACGGGCCATTCCTGGCTGTAGTTGTGGCATTACGGCTTGCTCCGTCCAATCAGTTGCAAGAACTCCGTACGGGTACTGGGCTCGCGAAACGCGCCGAGCATGACCGACGTGTTCATGGTTGAATTCTGTTTTTCGACGCCGCGCATCATCATGCACATGTGCTTGGCTTCAATGACCACCGCGACCCCGGCAGCGTGGGTGATGCCTTGAATGGCATCGGCGATTTCCCGTGTCAGGTTTTCCTGAATCTGCAGGCGCCTGGCGAACATGTCGACAATGCGCGCGACTTTCGACAAACCGAGTACTTTGCCAGTCGGGATATAGGCGACGTGGGCCTTGCCGATAAAGGGCAACAGGTGGTGTTCGCATAAGGAGTACAGCTCGATGTCGGCAACGATCACCATTTCATCGCTGTCCGAGGCGAAGAGCGCGCCGTTGACGATCTCTTCAAGGCTCTGGCCGTAGCCGTGACACAGGTATTGCATCGCCTTGGCGGCGCGTTTCGGGGTGTCGAGCAAGCCTTCGCGGTCAGGGTCCTCACCGAGACCCACCAGGATCTCGCGGTAATGCTCAGGCAATGATGTGCTCATTAAAATACTTCCTCGAGGACGGCTTATTTGAGATGCCGACCGCCATTAACGGTCAGGGTGGTGCCGGTGACATAGGGGTTGTCCAGCAGATAACGCAGGCTTTGATAAATAACCTCCGCGCCAGGCTCGATCCCCAGCGCAGACTTGGCCAGGGCTTTGGTGCGGTATGTCGCGTCATCGTCCGGGTTGAACATCAACAGCGCCGGTGCGATGCCGTTGACTTTGATCCGTGGCGCCAGTTTAGCTGCGAATGACAGGGTCAGGCTGTCGAGACCGGCTTTCGTGGCGCAATAAGCAATGTGATTGCTGCTGCCCTTGCGCGTGACATCGTCACTGATGTGCACAATGTCCGCGGGAGTGGAGCGTTCCAGCAGCTCACTGCAGTGCAGGTTGATCAGGTAGGGCGCGAGCATATGGACGCTGAACATCTGCGTGAAATCGCTGATTTGAGTGTCATCGCTTTCTGGAAGCCAAGCCGATGCGTTGTGCACAATGGCGCGCAGGGTGTCGGTATGGCTTTTCAATTGTTCGATGAACGCGAGAATGCCGTGCTCGGTTGAAAAATCAGCCTGTATCGCCGTGGCCCCAAGATCGCGCAAGGTCTGCACGCCGGGTTTTTCAGTGCGATAGCTGAAGATCACGGAATAACCGTCTGCCAACAATTGCTGCGCACAGTGCAGGCCGATGCGCTGGCCGGCGCCCGTGATTAAAAGGGGGGCTGAGTGAGAAGGCATGGCAGGCTCGGGTCAGGAGAACAGGAGTGTGCAGTGGCGTAATGGCAAAACTATACCAGCGTCCACTGCGCAACGGCCATGCCCGGGGCTCTCCTGTTCTGGCGGCGCGGGCTCAGCGGCTATTGGCGGGGGCGACGGTGCGCACAGTCTTGTCCGGTGCGCGGTGCAGCCAGCCAGCCAGCAGATGGGTCGACAGCGGAATGAACCAATAAACCATCAGTGGCGTCAGGGCCAATGTGCTGAGTAACACGCGGGGCACCAGGTTCAACTCACCCAATAACGGGCTCAGCACCGCGTTGAACAACAGCGAGACCGGGAAAAATGCGAGCCAGATGGCGACCGCTTGCTTCCAGCGCGGTGGACGTTGCCCGGCGGCGCCAAACCAGCCATCGATGCCGCTGACGCGGTGCTCGTGGGGATGGGCAAACAGATCGCTGCCGCGTAGCAGCCAGGATTTGCGCGAAACAGAATGTTCCCACGCGTGCAGGGTGGCTTCGTCGGCAAAACGGAAAATGATTTGGAATTCGTCGTCGCCAGGCGGCGGGGCTAACACGCCCGATCCCAAATAGCCGGGGAAGTCCGTGGCCAACTGTTCGCCTTCGTGTAACCAGGCAATCAATTCCTGATAGCGCCCTTTGGCGACACGGCGCGCAACCATCAAGGTGACAGGGGAGGTAGACATTGTGTATCTCCATGGGACTGATGCTGTCCGGGTAGGGCAGGCATAAAACGCAGCGCCGGGGTGGTGGGCCGCATGTCAACTAAGCAAGGATCATTCCCGAATTCGTCTATACAAGCGATTTTGCACGCCAGCGAATGCGCGTTAGACTCGCCTCTTTCCCATGAACGTGGCCCATCCCATGCCCGTGATTATTGAGCGTGAGCCTGCCGTCATGACTGAGGCTGATGCAAACATCGAAGGTCTATATCCGATCCGCGAGGTTGCCCGACTGACCGGTATCAACCCGGTCACGCTGCGTGCCTGGGAACGACGTTATGGCTTGATAGAGCCAAAACGCACCGAAAGTGGGCATCGACTGTACTCAATGACCGATATTGAGACAGTGCGTCAGGTTCAAGGCTGGATTGAACGGGGTGTCTCCGTCAGCAAAGTGGGCGAATTGCTGGCCCGCCGGGCCGAGATTGATGCGCCTGACGCCACCCCGCAGGCGCATGAATACGCACAGTGGCAAACCCGCATCAGTGACGCGCTCAGTGCATTTGATGAGCGTGAGCTGGAGCGTCTGTACGGCCAGATTTTTTCCAGCTATCCGCCGCAGGCTGTTTTCAACCATGTTTTTATGCCGCTATGGCAGCGTTTATTGAATCAGCAGGACGAGTTTGGCGGCACCAGTGAATGGCTGATGCTCGACAGCTTTCTGCGCGGACGTGTCTTGCAACGCCTGAACATGCAGGGCTCAGCCACGCTCTCGCAGTGTGTCGTGCTGGTGGCAGTGCCGGAGCTGTGTCACGAACTGCAATTATTGGTGACCGCCCTGTTGCTGGCCCGCGGTGATCGGGCGATCCGGGTATTAGCCATTGGCCAGCCCCTGAATGAGTTGTCGTTGATTTGCGAAAAGGTTAATCCCCACGCCGTGGTCTTGTTGGGCACACGGGCGCTGAGCTATTCGCGGGTCGAGCGTTTGTTGCGTCTGGTGCAGGGCGTCAATTGCGCGGTCTGGTTGGCGGGCGAAGCGTCCGAGCTGGCACACGACCAATTGCTGGACTCGTCGATCGGTTGTCTGGGCTGCGACCCTGGTGTGATGAGTCAGCGGCTGGATGCATATCTCAAAGGCGCGTGAGCTTAAGCATGCAAGGCCGGGTGGGCGAGACGATGTTGTTGCAGGATGAACTGACGCAAGCGTTCTGTTTCACCTTCATCACGCTGGCTTAAGCGGTAAGCGTATTGGCCCAGCTCGGTTTTGCGTTCCAGCGTGCCCCGCACGGCAATGCGTTCGTACCCGGTGGGGCTGAACCATTGGCAAAACTGGCGCGGTGGACGACTGCCATTGCGCACCTCAATCAGCATTCCCTTGAACGACACTTCACTGACCCACAGTTGACCACTGCGCCCGCGTACATTTTCTAAGGGAACAGGTTCAGCCAGTGTCAGACGCCAGGGGCGAATCATCGGCCCCTCTTCGAAAATGCTGGGCGCACCCAATTGCAGGTGCTGAGCGTGGAATTCATCCTCGACCAGACGCAGCGGAAAACTCATGTGCTGATTGGCGATTTGAGCCTGGATTGTCACGTGTTCGTGAGCCGCTAGGCGCGTGAGCAAATCGCGTATTTGTGCCACACCGTTGACCATCAGGCTCGACGATGAGTCCCGCTGATTGAGCAGCGGGTTCTGATGCATGTTCTGAATGAAATCCAACTCGTCCTGAGTCAGAAGGGCATCGTGTGGCATGGTGAAACTCTAAAGCGTGAGAATAAAAGTCGTAACTGTTTATAACAGACCATCGATTCTACATTTTGTTGAGGCCGCTCGTCGCCTTCAGGGCTTCGAGTTCCGTGCGCACGGCCGTTAACTCGGCTTCCAGTTGCGCCACACGCTGTTCAGCTTTCACTTGTTGAGAGACATCCTTCTGTACCCCAATGAAGTACGTCAGTTGATCGCTTTCGTTGAAAACCGGGGTGATCGACAGCTCGTTCCAGAAATGCGTGCCATCTTTGCGGTAATTGCGCAGCCGCTGACGGACCGGCTCGCCACGGGCCATTGCATCGCGGATCACTTGCAGGGCGACTTGGTCCCGATCACCCGCCTGCAAAAATCGGCAATCCTGATACAAGACCTCGTCACTGCTGTAGCCCGTGAGTGTTTCAAAGGCTTTGTTCGCGTAAATCAGGATAGTGTCGTCCCCTTCAAGCTCGGCTACCACAATGCCATCTTGGGACGCATCAACCATGCGTTGCAGCAAACGTGCGTTGATCATCAAGCAGCTCTTCTGAAAGTGAGTGAATTGTTCCCGGACAAATGCGCCAGTAGGCCTCATGCATTCTAAGACAAAGGTACGGGCTGTCCACGTGCCATCACCGAAACGCGGCATCACCTGCTAATATCCCGGGCTTTTAGTCAGTGACAGGATCAGATTGATGAAAGTCGCCATCCTTTGTGGCTCGGTGTATGGCACCGCAGAAGAAGTTGCCCGTCATGCCAAACAATTACTGACCGATGCCCGGTGCGAGGTGTACTTCAATACCCGCGCAACCCTGGCCGATGTCCAGTCGTTTGCGCCCGACGCCTTGTTGGCGGTGACCTCGACCACCGGCATGGGAGAGCTGCCGGACAATCTGGCGCCGTTATACAACGCCATTCGTGACCAACTGCCGGCTGCCTGGCGAGGTTTGCCGGGCGGCGTGATCGCGCTCGGTGATGAGAGTTATGGCGATACCTACTGTGGCGGCGGTCAGTTGATGAACGAGTTGTTCATGGAGTTGGGCGTGCGTGAAGTTCAGCCAATGTTGCGTCTGGACGCCAGCGAAACCGTGACCCCGGAAAGTGACTGCGAGCCTTGGGTTGAGGCTTTTATCAACGCGCTGACCCAGTAACCGGTCGTTCGCGCAGCAGCTCAAGCCAGGCTTGGGCTGCGCGAGACAAATACGCACCGTCGCGCCAGATGAACGCGATGTCCCATCGCAAGTCCTGCGGCGCGATGAGTTTTAGCCTCACAACGCCGGGGCGCACCAGCCCGCGTGCTACCACGCTGGGTAGCAACACAACCCCCTGGCCGGCCGCCACCAGCGCCACCAAAAAGTCCGACTGCCCGCTGCGTCCGCCTTCTTTGGGGGTAAATCCCAATTGCTGGCAGGCCTGCAGTAACCGGTCGTTCAACACAAAACTGCGCTGATAGAGCAGAAAAGGCGTCTCAGCCAATTGCTCCAGGCGCACGCTTGCGCCTTCGGCCAACGGGTGATCGGCAGGCAATAACGCGTCCAGCGGCTCGTCGCAAAAGGGTTGGTAGGCGAAGCTCGGGTTCTTCGGCGTCAAACTGCCGCCCAGTTCCAGCTCTCCGCTCAACACTGCCTGCTCAACCACCAGGCTGCCGCCCTCCAGCAATTGCACCTGAACGTTGGGATAGCGGCGTCGGTATTCGGCAAACAAGTTGGCAAACAACGCATCGCTGCCCAATAACGGCAGACCCAGGCGTAATTCGCCGCGGGCTAAGTGGCTCAAGTCGTCCAGCTCGCTCAATAACTCTTGTTGCAGGCGCAGCATGTCATTAGCCCGTTGCAACACCACATTGCCCGCTGCAGTCAGTCGAACGTGCGAACCGAGGCGGTCGAACAGCGGCGTGCCAAGGTTGTGCTCCAGTTGCGCCACTTGCTTGCTTACGGCCGATTGACTGATATGCAGCGTGTGAGCGGCCTGCGTAAACCCGCCCGCACGGGCGACTTCAATAAAAGTGCGCAGTTGTTTGAGTTCCATGCGTGAAATTCCCTTTTGGAATGGCTGCCAGTCTAACAATTCGTTTTCGAGATGGAAGAGGGGTCCTTACACTGAAAGCCTGTTCAGGATGGAAACGAAATGAAACGCTTCGATGTAAAACGTTTGGGTCGGTTAGTGAGCGAAATCGCCGTATTGCTGGCTATCTACTTTCTCGGTTGTCAGATTTCGGCGTGGTTGCACCTCCCCATCCCCGGTGGTGTTGTGGGCATGGCGTTGTTGCTGTTGGCCTTTGCGCTGGGCTGGGTCAAGCCAGCCGCGCTGCAACTGGGCGCAGGCGTATTGATGGCCGAGATGCTGCTGTTTTTTATTCCCGCCTTGATGAGCCTGCTCGATTACGGGGTACTGGTGCGTGATGAAGGCTGGCGTATTTTGCTGGTGATCGGTGTCAGCACGTTGCTGGTGATGATTGCCACCGCGTTTACGGTCGAGGCTGCGTGTCGCTGGAGGCTGCGCCATGAAATTTGAATGGATGCCGATGTTCTGGCTGCTCCTAACCCTGGCGACCTACGGCTTGAGTCGTTGGCTGTATGGCCGCACCGGTCGTTACATATTGTCGCCGCTGATCCTCGTACCTGCCTTGCTGCTCGCTGTGGCGGTGCCGCTGCACACGGCTTACGCCGAATATTCCAGCAATACCCATTGGCTGATGCTCGTTCTGGGGCCGGTCACGGTAGCCTTTGCCGTTCCTATCTGGCAGCAGCGCTTGTTGCTGGCCAAGCACTGGGTGGCGCTGTTGCTGGGGATGCTGGCGGGCAGCGCGGTGTCTATTGGCAGCTCGTTCTGGCTGGCCAAAGCGCTGGCGCTGGACACGTCGCTGACCCTGTCGTTGGTGCCGCGCTCGATTACCACCCCGTTTGCCATGCCGCTGGCTCAAGACTTGGGTGGCGTGCCTGAATTGACCGCTGTCTTCGTGATGTTCACGGGCGTGTTTGGTGCGTTGCTGGGCGGAATTCTGCTTAAGTGGTTGCCGCTGCGCAGCAGTTTGGCGCGTGGTGCGTTATTTGGCATTGGCGCCCACGGTGCGGGCGTCAGTCGTGCTCGCGAGGTGGGCAGCGAGGAAGGCTCTGTCGCCGGACTGGTAATGGTGCTCACCGGTATCCTCAATCTCTTCGCAGCACCGTTGTTGACGATGGTGTTGTAAATACCTTGCCCAAGCGCAGTGGCACTGTTTTTAACGCGCATAAAAAAGGCCGCTGTAAAGACAGCGGCCAAGGAAGACGTTCGATCAAGGAGCTACAAATCAACGTCAGGGTGAACCTGGGGTGCCCAAAACCTGTAAGGCCTGGGACTGAATTCGGTCGGCAGAATCTTCACGACTCAATACCCGTGGGGCTTCGGCAGTGCGCCTGAAACCGGGGGCAAGAATAAGGTGTCGGCGAAGCGGGAGTAAGACTGCTTTCAGACAATCTCTGTTACAACTTCAGCAATAGTGAAATGCCTGATGCGGCTGTCTAGCACGGATCTCTTGGGACTTTTTGCGAGCATCCCGCCAATAACTATGTAGTGCCTGGCTCAGTGGCACATCGCATTTAATAAGTCATCGAAAGGTTTCTGCCTGCTTTCGAATTTCAGCATGAGGCTGAAGGGCAGGTAGTCATAAAAGGAGTTTTACCTTGAACACGATTGATAAAAATGCTGCTGAAGTCGACTTCACCCTCAAGCCAAACCAGGAAATCGATGCGCGCGTACGTGAGTTCCTGAATGCCAGGCTTGAAGCGCACGGAACAGACAGTCAGCAGGTTTACATCACCACCGTCAGCAATGCCGCCGAGCCTGTCGTGACGTTCAGTCAGGACTTGAATGCCCTGGGCAATGACACACTGGAATGGGGCAACGTTCAGATCCACGACACCGCAGTGACCGGGTGCTTCTCGAAGCATTGGGTCTATGACGAAGCTGTTCGCGTGAGCAGCCCGTCTGTTCGTGAAGTGGAAGCGCTTATGCAAGAGCTGCTGGCGCATGCCAAAGAACACTGGAACAGCTAATTTTCCCTTTCATCCCCCCCCCCCGCAGTTCGCTGAAAAAATACAGGTGTTGACACAATGATGTTGTCAGGACGAAAGCACTGGGGGAGGCCGTTACAGGAGTGACACTGTGAACTACGTTATTGATGACTTTAAAAAACTGCAATTGCTGAGTGCGTTAAATGATCGCATCCGAACCTTTTTGAACAAGCAACTCGAAGGGTATGGTCTGGATTGCAGGGAGGTGTTTATCAACATCGTGGACGATCCGGTCACACTTGAACTGGTCTCCAGCGAATCCCTTTACGAGGTCGGTATCGCGTGTTTGATACAAGACCGTGAGCCCACCTATGTCCAGGGGCTGACCCAGGCTTTCTCCAAGCCCTGGACGTTTGATGAAGCCGATCGCATCCGCAAGCCTTCGCTGTATGACATCGAAAAAATCATGCGCAAACTGCTGGATGAAGCCAAATATCAGTGGAGCAGGTAAACCCTGCGGGTATCAGCGCTGCTGATAACCCATCCGCCAACTGATGGCCTGGCTGGCAGCCAATACACGGCTGGCCGCCGGGCCTTGTTGGTCTGGATGGAACAGCGACGCCGGGCCCACCACCGTCAACACGGCGGCAACCTTGCCCATTGCATTAAAAACCGGCGCCGATAATGCATCGACCCCCGGCATCAACAAACCGTGAACCACATGCAGGCCGCGCTCACGAATCGTCTCGCACATCTGCTCGTAGGTTTCAGGTACTTGCAGCGGGTGCAGGTGCTCACTGCTGAGCTCCAGTGCGCGCAACTCTCGGGTTTCGCGGTCAGGCAGGAACGCATTGAACACCAAACCGGTCGATGAGCTTAAAAGCGGCAGTACCGACCCCAATTGAGTGACCACAGTGACGGCACGCACCGCTGGCTCAATGTGCACCACTGTCGCTCCCTGATTCCCCCACACCGCCAGGAAGCACGTTTCGTTCAAGTCATCGCGCAGTTCGGACAGGGGAACAGTGGCGACCTTCACCACATCCATGCTGTTCAACGCGGCCAGACCCACACGCAAGGCTTCACGCCCCAGACCGTAATGGTTGGTGGCGGCGTTTTGCTCGGCAAATCCACTGGCAATCAGCGCCTGCAAATAACGATGTACTTTGCTCGCCGGCATCTGCACATGCTCGGCCAGACGCGACAGCGAAGTGGAGGGCGACAACTCGGCCAGTGCTTTAAGAATGTCGGTCCCGACTTCGGCGGAACGTACTTTTTGCTTGCCTGTGGTCTCGGCGCTGGAACGGGGCTTGTCCATGGAATGGCTTACATCTCGGGATGAATGGGCGTCTTTATAGCTTGACGCTTATCGGCAATCAAATTACGTTATGCGTAATTGAATTACGATAAAAATAACGCAGCGGTGCGCACACTGATTCAGAGCTGAGCGCAGTTAACTGCTTTCTCCACTCTGGAGGCTCCATGAACCTCGAACCGTCTTCGTCGACCCTTGAGTATCAATCCGGGTTCGGCAACGAATTCTGCAGTGAGGCATTGCCCGGCGCCTTGCCGGTTGGCCAGAATTCCCCGCAAAAAGCCCCTTACGGCCTGTACGCCGAATTACTGTCGGGCACTGCCTTCACCATGACCCGCAGCGAAGCGCGACGCACGTGGATGTATCGCATCCAGCCGTCTGCCAATCACCCTGCATTCAGCAAGCTTGAGCGGCAACTGACGGGCCGCACGCTCGGCCCGGTGACCCCCAACCGCTTGCGCTGGAACCCACTGCCAATCCCCAACGAACCCACGGATTTCATCGACGGTCTGGTGGGTATGGTTGCCAACAGTGCGGCAGAACACCCTTCAGGCATCAGCATTTATAACTATTGCGCCACTGTTTCGATGCAGCGTGTGTTTTTCAACGCTGACGGCGAATGGTTGATTGTTCCTGAGCAAGGGCGTCTGCGGATTGCCACTGAATTAGGGCGGCTGGATCTGGCTCCGTTGGAAATTGCTGTTATTCCGCGCGGCCTGAAGTTCCGTGTGGAGTTGCTGGATGCACAGGCACGCGGGTATGTGGCTGAAAACCACGGGGCGCCGTTGCGCCTCCCGGATCTGGGCCCGATTGGCAGCAATGGTCTGGCCAACCCGCGGGACTTCCTGAGTCCGGTGGCCCACTACGAAGACCGTCAGCAACCCACTTTGCTGGTGCAAAAGTTTCTCGGCGAACTTTGGGGCTGTGAGCTGGATCATTCGCCACTTAACGTGGTGGCGTGGCACGGCAACAACGTGCCGTACAAATACGACCTGCGCCGTTTCAATACCATCGGTACGGTCAGTTTCGACCATCCCGACCCGTCTATTTTTACGGTTTTGACCTCGCCCACCAGCGTTCCTGGCCTGGCCAACCTCGACTTTGTGATCTTCCCGCCTCGCTGGATGGTGGCTGAAAACACCTTCCGGCCACCGTGGTTCCATCGCAACCTGATGAATGAATTCATGGGCCTGATCCAAGGCAGCTATGACGCCAAGGCTGAAGGCTTTCTGCCCGGCGGCGCCTCGTTGCACAGTTGCATGAGCGCCCATGGCCCGGATGGCGACACCTGCAGTAAAGCCATTGCGGCAGATCTGCAACCGAGCAAAATTGATAACACCATGGCCTTCATGTTCGAGACCAGCCAAGTGTTGCGTCCGACCCGATACGCCCTTGAATGCCCGCAACTGCAAACCCAATACGACGCGTGCTGGGCCTCCTTGCCTGCCACCTTCACCCCGAATCGGAGATAAGCATGACCCAGTCCCCTCTTGCCCGTAGCTGGATCGCCTCTGCCAACGGGCACAGCGATTTCCCGTTGCAGAACTTGCCGTTGGGCGTGTTCAGCCTTGCCGGTTCGACGCCCCGCAGCGGCGTTGCCATCGGCGATCACATCCTGGACCTGGAAGCGGGGCTGGCGGCCGGTCTGTTTGAAGGCCACGCCAAGGTGGCGGTAGAGGCGACCCTGGGCGGCACGTTGAATGCTTTCTTCGCATTGGGGCGCAATGCTCGGGTCGCGCTGCGCGAGCGCTTGCTCGAACTGTTCGTTGAAGGCAGCACCTTGCGTGGAAAAATCGAAGCGCAGAGCGCCACACTGTTGCCTCTGGCTGCCGATTGCCAACTGCACCTGCCTGCCCGAATCGGTGACTACACCGACTTTTACGTGGGCATCGAACATGCGAAAAACGTCGGCAAGCTGTTCCGTCCCGATAACCCGCTGTTGCCCAACTATAAATATGTACCGATTGGTTATCACGGTCGAGCTTCCACTATCCGCGCGTCGGGCGCAGAGGTGCGTCGTCCCAAAGGGCAGACCTTGCCAGCCGGCCAGAGCGAGCCGAGCTTTGGCCCGTGTGCCCGTCTGGATTACGAACTGGAGCTGGGCATCTGGATCGGCCAGGGCAATGAGATGGGCGATGCCATACCAGTGAGTGAAGCGGGGGAACACATCGCTGGCTTCTGTCTGCTCAACGACTGGTCGGCCCGGGACATTCAGGCGTGGGAATATCAGCCGTTGGGGCCCTTCCTGTCGAAAAGTTTCATTACCTCCATTTCACCGTGGGTAGTGACGGCTGAAGCGCTGGAGCCGTTCCGCCGTGCCCAGCCCAAACGCCCTGCAGGAGATCCGCAGCCGCTGGCGTACCTGCTGGATGAGCAGGATCAGGCCCATGGCGCGCTCGACATTGAACTTGAAGTGCTGCTGCTGACACAGGCCATGCGCGAGCAAAACCTGGCACCTCATCGCCTGGGACTGAGCAATACCCTGAACATGTACTGGACGGCCGCGCAGTTGGTGACGCATCACAGCGTCAACGGTTGCCAACTGCAAGCCGGTGATTTGTTTGGTTCGGGCACGCTGTCGGGGCCTGAACGCTCGCAATTGGGCAGCCTGCTGGAACTCACCGAGGGCGGAAAAAACCCGGTTGAATTAGCCTCGGGTGAGGTACGTAAATTCCTTGAAGACGGCGACGAAATTATTCTGCGTGCCCGTTGCACGCGCGAAGGTGTTGCCCCGATCGGCTTTGGCGAATGCCGTGGCAAGGTGATCGCAGCGCGTTAAGGAGCGAGTCATGGAACTCTTTACCTACTATCGCTCGACGTCCTCGTATCGGGTGCGTATCGCGCTGGCGCTCAAGGGGCTGGATTATCAGTCGGTTGCGGTCAACCTGATCGCGGCCGGGGGCGGTGAGCATCGGCAGCCTCAATACCTGAAGCTCAATCCACAAGGCCGCGTACCGGCCTTGCGCACCGATGAGGGCGATGTGCTGACGCAATCCCCGGCAATCATCGAGTACCTCGAAGAGCGTTATCCGCAGCCGCCGCTGCTCTCTGCCAACCTGATCACCCGCGCCCATGAACGCGGCGTGGCGAGTGTGATCGGCTGCGATATTCATCCGTTGCACAACGTCAGCGTGCTCAATCAATTGCGGGCTTTGGAGCAAGATGAAGCGCACGTCACGCAGTGGATCACTCACTGGATCTCGTCAGGGTTGGCGGCCGTCGAGCAATTGATTGGCGACAGCGATTTTTGCTTTGGCCCGCAGCCGGGTCTGGCGGATGTGTACCTGATTCCACAGGTGTATGCAGCCGAGCGTTTTAGTGTGTCGCTGGCAGATTTGCCCCGCATCGCGCGCGTGGCACGACTGGCTGCCCAACACCCTGCGTTCATCCAGGCGCACCCGTCACGGCAGCCCGATACCCCGGTCTGAGCACGGCAACATATGCCCGAAACCTCACAGGTTGTTCGGGCTTATGCCTGCGTACTTCAACGATATTTCAGGCGACGCCTATACTGGCCATTACCTGTCACCTCTCGAGGGCTGGAACATGTTTGCTCTCATGCAAAGCGCTCGTCTGGAGTCGCTGTACCTTAGTGTCGACCCTGTCACCGGGCTAAAAGCGGTGATTGCCATTCACAACAGCCAATTGGGGCCTGCACTGGGCGGTTGCCGTTATCTGGCTTACCCCGATGACGAAAGTGCGATCAACGATGCGGTCCGCCTGGCTCAAGACATGAGTTACAAGGCGGTACTGGCCGGGCTGGCTGCGGGCGGCGGCCAAGCCGTCATTATGCGAGCCCCTCATGTTGAAAGCCGCGCAGCCCTGTTTGAGGCGTTCGGTCGTTGTGTCGAACAACTGGACGGGCGCTATATCACGGCCATCGACAGCGGTACATCAACGGCGGACATGGATTGCATCGCTCAATACACACAGCACGTCACCAGCACCACCGCGGCAGGCGACCCTTCGCCTCATGCAGCGATGGGGGTGTTCGCGGGGATTCGCAGCACGGCGTCATGGCGACTGGGCAGCGACAACCTTGAAGGGCTGCGGGTGGCGATTCAGGGCTTGGGCAAGGTCGGCTTTGCTCTTGCAGAACAACTGCACGCAGCAGGCGCCGAGCTCTTGGTCAGCGACACAGACCCGGGCAAAGTGCGACTGGCCATGGATCAACTGGGCGCGCATCCGGTTGCCCCGGAAGCATTGCTCAGTACCCCGTGCGACATTCTTGCGCCGTGTGGGCTGGGCGGTGTGCTCAACTGGCACAGCGTGGCGCAACTGCGCTGTTCGGCCGTGGCGGGGTGCGCCAACAACCAGCTGACCAATTTGCAAGTGGGTGACCAACTGGAGCGCCGAGGCATTCTGTATGCACCGGATTACGTGATCAATTCGGGTGGGTTGATCTTCATGGCGTTGACCCATCAAGGGGCGCAACCTGAAGCCATCAACCAGCAACTGCTGCGCATCAGCGAGCGACTGACCGGCATCTATGCCCACGCTCAGGCCGAAAAACGCTCACCGGCAAGGGTGTCGGATCAACTGGCGAAAAAAATGTTGTTCGGCGAATGACCGTCTTGCTGGCGCGTCACAAGGTCGGGCTCTGCCCAATGGCGAGAGCCCGGTGACGGCTGCGGGTGTTTACTCGCTGTCGGTCAGCAGCTCAGACAACGCGTCTGGCTGGCTCTTGAAGGCTTTGGCAAAAATATCGCGATTTTTCGCCATGTAGATGCCTGCTTCTTCGACTTGCTGTTCGTTCAAGGACGGCACAGCTTTTTGCAGTACTTCAGCCAGTAACTCTGCCAGCTCCAGCATTTTGTCATGACGGTCAGCTTCGGCTTTATCCATGAACAAACGCTCCAGATCTCGGCTGCTGCGGTATACCACTTCGACGGCCATTTACCACCTCATATGCCTTCACGATAAGTTGTCTTGCGATTACTGTATTTATATACAGCTAAAAGGATAAGCCAATCGCCAGCATTTGAATAGCGGCTTTTTTACTCTAGCTGCAATTGGCGAGTGATACGCCGGCCGGACGTGCCTAATGGCGCCCGGCCACCTTCTCATTCGCGGTGCTGGCCTTTTTTCTGCATGCAGAAAATGTCATAAGCACCGCGGATTATCCGTTCGAGTCGTTTCAAGGAGCTGCATCGTGAGAGTGAATAAAGCCGAAAAGCTACGGCGTCAGGTCCATGAACTGGCCGAGTCGATGGGCAACCTGTTTGTCGAAACCTTCCATTACCTGGCGTTGTTCGCTATTGGCGCGGTGACGGCCTGGGCAGCCGTGATGGAATTTTTACAGATGGTGGAGAAGGGCAATATCAGCATTGATGACATCCTGCTGCTGTTTATCTACCTCGAACTGGGCGCAATGGTCGGGATTTACTTCAAGACCAATCACATGCCGGTGCGGTTTCTGATTTATGTGGCGATCACGGCGTTGACCCGATTGCTGATTTCCAACGTGTCGCATCACAACCCGCCAGACATGGGCGTTGTGTATTTGACGGGCGCGATCTTGTTGCTGGCGTTTGCGATTCTGGTGGTGAGGTACGCCTCTTCGCAGTTCCCGTCCGTGAAGATCGAAAATCCGCACCGCAAGACCGGTGCGGGTTCCGGTGAACACCCGGAAGTCGAAAAAGGCGAGCTATAACGCCCTACGCGGCACACGAAAAAGGGCGGGCCTACCGAAGTAGGCCCGCCCTTTTTTAGTGCGTTCTTTTGGCTAGATCAGCTGATTTTGTCGAGTTCTTTTTCTTTCTCCAAAAACTCTTCTTCAAGCAAATCGTCAGCGCTTTCTTTGGGTTCTTTTTCTTCAAACCCTTCAACGGCCAGTTTTGGGGAATGCTTGCCACGCAGTTTGCCGAACAGGTGTTCCAGTGCGTTCTCCAGTTTTGCAGCAGCGCCTTCGACTGCTTGCGTCAGCGAATCAGCGTCCTGGGAGACGGAAATCGGTTGATGACCTTTTGGGCGTGCTTCCATTTTGCAGCGTTTGTCTTTGGGACCGGACTTACCGCCATTCTCGTCACTGAGGTGCACTTCGACCCGAGTCAGGTCCTCCGCGTGGCGTTCGAGCGTGGCCTCAACAGTTGCTTGTACCCATTCCTGAGTGCGTTTGTCGCTGTCGATGTGTTTATCGGAAAAGACGTTAATTTGCATAATGCTTCCCTTATTTCAGCTTGCTCGAGTGAGTTGTGACGGCCTCGAGTGGTCAAAGGTTCATCGTCATCGCTCAGTTACAGTGTTTGAGCCGATGAGCAAATATTTCAAGCACTATTTTCAGCAAATACCTCACCTTGTGATCGGCGTCAGCCTTTGGCGGCAACAAAGGCCCGGCTGGCCGGGCCTTTGCGGGTTTATATCAAAATGCGACAGATGTCTGCAGGTACAGGGTGCGCGGTTCGCCCACGTACTTGCCCTTGTGTTTGACGTTGGTCAGCAGGTTGGTCTGCTGCTGTTCAATCATTTCGCAACGAATGGCGACGTTCATGGCCATGTCGTGGCTGCCGGGGTGTTCGAACACATCGCTTTGCGCTGCCTCGGCCAACCCGCCGCCGACGACCGTGGAGGCGTCCAGCTCGATGCTTGCAGGTGCAGCGGCCGTGCTTGCCGGTTGCAGGCTAAATGCCTCGTTACCCTCATCGCGTGCTTGTTCGGTGCTGAAGTTGCCTGCAAGACCGCACCTTTGAATGGCGCTGGCGGTGGCGCAACCGAATGAAATCAGTCATCTGCTTTTGCATATGAGAATATTTATCATTAGTATCGCTTTCCTTTTTAACCCACCTTCGACGCCCATGAATCCTCCTCAACATCAGGAAGGCCCCGAGAGCGAATCGCGCCATGGACGTGCGCATTTCCTTCAGGTGTTTCTCACCCAGCGCCCGCAAATGGAAGCTTTGGTCAGTCGCCGCGTGGGATGTCGGGCCACGGCGGCGGACTTGGTGCAGGATTTGTTTGTGCGTTTTTGGCGTCGCCCGCTGGTGCAGGTCGAGGAATTGGGCACTTACTTGCTGCGTTGCGCGAGCAATATCGCCATCGACCATTTGCGCAGCGAAGGCTCACGCGGGCGGATCAACCAGCAATGGCAGCAAGACCCGGACAGCTCGGGCTGCGAACCGCAGGCTGCGCTTGAGGCGGGCAATGACTTGCGCCAGGTAGAAGCCGCCTTGCGCAGTTTGCCGGAGCGCACGCGGCATATTTTTTTACTCAACCGCATCCATGGCCGCACCTATGCCGAGATCGCCAAGGTCATGGGTGTGTCCCAAAGCGCCGTGGAAAAACATATGATGCGCGCCCTTGAGGCCTGCAAGGCCAGCCTGCGTGAGCCGCCGACAGGGACAGCGCCGTGATGAACCGTTCCACTATTGAGGTGACGCCCGAACAAGAGCGCACCGCGCTGGCATGGTTGAGCGTGTTGCACGACCAGCCCGACAGTGGCGATCAGGCCACCTTCAGCCGCTGGCTGCACGCCGACCCGGCCCATGCCGAGGCGTACGCGCAGGCGCAAGTGGTGTGGGAGTTGAGCGAAGTGGCAGCCAGCCAGTTGGCCGAGGAAGAGGCGCTGGCCATGCAGCGCTATTTGTTGGCCATGAACGTATCCAAACGCAGTCGCGCCTGGCAATGGTCCAGTGGCCTGGCCGTGGCCGCTTGCCTGCTGCTGATGGTGGGGGTATTCGCCGGATGGCAACCTGTGCGCTGGATGGACGATCTGGGCGCTGATTATGTCAGCGCGCCGGGTCAGGTTCGTACCCTCACACTGGCGGACCAATCGCAGGTCACGCTGGATGCCGACAGCGCCATTGCCGTGAATTTCAGCGCGGGTGAGCGCCACGTGCAATTGCGCCGAGGCGTGGCGTTTTTCCATGTCACCCACACGGGCGAGCCTTTTATCGTGGACGCCGATAAAGGCGAAGCGCGGGTGTTGGGCACAGCCTTTGAGGTGCGGTTGCGACCTGAAGGCGCGCAGGTAACCGTGTTGTCCGGGCGCGTGGCCGTGAAGGCGAGTCCAGACGCGCCACAGCAGATACTCGGCGCCGATCAGCAGGTGGCCTATGGCGCCGGGGTGTCAGGCGCTGTCCAGGGCGTCGACAGCAACGCTCGGCTGGGGTGGCGGTCGGGCTGGCTGACTTATTCGAAAACCCCGTTGGCGGACGTGGTGGCCGACCTTCGGCGTTATTTTCCGGGGCAGATCGTGCTGTTGAATAGCGAATTGGCCAACCGCCGCATCAGCGGCAGTTTCCCAAGCCATGATCCGCGTGCGGTACTTAATTCGCTGCAAGGTGTGCTGGGGTTTGAACAGCACACAGTGTTTGGGCGAGTGATCGTATTGCGTTAACACCGTCCTCGGCGGCAAACGTTCGCACATTTTTTTCAGTCCAGGGTGAGGTAAACCCTTTTCCCATCCGTGTAGTGCTTGAAAATGCGAAAAATTCGCATTCCGTATCAGGTCGGCACACAGGTCATGAACATGAAGTCCAAGGCAACGTCAGCGCAACGCAGTTCGGTTAAACAGTGGTTGGGCGCATCGGCGCTGTTGATGACTGGTCTGGCGATAAGCCCGTTGAGTGTGGCCATGGCGGTTGATACCCCGGCGCCCCGCAGCGAGGCGCAGTTTGCGTTCAAACTGCCCGCAGAGCCCCTGCCGCAAGCCTTGAATGACTTCAGCCGCCTGACCGGCCTGAGCGTGGTGTACACCGACGAAGCGCCGTATGGCCTGCATGCCCCAGCCATCAAGGGCAATCTGAGTGCTGAACAGGCGCTGCAACAACTGCTTGCCAACTCGGGCTTGCATGCCCGCCGCACCGATGCCCACACGTTCGCCCTTGAACCTGCGCCGACCGCAGGGGCCTTGAACCTCGGGGCCACCAGCATCACCTCGTTGGCCCAGGACGACACCAGCTACCAGCCGCCAGCTGTAACCTCGGTCATGCGCGGGCAGGGCGACAGCATGGAGATCCCGCAAACCGTCAACGTGGTGGCCGCACAGGTGATCCGCGATCAGGCGCCGCGCAACCTGGATGATGCGCTGAATAACATCAGCGGCATTACCCAGGGCAACACGCTGGGCAGCACCCAGGATTCGGTGATGAAGCGCGGGTTCGGTGATAACCGCGACGGTTCGATCATGCGCGACGGCATGCCGGTCGTGCAGGGCCGGGCGCTGAACGCCACCGCGGACCGGGTCGAAGTGCTCAAAGGCCCGGCCTCATTGTTATATGGCATCCAAGACCCCGGCGGTGTGGTCAACGTGGTGAGCAAAAAGCCGCAGCTGGAGCACTCCAACGCATTGACTGTGCGCGGTTCGACCTATGGGTCGGGCAAGAATGGCAGCGGTGGCAGCTTTGACAGTACCGGCGCGCTGGGCGCGTCAGGGCTGGCGTATCGCATGATTGTTGATCACGAAGACGAGGATTACTGGCGCAATTTTGGTACGCACCGCGAGACGCTGATCGCGCCTTCGCTGGCGTGGTATGGCGATAACACCCAGGTGTTGCTGGCCTATGAACACCGCGAATTCCTCTCGCCCTTTGACCGCGGGACGGCCATTAACCCGGCCACCAATCACCCGCTGGACATCCCCGCCACCCGTCGCCTGGACGAGCCCTTCAACAACATGGAAGGGCGCTCGGACCTGTATCGACTCGACGTCGATCACGACCTCAACGATGACTGGAAAACCCACGTCGGCTACAGCTGGAACCGAGAGACCTACGACGCCAGTCAGGTGCGGGTCACGGCAGTCGACCCCAAGACCGGCACACTGACACGCAAAATGGATGGCACCCAGGGTGCAATCACCACCGACCGTTTTGCCACGGTCAGCCTGCAAGGCAAGGTACAGGCCGCAGGGATGCAGCACGATCTGGTCTTCGGGCTGGACGATGAGTACCGCAAGATTTATCGCGCCGACCTGATCCGCCAGAACAGCAAGTACCCCTTCAGCTACCTCAACCCGGTGTACGGCAAAGAGGTGGCTGGCACCACGGTCAGCGCCAGTGATAGCAATCAGACAGACCTGCTGCGCAGCGACTCGCTGTTCTTGCAGGACTCGATTCACCTCACCGACCAATGGATTTTCGTCGCAGGCGGTCGTTTCCAGAAATACGACCAACTGGCAGGCAAAGGCCGCCCCTTTAAGGCCAACACCGACACCAACGGCCAAAAATGGATACCGCGCGCCGGGCTGGTGTACCGCTACACCGATGAGCTGTCGTTCTATGGCAGCTACACCGAGTCATTCAAGCCCAACTCCACCATCGCCCCGTTGACCGGTGGCGTGGTGCTGGACTCGGCCATTGCGCCCGAGCAGGCCAAGTCGTGGGAAGTGGGCGCCAAACTCGATATGCCGGGGCGCCTCACTGGCACGCTGGCGTTGTATGACATCAAAAAACGCAACGTGCTGGTTTCGACCACCGTGGGTGAAGACACTGTGTATTCAGCCGCCGGGGAAGTTAGCTCGCGGGGGCTGGAACTGGATGTCAGTGGTCAGCTCAGTGAGCAGTGGAGCCTGATCGGCAGCTATGCCTACACCGATGCCGAAGTCACCAAGGACCCGGTTTACAAAGGCATGCGCCTGCAAAATGTG
Organism: Pseudomonas lundensis; assembly: GCF_002269125.1. Lineage (GTDB taxonomy): Bacteria > Pseudomonadota > Gammaproteobacteria > Pseudomonadales > Pseudomonadaceae > Aquipseudomonas > Aquipseudomonas lundensis_A. The sequence goes on along the minus strand of NZ_NQKI01000007.1, from coordinate 54,783 downwards.
GCGAAAAACAGCGGCTCGCTGTCGGCGGTGTATGACGTTGGCACGATCGTGGGCGGCGATAAATTGCGCGTGGGGGCCGGTGCCCGTTATGTAGGCGAGCGGGCCGGGGATGCGCTCAACGATTTTGATCTGCCGGGTTACACCGTGGCTGACGCGTTTGCCACCTACGACACCCGGGTTGAAGGGCAAAAGGTCAAACTCCAACTCAACATCAAAAACCTTTTCGACCGCACGTACTACACCTCGGCGGCGAGCCGCACGTTTGTCTCCATGGGCGACGCGCGGCAAATCTCGGTGGCAAGCACCCTGGCGTTTTAATCCCTCAGGGCCTGAACGCCGCGCGGTACTGCCCCGGCGTTGCCCCCAGGGCTTGCTTGAACCGATGGGTGAAGTGGCTGGCGCTGGCAAAACCGCAGGCCAGTGCAATCTCGCCCAGCGCCAGGGGGCTGTGGCGCAGTAAATCCTGTGCCCGGTTCAGCCGTCTCGCGCAGACGTATTGGTGCGGCGCGACACCGAAGCTTTCGCGAAACATCCGCGCGAAGTGATAGGGCGACAACGCGCACTGCGCTGCCAGTTGGCCGATGCTTAACGGCTCGGCCAATTGCTGCTCGATGATTTCGACCAGGTGGCGACGTTGATACGCTGCCAGCCCGCCCTTGAGTTGCAAGCCGTCGCGCCTCCCGACCTGACTCAGTACCGCGTGATCGAGCAATTCATTGGCCAGGCTGCTGGTCAGCAGGCGCTCCCCCGGTTCGGCCCAGTTGAGTTTCAACAATTGATGAAAGCGCTGAGTCTGCTGAGCATCGTCCAGAAACGTGAACTCGCGCAATTGCAGGGTGCGCGGTTCCGTGTCCAGTAAGCGCATGCAACCGAGTGCGAATTGCTCCTGACTGACGTACACATGGGCCAGGCGAATTGCGCCGTTGATTACCCAGGCTGAAGCATGCTCGGCGGGCAACACGCAGAGTTTGCCCGGCGCACCCTTGGCGCCCGGCTGGTCACGGCGAAACGTACCGGTGCCACCCGAGATGTAGCACGACAACGTGTGATGGGGCGGCGCTTCGTAGTCACGGGCGTCGTGATGGTTGGTCCATAGGGCTGCGGCCATGCCGTCACCGAGCTCGGCACTGTGCTCAAGGCGAGCATTGGGCGAGCGGCTCATGGATTGAAACACTTGCAGGGTATCGAAAGCAGGCATGGTCAGTTCTCCAACGTTTTGCATCCTACTCCTGCGGGTACGCACTGCCAGCCCCCGCACAACAAAAGCGCAAGAATCTGCAAGTGCGTCCACCGAAGCGGCGGCACACTGAACGCCTTTTTCAGGAGTGCGCCATGAACTTGTCCCTGTACTTATTGACCGTATTGATCTGGGGCACCACCTGGATCGCCCTCAAGCTGCAACTGGGCGTCGTGGCGATCCCGGTATCCATCGTTTATCGCTTTGGGCTGGCGGCGTTGGTGCTGTTTGCGCTGTTGTTGCTCAGCCGTAAATTGCAGGTCATGAACCGGCGCGGGCACCTGATTTGTCTCGCGCAGGGGCTGTGCCTGTTTTGCGTGAACTTCCTGTGTTTTTTGACCGCCAGCCAATGGGTGACCACGGGGTTGATCGCGGTGGTGTTTTCCACGGCCACGGTATGGAACGCGTTAAACGCGCGGATCTTCTTCAAGCAGAAAATCGCCCGCAACGTGTTGCTGGGGGGTGGGTTGGGCATGCTGGGCTTGGGGTTTCTGTTCTGGCCCGAGCTGAGCGCGCACACGGCCACGCCCGCCACCTTGCTGGGGTTGGGACTGGCCTTGCTGGGGACGATGTGTTTTTCGGCAGGCAACCTGCTGTCGAGCCTGCAACAAAAGGCGGGCCTCAAACCCCTGACCACCAACGCCTGGGGGATGCTCTATGGGGCAAGTATGCTGGCGCTGTACTGCGCGATACGGGGCATCCCGTTCGACATGGAATGGAACACCCGCTATGTCGGCTCGTTGCTGTACCTGGTGATTCCCGGATCGGTGATCGGCTTTACGGCTTACTTGACGCTGGTAGGGCGCATGGGCCCGGAGCGCGCCGCCTATTGCACGGTGCTGTTCCCGTTGGTGGCGCTGAATGTGTCGGCCTTTGCCGAAGGCTATCAGTGGACAGCACCGGCCCTGATGGGCCTGGTGCTGGTGATGCTCGGCAACGTGCTGGTGTTCCGCAAGCCCGCACCGTCGGTGTTGCAGGCCAAAGTGGCGTGAAGCTGCGAGGCGTCAGCCTTTGAACACCTGCGGGTTGACCAGATCTTGAGGACGTTCCCCAAGCAGCGCGCTGCGCAAGTTGGCCACTGCACGATTGGCCATGGCTTCGCGGGTTTCGTGGGTGGCGGAGCCGATATGGGGCAGGGTGACGGCGTTTTTGAGCTGGAACAGCGGCGAGTCGCTGAGTGGCTCTTTTTCATATACGTCCAGCCCGGCGCCGCGAATCGTGCCGTTTTGCAAGGCTTCGACCAGCGCAGCTTCGTCCACCACCGGGCCGCGGGAAATGTTCACCAACACCGCGCTTGGCTTCATGAGCTTCAATTCACGCTGGCCGATCAGGTGGTGGGTTTTCTCGCTCAACGGCACCACCAGGCACACAAAGTCGGCTTCGGCCAGCAACTGTTCCAGGCTGCGATATTGCGCGCCCAGCGCTTGCTCAAGCGCGGGCTTGCGGCTGTTGCCGCTGTAAATGATCGGCATGTTGAAGCCGAAGTGACCTCGGCGTGCCACGGCGGCGCCGATGTTGCCCATCCCCACGATCCCCAGGGTTTTGCCATGCACATCGCAACCGAACAAGGCTGGGGGCACACTGGCTTTCCAGTGGCCGGCCTTGGTCCAGGCATCCAGCTCGGCGACCCGGCGGGCGCTGCTCATGATCAGGGCGAAACCCAAGTCGGCAGTGCTTTCGGTGAGCACGTCCGGGGTGTTGGTGAGCATGACTCCACGCTCATTGAGGTAGTCGACGTCGTAATTGTCGTAACCCACCGACACGCTGGACACTACCTCCAGTTGCCCGGCGTTTTCCAGTTGCTTGCGACCCAGTTTGCGGCCGACGCCGATTAAACCGTGCACATGGGGCAGGGCCTGATTGAACTGTTCATTGATATCGCCCAGCGTGGGATCGGGCGCGATGACGTTGAAATCCTCTTGCAGGCGCTCAATCATCTCGGGGGTAACGCGGCTGAAGGCGAGAACGGTTTTCTTTGTGCTGGAAAGGCTCATCGGAACAAGGCTCATCGGCTGTCGGGAAGGTGAGCACGCTAACATTCATGGCTGAATATTGCAGCGCCTGGAGACCTCACCCCGGCCCGCTCGCAGGGGAGAGGGCCGGGGCGGGAGACCCCTTTTCAGCTATAAGTCGCCAGCTCTGTCTGATGCGCGGTCAGAATTTCAGGCAGTGAACCGCGCAGGTATTCGACCCAGGTTTTGATCTTCGCATCCAGGTACTGACGCGACGGGTAGATGGCGTAGAGGTTCAGTTCCTGCGAGCGGTACTTGGGCAGCATGCGCACCAACGTGCCGTTGCGAAGGCCGTCGATAGCCGCGTACACCGGCAATACGCCAACCCCCATGCCGCTGGTGATCGCGGTTTTCATCGCGTCAGCCGAGTTGACCAAAAACGGTGAGGTGTTAATCAGCACCATTTCCTGGCCTTCAGGGCCGTCGAACACCCATTTATCCAGAGGAATGACCGGGCTAACCAACCGCAGGCAGGCGTGATTGAGCAGGTCGCTGGGCTTGGTCGCGGTGCCGTTGGCTTTCACGTAACCCGGTGAGGCGCACACGATGCTGTAGGTAATGCCCAAACGCTGGGACACAAAACCCGAGTCCGGCAGCTCGCTGGCCAGCACGATGGACACGTCATAACCTTCGTTGAGCAAGTCCGGCACCCGATTGGCCAGGGTCAGGTCGAATGTCACGTCCGGGTGGGTCTTGCGGTAGCGCGCAATGGCGTCGATCACAAAGTGCTGACCGATGCCGGTCATGGTGTGCACTTTCAATTGCCCGGCAGGGCGCGAATGGGCGTCGCTGGCTTCTGCTTCGGCTTCTTCTACATAGGCCAGAATCTGCTCGCAACGCAGTAAATACCGCTTACCCGCTTCGGTCAGGGCGATGCGTCGGGTGGTGCGGTTCAACAGTCGGGTTTGCAGGTGGGCCTCAAGGTTCGAGACCGCGCGCGACACGTTGGCGGTGGTGGTATCCAGCATGGCGGCTGCAGCCGTAAAACTTCCGGCTTCAGCCACGCAACTGAACGCGCGCATGTTTTGCAAGGTGTCCATGGGGTGCTCTCAGAGGGCAATAAAAGGGACAACAACAACGTAGACAGCAACAAATTGTGACATGAAGTTTCAGTGTTTACCGAGGGTTCTGCATTCGACCAACGGATTATCCTGATAACGGTAATAAAGATTCACAGTTATGCCAGCTTATCGTTGCCTCTGCCAACCCATAGACTTATCCGACTCAAGCCTCCTCCCCCCCTCATGCAGGAATTTGCAGCAGTGCCGCGTCGCATCAGCAGAGAGCTTAAAGCCCTCAGTGTTCTGGCTTTATCGTTAGCATTAAACGGCTGTATCGGTTTCGGTGGCATCGGCCCCAAAAGCCAAATGATGCCCGCCAATACGTTGGCCACGGATGAGGCAATTCAAGCCGCCGCAAAAGACGCAAACTGGCCCAAGGCTCAATGGTGGCACGCCTATGGCGACCCCCAACTGGATGCCTGGATCAGCCTCGCGGTGCAGGGCAGTCCTACCATGGCCATGGCGGCCGCTCGCGTGCGTCAGGCCAAGGCCATGGCGGGTGTGGCGGAGTCTGCCGAGTCGCTGCAAATCAATGGCGAGTCGACCCTCAAACGCCATAACTGGCCGTCTGATCAATTCTATGGGCCGGGCGCGCTGGACAATTCCACTACCTGGGACAACAACGCGGCGCTGGGCTTTAGCTTTGCCCTCGACTTGTGGGGCCGCGAAAGCAATGCCACCGAACAGGCCGTGGACATGGCGCACATGAGTGCCGCAGAAGCTCGTCAAGCCCAGCTTGAATTGCAGAACAACGTGGTGCGCGCCTATATCCAGTTGTCGCTGCACTATGCCCAGCTCGACATTATTGAATCGACCCTGCACCAACAGGAGCAGATCCTCGATCTGGCGCAAAAGCGTCTGGATGGCGGCATCGGCACGCATTTCGAAGTGAGTCAGGCGCAAGCACCATTGCCTGAGATTCACCGTCAGATCGATGCGCAAGAAGAAGAAATCGCCCTGACCCGAAATCAGTTGGCCGCATTGGCAGGTAAAGGTCCGGGCGAAGGCGCCCGTTTGAAACGCCCGACACTGGCCTTGGGCACCGCACTCAAATTGCCGTCGGCCTTGCCGGCCCAATTGCTGGGTCAACGCCCTGATGTGGTCGCCAGCCGCTGGGAAGTGGCCGCTCAAGCACGCGGTATTGACGTCGCCCATGCCGGTTTTTACCCTAACGTCGATTTGGTCGGCAGCATCGGTTTCATGGCCACCGGTGGTGGGGCTCTGGAGTTCCTGACCGGTAAAAAGCTCACTTACAACGTGGGCCCGGCCATCACCCTGCCGATCTTCGATGGCGGCCGATTGCGCTCCGAACTGGGCGTTGCGTCTGGCGGCTATGACATGGCCGTGGCCAAGTACAACCAGACGCTGGTCACTGCGCTCAAGAACATTTCGGATCAGTTGATCAAACGTGAGTCGATGGACAAACAGCAAGCATTCGCCACCGAGTCGGTTGAAGCGGCGCAGAAAACCTACGACATCGCCATGGTCGCTTTCCAGCGCGGCCTGACCGACTACCTCAACGTGCTCAACGCACAAACCCTGCTGTTCAAACAGCAACAGATCCAGCAGCAGGTTCAGGCCGCGCGCCTGAGTGCTCACGCCGAGCTGGTGACTGCGTTGGGTGGCGGCCTCGGGGCAGGTAACGACGTGCCCAAAGACGACCGTTACGTCCCGGACAAACCGCCTGCGGTGATGGCGATCTTCAACCATTGATGACCGTTAGCACCCCATGACGTCCAAACCCCTGATGGCTAATTCTGAGAGCCTGTAGATGAACCATTTGCCCGCCCCGGTGCGCTGGCTGTATTCGCTGGAATGGCGCCGCGGCTTTTTTGACTGGGCACGCAGCGATGGCGTGACCTGGGTGCATATTTTCAAAGTGCTGGTCGCAGCGTTTTTGACCCTGTGGCTGGCCATGCGCCTGGAGTTGCCGCAGCCGCGTACCGCAATGATCACCGTGTTCATCGTGATGCAACCGCAAAGTGGTCAGGTATTCGCCAAAAGTTTTTATCGATTTTTAGGCACCCTGACCGGCTCGGCGGTGATGGTCGCGCTGATTGCCTTATTCGCCCAGAACACGGCGTTGTTTCTGGGGGCCATGGCGATCTGGGTTGGCATCTGCTCGGCCGGTGCCGCACGCTGCCGTAACTTCCGCGCCTATGGCTTTGTCCTGGCCGGTTACACCGCTGCAATGGTGGGCTTGCCCGCGCTGGCGCACCCTGATGGCGCGTTTATGGCCGCGGTGTGGCGGGTGCTGGAAATCTCGCTCGGGATCCTTTGCTCAACAGTAATCAGTGCCGCGATCCTGCCCAAAACCGCAGGCGCGGCGATGCACAACGCCTTGTACCAGCGCTTCGGCGTATTTGCCGGTTTCGTGGCGCAGGGCTTGCGCGGCCAGTCGACCCAGGAAGACTACGAAGCCAGTAACGTGCGCTTCATCGGCGAAAGTGTCGGGCTTGAAGGCATGCGCAGCGTGACCGTGTTCGAAGACCCGCACATGCGCCGTCGCAGTGGCCGCCTGAGCCGTCTTAACAGCGAGTTCATGGCCATCACCACGCGCTTCAACGCGCTGCACCAATTGCTGGCCCGTCTGCGCAGTCGTGGCGTGGTGCAAGTGGTGGGAGCCATTGAACCGGAGCTGGAGCTGCTGGCGCAGTTGCTCGACACCTACAGCGGCCGCTCGCTGACCGACAAGGACGCCGCTGTGCTGGCCGAACAACTGGCTGCGTTCAAGGCCGGTTTGCCGGAGCACGTACGCAATCTGCGGGTCAAATTTCTGGAGACCGACCCTAGCCCCTCGGACTTCCTGGACTTCAACACGGCGTATGAGCTGTTGTACCGCTTTGTCGACGACATGCTCAGCTATGCGCTGACCCACGCCTCGCTGGCCGATCACACCCACGAGCGGGAGCGCTGGGACCAGCCGTTTATTTCGCAAACCAACTGGTGGTCGGCGGCGGCCTCGGGCATCCGCGCCTCGTTCATTCTGGTGGTGCTGGGCACGTACTGGGTGATGACCGCCTGGCCCAGCGGCGCCACCATGACCCTGATTGCCGCAGCCACGGTGGGCCTGTCTGCTGCGACGCCGAACCCCAAACGCATGGCATTTCAAATGGCCTGCGGGACGTTCATCGGCGCGATAGTGGGCTTTTTCGAAATGTTCTTCGTATTGCCCCACGTCGACGGTTTTCCGTTGCTGTGCCTGGTGTTGACGCCGGTCATCATGCTCGGCTCCTTTCTCACCTCGCGCGCCAATTACGCCGGTGTAGGGCTGGGCTTGCTGATTTTCTTCAGTACCGGCTCGGTGCCGGACAACCTGACCGTCTATAACCCGTACCAGTTCATCAACGACTACATCGCGATGGTCATCGGCATGCTGGTCTGCGCCGCAGCGGGCGCAATCATCCTGCCGCCCAACAGCCGCTGGTTATGGAGCCGTCTGGAGCAAGACTTGCGCGAGCAAGTGGTGTACGCCATCAGTGGCAAGTTAAAAGGCTTGAGTTCCAGTCTCGAAAGCCGCACCCGCGACCTGATGAATCAGGCCTACGGCCTGGCCGCCGGTCAGCCGCAAGTGCAACGCACATTGCTGCGCTGGATGTTTGTGGTGCTGGAAGTGGGCCACGCGATTATTGAATTGCGCAAAGAACAAGCGATTTTGCCGGTTCACCCGGCGTACGCCGAATCTCAGCCCTGGCGACAGGCGATCCGCGTCATGGGCCGAGCGCTGGTGCGCCTGTTTATCAGCCCCGGCGAAAGCAACCTGGAACGCGCCCTGATCGCCGTTGACCATGCCATCGGCCGGGTGCAGGCAACCGATGAACCGTTTGCCCGCAACTTCGACACTTCGGCGTTGGTCCGGGTGCAAAGTTACCTGCACTTCATTCGTACCTCACTGCTGGATCCGCAATCGCCGCTGGCTGCATACGCGCAGCCGCAAGGACTTGAACATGCCTCGTGAAATCGCCTTCCACGGCGTCTATATGCCCACCATGACCCTGATGTTTTTTATCGCGGCGGGGTTGGCGTGGGGCTTTGACCGACTGTTTTCCGGCTACGACTTGTACCGCTTCTTCTGGCACCCGGCGTTGTTGCGCCTGAGCCTGTTTGCTTGTCTTTTTGGCGCCATGGCGCTCACTGTTTACCGTTGAGACCGATCCGATGAAAAAGTTCTTCAGCCTGCTTGCCACCTTGCTGGTTTTGGCCCTTGCGATATGGATTGGCCGAACCCTGTGGGTGCATTACATGAATACCCCGTGGACCCGCGATGGCCGGGTGCGCGCCGACATCATCAACGTCGCGGCCGATGTTAACGGGTACGTGGTCAACGTACCGGTCAAGGACAACCAGTTGGTGAAAAAGGGCGATGTGCTGTTGGAAATCGACCCCGAGCATTACGAAATTGCCGTCAAACAGGCCCAGTCGCTCGTTGCCTCGCGCAAGGCCACCTGGGAGATGCGCAAGCTCAACGCCCATCGCCGGGCGGACATGGACAACCTGGTGATCTCAAAGGAAAACCGTGACGACGCCAGCAACATCGCTGATTCGGCCCTGGCCGATTACCAGCATGCCCTGGCCCAGCTCGATGCCGCGCAGCTCAACCTCAAGCGCACCAAAGTGCTGGCCACGGTCGATGGTTACGTCACCAACCTGAATGTGCACCGTGGCGACTACGCACGGGTCGGCGATCCGAAAATGGCGGTGGTCGATAAAGACTCGTTCTGGGTGTATGGCTTCTTCGAAGAAACCAAACTGCCGCACATTCGTGTGGGTGATAAAGCCGAACTGCAAATGATGAGCGGCGAAGTGCTCAAAGGCCACGTCGAAAGCATCTCGCGCGGCATCTACGACCGGGATAACCCCGAAAGCCGCGAGCTGGTGGCCGACGTTAACCCGACATTCAACTGGGTGCGTCTGGCCCAGCGGGTGCCGGTGCGTATCCACATCGACGAAATCCCCGAGGGTTTCCTGCTCGCCGCCGGCACCACCTGCACGGTGATCGTGCAACAGGATGACGTTGACGAGCATCCCGAGCACTAAAGAATTAGCCCGCGCAAAACGTCTCATGCAAATGACGCCAGTGCACAGCGCCGCTGGCGTCTTGCTCAAACACGGCGGTGGCCCGCCGGTCGGTCCGCTTGCCGTTGGGTTCTTCTTGTACTTCGCGATAACGGATGACCGCCCCGCCTGCGTAACAGGCAATGCCCTCGAATTCGCTGACGGTGATCTTCAGCTCCGCTCGGGTACCACGTAACGGTTCAAACAGGTCTTGCATACTGTTCACGTCGAGCGCATTGCCGCTGGGCGTGATCATCGAAAACTGCGGTGAGAAACGTCCCAGCAATGTTGGCAGTACCCCCGGTTCGAGCCCGGAAAACCAGCCTTCAATCTCAACATGGGTTTCTTTGACAAGGTCGAAGTAGCGCGTGTACTCAGTCATCACATTCTCTTGGGTCAGGGTGCCAGCAAGGCCAGCACGCGTGGGGTATCAAGGCGTAAAGCGGGAATGAGCGGCACCAGCGTCAATCCACAACCGATGCCAAAGCATAGGGCAAAGGCGTGGGACGTCGAGGTGAGTGTGCTCAAGGCACCGAACAGCGCCATCATCAGCGCCGGGCCGAGCAGGAAGCTCAACTGCCGGTTGAGGTTCCATAACGCGCTGGCGTGGGCCATGTGTTCAGCGGGTACGTCAATAAATGCCGTGTTCTGTGCCGTGCTGCTGCACAGGCTGCCGCCAAACCCCATCAGTGCATAAAGTGCCATGGGCAACCAGAGTGGGCCGTCCTGCATGTGGATCAACAAGGCGATGCCAAGTGCCTGCGCGCTCATGCCTGCCACAAGCAAGGGTTTGGGCCCCCACCGATTGAACCGGTAACGGCTCAGGGCAATGCCCAGTGCGGACGCCAACGCCCAGGGCAGCATCAGCGCGCCAGTTTGCGCTGGGCTGTAACCCAGCTGATGCACATACAGAATGCTCACCAACTGCGTGCCAATGAAAATCCCCGGAATGCACAGGTACGTCAGCATCGCGACACGCAGCAGCGGGCTTTTGAGCAAGTGCACCAAGGTCGCCAACCTGACCGGTGCGGTGCGGGCCGATTGACTCCCGGGCCTGATCCAGCACTGCGCCAGTACCAATGCAATCAGCGCCAGCGGCAGATTGGCGTAAAACACCCAGCGCCATGACTTCGCTTCAACCACCCAGCCGCCCAGCCGCCCAGCACCGGTGACAGGGCAGGCACCATCAGGGCCACCAGCAGGATCACCGACGTCAACCGCGCCCGTTCGTGGGGGCGAAACTCGCGGTACACCATTGCTTGCCCCACCGGGATCAACAAACCGCCACCCAGCCCTTGTAACAGGCGCCAGCCCATCAGCGTTTCAATCGACGTCGCTTGCGCCACAGCCCACGACGCAGCCGTAAACACCCCCAGTGAAATCAGCAGCAGGCGTTTTTCGCCCACCACCGTTGCCAGCCACACACTGGGCAGAATAATCAGGGTCAGGCCCAGCATGTAGGCGTTGCCGATCCAGGCCAATTGCGCCACCGAAGCCCGCAGCTCCAGTCCGATTTGCGGGTAGGCAATCGACACGGCAAACATGTTCACCAGATCCAGCGCAAAGCCCAGCAAATACACGGTGGCGATTTTGTTGCGATAGGCCATGGCCGGCTCCTTGATTTGAGGCCGCACAGTAGGCGTCTTTTGTGGCTGGAGGAACGGCGTAAGCGCTGCTAGATTGTCAAAATTATTTTGACAATCGGTGGTATTTCGCGTGGTCAGTCTTGACCGTTTCGACACCTTCAAAGCCGTGGTAGAAGCCGACTCTCTAACCGCAGCGGCCGATTTGTTGGGTCAGACCCGAGCGGTAGTGAGCTTCACTATCAAGCGACTGGAGGCTGAGCTGGGTGTCACGTTGCTCACCCGCAACACCCGGCGGCTGGCGTTGACGGAGGCTGGTGAACGCTTTTATGTGCGGTGTCTGAGCATGCTGGAAGCGGCGCAGTTGGCCATCGACGAAGCCCGCAGTGAGCACACAGAGCTCAAGGGCACGCTGCGCGTCACCACCACGGTGGAGTATGCGCTGGCCAAAGTGGTGCCCGCGCTGGAGGCGTTCCGCACGCTGCACCCCGAACTCAATGTGCACCTCTCGACCTCATCGACCCACGCTGATTTGATTTCCGAGCGCTTTGACGTAGCCCTGCGCCTGGGCCGCATTCTTGACTCCAGCCATCGTGCCGTGCAGTTGAGCCGCTTTGAGATTTTGCCAGTGGCGTCACCGGGCTTTATGCGCACTCAGCCGGCCATCGACAGCGTGGGTGCGCTTGAGCAAACCCCGTGGCTGGCCCATGGGCGGGTGGGGGAGTTGCATGTGACGGCGCGCAGCAGCGGTGCCGTTCGGCCATACGAACCCGCCCCCGACAAGGCGCGCCTCAAGGCGGACAACTCATCGGTGCTGCGGGCATTTGCATTGAGCGGGCAGGGTGTGGCGATTTTGCCTGACTGGTTGATTGAAGACGACCTGCAAAGCGGCCGGTTGGTGCACGTGTTGCCGGATTGGCAATTCACCCCCCAAGGCGTGTATGCGCTGTACCCGGACACCCGTCACCTGCCGCTCAAGGTGCGGGTGTTTATCGACTTTATGAAAGGCCGCGAGGCGTGCTCAGGCCGAAGCGTTTCATAAGGATTTTTTGCAGCAACCTGCGCGGGATCAGCGCTGCCAGCAGTGGCAAGGCGCGGCTGCCGTTACCGTAACGCAACAAGGCCGGTGGTCGGGGTTTCTGGCTGGCCCTGAAAACCACCTGCGCAAACTCGTTCACGGGGGTAGGGTTGTCTTGGGAGGCCGTGGCGCGGGCGCGAATCCCCTCACGCATCGGCCACCACGGTGAGTCCTCGGTAATCAGCACTTCGGCGCAGGCGCTGGCGTTTTTTGCAAAGTGTGTGTCGATGGCACCGGGCTGCACTTCCATCACCTGCACACCCAGCGGCGCCAGCTCCATGCGCATGGCCTCGCTCAAGGCGTGTACGGCCGCTTTCGACGCGCAATAGGCCCCGGCAAACGGCGTCACCAGCACCCCCGAAACACTGCCGATATTGATCACCAGCCCGCGGTTGCTGCGCAGCAGCTCCAGCAGGGATTGCGTCATGCCCACCATCGAGAAAACATTGGTTTCAAATTGCAATTGCAGTGCCGCCACACCACCGTCGAGCACGGGGCCCATGGCGCCATAACCAGCGTTGTTGATCAACACATCCAAGCCTTGGCCATGCTGTTTGATGCGTTTGCTCAGCCGGTCAACGTCAAGGCTGTCGTTGACATCCAGTTGTACGGCGACAAAACCGTCGGCTTTTAACTGCGTCACATCGGCCGTTTTGCGGGCCGTGGCCCACACCTCATAACCGGCGTGTTGGTAGGCATCCGCGAGGGCGCGGCCAATGCCGCTGGAACAGCCAGTGATTAAAACGAGTGGCATCAAGACGTCCTTCAACGCAACGATTAAAGATCAGTTGGAAAATTTGCCGTGCAGGCGCTCGGCCCGAAACTCCAGGGTTTGCGCACGATAACCTGCGCGCAGGGGCGGTAACGGCAAGCAGTCCTGCCACACGCCGCCCGCGAGCAGTTCCCCCGGCCCACGGTAACGCGGGGCGGTGTACAGGTTGTCGGCAAGGTTGACGCTATCCCCGGGCGCATAAGCCGCCACGCGCCAGCCCAGTTCCAGCAAGGGCACATCGTTGCTGTTGCGCAGGGTCAGGCTCAGAGGACGGTCGGGTGGGCATTGGTCGGGGGCGTAGACCATGCGCAACTCAAGGCGGGCCAGTTGCTGGGCTTCCCGGTGATCGAGCCAGGCGACTGAAGCGGCCACAATCGCCAGCCCGGCCACCGCCGCCAGTGAAACCGGCAAGGCTTTGGACGGGTAGCGCAGCAGCAGGACCAGCCAGGTGATGATCAGTAGAACGCCGATAAGCATGACGCTCGCCTCGCAAAGAGTGGAGGGACATCCTACTGAAGCTTAGGTGGGAATGGCGAATCAGACAGGTAAATGACCGTTTCACAAAGCCGTTGCCACAGGCTGCGTCAGGCAGTGCAGCGGTGCCTGAACGCAGCCTTGGGCACGGGCTACAGATGACGGGTGCAGGAGAGCGGTTTACTGCGCAATCGTCTTGACCGAAACCCCGCGTTCTACCGGGGTCGAGCGGCCGTACACATCTTCAAAGCGCTCGATATCGTCTTCACCCAGGTAGCTGCCGGACTGCACCTCGATGATTTCCAGCGGGATTTTCCCTGGGTTGCGCAGGCGGTGCACCGAGGCAATCGGGATATACGTGGACTGGTTTTCGGTCAGCAAGAACACGTTTTCGTCACAGGTCACTTCCGCCGTGCCCGACACCACGATCCAGTGTTCGGCGCGGTGATGGTGCATTTGCAGCGACAGGCAGGCGCCGGGCTTGACTGAGATGTGCTTGACCTGGAAACGGCCGCCCATGTCCACCGAATCGTAGGAACCCCACGGGCGGTACACTTCGCAGTGGTTCTGGGTTTCGCTGCGCCCTTGGGCGTTCAAGGTGTTGACCATCTGTTTAACGCCCTGAACCTTGTCTTTGTGGGCAATCATCATGGCGTCTTTGGTTTCCACCACCACGATGTTATCCAGGCCAATCACCGACACCAGTTTGCCGTTGCCGTGGATCATGCAATTGGTGCTGTCCTGAATCACCACGTCGCCTTTGCTGACGTTGCCGTTGGCGTCTTTCTCGTTCACATCCCATAGCGATGACCAGCAACCCACATCGCTCCAGCCCGCAGTCAGCGGCACGACGCAGGCGCGCTGGGTTTTTTCCATCACGGCGTAGTCGATGGAGTTGTCCGGGCAGCAGGCGAATGTGGCGTCGTCGATGTCCACGGTATCAGCGTCTTGTTGGCTGCGTTCCAGGGTCAGCAGGCAGGTGTCGTAGATGTCCGGATCATGTTTTTTCAGTTCTTCCAGGAAACGGCTGGCGCGGAACATGAACATGCCGCTGTTCCAGAAGTAGCCGCCACTTTTGACGAATTCCGCAGCACGTTTGGCGTCGGGTTTTTCGACAAAGGAGGCAACACGGCTCACGCCTTCGGGCAGCAGGGCATCGGCGGTGGACTTGATGTAGCCATAGCCGGTCTCGGGTTTGAGCGCAGGGACACCAAACAGCACCATTTCGCCGCGTTCAGCGGCCACGGTGGCCAGCGCCAGGGCACGTTGCAGGGCTTTTTGATCTTCCAGCACGTGGTCGGCCGGCAGCACCAGCATCAACTCGTCGCGGCCTTCGTTAATCAGCATCATTGCGGTCAGGGCCACGGCGGGCGCGGTGTTGCGGCCGAACGGTTCCATCAGGATGCGCTGGGTGTCCAGGTGACGGCTCGCCAACTGTTCGTTGACGATGAAACGGTGCTCCTTGTTGCACACCACAATCGGTGCATCCATGCCGTCAAACACCAGGCGTTCCAGGGTTTGCTGAAACAGGGTCTGCTCGCCGGTCAGTGCCAGGAACTGTTTGGGGAACTGCTTGCGCGACAAAGGCCACAGACGGGAACCGCTACCACCTGAAAGAATTACCGGAATCATGTTGTCTCTCCAAAAACTGAAATAGGTGTGTCTGATGGCGCGAGGCTCGCTCGCGCCTGCACAGAGCAAAAAATCGAATTAACGGGTAGAAACCGGGCGCTTGACCCACGTCGGTGACACGCTGCTACCGCTGCCGGTGACGTACAGCACTGCGGCTTCACCGCGTTCCAGTGCAACCGGCTTGAGATCGCTGACCTTCTTGTCGCCCTCGAACAGCGCAAAGCTGACTTTCACCGGGTTGATCTCACGCTCGCCACGGCCCTTGGCCGCCACAGCCTTGACCACGTCTGTCTTGCCGTCAGCGGTTTTCAGCGTCAGCGCCTTGTCTGTCAGGTTCTGGACCCGTACCAGGGATTTCTGTTTGTTCTTGAACGGCGGCTCTTCGATCAGTTGCGGTTGGCCGCTGCTGGTGTTGACCAAGGTGTAGTAGTGGTCGGCGCTCAGTTTGACCGGCAGGTTGTGGCTACCGACTTTGGCGCTGTAGTCGCCCTGGGGCAGGAAGCTGAAATCACTGCTGCCCTGCGCCGCAACGTCGTTGAGGGCCGTGTTGCCAACGGTGGCGCTGACGGGCTGGTTGCTGGCGTTGAACATGCGCACAAAGCTGGAGCCCTTCGGTGCGGTCGGGCCGTAGAGCGCGGCATCACCGCCGGCCCAGGCTTGCAGCGACAGCAGGCTCATGCCCGCGATCAATGCGAGTGATTTGGCGAGACGACGTGGAGCAGGTGTGAACGGCATGGTTTTGATAGTCATCAGTCGAACCTCTCTTTCAGTGTTGCGCCCGGTTGGGCGTCTCGGATTTCGCAGTGTTTTGTGCAAGTTGCGGTTGGCGTGCGCCCGCTTCTTTCAAGGTCGCGACCCACTGTGGATCGGCGTCACCGATCTCGTTGTCCACCGGCAGGTAACGCTCGGGGAACTCCCAGATCAGCACTTGGGGCGGGGTGTTCTTGAAGGCATCGCTTTTGAGGTAAGCGAGCATCGGCAGGATCGGCCCGTGGCCGTCTTTGGAATCGTTGATCACGTCGCTGCGCAGGGCCTGTTTCAGGGCACCGACGAAGTTCCAGTTCGGGTTGGCGCTGTAGCTGGTGCCCACCAGCGTGACGGGCACTTCACTGTCAGCGAACAAGGCGTCTTCACTGTCTGCCTGATCATTGGCCGCCCGGGTGCTGCGTTTTTCCAGCGGTTCGGAAGGCGGCATCAGGTTGCTGAACAGCGGGTCCATGGGCAGGAAGCGCTCCAGGTCGCCATTGTGCTGTTCGGTTTTCTCGGCCTCGGTTACGAACTGTTGCGGTTCACCGCTCAGGGGGAACTGGCTGCCAATCGCGGCCGCCAGTTGCTGGGCCGCAACCTGCGCGCCGTCGGGTGTCCAGTGCGTGTCAGTACGCAGGAAGACTTGCGCACCGCCTTGCTTGGCCTGTTGCAGCGGGCCGAGCAAGTCGGGAGCGATGATCTGGCTGGCGGCCAATTGCGCGTGAAAGTCGCGGTACAGATCGGCGTGAATGCTGGCAGGACGTGCGTCACCCATGTGCTCGGGGTACAGGCGCACTTTGGACGGCACCACAGCCATCACCAACTTCACTCCGTGTGCCTTCAAGGTTTGGCGCACGCCTTCGACCAGCGCGTAGTTACCGGCCACGTTTTGCTCGGCGTTGGGCCAGGGCTTGAACTCTTCATCGCTGAACAGCCACTGGTTACGGCCCAGCACCACGCCGGGACGGCCTTCGTTGAACAGGGTGAAATCCAGCGCAGCCCAGAGGTTGGTGCCCAAACGCTTGATCGGGAACTCGTCGTCATAATGCGTCTCGACGGCTTTGCTCCAGCGCCCGTTTAGCACGGTGGCGTCGTCCGTGGTGTTGAAGCCCATAAAGCTGCGCAATGAAATCAGCCCCAGGCCCAGCAGCAAGGCGCAGAAAAAGGCGACGTAGACGATGCGTAATGTTCGATTCATGGTCGGCTCCCCTTAGAACTGGAAGTACAGGAACGGCGAGAAGCTTTGCGCCGAAAGTTTGAGAATCGAGGCGATGAACAGCAGCACGATCAAGGTGCGCATCGCGTAGCGCGGCCAATCGGCTACCCAGTACGCCGGTTGCACGCTGGCTTGCGCACCCACTGTGTAGCCCGGCAGGTGCAGGCTGTCCGGCGCGTCGCCCGGTACGGCTTTGATCAGCCCCGGTTGCGCGGTCGCCGGGCCATCGGCCTCGGTTTTGCGCGTGGATTTGGGCGTGCTGTACAGATCGCGCAGACCAAAGAACGCCAGCGTCAGGTACGCCACCACCAGCGTGGCCACTTGCAGGCCGGTGAGGTTGGCGCGGTTGAGTTCCGACAGCGACCATTCCCCGAAACTGAACATGGCGCCGTACATGCGACCGGCCACGTGCAGGTTTTCGGCACGGAAGATCACCCAGCCCATGACCACCAGCAGGAAGGTCAGTGCCCAGCGGATCGGGTTCAGCGCACGCGGCGTGGTGTTGATGCCCAGCGCTTTTTCAATCGCCAGCCACATGCCGTGCCAGGCGCCCCACACGATGTAGGTGATGTTCGCGCCATGCCACAGACCGCCCAGCAACATGGTCAGAAACAGGTTGCGGTAAGTGATGAGCGTGCCTTTGCGGTTGCCGCCCAAGGTGATGTAGAGGTAGTCACGCAGCCAGGTGGAAAGGCTGATGTGCCAGCGACGCCAGAACTCGGTGATCGACTGGCTGATGTACGGCTGTTTGAAGTTTTCCATGAAGCGGAAACCCATCATCAAGCCCAGGCCGATGGCCATGTCGCTGTACCCCGAGAAGTCGAAATACAGTTGCGCGGTGTAGGCCAGCGCTCCGAGCCAGGCATCGCCTGTGGTCGGGTTCTGCAAGGCAAAACAATGATCGGCCACCACTGCCAGGGTGTCAGCGATGAAGACTTTTTTGATGAAACCCTGCATGAACCGTGTGGCGCCCTCGCTGAACTTGTCGAGGGTGTGTGTGCGGTTGTTGAACTGGTCGGCCAGGTCGCGAAAACGCAGCACGGGCCCGGCGATCAAGTGCGGGAAGATGGCGACGAAGGCCGCGAAGTCGATCAGGTTACGGGTGGCCGGGGTGTCGCCGCGGTACACGTCGATGATGTAGCTGATGGACTCGAAGATGTAGAACGAGATCCCGATCGGCAACAGCACGTGGGTCAGGATAAACGGGTCCAGACCCACCGAGCCCATCATCGCGTTGATGCTGTCGACGCCGAAATTGGCGTACTTGAAGTAGCCCAGAATCCCCAGGTCAATCACCACGCCCAGCAGCAACCAGCGTTGCGCGGGCTTGGTACGAACCCCGGCCGCACCGACCTTGAGACCGATCCAGTAGTTCCAGACCGTGACCCCGATGAACAGGGCCAGAAAGTCCACGCGCCACCAGGCATAGAACACGTAGCTGGCAACCAGCAGCAACAGGTTGCGATAGCGTTGCCCGCTCAAGTAATACAAGCCGAGGAACACCGGCAAAAATAAAAACAGGAACACATTGGATGAAAAAACCATCCTGACCTCTCCGTGTGGACCAGCAATAAAGGGCTTAGCCCCCCCAACCCCCCCCGTGAAAAAAATGGGGAGGGTGCATATGTTTCATTCCAGCGTGGGTGCCGTTCTATCGACACTCACCCCAACCCTCTGCCTGAAGGAGAGGGCCGCGTTCAGCCTTTTTCGTGCGCCGGGTCGTAGACCTTGGTCAGGTCCCCGCCCAAACGAAAGGTCTTGAACGGCTGCATCCCGCGTTTCATGTCGATCACCTCGGGCGTACAGGTGTAGAGCGTGCAAAACGGCTCCAGCCAGGCGAATTTGGCGTCGATTTTCAAATCGGTCATGTCCGGCGCTTTGCCGTTTTTGGCTTCAAACGTTTGCGGGTCTTTCACGCCGTTGAGCACACGCTCGCCCAAGCGTTTGAGGGCCGCGTTGTTTTCGTTGCGCAGGTCCACGCCATTGACCAGCGCAAAACTGGCGATCATCGCCAGTGGTGGCAGGGCGTAGTTGTGATAGGCGAGGGCGCGTTGCTGGCGCTTGAGTTCGTTGGGCAAAAAGCCCTGGGCGTCGACCTGATTGGCGCCGACCTTGAACTCTTTGACCGACCAGTCGAACAGGTCACGGCGATTGGTGGCGATGGACGTGGCCATCACTGACCATGCGGCCCAGTACGAATGGTTGTTGGTTTTAGCCAGCGGCAGGTTGTCCCAGTCGCTGACCACCTGTTCGGCCATTTTGCTGAACCAGGCTTCGATCGCTTTGGCTTGCTGCGGATGTTTGGCCAGTGGCTGCGACTCGGAGAATTTCAGGCGCAGGTACGAGGAGGCCATGCTGCCCAACGCCCATTTGCGCATCGATTTGCCGGTGTGGTTGAAGTCCTTGCTCATTAGCGCATCGGCTTGCGCCCAGGCCGTCAGCCAACTGAGCGTGCATTCGAGTTGCTCCGGGCGGCCATCACGCATGAACTGCATCACCCGCTTGCTGGTGCCGCGCTCAAGGGTGGTGATGCCGGAGGTTGCATCGCGAAATGCTTTTTCCGAAACCACGTTCAGCGTCGAGCGGGCTTTGTCCGAGCCTTCGTACTTGCTGCGAAATTCCAGCTTGTCGGTGTACGGCTTGGGCATCGCACCGCAGTCGTTTTTGAAATCGCCGGTCTTGAACGCTTCGACCGGGGCGTAATAGCCCTGGGGAGGGCGCAAGGGCGCGGCGGCGTGGGCGGTACTGGCAAACATCGCCAGCCCCAGGAGGGTCGGCGCCAGCAAGGTGCGCAGGTTGATCGGTGCAGTGGGCATCAGAAACCTCATCGTCCGGCCTGCGCGTTCAGCGGCGCAGGGTGGGAGAAAACGTTGCGTTTGCAGATTTTGGCTTCGACTTTCTGTGCGTCACCCGCGTCTTCCGGGCCCTGAATCTCAATGGCCAGCAGGTTCTGGCTGGCCCAGTCTTCATCGGTACGCAGTTCAAAGGCGAAACGCCCGTCTGTGTCGGACGTGGTCGGTTTGTCGATCTTCAGATCTTCATGGCGACCGTTCATGTACCAGAGCGTGGCTTGCAGGGTTTTCACCGACGGGTCGGCGAAGCGAATGTCGATTTGGTGGTTGGCGTTACGCAGGTCTTTGTTGGTGCTGTTGACCAGCATCTGGTTCTTGCCCGGCTTGAGGGTGGCGCTGCTGCTCATCAACGCGGGTTTGCCTTCGCAACCGTTGTCGAGCAGGGCCATCATCTGGCGGTAGATGGTTTCCTGATCCAGGCGATACAGCGGCGAAAATTCCCAGATCAGCACCTTGGGCGGGGTTTTCTGGAATTCATCGCTGCCCAGGTACTGCAACATCGAGCCCTCCAGGCCACCGCCAGGGAAGGCGACGTTCAGCACGTCGGCACCGATGTATTGCTCCAGGAACCCGGCAAAGTTGTAGTTCTTGCCGCTGTGGCTGGTGCCCACCAGGGTGATTTGCGGGTTGGCCTCGTCGCTGAACAGGTCGCCGTCAGCGGCTTCGCCCTTGGGCTCGGTGCTGAACTGGTCCATGTACTGCACGGCGTAACTGGTGCCACACAGTTGCCCGGCCATGTTGTGCAGGGTGCCGGTCTTGCCCATGCGCCCGGTGATTTTGGTTTCGAATTCTCGCTGCGGGATGTCGGCAAAACCGGGGATTTTTTTCACCGTATCAGCCACGATTTTCGCCGTGCGCTCGGCCCCGTACGGGGTCCAGTGCTGGTCACCACGGAAGTAGAAGTCGTGGGCTTGCTGCTCATTGGTCAGGGGGGACAAATCGGGCACGTAATAGCCCATTTTGGCGAAGCGCCCGAGCATGGCCTGGTAGTTTTTCAGCGCCGTGTCGTAGTCGAATGTGTCGCGCTCGGCGGGCATCAATTTGTTGCGATTGACCAGTCCGCGGGTCGGCTGATACACCACTACCAGCTCCACGCCCTTGCTTTTGAAGGCGTCGTGCAACTGCTGCATGCGCTTGTAGCCGGCAGGCGTGGTGTCGAATTCAGTACGCAGGTCTTCCTGGGTGCGGAACAGCCAGTCGCCCTGGGCCTGCACCAGTGTGGTGAAGTTCTGCTGATAGCGCGTGGTGTAGTTTTTCGCGTCGTGGGCAGCCGGGCACAGCTTGCAGCACGCTTGGGCCGTGAAGGCAGGCGCCTGAATCTCGTCCGCCTGCACACCGGCTGCTGCGCCGAGGATGGCAGCAGTCAGGCCCGACAGGCTCAAAATCTTGATCAGATGGGGGGGCATAACAGTCATCCTCAGTTGCGCAATTCGGTCTGGCGTTCAACGGGGTCGATCAACACGGCTTTTTGCTGGCGCACCATCAGGTCGAGTATTTCGTCCTGGCGCTCACCCAAAATGCCGTTGAAGCTGATGCCGCTGGATTTGGTCGGGGCCAGCATCGACACCCGGTACAGCTCGATGCTCAGCGGCGAATCGATCGCTAGCGGGCCGCTGCCATTACCGGCCAGCTCGCCGCCGACCATGATCAGAGACACTTCGGCGTCGAACGGGTCGAGGTCGATGTCACGGTCGGTGTCGGTCAGGTCTTTGATGTGGCCGTACACGCCGGTCAGGCCATTGGCCATGGCGATGTTTTCGTACAGGCGGATGTTCACGCTGTTGCGAACGCGGATGCCGTGACGGCGGTTGTTGATGACTTTGTTGCCCCACAGCAGGTTGTCGCCGCTCTCGTAGAGGGTGATGCCGTCGGTGTGGTTCTGAAAAATCTCGTTGTCGGCAATCAGGTTGTTGACGCTGTTACGGTCAATCACCAGCCCCGACAGTTTGTTGTCATGGCTGCGGTTGTTGAAGATGAAGCTGTCGTTCACTTCACGGGAAATGATGATCCCGTGTTTGCGCTGGGTGCCGAATACATCGTTCTCGGCAATGATCAGCCCGTGAGATCGGTCATGGGGGTCGATGCCGTAGACGACGTTGTCGCGGTAGGTGTTGCCCTTGACCACGAAGTCGCGGGTTTCATAGCAGTAGAAGCCGTACCACATGTCCGAAAACTCGGAGCCGACAATCCAGCCTGTGGGCTCGTCACGCTTGATGACTTTGGCCATGTTGGGCGTGTACTGGGAAATGCTCACCCCGTACGACTTGCTGTTGGCGTAGCCGAAGCTCGCCATTTTGGTGTTGATGATGTACGTCTCGGTGCCGCCCCAGGACAGCAGGAACGGGCGGAACTCCTTGGCATCGCGAAAGGTCGCGGGGCCATTGGCTTTTTCGCGCCAGCCGGTGACTTGGGTGTCACGCACGAACAGTTGGCCGTCGTTGACCAGAAACGAACCGGCTTCCTGGGACAGGCGCAGCTCTTGGGTGCTGTGGTCGATTTCCAGAATGCCCTTGTGCCCGACCACAATCGGCAAACGCGCCAGGTACACGCCTGGCGCGGTCTCGCTGAAGTACTGCTTGGGCAGGCGCTTGGTCAGGTCTTTGAGGTTCACATAGCCGTCGTCGATGAAAATCGCCTGCGGGATGCCGCCCTGACGTACCACCCACTCGGCCATTTTGTTGTCGCCGCCGATGAAGTCCTTCAACGCGTCTTCTTGCATCATGCGCCGCACGCTGACTTTACCCGCGGTGCTGCGCACGATCTTGGCCGCAGCGGCTTCGGCGGTGTAGCCCGAAAGGTCGGGCAATGCCGGTTTCGGGATGTTCAGCGGTGCGACAGGTGCCGTGCTGACGGTATAGGTTTTGGCGTGTTGCAGCTCTTTGGCCACGGTCGGCTTGACCGCTTCGCCAGCGGCAAACGCAGTGGAACTGGCCAGCAGCAGAGCGCCGGCCAGCAGGCTGATCGCGCTGATATAAGCAGGATGATTCATGTCACGCACTCCCGTTGGCGTTGTCATTAAAAGCGCCAGATCACGTCAACGAACGCGCGGTGCATGTACGAATCCACCCCTTTGCCGTAGGCATCGCCCGGCTTGAATACGCCGCCGCGAAAGCGCACCAGTGCCGAAGGTTCATCGATGGACTGGCTCAGCGCGGCGGGCAACAGGCCTTGCTTGAAGTATTTGGTAACCACCAGGTCCATTTCCTGACCGAGGTCTTTTTTGCCGTCCATCATCGGCAGCGCGGTGCTGGCAATCAGGCCGCCCGTCGGGTCTTCGTTGTTCTCCACGGCATTGATGCCACTGGCACCGATCGGCTTGTTGCCGTCGACGCGCCAGAATTTGTGGTAGACCAGCGAGGCGTCGTACTCGTCGCGCAGTTGCCACGAACCGAACAGGCTGGCGCTCTGGATGTTTTGCATCTCACCCCGGAACGCTTCACCAAAGCGATGTACCCGTGAGCGGGTGCCGGTGAAGTTGGAGCGGTTGCTCTCAAGCCCGGTCTGCTGGTAGTTGGCGCTGGCGCGGGAATAGGCGGCGCCCACTTGCCAGTTCGGGTCCAGGCGCAAACGCACCCCCAGATCAGTGGCCCAGCCGTCCACGTCGTCATTGGCTTTAGCGCCGGCAATGTTGCGACCGTCCACGCTTGAGGTGGCCAGTTTGTCGCGCTTGCCGCTCATGCCGGTGACGCTGGCCCAGTAATTCACAGTGTTGGTGTTGCGGTAGTTGTAGGCGTCGCTGTTGGCTTCGAGGCCGAGCCAGGTCAGGTCACCGTTCTGGGTTTTATCCAGCGCGTCGACTTCTTCGCCCTGATGCTTGAGTGAACCATCGTCATGGGTGTGATGGGCGCGCAGGCCGACCCATTGACCGGGCGTCCACTGCGCCGAAATATCACCGAACAGGTGCAGGCGGTCCTTGTCTTGCGGTGCCAGCTCGGTCAGGTCGGTGCGGTATTCGCTGAAACGTTCGGCGGCGCCGAGGTTGGCCTTGAGCAAGGTGGTATCAAATGTCCAGGCCAGCGCTTCGATGTTGGTGTCGCGCCAGGTGCCATCGTCATTGCGCAGGCGTTGACGACCGAATTTGAGCTGTTCGCCGGGGTAGGCCGTTAAGCCTTTGTAGCCGACCCAGAATTCGCGCAGGGCCAGGTAGCTTTTGTCCTGTTTGCGAGCGTCGCTGCTGCTGTTTTGTTCGGTATCCGACTGTTGCAGGGTGTCGGTTTCGATGATGTCGCTGGAGGTCACTGCCTGCCCCATGGCGTACGCACTCCAGTTGCCGCGTTCGCCGTATACCCACGGGCGCAGGTCAAGGCCGATGCCGTTGACGTCGCCGCCGCTGCGGGTACCCAGGTCGCGGTCGTCTTCCGATTGCGCGGTGATCTTGGTTTCAAGGCCGAAGTTTTTCTCATCGGTCAGCGCCGCCAGGGTCGGGCATGACCACAACAGGGCGAAGGTCAGGCCGATCCCGGCTTTTACAAAAGGATTCAGGGTCATAGGGCTTCCTCGCCGTTTTCGTCGGCCAGCGTCTGTACCGCCAGAGCGTTCTGGCTCAGGGTGGCGCGCAAGGCGTTTTCTTTTTGCAGCAGGCGCTGAGCCGCAGCGCGTTGATCGGCGGGCAGTTGCTCGTCGAGCTGGGCCGCCAGTTCATTGGCTTGCGGGGTGTTTTGCAGCTTGGCCAGTTGGCTGAACACATAGGCGTTCACGGCGTTGGGCTGCGTGCCCTTGCCCTGGGAGAACAACTGGGCGATGGCGAAGTCGGCGCTGTTCTGGCCGTTACGAGCCGCCTTAAGCAGATGGTCGAGGGCTTTTTGCGGGTACACCTGCCCCAGATAACCGCGACGGTAAAGCTGGCCGAGGTAGTAGTCAGCGGCCACTTCCTTGTCCACGGCGCGCTGGAAATGCGCTTCAGCTTTTTGCGCGTCGGGGATCACCCATTTACCGTCGTAATACAGCTTGCCCAGCAACAGTTCGGCGCGCGGCTGGTCGGCTGCGCGGCCGTTGTCCAGGTATTGCTGCAACTGTGCTACGTCGCCCTGATCGGGGAAGTCGTAGAGCAACTGCGCCAGGCTGACCCAAGCGGCAGGGTAGGCCGGGGCAATGTTTTCCAGCAGCGAACGGGCCGTCTCGGGATCCGGCGTGCCGACGCTGGCGTCGGCCAGAACACGGGCCACGCCGTCGACTTTTTGCGCGGAGGCCGTGCCTCGGTTGTAAGCGCTTTGCAGTTGTTGGATCAGCGCGGCCTGTTGCTCGGTTTTGCCTTGTTTCTGGTACACCGTGGCCAGCTCGACGTAGCAACTGTCGGTGGTGGCCAAAGCATTTCGGCAGATGGACTCGACTTCATCCAGGTGCTGATCGTAGGTGCCTTCGATGCGGTACAGCGCCACTTGGGCCAGACCGGCTTGCGGGTAGCCTTCGGCGCGCCACTGACTGATCTGCTGTTGGGCATTGATCTGGGGGAAGCTCTGCGGGTGCTGCAGGTAAAGCATCGCTAACGGCGTCAGGCTATTCGCGTCGCCACTGGCAAACGCTTGTTGCAGCAAGGCTTGCGCCTCGTGCAACTCGGCGTCGCTGGCGCCGGGTTTAGCGGCCAGCAGACGACCCAGACGAGCTTGAGCGCGGGGCGAGGTCTTCGCCGCTTCGCGGTAGGTGGCTTCGGCCTTTTTCAGCTGTTCGGCGTCGCGGCTTTCCATCCAGATATCGGCCAGGCCGACCTGCGCCTCGGTGTAACCCAAGTCTGCCAGCGCCTGGTAGTTGCGCTGGGCGGTGGCTGTATCGCCATTTTTCAGCGCTTCATTGGCCAGACGCTGATCGGGCAGGCCGGAGCAGCCAGCGAGGGCGAGGGTCAGCAGGCAAAGCGTAGGGAAGGCGTTCTTCATGGTTACAGACCTGCTGCCGACGCTTTGCTGATCAGCCAGTCCATCGACGGACCGCGATCGCTGCGCACTTCAACCGGGCGGCCGGCGAGGGCGCTGTCCAGCGGGGCATCGGGTTTGATCTGGACGCGGATGTCGGAGGACAGGTCCTCGCTGTTCAGGCTGGTGCTGCTGATGATCTTGCCGGTGCGCTGATAGTCTTCGCCCGCCACTTGGAAGTTCACGCGGGTACCCGGCAGCACATCGCCAAACTGGCGATAGCTGAAGCGTGCGGCAATGTTGGCCTCGCTGGTGCGCGGCACCAATTTGAAGATCACGTCGCCCTTGCTGGCGTATTGACCATTGGCAACCACTTGCTCGGCCACCACGCAATCACACGGCGAGGTCAGGGTGCCGGTCATTTGCTTGCCAAACAGGGTTTCGATATTGGCCGGTTGCAACTGGTTTTCGTCCAGATGGCCTTTGAGCACATCCAGCATGCTGGTGCTGAACGTCGCAATCGGCGCGCCATTGGCCGCCAGGTTGTCGTCTTTAACCAGGCTTTGCACGGTGCCATCGCGGGGCATGGTGATGTTCATGCCTGGCACGCTGACCAGCGCCGACTGAGCGTGGGTGACGAAGTACAGGCCGTAGACCGATTTGACGATAAAACCGAAGGCCACCAGCCCGACGACAAACACGCCCGCACTCAGCACCACGGCTTTCATGCGTGCGAACGGGGTCATGCCGCTGCCGCCATCCTTGACCTTACGCGCTTTGGTGAAGTTGTCGCGCTGCAGGGTGGCGAGCACTTCGCCCATGGTCACAATGTCACCGCTCAGGTGCGAAGTGATCAGGTGGCGCAGGGTGGAAATGTCCTGTTGATCGAGGTTCTGGAATTGGCAGCCGACGCGTCCGCTCTGGCGGTCAACGTTACGTACCAGCAGCTCCACGTCCATCGCCAGCTCAAGGTTGTCGATCACAAACTGCAGGCGGCCCTTGTGCACTTCGCCCACGGCGAGTGTTTGATTGGCGGCGTAAAAGCTCAGGCCACCGGCCGACAGGTCAATGATGCTGACGTCCATCGGTGTGCGGTCTTTGCCGAGAAAACGCAGCTTGGCCGGGATTTTGACCCGTGCGTGCTGACGCTGGGCTTCGGATTCGTGGACAACGTTGGTGTTTACTTGAGAGTTCATAAGGTCTTGTTCCTGGTTAATTCGATCGAGTCGGGTCAGACCATCGTCAGCAGCACGGCAACAAAGATGCTGGCGGCCGAGAAGGTCATGGTTCGAGACGACCAGGTGTTGAACCAACGTTGAAAGCTGGCCAGATCACGGGTCAATTTGGTGTCCTGACGGGTCCAGGATTGTTGGTCGAGGCGGAAGAACACGTAGATCTTCACCAGCGCACCCACAATCTGGTTGTAATAAAGAATCAGCGGGTAGGCCGGGCCGATGCTGTGGCCGGAGCAGGCCAGCAGCAGGGTCAGAATCAGGCGCGTAATACCGATCCACAGCAGGTAGGCGATGAGGAACGTAATGCCGTATTTGAAGCTGGCAATCAGCGCGACGGTCAGGCCCAGCAACGAGGTCCACATCGACACACGCTGGTCAAACAGCACCACGCTGGTGAACAGGCCGAGGCGCTTGACACCCAGCCCCAGCGCCCGGGCGTTCTGCCGCAGGTTGTTGCCGTACCAGCGGAACATCAGTTTGCGGCTGGCCTTGATGAAGCTCTTTTCCGGCGGGTGTTCCACGGTGTGAATGGCCGCGTCCGGCACGTAGAACGTGTCGTACCCCAGGCGCATCAGGCTGAACCAGCTGGACTTGTCATCACCGGTCAAAAACTTGAAGCGGCCCAGACGCCAGTGCTGCAACGAATCGCTTTCCACATCGGCAATGAAGTCCGGGTCAGTGACCACGTTGGCGCGGAACACCGACATCCGCCCGGTCATGGTCAGCACGCGCTTGGACAAGGCCATGGAGCACATGTTGATGTGGCGCTGGGCGAAGCGCAGCTTGTGCCACTCGCTCATGATGTAACCGCCGCGCACTTCGCAGAACTCGTTGGTGGTCAGGCCGCCGACATTGCCGAACAGCTGGAACCAGGGCACGGTTTTGCGCACGACGCCGGGGGCGAGCACGGTGTCGCCGTCGATCACGGCAACCACGGCACGGCTGTCCGGCATGTGCCGCGAGATGGCGCGGAAACCAAAGGCCAGACCGTCACGCTTGCCGGTACCGGCGATGCGCACGAAGTCGAGTTTGACGCGGTCAGGCGGGTTAAGACGCTCCCACATGCTCTTGACTAGCAACTCGTCGGACATCTCCACCAGCGAGCACACGACCGTGGTCGGCAAGCCGCATTCAATGGCTTCGCGAATGACCGAACTGTAGACCTGCGCCGTTGTCAGCGCGTCGATACGGAAACTGGTCACCATCAAAAACACATGGGACGGGTCTGCTGCTTTGCCCAGCTTGCGAACTTTGCGTCGCAGGTGCGGGTACACCACATACAAAAACAGCATGCCGCGCAGGAAGTGCGTGGCACCCATTGAATAGCGCCAGATACCCACGGCGCCAATCAGGAAAATAAAGTTTTTCGACTCGGAGTCGAAGGTCGATGTCGGCAACGCCAGCGCGAGGCCCATCAACAGCGTGAGGTAAAACAGCCAACCGGCGGCTTGGAGAAGGCCGTGTTTTAGCCTGAGCATAATGAGGTTCCGTTTGAGCATGGAGGCTGTGATGCGCAGAGCGTGTAGTCGCTGGCGCAGACTGCGATCTTTCGAAGTGTCAAAGATCGCAGCCCGTTTCAATCGTCAGCGGCTATAGCGCTGTTGTTACCAGCAAATGCCTTCGGTACGGCCGACGGTGCAGGTGGCTTTGGACATGAAGCCCACCAGGTCGATGACCTGTTTGCCATGTGGCGCGGTTTCGGCCAGCGCGCGGAACTTCTCATCGCGGTTGCCCAGGATGATGACGTCGCTGTTGTTAATCACGGCGTCGAAGTCCGAGTTGAGCAGGGACGACACGTGGGGGATTTTGGATTCGATGTAGTCTTTGTTCGAACCATGGACACGGGCGTATTCGACGTTAGTGTCGTAAATGCTCAGGTCAAAACCCTTGCCGATCAGCATTTCGGCCAGTTCCACCAGCGGGCTTTCGCGCAGGTCGTCGGTGCCGGCCTTGAAGCTCAAACCGAGCAGGGCGACTTTGCGTTTGTCGTGGCTGGCGACGATGTCGAAAGCGTTTTGCACTTGCGACACGTTGCTGCGCATCAGCGAGTTGAGCAGCGGCGCTTCTACGTCCAGCGAGCTGGCACGGTAGGTCAGTGCGCGCACGTCTTTAGGCAGGCACGAGCCACCGAACGCAAAACCCGGACGCATGTAGTACTGCGACAGGTTCAGGGTTTTGTCCTGGCACACCACGTCCATCACTTCGCGGCCATCGACGCCGACGGCTTTGGCGATGTTGCCGATTTCGTTGGCGAAGGTGACTTTGGTGGCATGCCACACGTTGCAGGTGTACTTGATCATCTCAGCGACTTCGATGTCCTTGCGGATGATCGGTGCGTCGAGTTCTTCGTACAGTGATTGCAACACGTCACCGGAGGCTTTATCGAACTCGCCAATTACGGTCATAGGCGGTTGATCGTAGTCGGCAATGGCGGTGCTTTCTCGCAGGAACTCCGGGTTGACCGCGACGCCGAAATCGACACCGGCTTTCTTGCCCGAGCACTCCTCAAGGATCGGAATGACCACGTTCTTCACGGTGCCCGGCAGCACGGTGCTGCGAACCACGATGGTGTGACGCGAGGTCTTGTCGCGCAACACGGCGCCGATTTCGCGGCACACGGCTTCGATGTAGTTGAGTTCCAGGTCGCCGTTTTTCTTGCTCGGGGTGCCGACACAGATCATCGACAGGTCGCTTTCGCGGATTGCCGAAGCAAAGTTGGTGGTGCCTCGCAGGCGGCCATTCTGGATACCCTGGGCAAGCAATTCGCCCAAGCCCGGTTCCACGATAGGCGACTTGCCGAGGTTGATCAGATCGATCTTGTCCTGAGAGATATCTACGCCGATCACTTCGTGACCACGGGCGGACAAACAACCGGCGCACACTGCGCCAACGTAACCCAAACCAAATATGCTGATGCGCATCGCAATTACCTCTGTCTTGTATAGGCCATTTAATAGCCGGACTTAAAGTGTGGGCGCACTCGGAACTACGGCACATAAAAGCCGTAATGCCGTGTGCAGGCATCGTTAAGTTTTAAGTTGTTGGAAGTTGCACATTTAAAGTGCAACTCATCACTATCAGTAAGGCCTGTCAGATGATGGGGACGGCCTTGGGTGGGCGCCTGGCGCCGCGCGCTCTCTTTTTTTTAGCCTTTTAAAACAAAGGGTTATAGCTCTGCTTCAGTCACCTTTGCCTGGGCTTTGTTAATACGGATAACACCAGAAAGTTGGTTTTATCTGTGTAAGTGATATCTCACAAATCTGTAAGAATCGTTACGGGTTGTATGAGCAGTGCTCTCGGACATAGTTCCGGGCCGTTCATCCCGTTTTCAACGAAATTTAACAAAATGAAAAGTGATGGCACTGGTTCCATATTGATAGCACTTAAGGTTTCACCCTTTAGTTACAAGGCGTTCATCGGCGGGGATAGTTAATTGCCACTATGGGTAAATAAATTAGGTGCCACTATGAAAAAAAGTCACATCTGTCGAGTGAATTTATGTTCATAGAGATTTCAAGACGTAGTTTTGGCGTCAAATATTTGGCTGTTTGCGCCAGAGTGTGAAGGGGGTCACATCGCAGTGCGCTCCCCGGTTAGCCCGGGGAACGTCAAAAAGGCGGGATTTATTCGGGGGCGTGGTCGCGTAAAAAAACCAGCAGATCGGGTTTGGATTGTTCGGCGCTGTAATAGTAACCCTGAGCATCGAACTGCTTGAGCTGCTCGGGGGTGTTAATGCGTTCCTTGATCACGAAACGGCTCATCATGCCGCGGGCTTTTTTGGCATAAAAACTGATGATTTTGTGCTGTCCGTTTTTCAAATCTTTGAATTCGGTGTTGATGATGCGCGCGTTCAGGGCTGATTTCTTGACCGCCGAAAAGTACTCATTGGACGCCAGGTTGAGCAGCACATCATCGCCTTGGGCAGCCAGCGCCTCATTGAGCCACTCGCTGATACGCGTGCCCCAGAAGGCGTACAGGTCTTTGCCCCGGGCGTTGGCCAGTTTGGTGCCCATCTCCAGGCGATACGGCATCATCAGGTCCAACGGGCGCAGCAGCCCGTATAGCCCTGAAAGCATGCGCAAATGGGTTTGCGCGTAATCAAAATCCGCCTCGCTGAAATCCACGGCATTCAGGCCGGTGTACACATCGCCCTTGAATGCCAGCAACGCTTGTTTGGCGTTTTCAGGGGTGAAAGCAGGTGTCCAGCTGCCGAAGCGCGCGGCATTCAGGCCGGACAGCTTGTCGGACAGGTGCATCAGCTCGCCAATCTGCTGCGGGCTCAGTTCGCGCAGTTGGCCGATCAACGCCTGCGAATGATCCAGGTAGTGCGGCTGGGTAAAGCGCTGGGTGGCCGGCGGCGTCTCGTAGTCGAGGGTTTTAGCGGGTGAAATCACCATCAGCATGGGGTCGTCTCCTTTAAGCGTCGGGGGATTCTAGGGGGTTGGGCGATTTGACTCCACCTATGACGCCGATAGAACGCGCATGCCGCAGAGGAAGGGGCAGTGGTGCAATCGTGCAGGGCTTGGCAGCGACGACAGTGGCCGAGTATCAACAGGCATTTGTTGGGCAGCAGGTTATAGTGCGCACAGTTTTTACAGGGGGATTGATTCGTGCGTATTGCTCTTTTCTTGTCGGCCTGGCTGGTGTGCCTGAGCACGGTGGCGGCGCCCAATGAGCCAGCAACGCTGGATCGCAGCACGTGGCCAGAGTCGTTAATCAGCCCGGCACTGTTCGATGTGGCTTCGCGGGCAGAAATACTCACCTTCGCCCATGCGCTGTTAACCAGTGAAACACTGGATGAACGTGCGCTCAGCCAGCGCCTGGGGTTGAAGATCATCAACATGGATGCGATTGATACCGTCCGTCAGCGCATGTGGCAACGGTTGTTGGCCAACTACAACCTGGCCCAGCAAAGCTGCGATCAGGACGCATCGTTCTGTTATTACGTTGACGGCATGGACAGCCTGCGCGAGCAAGCGGGCAAATTTGAAATCGCTGATGACTCGTTCTACGTGAAATGGGCTGAGCCGAGTGCCGAGTTTCATCGCAACTACCTGGACGAGCAGTTGCGTCTTGCCGCGCTGTTCCCGCAGACCGGCAGTGAGATTGCCTTCTACGGCGAGCATGAACTCAATGGCCAGGCAATGAATGACCGGCTGTTCATGTTGTCCTTCGACAGCGGCCCAACCCAGCTGCCCGGCAGCACGGACTGGCTCACCGACTACCTGCGTAAACAGTCCCTCAGCGCGACATTTTTTGTCTTGGGCAACAGCGTGCAGGCACGGTTGAACAAACAGTCCGAACAGCAGTTGCAAGCGCTCTATAAAGGGCAGTGCGTTGGCGTTCAGGGGTGGGAGTACCGTTCGCACAGCCATTGGAACGATTGGCAAGATTCAATCCTGCGCAGCACTGCGCTGGTCAAGCGGGCAGTGCCCGACAGTTATGTGCCTTTGTTTCGACCGCCTTATGGGCAGCGTCGTGAAGACAGCGGGCCTTTCTTTCAATCCCAGGGGTTGCGTGTGGCGCTGTGGGATATCGATTCGCAGGACATGGCGTCCAGTTTGAGTGCCGAGCAGTCCGCGCAGCGGGTGTTAAGCCTGATGCTGCTCTGGCGTCACGGTGTGATTGCCTTCCATGACACACAGAACAAGGTGCGTACCGCCTTGCCCTGGCTCATGAAAGCCACGGCACAGAGCGGCATCGGGTGGGAAGATTGCACAGCTTTCGGCAAGTAGCAGACGCCAGCAAAGGCCGGCCTCTACAGGCGGGCGGTGAGCTTGCAAAAGGCGACGTGCGACGTCGCTGCCCACGCGCAAGTATTCAACCTGCGCAACCAGAGCGTCTTTGACGATGGCCTCAATAGTCGATTTGGCGTGTTTGGCGTCGATCACAGAGAGCTGCAGCACGTGCAGGGCGGCATCCATTTGGATGCCTGAAAAGGGTGGCGCTATATCAGGTAATTCCTAAGCCTAGTAGCGGTTTGGCATTGCGCCAAGGGCTATTCGTCATTCAGGAAAAAATAATGCCTGCGCGCTAAAAAGACTTTTTCTTGTCACACGTTTTGGAGTATTACGAAGACAGACCGCCGAAACCTGCCACACAGGTGGCGTCTTTTCAGGACACCATCGGGCAGGTGATCAGGCCGTCATATCGAGGCGCAGCACTGTTGAGGTATTGCGTCGAATGGCTCCCACAAAGGTGACCGAGTATGGATGATCACGGACGTACGCCTTCCTCCAACCAGCCAATCCTTTATGTACTCGATACCAATGTTCTGATTCACGATCCCAACGCGTTGCTGAATTTCGAGGAGCACCACGTCGCGATCCCCATGACGGTGCTCGAAGAGCTCGACAAACTCAAAACCGGCAAATTACTGGTGGCAGCGGAATGCCGTCAGGCCATTCGTTTGATTGATCAGGTACTGGGTGTGGCATCGCCCGAAGACGTTGAAAAGGGCGTGCCTATTCAGCGCGGCAAAAGTGGCCCCAAAGGCTTTCTGTCGATCCTGATGAACAAGCGCCGAGAACCCAACGCGCTGCTGCCTGAAACCCTTAACGACAACATCATCATCAACCAGTTGATTGATTTGCACGCCCGCTCGCCCGAGATTCAGGTGGTGCTGGTCACCAAAGACATCAACATGCGCCTCAAGGCCCGGGCCTGCGGGATTGAATCCGAAGATTACAGCACCGATCAGTTGGTGGACGACGTGTCGATGCTGTCACGCGGCTATCACACCATGACCGGCTCGTTCTGGGACCGCGTCAGCAAAGTGGAAACCCGTCAGGGGCACGGTAGCACGTGGCATCAGGTGCAACTGATCGAAAACCTGCCCTCGGTCCATATCAACGAATTCATCATCGACGAACAAGGCTTCGTGGGTTGGATCAAGGAGGTGCGCAAGGACCACCTGCTGATTCTCGACATGCACCAGGAGCCCCTGCTTCATCAGGAGGCCTGGGGCCTCAAGCCGCGTGACATTTACCAGGGGCTGGCGTTGTATGCACTGCTTGACCCTGACATCCACCTGGTCAACCTTTCGGGCGCGGCGGGTTCGGGTAAAACCATCCTTGCGCTGGCCGCAGCGATTGAGCAAACCATGGTCAGCAAGCGGTATCGGCGGATCATTTGTACCCGCAGCGTGCAAGGGCTGGATCAGGAGATCGGCTTCTTGCCCGGCACCGAGGCCGAGAAAATGGAGCCTTGGCTGGGGGCGATCACCGACAACCTGGAAGCGCTGCACATGGACGATGAAAGCACCCACGGCAGCGTGGACTACATCCTGAGCAAGGTGCCATTGCAGTTCAAATCCCTGAACTACATCCGGGGCCGTAGCTTCCAGCAAAGCCTGATCTTGATCGACGAATGTCAAAACCTGACGCCACATCAGATGAAAACCATCATTACCCGTGCAGGCGCGGGATCGAAAGTGGTGTGCCTGGGCAACCTGGCACAGATTGATACGCCCTACCTGTCGGCCACCAGTTCGGGCCTGACCTACCTGACGGAGCGTTTCAAAGACTTCCCTAACGGTGTTCACATTGCCCTGCAAGGGGTGCCTCGTTCGATACTTGCCGAGTACGCAGAATCGCACTTGTAAACCTGTCTTTTCACCCCTGAATCGGGCGGCCATGGGCCGCCCGTTTTGTTTCAAAACTACCCCTCCAATCCGCTAGCGATAAATGGTCAAGTGCGCAAGAAGTTGCGCACTGTTTTGTGGATAACCCTGTGCATACATTGCTACGGCCCACATTCCCATTGGTCTGTAGAGGAGTGCGCAAGAAGTTGCACAGCACTGCGCAACTTCTTGCGCACTTTTTCCCTGTTTTTGGCCCCCAAAACACCCTCTCAAAAAACCTGTTTCGCTATGTATTTGCTTTAAAAGGAATTCTTAAAAGCTGGCACGAACCTTGATTAATCGATTCAGCGCTTGTCCGGCATTGTGGCCTTTCAAGTGCCTGTTTTCAGCAAGGAGAACGTTCATGGCGAAGCCGGATTTCACGTCCTTCACGGGGCCTGCGACTCAGACGAATGACTGCCGTTGCGTGTGCCGCAGATTCATTGGGCGCGACCTGTCAGGACGCTGATGAAAACCAGTCCTCGGGGCTGGGCTTCAGCCAAAAAGTGTCGGGATGTTTGGGTTCCGATGCCGGGTGTTCGCCTGTCGGTTGCTACCGACCTGCTGCCTGAAGGCCACCCTCGTTCAACACGAGGGTGGCCGTTCCTAACGTTAAGGTGTTCACCCGAGGAGTAATGGATGTTCAGCCCAGCCAACGAAACGCAATTTACGCTCACCATCAAAGGGCTCAATCAGGATCTGCGTGTCCTCAAATTTCATGGGCAGGAGACGATCAGCTCACCCTTTGCAATCATTGTTGAGCTCGTCAGCGAACGCGCCGATCTTGACCTTGAACGCTTGCTCCACCAGCAGGCATTTCTGGCGTTCAACCGCCATGGAAACGGCATTCACGGGCAGATTTATCGCATTGAACAAGGCGAGTCGGGCAAGCGCCTTACCCGTTACAGCCTGACGCTGGTGCCCCACTTGGCATACCTGCGCCATCGCACCAATCAGCGGATCTTTCAGCAGCGCACCGTGGCTCAGATCATTGCCAGCGTACTTGAAGAGCACGGTATTCAAAGCGATACCTATCAGTTTCAATTGAATGCCAGCTACCCGCCGCGTGAGTACTGCGTTCAATACGACGAGTCAGACTTGCACTTCATTCAGCGGCTCTGTCACGAAGAAGGTATTCACTACCACTTTCAGCATTGCGAACAGTCCCACTTGCTGGTGTTCGGTGACAATCAGACCGTCTTCCCCCGACTGCCCAAGCCCACGGCCTACGTGCAGGGCAGCGGCATGGTGGCGGATGAGCCTGTGATCAAACAGTTCAAGGTGCGTTTTGAAACCCGCCCCAGCCGCGTTACTCGCCGGGATTACGACTTCGAGAAAGCCGGTTTTCAGATTGAAGCCGACCACCGTCCGCAAGCGCAAACCCCGCAGCCCGATCTGGAGGACTACGACTACCCAGGGCTGTTCGTAAAGCAAAAACGTGGCAAGCCCTTGACCCAGCGCGCCCTTGAGCGCCATCGCGCCGACTACCGTCAGGCCGAGGGCAAAAGCGATCAGCCGACGCTGGTCACGGGGCACTTCCTCTCCCTTACCGAGCACCCGCGCAAAGAGTGGAACGACCTGTGGTTGCTCACTGAAATTCACCATCAGGGTTATCAGCCGCACGTGCTGGAAGAAAACATGACCCAAGACAGCGCCCCAGAACCCGACGCGTTCGAACAGGGCTATCGCAACACCTTTTTGGCCACCCCTTGGGATGTGTTTTATCGCCCCAAACAGGCTTACCCCAAACCCCGGGTGCTGGGCAGCCAGACCGCATTGGTGACCGGGCCGGCAGGTGAAGAGATCTATTGCGATGCCCATGGGCGCATCAAGGTCAAGTTCCATTGGGACCGCGAAGGCAAGGCGGATGACAAGGCCAGCTACTGGCTGCGCGTAGCCTCCAGCTGGGCGGGCAGCAGCCACGGCGGCGTCACGATCCCGCGTGTCGGCATGGAAGTGCTGGTCACGTTCCTTGAGGGCGACCCGGATCAGCCTGTGGTGAGCGGTTGCCTGGCCAACAGCCTTAACCCGGTGCCTTATCCCTTGCCCGCCAACAAAACCCGCACCGTATTGCGCAGTCGCAGTTCACCGAACAGCACCGGGTTCAATGAACTGCACCTCGAAGACCGGGCGGGCCGGGAGCTGATCTACCTGCGTGCCCAGCGCGACATGCAACAAAAGATCGAGCATGACAGCCGCCTTGAGGTCGGTAACGAGCGGCATGAAACCATCATGGGCAACAACATCGTGGTGCTGGAGGGCGAAGACCACCGCACGGTGGCCGCCGACCGTAAAGTCGAACTCAAAGCCAACGATTACTTGCACGTCGCCAACAGCAGCCACACCCGTGTGGGGCAAGTGCTGGTGGCCGAAGCCGGGCAGCAAGTGCACATCAAGGCCGGGGCCAACCTGATTCTCGACGCAGGCGCGAGCCTCACCCTGAAAGCGGGCGGGGAACACATTGTCATTGGCGGCGGGGGGATATTGAGCAGCACACCGATCCAAATCGGCGGAGCCCCTGCCAGCGGCACGGCTGCCGCCCCGTTGCTGCCAGGGCTGCTCGGGTTATCGGCGGCCCCTTCTTTGCCAGAACAGTCGCGTGATCCGGCAGCGCGTGCGGCAGGGCAACCTGAAACGCCTTTTCCCCCTAAACCGGTCTGCCACGACTGTTTGCTCGCCGCGCAGGCCAGGGCCGAGGTGTTGGTCGCGCGTTAAGTCGTCTGTAGCAAAAACAATAAGAGAAGAGAAAGCCATGATATTGACCGCAAAAGACTGGCTGCATTACTTGATGGACGAGGCGCGCACGACGGGCATCCAGCATCTGGATCTGCTGCTAAACGGTGCCGTCCTGCCTGACTTGCTGTTACTGCCGCTACTGAAACAGGCCCCTGAGCCGGAATTCGCCTGGCTATTTGAGCACACGCCGGAGCAGGCGTTGGCCCACCAGGGGCCTGCATTAGTCCGCATTACCCTGGGCAATCAAGCGCAGTATGCGGCGGCGGTTGACTTGCTCACTGCCGTGCACGCGCACTTCGGTGTGCTGGCCCTGATCAGCCGCTGGCCCTTCGACAAGCTGACCGCGCACTTGCGTGGCGCCACCCAAGCGACCTGGAATAAAGGCACCCACAGCGGTGTGTTGCGCTACTACGACACGCGCCTGTTCAGGCCTTTTTGTGAGCAGCTTGATCCTGAGCAACTCAAGCCATTCCACGGGCCTGTGTGCCGCTGGCACTGGATCGACCACGATGGCAAAAAAGCCTCGCTCTCAGGCCTGGATATCAACCCCAGAGGCCACAACGGCCTGACCTGCCTGACCCTGAGCAACGCGCAGATCGAGCACCTGCACGCCGTGAGCGCGGCCCTCCAATGGATCAAAAACAACGACTGCACGCCGCCTCACTATGGGTTCACCTCCCATGAATCCCTGATTCGTTGTCTGACGGGCATCCACCTGGACCTCAGTCGTCAGCAGTTGGAAAAGCCGCAGCATGAAACCTTCATCGTCAGTGCACTGAGTGAGCTGCGTCCCCTGAGCCTCAGCGACAACGAGGCCACCTCATGACACGCACAGCCTGGATCCTGGCGATCACCTACCTGGCGCTGCAAGGCTGCACCCCGCCAAAGCCCGTGCGTCTGGGTGCACCCATCGAGGGATACAGCCATACCTCGGCGGCGATTAACCGGTTTTCTGTGAATGGGGCGGGCGGGCCGAACATCAGCCCTTACAGCGGCGGCGGCAAACAGAATTGCTGCGCGTCACTGCCTGTGAAATGGCACCCCGGGCTGACGGTGGTGGTTGAGTGGGAGAAGGATCCTGATCCGTATGCCTATGGACGCTGGCCTGAACGGATATTTTCTGATGCGTGGACTAAACGCATGGAAGAACACAAAACGCGTTACACCCATCATCGTGCGGTTGTGCCTGTTGCGCGGTATGAACGGTTGCGAG
Organism: Pseudomonas lundensis; assembly: GCF_002269125.1. Lineage (GTDB taxonomy): Bacteria > Pseudomonadota > Gammaproteobacteria > Pseudomonadales > Pseudomonadaceae > Aquipseudomonas > Aquipseudomonas lundensis_A. The sequence goes on along the minus strand of NZ_NQKI01000007.1, from coordinate 16,413 downwards.
TCGTGAACGTGCACTTTTTGCCGTGCAACCAAGTGGTAGTTACCGCCGGGCTCATGATGCCCGGAACGCCCAATTACCCTTATCAATTTCCTCAAAAAATGCAGGAGCCCGCCACATGTCCAGAATCCTGATCCGAGTCCTGTGGCTGACGTTGGTCAGCGGTCTTTCGTTGCAGGGCTGCACACCGCCAAAGCCCGTGCGTCTGGGTGCACCCATTGAGGGTTATAGCCATACCTCTGCGGCGATTAACCGGTTTTCTGTGAATCGGGGCGGCGGACCGAACATCAGCCCTTATAGCGGCGGCGGCAAACAGAATTGCTGCGCGTCGCTGCCTGTGAAATGGCACCCCGGGCTGACGGTGGTAGTTGAGTGGGAGAAGGATTCGAATCCGTATGACTCAGTCAATTGGCCTGATCCACCGTTTTCTGATGCTTGGCGCAAAGCAGCCAGAGCGCATGAAGCGAAGTACACCCATCATCGTGCCGTTGTGCCGGTTGCGCAGTACGAGGATTTAGGAATTGTAAATGTGCATTTCCTGCCTTGTAACCAAGTAGCCGTTTCTGCTGGGGCGACTTATCCGGGTCGTCCTGATTATCCGTTTCACTTCCCTCAAAAAATGCAGGAGCCCGCCACATGTCCACAACCATGAATTCATCTTCCAAAAAACCGGCTCCGGAATTTATGAGCCCTACGCCTTATTTCAAGGAAGACGGGTTGCTGCCAAAAACGCCGGGTGATGTGTTGCGCAATTATCGAAAGCAACAAGCGGCCTTCCATAGTTTTGAGCAAGCAGCGATGAGTGCGGCTTGGGCTGCGGGGCACGCGTACGCGGGCGCCCCGTGCATGAAAATTGTGACGATCAGCCTGTGTTTTGACGGTACGAACAACCATGAGCCGTCCGACAGTTTGGCCACGCCTTCCACCACAACCAATGTGGCGCGTCTTTACCACGCGAGTTTGGGCCGTACTGAAGATGAAGTGGTGAGGCGAGAGGGGTTTTATGCTTATTACATGCAAGGTGTCGGGACCGAGTTCAAGGAAATACATGAATTTGAACCCAACAGTGACGGCCTGAAAACGGCGGTTGGCGGTGAGAATCGAATCAATTGGGGCATTACTCGCTTGATTGATGCGCTAAAGAAAGCGTGCGGCCAAAAACCTCTGACCATAAAAGAGAGTTACAACCTTGTTAAAGATATGGGCACCAGCCTCACCGAAGACTTACTCGGCGTTTCGCTTTTCAAAAACAGCTATACCCGCCGCCAGGAAGTACTGGCCGCCCCGCTGGCCGAACTCAAAAGCCAGATTGACGCTGCACACACGTCTAAAACCATTGCTGAAATAAAAGCCGTGCGTTTGTTTGTGTATGGCTTTTCCCGTGGCGCAGCCCAGGCGCGGACGTTTGCCAACTGGCTGGAAGCCCTGACCAAGGTCGAGGTGGAGGGCAGCACGTGCTACCTGTTCGCTGGCCTGCCCATCAAGATCGTGTTCATGGGCCTGTTCGATACCGTGGCGTCGGTGGGGATACCGTATATGGTGCCCTTTGCCGCCGGGCACATGGGGTGGGCCGATGGCAGCCTGCGCCTGAGCGATGACGAGGCCTTCCTTGAGCATTGCGTGCACATGGTGGCGGCCCATGAACAGCGCAGTTGCTTCCCGGTGGATTCCATTCGGCGCAAAGCCGACCCGGACGATCCGATGTGCCCGTCCACTTATCGCGCAGGCACGGCGGAGTACATCTACCCCGGCATGCACTCCGATGTGGGCGGCGGTTACCCGCCCGGCGATCAGGGGAGGGCGTCGGAGGGTGGGCATGAAGTGGTGTCGCAGATTGCTTTGCACCACATGTATGACGAGGCCTATAAGGTCGGGGCGCCGTTGCAGGCCCCCAGTAAAATCTTCACTGAAAAGTTAAAAAAAGAACGACCTTGGCTGGTTATGAGTGACCCTACTTATCTTGAATTCGACGTAGGCCCCACCGTCATCACCCGTTTCAACACCTGGCTCAATGCCATGGACAATGGTCCGCTGGAGGAGGTGATGAGGCGCGAGGCGGGGTTGATCACCGGTTGGCGGATCAGCCGTTATGCCAAGGGCCGGGCCACGGATACGCAGTCTTACAGCGATGTGATGAGGGATGGCCCGACCAAAGACATGAACCCTGACGAGGCCGATGCTTTCAACGCGTTGCACGCCATGCAACTCAAGGAAGATGTTGCCGCGCTGGCGGGCGCGCCTGCTCCCGTTTGGACCGAGGTCCAGCAGGCCGAAAAAAAAGCCAACGAAGCCATCAAAAAGCAGTACGAGGAACGCAGCAAGACCACGCCCGTGCAGAGGTTCAACACCAGCAAGGTGTACGAACCGTCCCTTGATTACCGGCAATTGCGCAATGCCATGGCCGATTTTCGACGCGACTACGTGCCGGAGTGGAACCTGAACCTCAGCGAGATAATCAGTTTTGGAACGCTTGGCAACACGTTTTTCGGCGGGTTGGTCTACATGACCAATGAGCAGGATGAAGCGCAGCACTATGCCGATATGCGCAGGGATGGAGAGATCAGCTATGGGCAACTGTTTGGTCATGATGGCAAGGCGTTGAACGACCGTGTGTTGCCGATCATCCGCCTGTTTGATGAGCATGTGCATGACTCCCGCGCCTGGTTCATGAACGCGCAGTTGAATGAACGCGAGCTGTTCAGTGATTACTTCCGTTACCGCGGCATTTTTTTCGACAACGAGTCCAACAATGAATTGACGCTGCTGGTGACCACTGAGCGCGTGGTGGGCGTGGCGGTGGCCGTGGCCAGCATCGGCCTGAGCGTCAAACGCCATGACCCGCGCTTTCTGATGGGGCTGATGATCCCGACCCTCGGCACCCCGGTGTTTCGCGGCAAAGTGGGCTTCCCGAGCATCAGCGCGTTTGACACCGTGACGCGCCGCGCCCTGCCCATGGTTGAAGGGCTGACCTCAATCCGCGCCTTCAGCAAAGACACGGCCAGCGCCGTCAAAGCCGCCCAGGCCTTGCCGCTGGCGCCCCTGCTGAGCGAAGCCACTGCCACGACCGAAGACCTGATCGCCATCCTCAAAGGCGAACCCGCCGAGCTCCCCGTCCCAAGTAAAGCGGAGGTCGCGAAACGGTCGGCCTACCCAGCCACCCGGCGCGGCGTCGCGGAGATCGACCCTAATGATCAGGCCATCGCAGCGCTGGTCGGCGGCTACGTCATCGGCAAGCCCTACGATTTTGATATCGAGTCGATTGTGTAGCGGCGGTGGTGGGCCAGCGCGGGCTGGCCCTGGTTCGCAGGCTTTTTACAGGGTTTCAGGCCTGCCGTAGGGGGCTTTTTCCAGCGATATCCCGTAGGGCTCCGGTGCTGTGTGCCGTTTTGAGATCAGGGTGTAGATCGACGGCAATACAAACAGCGTGAACAACGTGCCCACGACCATCCCCACCACAATGACGATCCCCAACCCGAATCGGCTGCTGGCCCCTGCGCCGCTGGCAAACAGGAGCGGCACCAGGCCCACGACCATGGCGGCGGTGGTCATCAGGATCGGGCGCAAGCGGATGCGTGCCGAGCGGATGATGGCATGGGCTGGGGAGCAGCCGCTGGCCTGTTGCAGTTCGTTCGCAAACTCGACCATCAGAATCCCGTGCTTGCTGATCAGACCGATCAGCGTCACCAGGCCGATTTGTGTGTAGATGTTGAGCGTCGCCCAACCCAGCGCCAGCGGGATCAGGGCGCCGCAGATCGACAGGGGCACGGTAATCAGGATGATCAGCGGGTCGCGCAGGCTCTCATACTGTGCGGCCAGCACCATATAAATGACGATGATGGCGAACACAAAGGTCAGCATCAGCGCGTTGCCTTCGTGAATGAATTGCCGCGAGTCCGATTGCCAGTCGTGGCTGAAACTGGCGGGCAATTGCGCGCTCTGATTGGCCAGAAAAGCCACTGCTTCGCCAAGGCTCACGCCCGGGGCCGGGATGCCCTGAAAGGTGGCCGAGTTTTGCTGGTTGAACTGTTTGAGGCGGTTGGGCTGGATGTCACTGTGCAGGCTGACCACGGTCGAGAGTGGTACTTGCACGCCGCTGTCGGTGCTGACGTAGAAGCCGTTGAGAGCGTCCGGGGTCAGGCGGTGTTCGGCTTGCGTCTGCGGGATCACGTCGTAGGAGCGGCCCTGCAAACCAAAGCGGTTGGTGTAGTTTTCGCCCACCAGCACCGCCAGTGTGCTGGCGATGTCTTGCAGACGAATGCCGAGGCTGTTGGCTTTGCTGCGGTCGATGCGCACTTCAGTCACCGGGTTGTTGAAATCCAGATCACTGTCGACCACCGCGAACAGGCCGCTGGCCCGCGCCTGTTGCTTGATGTCCTGCATGGTTTGATACAGCGCGCGGTAATCCTCGGTGCTGCGAATCACCAGTTGCACCGGCAAACCACCGGTGGAGGCGGGCAGGGGCGGCATCTGGAAGACAAAGATCGAGTTGCCTTCCACGGCGTCCACCTGTTGTTGTAACTCGTTCTGGATCTGCGCCGCGCTGCGGTCGCGCTGGCCCCATTCGCTGAAGTTGATCCCGGCGAAGCTTGCTGCAACGCCGTCGGTGCCGTTGATGATCCAGGTGCTGGTGGTTTCCGGAATGTTGGCCAGCAGGTCGCTCAGTTGGTAAGCGTAGCGCTCGACGAAATCGAGGTTGGCGTGCTGCGGGGATTTGATCGCCAGCAGCAGGTTGCCCTGATCTTCATTGGGCGCCAGTTCCTTGTCCGCGTGGCCGTACAGCAGCGGCAGGCTGAGCAGCACCAGCAGGCCGAACGCAAGTACCGCGCCGCGGGCGCGCAGCGAGTGCACCAGCCCACGTTGATAGAGCCGCGACAGACGATGAAAGAAGTGCTCGGCCAACAGGCTCATGCGCCCTTCACTCTGACCGGGGGGCAGGAGTTTGGCGCACATCACGGGGGTCAGGGTCAGTGCGATCACGCCGGAGACCAGCACCGCTCCGGCGAGCGTCAGGGCAAACTCCTTGAACAGCGCGCCGGTGAGGCCGTTCATCAAGCCAATGGGCATGTACACCGCCGCCAGGGTAATGGTCATGGCGATGACCGGCGAGGCGATTTCCCGTGCACCGACCAACGCAGCGTCAAGCGGCGCCCGGCCTTCCTTGATGTGGCGATGGATGTTCTCGGTCACCACAATGGCGTCGTCCACCACCAGACCGATGGCCAGCACCATGGCCAGCAAGGTCAGCAGGTTGATGCTGAACCCGAACATGGCCATCAGTGCCAGCGCGCCGAGCATCGACAACGGGATGCTGAGGATCGGGATCAGTACCGTGCGCCATGAGCCCAGGCACAGAAAGATGATCACCACCACGATCAGAATCGCCTCAAGCAGGGTCTCGATCACCTCCAGAATCGAGGCTTCGATAAAGTGCGCCGTCTCGAACGCCAGCGCCACGTCGACACCGGGCGGCAGGGTTTTCTGGATGTCGGGGAGCAGGCGCTTGATGCCGTCGACGATCAGCAGCGGGTTGCCTTTGGGCGTGGCGTACAGGCCCAGATGAACCGCGGGTTTGGCGTCCATCAGGGCGCTGGTTTCATAGGCGGCGGAGCCCAGTTCGATCTCGGCAATGTCGCGCAGGCGCAGCAGGTGGTCGCCACGGTTGCTGATTACCATGTCGCGAAATTCATCGAGGGTGTTGAGGTCGCTGTTGACCTGAATCGAGGACACCACGTAGTGGCCTTTGATCTGCCCGGGTGCGGCCTGGAAGTTGTTGGCACGAATCGCCTGTTCCACCTGTTCGGCATTGATGCCGTGGCCCGCCATGCGCTGCGGGTCGAGCCACAGGCGCATGGCCAGGCGCTGGCCGCCAAAGGTGTCGACCTTGGCCACCCCTTCAATGGTGGAAAACAACGGCTGCACCACGCGGCTGAGGTAGTCGGTCAAGGCCGCGGCGGACAGGGTGTCGCTGGAAAAACCGACATAGGCCACAGCCGTGGAGTCCCCGGCCGAGCGCTCGATGACCGGGTCATAGGCTTGCTCGGGCAGGCGGTACTTGACCTGATTGACCTTGGCAATCACTTCGCTGAGCGCCTTGGCCGAATCTTCGTTGAGCGCCATGCGCAGGGTAATCACGCTGTGGCCCTGCACCGACGATGAACTGACGTAATCGACGCCTTCCACTGATGCCAGCGACTGGTTGATCGGTTGGGTGATGAAGCCTTGCATCAACTCGGCGGGCGCACCGGGGTAATCGGTGCTGACGGTAATCACCGAGCTTTCCAGCAGCGGGTACTGGCGCACGGGCAGGCCCATCCAGGCTTTGAGTCCGGCCAGCAGGATCATCAGGCTGACCACCAGGGCGAGCACCGGGCGGTGGACGAATATGTCAGTGAATTTCACTTCTGCGCTCCTGGTTCGGCGGCCAGAGCGGTGCTGGTTACCGGTTCGATGCTCACGCCATCACTGAGCTTGATCTGGCCCGACGTCACGACCTGATCATCGGCCGACAGGCCTTTTTCGATCACCACCCATCCATCGCGGCGCTCGCCGGTCTTGACCGACACGCGGCGTACCGTCGGCGCACTTTTTTCATCATGTGCCGGTTGCACCACGTAGACGTCTTCGCCATAGGCGCTGTAGGTGACGGCGGTTTCTGGCAGGCTCAAGGTGTTTTCCGGCATGGCCTGGGGCAGGCGCACCCGCGCAAACATGCGCGGCAGTGCTGACGCGGGGGGGGCTTGCAGGCGCGCTTGAACACTCAATGTGCGGGTGCGGTCCAGAAACGGGTCGACGCTGCTGACCACTGCCGTGACCGCTTGGCCGGGCAAGGCATCGAGTTCAATCTGCAAGGGGCTGCCGGTTTTGAAATGCGCCAAGGCTTGTTCGGGCACGCTGAAGTTGACGAACAGCCCCTTGTTACCGATCAGGTTAATCAGGGTATCGCCGGGGTTCACATATTGGCCCACGTGCACTTTGCGAATACCCAGCGTTCCGGCAAATGGCGCGCGAATGGTGCGCTGTTCAATCTGGGCCATGAGTTCCTGCAAGGCCCCGCGTGCGGTGGTGTATTCGGCCTGGGCATCGTCCAGGGCTTCGCGCGACACCGCGTTGGAGTGAATGAGTTGTTTCAGGCGATCAAGGCGCACACGGGTGTTGTCCACCTGACCTTGCAGGCGCACCTGTTGCCCGCGTTCCGGCGCATCGTTGAGGCGTACCAGCACCTGGCCGCGCTCAACCCGTTGCCCGGACTCAATCGGCAGGTCAACGATACGGCCGCCGATTTCGGCCGGGACACTGACTTGTTCCACGGCTTCCAGCTCGCCGATGGCTTCCAGATAGCGGGTGAAGGGCTGGCGACTGACCGGCGCCACTGCCACTTTTACCGGTGCCGCGACATACCCCGCCGCCGCAGGTTGTTGCCAACGCCACACCGCCCATGCCACGCCCGCAAGCACCAGAGCAATCAGGGCCCAGAGGGTTTTGTGCCGGATCAGCGGACGGGTTTTTGCAACGACGTGAGGCATGGTCTTTTTCCTTAAAGATGCAATCAGTAAATCGGCCAACAGCCCGGCGTGAGCAATTCGACGAGGTTATGGTCCGGGTCGCGGAAATAAATGCTCGAACCGCCCTTGGGCCATTGCGTGCGGCCTTCGATGGCCACGTCGCTGTCGGCCAGGTTTTGTTTCCAGCGAGGCATGTCGTCGGCGTCGATGGCGAAGCACACGTGAATTCTGCCGTGGGCATCGTGCGGGGGGATTTCGCCGCCGCTCAGGTATTTGGTCTCAAGTGACGCCCCGCGCTTAAACAGCAGCAGCGTGTTGAGATCGCCTACGTTAAACGCGATCAACACGTCGCTCTCAACCATCACCTCCAAATGGAGGGTTTTGTAGTAAAAATCTTTTGCTGCTGTAAGATCTTTCACGTAAAGAGCGGTTTCAATAATCCGTTTGAGTTGAAGCATGGGGCGCTCCGTATCGGGAAGGTATTCCCGGATTTGTGAATGACAGGATGGTCATGGTTTTACTGCGCAATATTGATTTGAACCTGTTAGTGGTGCTCGACGCATTGCTGACCGAAAAGCATGTGACCCGCACCGGGGCACGGCTGCACTTGAGCCAGCCAGCCATCAGCCACTCGCTGAGTAAACTGCGGGTGTTGCTCGACGACCCGATCCTGATCCGCCAGGGCAGCGAAGTGGTACTCAGTGCACTGGCGCAAAACCTTCAGGCACCGCTCAAGGAAATCCTCAGCCAGATTGAAATCCTGCTCGGCAAGTCGATTGACTTTGTGCCTGCCAACTCTCATCGCACCTTTCGCCTGGCGATGTCCGATTACGGCGCGGCGATTGTATTGCCCAAGCTGTTGCGGCAACTGCGCGCCGAAGCGCCGAACACCACGCTGGTCGTGACCCAGGACAGCCGCCACGGCATGTTCGAACAAATTGCCCAAGGCAAGATCGACCTGGCGCTGGGGGTGTTTCCTAACCTCAGTGCCGACATCTCCAGTGAAGTGCTGTTTGAAGAAACCTTTTCCTGCCTGCTGGATCGCAGCACGTTGCCGGCCAGCGGTTTGCTGGATTTGGACAATTACTTGCTGCGCCCGCATATCTCGGTCTCGGTGGACGGCTGTTCGAACGGTGAAATCGATCGCCTGCTGCGCGACGAGGGCTTGCAGCGCCGCATCGCGGTCAGTGTGCCGCACTGGCGCACGGCGCCGAGCATGATCAGTAATACCGATCTGATCCTCACGGTGGCCACCCGTACCTTGCATAACGCGCTGCTGGACGAAGAGCTGGTTAGCCTCAGCCCGCCGTTGCCGATTCCGCCGTTCCCGTTTGTGCAGATCTGGCACAACCGCTTCGGCGAAGACCCAGCGCATATGTGGCTGCGCGAGCAAGTGCGGCACGTGGTTGCTCATGTGGCCCCCGCGACCTGAGCCGGGCGCAAGCGCAGGCGCAGGTCCTGACCCAATTGCGTGACATCGAACAGGGTAAAGTTCAGCGCTTGCTCAAGGTGCACCAGCTCCGGCATGTGCACCAACGGCCGTGCCAGATTGCCCAGCAGCTTGGGTGCCATGTAGAGCAATACTTCGTCCACCAGACCAGCGTTGAGAAATGCCCCGGCCAGCCTCGGACCTGCTTCGACCATGACGTCGTGTAACCCGCGCTGGCTGAGCTGACTCAACAGTTCATGCAGGTCGAGCCCTTCGCTATCGCCGTGGAGGCGCAGCACGTCAGGGGGCTGAGTCACGGGCAGGGGCGTGTCGTGGTGTACCACACGCAGGCTCGGTGCGTTGCCGTTAAACACCTGCGCACAGGCCGGTACACGTGCGGCGCTGTCGAGCACCACGCGCAGCGGCGCAACGGCTTCGGGCGATGAGAGCTGGCGTACCGTGAGCAGCGGATCATCCCCCAGCACGGTGCCGCTGCCAGTGATGATGGCGGCACTGCGGGCCCGCCACTGCTGCACATCGGCACGCGACTTGGGCCCCGTGATCCACTGCGAACGGCCATTGCCCAGCGCTGTGCGTCCGTCCAGGCTCATGCCCATTTTGAGCTGCACCCAAGGACGCTGGCGCTCGATGCTGGACAGGAAGCCGCGGTTCAACTCACTCGCGGCCTCGCGCATCAGCCCCACCCTGACCTCAATACCGGCGGCTTTCAGCGCGGCAATCCCCTGACCGTTGACCTGTTTGAACGGGTCTTCAAGGGCGACGATCACTTTGCTGACACCGCTTTCGATCAACGCCTGATGGCAGGCCCCCGTGCGGCCAATGTGGCTGCACGGCTCCAGCGTGACGTAGGCAGTCGCCCCTTTGCTCAGGGCTCCCGCCTGACGCAACGCAAACACTTCGGCATGCGGGCCACCGGCCCGCCGATGCCAACCTTCACCCACCACACAACTGCCGTGAGCGATCACACAGCCCACCCGGGGGTTGGGCCATGTGGAGTGGCTGCCACGCTCAGCCAACGACAGCGCGTGTTGCATGTGCTGAAAGTCGACTTCGGTGAAATAGGTCATGACAGCAGCGGCCTGCCTGCATTGGCCGTGATCGGGTAAATGCGGCCGTCGTAGGCGCTGGCCAGAAAGCCATTGCCGTTAGCAGCCTGGGTCAGGCAGGAGATCCCGCTGGCGGTCGGTTTTTCAAACTTCTCCCACTGGCCGCTGCGCACATCAAACAGGGCGACGGTGCCGCCGTAGCTGCCGGTGGCGATCAGGTTCTGGTCCTTGGAAACTGCAATGCACTTGATCGAATGGTTGTGCGGGGTTTCGAACACTTCGCTCTCGCCATTGCGCCACAGGCGCAGTTTGAGGTCGCGGCCGATGCTGGCGAATCCACCCTCAATTTGCGTACAGCCGTTGGAGATACGGTCGTGCGCCTTGTCCAGGTACGTGTGTTCAGTGAAGTCATCTATGTTGAAGAACGCCGCTGCCGCGGTGGCGCAGACGCTGAAGATGTAGGTTTCGTCGGCCGCAATGCCTTTGATGGCGTTGTCGTGCATGGCCACTTCTGTGAGGAAGACGGGCTGCTGATTATCCAGTTTGAATATCAGCGCTTCACCGGTGTACGTGCCGATGGCCGCGTGCAACTGACCGTCTTTGATGAACGTGGTGCCGCAGTTCAGGGGTGAGCGGTGCTGGTAAATTGCTTGACCGGTGCGGGCGTCGAATACCGTGCCCATCTGGCCGCCAGTGAGCACGCTGTCGCCGAACGGCAGCAGGAAGTTGCACAAGCTGCCAGCCTTGGTGTTGGCCACACCGTTGACGTGCAGGATGCCCGCGTCACCGATGCTGAAGATGTCATCGTTGACCAGTGCCACGGCGTTCAGGCTGATGGCCGGTTCGATGCCGTCCAGATCCCAGACCTGAGTGCGGAAGTTCCAGGTCGCATAGCTTGAGCCGAAGGTCACGAACGCAATACGGTCTGTACCGAGCAGGGCGCAGCTGCGCGGCCAGATAATGCTGGGCAGGGAGGTTTCGGCGGTTTTTTCCAGCCGGTTCTGGCTGTTCAGGTGCCAGAGCATCACGGAACGGTCATAGCTAAGACTGATCAACAGGCGCTGGGTGTCATCCCAGATGATGCGCTTGATACCGGCGGTGTGGGCCGGTTGCAGGAACGTGCCTTGCGCGCTGATCAACGAGATTTTGCCTTCATCGTCGCCAGCGAAAATGATGCCGTCGCGCGACAGGGCCACGGTGTCGGTTTCAACCCCGCCCAGGTCGATGATTTCCAGTTGAGCGCCAGTCATGGCGTCCCAGCGGCGGATCGAGCCGTCGTCGCTGCTTGAGACCAGCGTGGCGCCGTCAGCGGCCCAGCACACCGAAATGACATCGGCGGTGTGGCCTTTGAGGATGCGCAAGGTGCGGCCATTGAGGTCGAAAATGCGCAGCGTATGGTCGCGTGAGCAAGTGGCGATGGTTTGCCCGTCCGGCGAGAACGCGGCCATTTCGATGTCGTCATCGTGGCCGATCAGCACCGCTTTCATGCGCAGGCTCGGTACTTCCCAGACGCGGGCCGTGTAGTCACTGCTGGCGCTGACCAACAGGGTGCCGGTGGGGTTGAACGCGCACTGGTTGGCGAGGTGGTCATGCACCACACGCTGAATCGGGGTTTTGGTCTTGGCGTCCCAGAGGATGACTTGGTTGTCATAACCGGCAGTGGCGACATAAAAATCTTTAAACGTGGCGATACCGCTGATCGGGCCGAAGTGCTTCATGTTTATTCATCCTGACTATTTAAAGGTGCGTCATCCACTCATGTAAAACAGACCGTTTACCGGGGCTGGCGAGCACAGCAAATTCCGCGCGCCGATGCCCATGCGGTAGAAATCGAGGGTGTTTTAAGGCGCGGACTTATTTGAACAAGTTGATGTGGTGATTCTTTTTATTGATCTTGGCTTGTAAATAAGGCCGGTTGTGTTGGGTCAGAAATACACCCGTGGGTATAACGTCATCCACCTGCACACCATTGTTTTGCAGGGCAATCACTTTCTCCGGGTTATTGGTGATGACCCGACAATGTTGCACTCCTAGCGCTTTCAACATATTGGCCGCTTCCGTGAAGTCGCGATCATCTTCACCAAAGTTCAAATGTTGGTTGGCTTCAAACGTGTCCATGCCCGTGTCTTGCAGGCGATAGGCATCGAGTTTGGCGTATAAACCAATTCCGCGGCCTTCCTGGCGCAGATAAATCAAATAACCGCCTTCTTCGTGCATGCGTTCGATGGATTCGGATAATTGCGGGCCGCAATCGCAGCGCTGAGAACTGAAGACGTCCCCGGTCAGGCATTCAGAGTGCAAACGCACCAGTGGGCTGTTGATCGACGCCGGGCCCAATTTGATAACAATATGTTCCTTATCGGCCTCAAGCCCCGTAAAGCTGTAAAACGTACCGGGGATACCTGTTTCATTCAGGTGAATATCGACCTGGTTTCTAACGCGCAGCGGGTTCATAGAGTTCCTTTCTAATTAACGGTTTTTTATTAGTTATGGTTACAGCGTTTCAGCGAGCCTGAAGCCCATGACATAAATCTCGCGCGGGTATTTGCCATGCCGACGGCAATTGCGTGCCAAGTCGCGAAACCGTGTAAAGCTGCCGCCGCGCGCGATGCGATGCGCGCCTACCACGGTGACCAGGTCATCGCTGATGGCTTGGCCGCCAGGGTAGGGCGCGTAGTCATCGGCCACGTATTCTTCAACGTTGCCTGCCATGTCCAGGCAGCCGAATGGCGATGCGCCCAACGGGAACATGCCGACTGGCGTGGTGTTGAAAATGCCCATTTCGGCGGTATTGGCGTGTTCCGGCAGAAACTGCTCACCCCATGGAAACTCAAGGTTCTCCGGTCCGGCGCCAGCGAATTCCCATTCCGCTTCGGTGGGCAGGCGGAAGGTGCGACCTGAACGCAAGCTCAGCCACGCCACATAAGCGTCCGCGTCTTGTGCACTGAGGCCGTATACCGGGTGATTCGACCGCTCCACCGGGAATTGGCCAAACGCCCAGTTACCCGGTATGCGCGGCTCCAGCGAATCTTCGAGAAAGGCTTTGTATTCCAGGTTGGTGACCGGGTATTTGCCGATGGCGTAGGGCTGCAACTGCACGGTGTGGCGTGGCACTTCCTTTTCGATCCAGCTGCGATCCAGGCCCAGCCCCTGCATTCTGTCCATGACGCTGTCGACCTTGGCTTCATCAAGCCCGGTGTCAATCCAGCCGCCTTCAATGCGGATCATCGGCGGGTTAAGCACATCCAGGCGCGGGTCTATCGTCTCGGCCAGGTAGCGGCCGGCCGCCAATCGCAGTGGCAACGGCGATTGTGGGTCTTCCACGCGACGGCACAGCACACTGGCTGGCGCCTGGGTCAATTGTTGCCACTCGGCCAGGGGCAAGGCCAGATTGAGGCCGGACTGGAAGTGCGTTCCCAGCCCCATTAATTGGCGATCAGTCATTTGCGCTGTCAACGGGCCGTCAAACACCGGCCAGTGAGGGAACGCCTTGGATGTGTTAGCCACGTGGAACTCCAATACAAATGAAAAGGGTGTCAGAGGGTGCAGACCAGACCGGTTTGCAAGCAGTTGCGCTCAAAGTCACCCCAGTAACCTTCAGGGAATTTCTGGCGATTGGTTTTGGAGATCAACGGGCGTTGCCAGTGGTAGTCGCTGAACCCTGCTTTGCGAATGGCCCGTTCGTAGTCCTCGTGGCTCCAACGGTAAAAAGTGAATTCGCTCGGTGGTGTGGTCACAAATTCAGAGGGGCAACGAAATCCGCCTTCGTGCGGGTTTTCGCTTTTGACATGGACGCCGTACTGGGTGAAGTTACCGTCTTCAAGGCGGAAACTCGGGTCGACGGTGTAGGCGATCAGCTTGCCGCCGGGCTGCATGTTCCGAGCTACGGCTTTGAACATCGCTTCCAGTTCGGCGGGTGACTGGGCGTAGTTGAATAGCCAGGCGGCGGTGACACGCTCAAATTGCCCCATCACCGGCATCTCGCAGACGTTGGCCACGTGAAATTCAATGGCTTCGTTGTTGCGCGCAGACTCCTTGCGGGCCAGCTCGATCATTGAGGGCGAGATATCAACACCCACCACTCGAGAGGCGCCCTGGCGATACAGCTCGCGGCCAAAATAACCGTACCCGCACGCCAGGTCCAAAACGGACTTGCCTTTTACATCGCCCACCATATGAAAGAACGTTTCGGTTTCCACCGAACGTTGGGAGGCGGTGTCAGTAAACGCTTCAAAGCGATCGCCAATGGCGTCATACGCGGTAAAAGAACTCATTGCTCACCTATTAAATGTGATTACTGTTATTAAATGCCGACCCCTGAGGGAGGCCGGTGGATAAACTTTTTCTGTTTTCACGTGTTGGTAATTAACTGCGTACCGCAATTAAAAAGCCGGCCAGTACAACGCTGATGCCAATCATCTTTTGCACATTGAGCGGTTGTTTGGGTAAGCCCACTAATCCGAAGTAATCAATGATCACAGAAATGGTCAACTGGCCGATAATGACGGCCATGATGAAGTTAAGTGCACCGAGCTTTGGCACTAATATCAGGGCGGCGGTGATATACAAGACACCGGCAATACCGCCAAACCAAATCCACCATGGCCCTTCTTGCAATGCGCCAATCGTGGGGCGGGGCACTTTGAAAATCAGCATGACCACCATTACAGCAATGCAACTGACCACCAATGAAACGGCCGTGGCCCACAAAGGGTGACCTAATAACACGCCCAGTTTGGCATTCGTGCCGGCTTGCAAGGGCACTGCAAAACCCGCCAGCAAACTTAAGGCAATGGATACAAGTAAACTCATGGTGCGTGCCGTCCTTTTTTTTAATCTTGTACGGCGAATATAAAAACAGGGCCAATTCTTTGTTCTAATGCGCGATATTCGTGAGGTCGATTGCCTGGCTGTAGCCCTCGGACCCTATGGCCTACAGGCCGCCGGGCAATCGAGCGTGCGCATCGTGTGGAGGCAGGTTTACAATCAGCGCACTTGAAGGGAGTAACCCAGTGCTGACTCATTTGGATTCACAAGGCCGCGCCCACATGGTGGATGTCACCGATAAAGCCGTGACCTTTCGCGAGGCGGTGGCGCAAGCCGTGGTGCGCATGCGTGCCGAAACCCTGGAGATGATCGTCAGTGGCGGCCACCCCAAAGGCGACGTATTCGCCGTAGCCCGTATCGCGGGTATTCAAGCGGCCAAGAAAACCTCTGACCTGATTCCTCTGTGCCATCCGTTGATGCTGACCGGGGTCAAGGTTGAACTCAGCGCACAAGGCAATGATGCCGTGTTGATTGTGGCGCGCTGCAAGCTTTCGGGGCAGACCGGCGTAGAGATGGAAGCGTTGACGGCCGCCAGTGTCGCGGCACTGACCGTGTATGACATGTGCAAGGCCGTGGACCGCGGCATGACCATTGAAAGTGTGCAGGTGCTGGAGAAACGTGGCGGCAAGAGCGGGCACTTCAAGGCCGATGCGTCATGAAGCTCAACGTCATGTATTTCGCCCGTTACCGTGAAGCCCTGGGGCTGGACCGTGAACAGATCGAGGGTGTTTTTTCGTCCATTGAAGCGCTGCGTTCGCACCTGTTGCAGCGCGGCAGCGTGTGGGGTGTTCTGGCTGAGTCGAACCTGATGTGTGCACGTAATGAAGATTTGTGCAGGCTCGATGAACCTTTGACAGACGGCGACACAGTGGCGTTCTTTCCGCCGGTTACGGGAGGCTGAACATGGCTATTCGAGTCCAGTCTGCGGCATTCGATCCAGGGGCTGAGGTCAACGCCCTGCATGCCGCCAACGCGGGTGTGGGCGCCGTGGTGAGCTTTGTTGGCTATGTGCGCGACTTCAATGACGGGCACGACGTGGCGGGCATGTTTCTGGAGCATTACCCCGGCATGACCGAAAAAGCGCTGGGCAAGATTGTCCTTGAGGCCGGGCAACGCTGGCCGTTGCTCAAACTCGAAGTACTGCACCGCATAGGCGCACTGCAACCCGCAGAACCCATTGTGTTTGTCGGGGTGGCCAGCGCCCATCGTCAAGCGGCGTTCGATGCATGTGCTTTTGTGATGGACTACCTGAAAACCCGTGCACCGTTCTGGAAAAAAGAACACACGGCCGAAGGCCCGCGTTGGGTCGAGGGCCGTGCCAGCGATCATGCGGCGGCTGATCGCTGGACGTCGCAGGAGCGCGGCGAACAATAACCAGCCACACGGTGATCCTTTTCTTTTAAGACAGTCAGAATCGTCCTACACGTGATCCTTGGATTAATCCGGTAGCGTTCAGCCCTCTGTTTCAGAGGAGCCTCGGATGTCCACCTTTACCCGCCAAACCCGCTTCGAGCTCACCCTCATGGGCAACGACCAGCCCTTCTCGGTGCTGGCCTTCAAAGGTGAAGAGGCCATCAGCGAGCCGTTTTCA
>NZ_NQKI01000069.1 GCF_002269125.1 Pseudomonas lundensis | reverse complement strand
CGGCCGAACGCATTGCCCGCGTGCTGCACAACGACCCGGCCACCGGGGTGATGCGCCACGCCGACGCGGGGTACGACCTCGCCATTGACTGCGCCAACGAGCAGGGTTTGAACCTGCCGATGATTAACGGCTAAGCCGCCCCCGCGCCTGAATGAACAAGGGCGGGCAGACAACAACGGCAGGCGCAGCCAGTGGCCGCGACTGCCCGGCGAACACGTGAGGCGATGAACATGAACAGCAGTCCATTTACTCAACAACTGCAAGGTGTACGCGTGCTGGATATCAGCCGTGTATTGGCCGGGCCGCATTGCACCGCGATGCTGGCGGACCTGGGGGCCGATGTCATCAAGTTCGAAGTGCCGGGGGAAGGCGATGACGCCCGGCATCTGGGGCCGTTTATGGCGGGTGAGAGCGTGTATTTCGGCCTGATCAATCGCGGCAAACGCAGCGTTGAAATTGATTTCAAGGACCCGTCGGACCGTCAACGCTTCTATGAACTGGTGGCCGATGCCGATGTGCTGGTGGAGAACTTCCGGCCGGGGGTGACGCAGCGTCTGGGCATTGATTTCGACACGTTGAAGCAACACAACCCGCGGCTGATTTACGCCAGCATTTCCGGCTTCGGGCAGGACGGCCCGCTCTCCAGCCGCCCGGCTTACGACATTGTGGCCCAAGCCATGTCGGGCCTGATGAGTGTCACCGGGTTTGCGGCTACGGGCCCCACCCGCAGCGGCGAGTCCATTGGTGATTTGTGTGCCGGGGTGTACGCCGCCTGGGCCATCAGCTCGGCCTTGTTTGCCCGCGAGCGCCATGCGCCGGGCGCGCAATACATCGATGTGGCCATGTTTGACGTGCTGTTCAGCCTGCAAATGACCGGTTTGTCCAACCTGTACGCCAACGGTGTGGCGCCGGGTCTGGTGGGCAATCGGCATCCGGTCTCCACTCCGTTCGACACCTATCAGGCGGCTGATGGGCTGGTGGTGGTTGCAGTGGCGAGCAACCGGCTGTTTGAGCGGCTGTGTCAGTGCATGGGGCAGCCAGCACTGGCAACCGACCCGCGTTTTGTGGATGACGCTGGCCGCACCCGGCACGAGCCACAACTGCGTGCCGCCATCGAGGCGTGGACCTCGCAACACAGCGTTGAGCACTTGTGCGACGTTCTGCTGGATGCTGGCGTGCCGTCTTCGCCCGTATGGGACTTGGCCCAAGCCGCTGACAGCGAACAGGCCCGCGTGCGTCAGTTGCAATTCCAGCCGCCGGGCGCGGCACGCCCATGGGTGCCGCAACCGGTGTTCTTCAACGGCCACAAACCCCACGCCATCACCGCAGCCCCGCGTTTGGGGGCAGATAACGCCATCTTTGGCCTGAGTAAAGCAGGAGTGAACCCGTGAATTTCGAGATGAATGCAGAAGAACTGGCGGTGGTTGAGAGCGCTGAACAGGTCGCCCGCGAAGTGATTCAGCCCTTGGCCCAGCACTACGATGAAACCGAAAGCTTTTGTCTGGCCAGCATCAAGGCGCTGGGTGACTTGGGCTTTATGGGGATCAATCTGCCTGAAGCGTACGGCGGCCTGGGCATCGGCAGCCTGGCGATGAGCCGCGTGGTGGAAGCGGTTGCGGGGGCCTGTGCGTCTACCGCATCAGCCATGACGGCACACTTCCTGGCCACCGATTCGATTCTGCTGGGGGGCACTGAACAGCAAAAGCAGGAGTGGTTGCCCAGGGCTGCCAGTGGGGAATGGCTGGGCGCGTTCGCCCTGACCGAACCGGCAGCCGGTTCCAACCCGGCCGACATGCGCAGCCGTGCCGTGCGTGAAGAAGGCGGGTGGCGCGTGCGCGGCAGCAAGCACTACATCACCAATGCCAAGGAAGCCGACTTTATTGTGCTCTACGTGAAAACCGATGCCGAGGCCGGGCACAAAGGGATCAGTGCGTTCATGGTGCCCAAAGGCACGGACGGTATCAGTTTCTCCAGCCCGGAGAAAACCATGGGCCTGCGCGGTAGCACGATCTATGAGTTGGCACTCGATTGCTGGTTGCCGCAAACCGCGTTGCTGGGGGGCGAAGGTCAGGGCTTCAACACGGCGATGGCAGTGCTGGATCGCGGGCGGGTGGAAGTGGCGGCCATGTCGCTGGGCATTGCCAACGCGGCGTTGCAAGCCAGTTTGAACTGGGTGCGCGAGCGTCAAATAGGGCCAAAACCCCTGGCGGCGTATCAAGGCACGCAATGGCGCTTGGCAGATATGTATGCGCAGCTCGAAGCTGCCCGCCTGCTGACCATGAAAGCGGCGGCCCGGCGTGATAGCGGCGAGCGTTTCAGCCTCGACTCTGCCACTGCCAAGCTGGTGGCGGCGGAATGTGCCGGGTTCATCACTGACGCGGCGCTGCAACTGCACGGCGGCTATGGCTACAGTCGCGATTTGCCGCTGGAGCGGTACGTGCGCGATGCGCGGATCTTGCGAATCTTCGAAGGCACGTCCGAGGTGCAGAAAATCATCATTTCCCGGGCGCTGCTCGACGCCCGCCCGTAACACGTGTGTGGCAGGTGCTAAGCGGCATCTGCCCTGGTGCAAGGATGCGTTGAGATCAGGTCAAGGATCGGAAAAGTCATTCCCAAAACAATGGGCGCACCCTCGGTGACAGCCTCAAGGAACTGCTTATGTCCACGCACAATCAAGATTCACCGCGGGCCTCGCTGGTCGAACAGCGCTCTATTGATTACATCCCCGAATCCGAACGTCACGGGCGGCTGTTCAGTCAGTTCACCCTGTGGTTCGGGGCGAATCTGCAAGTCACCGCCATCGTCACGGGCGCCCTGGCCGTGGTCTTGGGCGGTGATGTGTTTTGGTCACTGATCGGCTTGCTGATCGGGCAAGTATTGGGCGGCACCATCATGGCGTTGCATGCGGCTCAAGGCCCGAAACTCGGGTTGCCGCAAATGATCTCCAGTCGTGTGCAGTTCGGGGTATACGGAGCCGTGATCCCGATTGTGCTGGTGTGCCTGATGTACGTGGGGTTTTCGGCCAGCGGCTCGGTGCTGGCGGGGCAGGCCGTGGGGCAGTTGGTCGGCGTGAGCGATTCGTGGGGCATCCTGATCTTTGCGGCGCTGATCGTGCTGCTTACCATCCTGGGCTACCGCACGATTCATATGATTGGCCGTGTGGCCAGCGTGGTCGGGGTGCTGGCGTTTTTCTACCTGTTTTACACCTTGCTCTCGCAAAACGATGTCGGTCTGTTGTTGAGCAACAAACACTTTTCGCTGAGCAGCTTTTTATTGGCCATTTCGTTGTCGGCGTCCTGGCAAATCGCGTTCGGGCCGTATGTGGCCGACTATTCGCGGTATCTGCCGTCGACCACCTCGTCGCTCAATACCTTTCTCGCCGTGGGATTGGGGTCGGTGGTGGGGTCGCAAATCTCCATGGTGTTCGGCGTGTTTGTGGCCGCGTTGGCGGGTGACCAGTTTGCCGGGCATGAGGTGTCGTACATCGTGGGGCTGGGGGCGAGCGGGGCGATGGCTGCGTTGCTGTATTTCTGTGTGGTGTTTGGCAAGGTGACGATTACCACCCTCAATGCCTATGGCAGTTTTATGTCGCTGGCGACCATCGTCAGCGGGTTCCGTGGCAATCACCAGATCTCTAAAGCCTTGCGCCTGGTCTACATCCTGCTGATGGTGGGGTTTGCGACCACGCTGGCGCTGCTCGGGCAGCACTCGTTCCTCAAGGATTTCTCGGCATTTATCCTGTTCCTACTGGCTTTTTTCACACCGTGGAGCGCCATCAATCTGGTGGATTTCTACCTGATCAGCAAAGAGCGATATGACGTGCCGGCGCTGTCTAACCCGAATGGCCGATACGGACGCTGGAACCTGCGCGGTATTCTGGTGTACGCCTTTGGGGTGCTGATTCAGCTGCCGTTTATCGCCACCAGTTTTTACACCGGGCCGCTGGTGGAGTCGCTGGGGGGCACGGATATTTCCTGGATCATCGGCCTGACGCTGCCCGCGTTGGTGTACTACCTGGTGGCGCGCAATTGCGCCCATACAGTGCCCGCTCAATTGATATTGCCGGTCGAACCGGCTCCGGTTTAACGGTTTTTCTTAATCGCAGACGAGGGCGGGCCTGTTGCGCGGGCCGGTCCTCAAAGGAGCAACCATGAAGGTGCTGGCTTGTATCAAACGCGTTGTGGATTACAACGTTAAAGTTCGCGTCAAAGCGGACAACTCCGGCGTTGACCTCGCCAACGTCAAGATGTCGATGAACCC
>NZ_NQKI01000068.1 GCF_002269125.1 Pseudomonas lundensis | reverse complement strand
CGTCCAGGGCGAAACCAGGGTGCGCAGCATCCGGCCGCACCGCTTGCGTGCGCGTCAGGTGAAACCGGACCAACCTGGATTCGCGATGAAGCAGTCGAGAAAGGGACGAAGGACCGCAACGAGACGTCGCGCAATGGCAGAATGCAGGTTGGTCCGGCTTTGCCGGGCGCGCACGCGGGTGAATTTTCGAGACAAGCCCGTCCAGGGCGCTGGGGAGGAAAGAGGGTGGAGGCTCGCGCAGCGAGTCGGAACCCTGAAAGCCTGACGGGGCGCTCCCCCGGAAGGTTTGGGCGTCCCGCAGGGCGGCCACGACAGACCGTAGGGATGGCGCGCTGTTGCTCTGCTTTTGTCTTGGATTATCTATGTAGCGTTCTATTGGTCGTTCTATTGCGTTGGCTATTGCTTCAGCAATAGAACACCAATAGGAGAGGTATAAAGGTGAAAAGGTACAAAAGGGCAAAAAGCCAAGAGCATTCGCGCTACGCGCTCACCAGCTCGACCCCCTAAAGGGGGACCCCCACTCGCTGGGAAAGATCCAAAGCGGGTAATAACCCTGAGAGACAAGAGCACGAGCAATGATGGCTGACGCCAGTCTAAGGCCGCCCACTGGCGGCAATAATGATGGCTGCGCGACGCACTTGATGGCTCCCACTGGCGTGGGAGCCCCTACGATCGGCTTTTAAAAAAAGCGTCTCGCATGACTCCACGCAGTGAGGATTTTGTTCCAGGTGCGACCACCCGGCTCCCACTCCCAACAGGCGTTCCAGACTTTCGGGGATTGTTTACCACTGCGCCCCCTGCCCTCTTCGGCGTCTGGCGGTTGGTGGGTTTTAGGACAGTGACAGCGCCCGTGGTTGGGTTTTTACGCTGCCCTGCCATTGCCTTCTCGCCCTTGCGGGTCGCACCTAACCGGCTATACCGGCTGCCGTGAAGAGATCCCCTTGATCGGCAGCTATTACTTCCCGGGCCCAAAGCATCTTGATTCCAAGCGTCGGGAAGAGGTGTCGGGGGAGGCTGGAAGCTGGACAGACGGGAGTTTTCCCGACAGAATTGGCTTACCAGGTCTCGTTCCCCGCACCGAAAAGCAGAGATTCCCCGAGACCTTGGCCAGAGCGATTGCAGTCGCCGCTGGCCCGAATGAAACCCTGCCTTGGCAGGGTTTTTTCGTTTTAATGCTATGTATCTATTACCCAAAGATATTGCGTTTGCTCGCTCAGCGCAAACCCTGTGTCTTTCACAAGCTGCCGTGTGGGTCTGGCAGCTGTGCTGCCTACCAGCACGGTAGCCAACAAGGTCCACCGGACCGCGTTAGGGAATGGTCGGTTAAGTCTCATAAATAGCAGTAGACTGTAGGGCACCCTACAGACAGAACCCGACACTGCCCTACATGGCAAAATTAACCATCGGCCGCATGGCAAAACTCTACGGTTTACACCGTTCAACATTGCATGAGGCCGTGTCTAAAGGCCGCGTAACTGCTGGCCTAGACGGTAAAGGGCAAAAGGTTATCGACCTATCAGAAATGATCCGTGTTTATGGCGAACCACAGGGGATCACCCTACACCGCCCTACACTTGACCCGACACCCTCGCCCTACACTTCCCCTACACCTGAAATGGACGCCTTACACCCAGCCCTACACTCGTTGGTTGAAGAGGTTCGATTGCTGCGTGCAGAGATACAAGAGCTGCAACAATCACTTCGGCTGATCGAGCATAAACCCGAGCCTAAACCTGCATTGCCTCACAACGCGAAGCCAGGGGAAGCCCCTACTTGGGCAAATTTGCTCGACGCTCTCGATAACTAAAAGCCGTGGCCAGTTTCGCGGGCGCGAAACTTCATAGTTCCACCGCAAAGCCTCGCACACCAAGCCTTTCGGCAAAGCGACCCACCGCCGTCAGGCTGGCCCAGGTACGAATCACCTCCCGCCTCGACCGTACTGGAATCAGCCGCGAGTGCGGCCCGCCGAGGCGTACCGAAAACGTCCACTTGGTACGGGTGGTATCACGGCCGGCGACAAACTCCCGGACTGCGTTCTGTTGCACCAGGTGCTGCAGCGCGTCTTCGTGAATCCCGTCCCCGATCACAACAGCAGCGCCGTGACGCGTGCCTGTGAGGCCTCATCCATGATCAGGTACAGACTTTCAATCTCGGCCGGCTTAAGCACCTTGAGCTCTTCCAGCACCTCGACAAAGCCTTGCGCTCGTTCGCTGGCCAGATGCACCTGCAGGGTGTCAGCGCTTTGTTCGATCGTGCGCAGGTGCAAGCGCAGGGTGGCCAGCACCTCAGGCGACGTACTGATCGCGGCGAACGGATCGTTACCATAACAAACGTTCATCGCCGAATATCCTCAGCCTGACGTTTGAAGTCGGCGGCCTGTTCTTCACTCAAGGCACCGTCTTTCACAAACTGCAGCAACCAGGCATTCCAACTGATCAGCCCTTTTTTACCTTGGGTGGACAGTTTTTTTCCCAGCGTAAATATCATGACCCGAAGCTGGTTGGGGTCTCGGAGGACGCTTTTTTCATAGTCGAGCGTTTCTAGCAATGCGCTGGTCAGCGCGGCCTCAGCTGGATGTGTCAGTTTCATTAACAGCAGGCCGCGCCTTACCACTTCTTGTTCGATGAGCATGTGCGGTTTCCTTGTCCGAGTCAGTGGCCCACTACGCGTAAAACCACAGCAGGGGGGGCTGGCGTACCAGTGTAGGGGGGGGTTGGTTTCCGTGCCCAGAAAAAAAGGCCCCCACGACTCTCTCAAGTGTGGGGGCCTTTTGAACATAAGCGGCGTTATTCGCACTGGGTCGATGATAGTGAGTGCTCATAAATGATTAGCAAATAGTTGCGATATTCCACTGATAGTGGAATACTCAAATATGAGTAGACAACGTCTACATCGTAGACAAAATCGTGTGGAGTGATAACATGGCCTCGCCTGTCCTGTCTTTTCGTGTGGAATCGGAGCTGATTAACCAGCTCGATCAGCTCGCTGAAGCAACTGATCGGGATCGTCAGTACCATCTCAAACGTGCATTGGCACGTTATGTAGAGTCAGAGTCCTGGCATTTTCGAGCGGTAGCCGAAGGGATCGCTGATGCTGAGGCAGGCAATCTAATCGACTTGGATGCCGTGAAGGCTAAGTGGGTGGCTCGTGCCGAAAATCGCATTAACCAGCAAAGCGGACAGTGACCTCGAAGGTATCTACGAGCATTACGCGCCTTTGTTAGGCGCTGACGCCTCAGAAGGCGTCGTGTTTCACCTTATCGAAGCACTGACGATGCTGGAGACTTTCCCTCAAATGGGTAAGGCTTCGGACATTCCCGATTGCCGCGAGCTGATCATCTCGAAATACCCCTATCGAGCGATTTACACGCTGAAAGGTGAGACGATAAGAATTTACCGAATCCTGCATCAGCACGCCGAGCGTCCAGAAGATTGGTGAGCCCCTAAGCAAAAAAATCCCGCCGTTTGGCGGGATTTTTTTGTGTCCGATTTAACGCCGTTATGCGCAGCCGCGCGTGGGTTAGTTTTTTATACCGAACTTTTCCTTTACATGCTTCGGCACAAGCACCCCGGCTGGAGCCGGCAGTTCAGCAGCGCGGCCCAAGTGGTATTCGGCATATTGGCTGCTGCCGTCTGGCTCAGCCGTGACGTTAATAGCGATCAGTATTCGACTGTGTGAAAGGGGTTCGTTTCTGTTCATTGTACGGCCGCCGGTAAGTATTCTCCGGAGAATAGTTACCGGTATGGTGCGAAGTTTCAGGCAACCGCGTAGCGGCACAATGAGCCTATCGCTAGGCTCAGCAGCCTTGGCCGAATTTTCCGGTCAGAGGCTGAGTTTTTCAGTTACTTAATTTTTTCGCGGTAGTTCTTGTTAGATCTTTCAGCGATCTTCGCAATCCGACGAGCCCTGCTTGATTCGGTCTGACCGGAAAGCAACATCCATGCAAGTACTGCAAGAAGGATACAGACACTCAGGGCCGCGCAAGCAACCAGCCAAACCCCATACGTGGCAGCAATTATAAGTAGCACGCCCAGAAGCCAAGGCCCTGCCATCAAAACTGCAATAAAAATAAGCACGCCCAATATGGCAATCTGCATTCGGATATCTCCCTTTTAGCGGTAGGGTACCTCCGCAGATATGGGCGTCAAGGTGTTTGGTATTTCCTAACCCTCGCAATGGGCACGTCCCACGCGGCTTGGCGTCTCGCTCAAGATCAACTAGGAGCCGACGTGCAGCAGTCTGACGCCAACACCCCTAATCCGGTATCTGAACGGTTTCGGCACGAAAACGCAGAGCCATGATGGTCCTAGCCGATAACGCACGTAATTCCTGATTGTGAAAAATCAGGTGCGCTCGATGCGGCTTGGTTTCCTCGTCCCAATGCTGCAGATCCTCCAGTCGAAACTGATGCTTGCCTTGGTAGGTCGCCGCGAGGTCAGCCGCCAAACCACAGGCAGCCTCTCCTGGCGTGGCTATGGCCCAACCGATGATGTCAGCCAGCTGTTCGGCTGGTGATCGCGGTGTAACGCCCTGGGCGGCGTTGCAGGCAAATTCGTTGTAGAGCTGAGCGCCCAGCTCGGGATCATCCGCAGGGTTTCCCGGGCACAACCGCGGCTCCCAGGGAAGCACATAGGTCGATTGACCGAGAACGTCTTGCCGGACGTAGTCCGACGGTTTGGCTAAACGCTGCATGAGCTTTGCTCCCAGGCGAAAATCGCATGGTAGCGCAGTAGGGGCAGCTGAAAGCTGATTCCAGAGCGGCCTTAGCCGCTCTGATAAACCGCCGGTGAAGACGGCGTAAACAGCTGGACAGACGCCACCCGAGCCCACGAGGGGGTGAGGAAAAATGGCCCCCAGGCCGAATTTTTCCGTTCTGCCCTGGTGCAGCCCGTCCAGGGCGAAACCAGGGTGCGCAGCATCCGGCCGCACCGCTTGCGTGCGCGTCAGGTGAAACCGGACCAACCTG
>NZ_NQKI01000067.1 GCF_002269125.1 Pseudomonas lundensis | reverse complement strand
GATTGGCTCATAGGCGGCTCGGATCAGGTGGTCAGGCGTATTTCAGCACATTTGAAAACTTGTTCGGAGATTCCCTAAGGAATATCGAGAGCTAGACGGTGACGGCCTGTACTTCCGGGTCAAACCAGACGGATCAAAATCCTGGCAGCTGCGCTACAAAAAGGCGGATGGCAAGTGGTCATGGCTAGGTCTCGGCGGTTATGGCGCTGGTGACCACCAACTGACCGGCGAACAGGCTCGCCGCAAAGTTCGCGAACTGCGCGACAACACCGCAAAAGGCGGTAGTGTTCTCGCAACCAAGCAAGCCCAGAAGGCAGCCGAGCTAGAGGCAGCCAACAACACCTTCGAGCGCCTGGCGCGCGAGTGGTACAGCGCCAAATGCAAGATCTGGACAGAAGGGACTGCTGTCCGAACCATCGGAGCACTGGAAAAGCACGTTTTCCCCGTGTTCGGTAAACGGCCGTTCACAAGCATTCTCCCGATGGAATGGATGAACTTCCTGCGGGCCATGGAAGAGACTGGCATCGTCGAGCAAACAAGTCGCGTTCGCGGCATGTGCAGAGAAGTCTACGATCTCGCCAGGGTTACCGGACGCGCCACTCACAACCCGCTCGAAGGCCTGCATAAGTTCCTTCTGACCAAGCCTGTCGAAAATTTCGCCCATGTATCCCTTGATGAGCTACCCGCGCTGCTGAGGGCCATCCGCTCCTACCCTCACGCAACAGACGTGCGACTTGGCTTGCAGCTACTCACGATGCTTGCCTGCCGCCCATCGGAGCTACGCGAAGCACACTGGCAGGAGTTCGATCTCGATGCCGGGTTATGGCTGATTCCTGCTGAACGCATGAAGCGGCGCCGCGAGCACCTCATACCTTTGCCCAGCCAAGCTATTGCACTGCTGCGAGAACTACACAACATCACAGGCAACTACCAGCTTCTTTTCCCCGGCCGCAGCGACACGACCAAGCCACGTAGCAACACCGTTTTTTTGATGGCCTTGCGTCGCCTGGGTTACGAAGGCCGGCAGACAGGCCATGGCTTCCGCCATCTGGCCAGTACCATTCTCAACGAGAATGGCTTCGACTCACAGCACGTTGAGGCTCAGCTTTCGCATGTAAAAGAAGGCGTCCGGGGCGTCTATGACAAAAGCACTTACCTGGAGCAACGCAAAATCATGATGCAGTGGTATGCGGACCATCTTGACAGACTGGCTGCTGGCAACGTGGTGCAAATCAAGCGCGCGTAGATACAAATGCCGGCCTACTCATCGAAGCACACCGCCCCAGAGAGTGAGCGATACTGCATGCCAGTGATGAAATTCTATGCACCTTATGAAGCCGCCTTTCTTCCGTTTGAAGTTACGGCCTACATGCTGCACCCCGCAGACGAAAAACTGAGAAACGCATATCTCAGACGAAAAATGGCCGAATACACGCTTTTCTGTGCGAGCGAGAATGGGCTTGAATCAGTTCCCGTCGAGGTGCTCAAGGAGCTGCTCGAAAGCCCTGCCACTGCAGGAGCGGATGCTATGGAAAGTCTCGCCATACGGGGGGCGGTTGCCGGCGAGATCCTTCTGAATTTGATCAAGCTGAATGCCAGTGGCGAAGATGCCAGCGTCAACAAGGCAATCCACTTAGGAGCCCAGTATTTCCAGGAGGCCCGAAACTCGTTAGGAGGCAAGATAGCCCCCGGAGAGAGATCTATTCGGCGAGCATGGTCAGCCTTCATGCCCGTAGCCCATTTCTGGGCGGCCCTCAAAATCCATGTCCAGCCGACCGCAAATCTTGCCACGCCCATCAGTTCGGATTCGTATCTGCAGCAACTGAGCCTGGGAAACGAGCTCGGCAAACTTGCACCAAAGCTGACTAGCAAGAATGCAAGAGAGCCGATCTGCACCCCAAATGAGCTCTGGACATTGCCCTGCTCCGTTGAGCTGCCAAGCTGCACATTCAGGTGCCACGGTCTAGACGAACAAGAACGGGACTGGCTGCGCAACTACAAAGCGCCATCCATCAGCAAATTCGACAGTTAGAAACAACTACTGCCATGCGCCCCGACAGCAGTGTGCGGGCACATCTAGATGCATAACTTAGCGAGCGTCATCACCCAGGAGACGCCCGTATGCATCTGGACACACAGAAAACCCTAATCCGCCAAACCAGCCTGATTGAGCATCTGGACCTATCTAGGTCGGGTCTGGACAAGCTGCGCAAAAAAGACGCCACCTTCCCTAAGCCCATCAAAGACGGCCCCCACAGGCAGGCGACGAACTTCTACGTTGTCGCCGAGGTTGAAGCCTGGATACGAGCTCAGATTGAGAAGCGGGACAACGGTTGAAATGGGCCCGCTGACCAAGGTCAGGGAACTGGAGGCCAGGGCCAGCGCTACGGCATCCGCCCTCCGCCCTGCTGATGCTCCAGCACCTCGCCTACAGAATTGGCGAGAACTCTATCGCGCACTGCCCAACGCAGTCTTGCGCTCGGCTTTGTTTGCAGTGATAGGCAAGGGCCAACGAGCCAGACTGGATGGAACTACGATCAACTCGCAGGCTGGTATTGCACTGACCTACAGCGGAGAACAGCTCGATCAGAGCGACCTAGACCTCTGGGCTACGCAGCTACACCTGCTGCGCAATCATCCCCTGGATCAGGAGTTCCACACGAGCATATACGCCCTGTTAAAAGGCCTGGGCATCACGGACACGGGCCCTAGCAGAACCAGCCTGAAACACAGACTGCTGCGCCTCAGCAGCTGCGAGCTGTCGATTCATACAGCCTCGTTTGTATATGAGGGCAACCTGACTAAGGCTGATTACCTCGACGGTAATAAACCGCTTGTCCTAGGACTCAACCCCTGCATCATCCGGCTGTTCGCCAGCGACCAGTTCACGCTAGTTCACTGGGGCGTCAGATGCATGCTGAGCGGGAGCCCCCTGGCGCAGTGGCTGCACGGATATTATTCGACACATGCAGCCCCCTACCCGGTGCGCATCGACACATTGCACAAACTTTCGGGCAGCAAAACTGTTAGCCCGAGCAAATTTCTCCAGTTACTACGTAGAGCTCTGGACAGGCTGGCCCTAGCCAGCGCCGAACATGGCCAAAAATTTACGTATCAGATCGATGGTGAGTTGGTCAGCGTCAATAAGCGCCCAAGCCCCTCTCAGGAGCGCCATATCTCAAAACGCCAAAACCGTGCCGTTACAGCGGGTAAACCTTACCGTCATAGCGGGTAATGATACCGTTATGACGGGTTTTCGAAGCCGTTTCTGCAGGTAGCACATACCGTTGTCGCAGGTATTTTTAACAATACCTGGAACCAGCATCTACAAGGCCTAAGGCCAAAAAACCGATACCTGCTAATCGCTTTTTAATCGTTATCTAATCTGTACATCAACCAGTCTATGCAAAAAACTTTACAGTAACTATTTACACCTGCGCTGCTGCCATCCAGAATCCGGCTACGCAAATGCTCAGACCGGACCCATGCCCCCTCTCAAGCACCAGACGCTTCTTCGCTATCGCGCTATTGAGCTGATTGCTCTCTGGGAAGGCCGCCTGATTACAGCTCAACTGATGGAATGGTTCGGTATCACTCGGCAGCAAGCCTCGGCCGACATCAACCGCTATAACAACGAACTCAACCCGCAAGCCCTGCTGCATAGTCCCTCCATAAAGGGCTACATCCCAGCCAATGGATTCAAGCCCGTGCTTTGTTCGGGGCATATCAACGAGTACCTTGAGCTGCTGACAAGTAATGGTTCTCAGCCGATAAATCTGGTGCTGGAATCCCAACCAGGGGTAGCGGCAGTCCAGCTGCCTGAGCGAGCCGTCAGGCCTGATGTAGTACGTGAATTGGTAAAGGCCTGTCGCAACCGAGCCAGTCTGGAAGTCGCCTACAGCTCGATGCGCAATCCCGAGCAACATGAACGGGTCATTTCACCGCACACCCTTATCTACTCAGGTTTTCGTTGGCACACTCGCGCCTTTTGCCACAAATCCCAGAGCTACCGCGACTTTCTGATCTCGCGCATTAGCGGCACGCCTCAGCTTAGTGATGAACATGCTCCACCCAGCGAGCCTGACAACGCCTGGAATGAGCAGACCACCCTGCACATCATCCCCAACCAGCGCCTAAGCGAAGCACAACAAGCCATGGTCGCTCGCGACTACGCCATGACAGATGGGCAACTCCTCATCACCGTCAGAAAAGCTCTTACCCACTACACGCTGCAGCGTTACCAGGCCGCAATCACTGACGAGCAGTGTTCTCGGGTCGCAGAACATCCAATACAGCTGTCCCCCGAAGATCGTGAGCTGCTGTTGCCTTACCTGTTCGGAGGGGAAGCCGCTTGATCATGCAGACTTTCAGCTATGACTCCGATCTTATCGGCGGCTCACTGCAAGTACGTGAATGCCGAGTCATCGCAGATCTACTGCTGCAACAGGCTTCCTCAGAGCGGTGGGCAGAAGAAATACAGCAGCACAATCGCCTGCAGAAACGCTCGCCTGCTTCGGCCAGACGAGTATCCCAAGCGCTGCGTAAACGCCTGGAGCGCCTGGATCAGCCTTTCTGGCGAGCCCTACGTGATGGTGATGACGAACTCGCTACTCAGGTCGCCTTCTGCGCGGCGCTTGAGCGCAACCTGCTGCTGGTGGAATTCATCGAAACCGCCCTGCGTGATGCCTATCTGACTAAGGCAGAACATCTCGAACCCTGGCATTGGCATGACTTCCTCGAGGAGCGCAGCCATCGCGACCCGGCCATCAAGACCTGGACGGAATCCAGCCGTAAGAAAATGGGCCAAGTTGTCTATCGCATGCTGGCCGAGGTCAAGCTGCTCAAAAGCACGCGCAGTATGCAGTTGCAGACCTTACTGGTCCGCCCTGAGGTTCGCACCTTGCTGGACGACAGTTACCGCCACCGCATCAAAGCCTGCCTGGAAGTCTCCAGCAGCAACCTCTGACAGGCAGTACCAAGGAATAAAAGAATGAACCAGCAGCTACAGGATCGGCTGAACCAGATCCCAGAAAAAATCCTCACCGAGGAGTTTCTCAAAAGCCAAGGGCTTGGCAACGAGATCGGCTTCTGGATCTTCGACTATACGCCCGAGGATGAGCTGCAGGTGCGCCAATACCTCAACTTCCTCAAAAGCTTTCTGGATAAAAAACATAGTCAGCTGAAGGTAGTGAACATCAACCTGCTGCGAGCCATGAAGGACTACCTTGATCAGCGCAACTTCACTGAAAAAGCCATCCAGATGCAGACCACCAAGGGTGACTTGGCACTTCTCAAAGCGCTTGCCGGCCCGCTGCACATGGACAAGTTCGCGCCCTACCTGATGGAGCATTACCGCGCCACGGAACACGATGTTGTGTTGGCGCTGATTGAAAACTGACCCACCCTGCCGATTGAAAATTGACCCAGGACGGATTGCTGATTTCTGTCCCA
>NZ_NQKI01000066.1 GCF_002269125.1 Pseudomonas lundensis | reverse complement strand
TCGGCGATGCATCGTTTCACTGCTGAGTTCGGGATGGGATCAGGTGGTTCCAATGCTCTATGGTCGTCAAGAAATTCGGTAGCCAGGTCGTTTACCTTACGGTTAACGCTCCAGCGAATGGGTATGTAATAGTTTGGTGTTTTGTGAGGTGCAAACTTTCGGTTTGTATCGTCTTCACACACCGCAATCTGGTCTTTCGATCAAATTGCTTGGGTGTTATATGGTCAAGCCTCACGGGCAATTAGTATTGGTTAGCTCAACGCCTCACAGCGCTTACACACCCAACCTATCAACGTCGTAGTCTTCGACGGCCCTTTAGGGAACTCAAGGTTCCAGTGAGATCTCATCTTGAGGCAAGTTTCCCGCTTAGATGCTTTCAGCGGTTATCTTTCCCGAACATAGCTACCCGGCAATGCCACTGGCGTGACAACCGGAACACCAGAGGTTCGTCCACTCCGGTCCTCTCGTACTAGGAGCAGCCCCTCTCAAATCTCAAACGTCCACGGCAGATAGGGACCGAACTGTCTCACGACGTTCTAAACCCAGCTCGCGTACCACTTTAAATGGCGAACAGCCATACCCTTGGGACCGGCTTCAGCCCCAGGATGTGATGAGCCGACATCGAGGTGCCAAACACCGCCGTCGATATGAACTCTTGGGCGGTATCAGCCTGTTATCCCCGGAGTACCTTTTATCCGTTGAGCGATGGCCCTTCCATACAGAACCACCGGATCACTAAGACCTACTTTCGTACCTGCTCGACGTGTCTGTCTCGCAGTCAAGCGCGCTTTTGCCTTTATACTCTACGACCGATTTCCGACCGGTCTGAGCGCACCTTCGTACTCCTCCGTTACTCTTTAGGAGGAGACCGCCCCAGTCAAACTACCCACCATACACTGTCCTCGATCCGGATAACGGACCTGAGTTAGAACCTCAAAGTTGCCAGGGTGGTATTTCAAGGATGGCTCCACGCAGACTGGCGTCCACGCTTCAAAGCCTCCCACCTATCCTACACAAGCAAATTCAAAGTCCAGTGCAAAGCTATAGTAAAGGTTCACGGGGTCTTTCCGTCTAGCCGCGGATACACTGCATCTTCACAGCGATTTCAATTTCACTGAGTCTCGGGTGGAGACAGCGCCGCCATCGTTACGCCATTCGTGCAGGTCGGAACTTACCCGACAAGGAATTTCGCTACCTTAGGACCGTTATAGTTACGGCCGCCGTTTACCGGGGCTTCGATCAAGAGCTTCGCGTTAGCTAACCCCATCAATTAACCTTCCGGCACCGGGCAGGCGTCACACCCTATACGTCCACTTTCGTGTTTGCAGAGTGCTGTGTTTTTAATAAACAGTCGCAGCGGCCTGGTATCTTCGACCGGCGTGGGCTTACGCAGTAAATGCTTCACCCTCACCGGCGCACCTTCTCCCGAAGTTACGGTGCCATTTTGCCTAGTTCCTTCACCCGAGTTCTCTCAAGCGCCTTGGTATTCTCTACCCAACCACCTGTGTCGGTTTGGGGTACGGTTCCTGGTTACCTGAAGCTTAGAAGCTTTTCTTGGAAGCATGGCATCAACCACTTCGTGTTCTAAAAGAACACTCGTCATCAGCTCTCGGCCTTAGAATCCCGGATTTACCTAAGATTCCAGCCTACCACCTTAAACTTGGACAACCAACGCCAAGCTGGCCTAGCCTTCTCCGTCCCTCCATCGCAATAACCAGAAGTACAGGAATATTAACCTGTTTTCCATCGACTACGCTTTTCAGCCTCGCCTTAGGGACCGACTAACCCTGCGTCGATTAACGTTGCGCAGGAAACCTTGGTCTTTCGGCGTGGGTGTTTTTCACACCCATTATCGTTACTCATGTCAGCATTCGCACTTCTGATACCTCCAGCAAGCTTCTCAACTCACCTTCACAGGCTTACAGAACGCTCCTCTACCGCATCACTTACGTGATACCCGTAGCTTCGGTGTATGGTTTGAGCCCCGTTAAATCTTCCGCGCAGGCCGACTCGACTAGTGAGCTATTACGCTTTCTTTAAAGGGTGGCTGCTTCTAAGCCAACCTCCTAGCTGTCTAAGCCTTCCCACATCGTTTCCCACTTAACCATAACTTTGGGACCTTAGCTGACGGTCTGGGTTGTTTCCCTTTTCACGACGGACGTTAGCACCCGCCGTGTGTCTCCCATGCTCGGCACTTGTAGGTATTCGGAGTTTGCATCGGTTTGGTAAGTCGGGATGACCCCCTAGCCGAAACAGTGCTCTACCCCCTACAGTGATACATGAGGCGCTACCTAAATAGCTTTCGAGGAGAACCAGCTATCTCCGAGCTTGATTAGCCTTTCACTCCGATCCACAGGTCATCCGCTAACTTTTCAACGGTAGTCGGTTCGGTCCTCCAGTTAGTGTTACCCAACCTTCAACCTGCCCATGGATAGATCGCCCGGTTTCGGGTCTATTCCCAGCGACTAGACGCCCTATTAAGACTCGCTTTCGCTACGCCTCCCCTATTCGGTTAAGCTTGCCACTGAAAATAAGTCGCTGACCCATTATACAAAAGGTACGCAGTCACCCAACAAAGTGGGCTCCCACTGCTTGTACGCATACGGTTTCAGGATCTATTTCACTCCCCTCTCCGGGGTTCTTTTCGCCTTTCCCTCACGGTACTAGTTCACTATCGGTCAGTCAGTAGTATTTAGCCTTGGAGGATGGTCCCCCCATATTCAGACAAAGTTTCTCGTGCTCCGTCCTACTCGATTTCACTGCAAAGATGTTTTCGCGTACAGGGCTATCACCCA
Organism: Pseudomonas lundensis; assembly: GCF_002269125.1. Lineage (GTDB taxonomy): Bacteria > Pseudomonadota > Gammaproteobacteria > Pseudomonadales > Pseudomonadaceae > Aquipseudomonas > Aquipseudomonas lundensis_A. The sequence continues at coordinate 2,706 of NZ_NQKI01000066.1, read as the reverse complement.
CTATGGCCGCACTTTCCAGAGCGTTCCGCTAACATCAATACAGTTTAAGGGCTGGTCCCCGTTCGCTCGCCACTACTAAGGGAATCTCGGTTGATTTCTTTTCCTCAGGGTACTTAGATGTTTCAGTTCCCCTGGTTCGCTTCTTGTACCTATGTATTCAGTACAAGATAACCATCTTATGATGGTTGGGTTCCCCCATTCAGACATCTCCGGATCAAAGTCTGTTTGCCGACTCCCCGAAGCTTTTCGCAGGCTACCACGTCTTTCATCGCCTCTGACTGCCAAGGCATCCACCGTATGCGCTTCTTCACTTGACCATATAACCCCAAGCAATCTGGTTATACTATGAAGACGACATTCGCCGAAAACTTGCAATTACTCACAAATTTTACCTTAGCCTGAATAAACACCAGTGAAAGTGTCATTCAGTCTATCTTTCTATTACATACCCAAATTTTTAAAGAACGATCTAATCAAAAGATCAGAAATCAACATTCACCATCGTGCTGATGGAATGCTCATTTCTAAGCTTTACGATACAGAAGCAAGTTTATGGTGGAGCCAAGCGGGATCGAACCGCTGACCTCCTGCGTGCAAGGCAGGCGCTCTCCCAGCTGAGCTATGGCCCCATACAAAATTGGTGGGTCTGGGCAGATTCGAACTGCCGACCTCACCCTTATCAGGGGTGCGCTCTAACCAACTGAGCTACAGACCCAATTTCGAGCTTGTAACTGTTAGCGTGAGCTATCAGCTTGGAGCTTAAAGCTGCTTCTATCGTCTTCTTCAATGAATCAAGCAATTCGTGTGGGAACTTATGGAGCAGCTGATGTCGTCGATTAAGGAGGTGATCCAGCCGCAGGTTCCCCTACGGCTACCTTGTTACGACTTCACCCCAGTCATGAATCACACCGTGGTAACCGTCCTCCCGAGGGTTAGACTAGCTACTTCTGGTGCAACCCACTCCCATGGTGTGACGGGCGGTGTGTACAAGGCCCGGGAACGTATTCACCGTGACATTCTGATTCACGATTACTAGCGATTCCGACTTCACGCAGTCGAGTTGCAGACTGCGATCCGGACTACGATCGGTTTTATGGGATTAGCTCCACCTCGCGGCTTGGCAACCCTTTGTACCGACCATTGTAGCACGTGTGTAGCCCAGGCCGTAAGGGCCATGATGACTTGACGTCATCCCCACCTTCCTCCGGTTTGTCACCGGCAGTCTCCTTAGAGTGCCCACCATTACGTGCTGGTAACTAAGGACAAGGGTTGCGCTCGTTACGGGACTTAACCCAACATCTCACGACACGAGCTGACGACAGCCATGCAGCACCTGTCTCAATGTTCCCGAAGGCACCAATCCATCTCTGGAAAGTTCATTGGATGTCAAGGCCTGGTAAGGTTCTTCGCGTTGCTTCGAATTAAACCACATGCTCCACCGCTTGTGCGGGCCCCCGTCAATTCATTTGAGTTTTAACCTTGCGGCCGTACTCCCCAGGCGGTCAACTTAATGCGTTAGCTGCGCCACTAAGAACTCAAGGTTCCCAACGGCTAGTTGACATCGTTTACGGCGTGGACTACCAGGGTATCTAATCCTGTTTGCTCCCCACGCTTTCGCACCTCAGTGTCAGTATCAGTCCAGGTAGTCGCCTTCGCCACTGGTGTTCCTTCCTATATCTACGCATTTCACCGCTACACAGGAAATTCCACTACCCTCTACCATACTCTAGCTTGCCAGTTTTGGATGCAGTTCCCAGGTTGAGCCCGGGGATTTCACATTCAACTTAACAAACCACCTACGCGCGCTTTACGCCCAGTAATTCCGATTAACGCTTGCACCCTCTGTATTACCGCGGCTGCTGGCACAGAGTTAGCCGGTGCTTATTCTGTCGGTAACGTCAAGACACTAACGTATTAGGTTAATGCCCTTCCTCCCAACTTAAAGTGCTTTACAATCCGAAGACCTTCTTCACACACGCGGCATGGCTGGATCAGGCTTTCGCCCATTGTCCAATATTCCCCACTGCTGCCTCCCGTAGGAGTCTGGACCGTGTCTCAGTTCCAGTGTGACTGATCATCCTCTCAGACCAGTTACGGATCGTAGCCTTGGTGAGCCATTACCTCACCAACTAGCTAATCCGACCTAGGCTCATCTGATAGCGCAAGGCCCGAAGGTCCCCTGCTTTCTCCCGTAGGACGTATGCGGTATTAGCGTCCGTTTCCGAACGTTATCCCCCACTACCAGGCAGATTCCTAGGTATTACTCACCCGTCCGCCGCTCTCAAGAGGTGCAAGCACCTCTCTACCGCTCGACTTGCATGTGTTAGGCCTGCCGCCAGCGTTCAATCTGAGCCATGATCAAACTCTTCAGTTCAAACATCTTTGGGTTTTGAGAAAACCCTAAACTTGGCTCAGCAATCGTTGGTTACATCTTTGATTTCTCGCGGAGTAACTTGTGATGCTGATAATCTTTTTGACTATCAGTCTGACTCCACAAGCACCCACACGAATTGCTTGATTCAGTTGTTAAAGAGCGGTTGGTTAAGCTTTCGCTCAACCGAGGCGCGCATTCTACAGCAGCCTCTGTTGCTGTCAAGCGGTTATTTTAAGATGTTTTCAAAGTTTCCTCTGTAACATCAACCACTTGCGCTTTCGATCTCTCGTCAGCGGGAGGCGAATTCTACAGCGTTACACGCTGCTGTCAAC
>NZ_NQKI01000065.1 GCF_002269125.1 Pseudomonas lundensis | reverse complement strand
ATAACCCCCAAACAAAAGTTGGCCCTGGCGGCCTGACCTCTATTTTTGGTAAGTGCTAAAAGTGGGGGGATTACCCAAGCAAGGCAGGAAAGTCCAAGTCGCGGGCCTTGAAATTTGGCGTATCGGCGTTAGCGATATTATTGCTCAGCACCTCCGCTCTTTGGCTGCGATAAATTAACGCTCTTTCTGCAGAGCCAACGGCTTTTTCAAAACTAATACTCACACCTAATCACCTTTGTGGAAGTGGAATTACCAGTCCCAATGCAATACGCATATCGAACACTCAAGGTTAAAAGCAATGCATCCACGTCGGCGAATTTCAGATCCTGTTCAGCTGTTCAAAAACCGTCGAACCTCCTTAAAAATGACGGAAAGATTACAAAATTGTCATATATAAATTTTTAATCGGTTAAATACGGTGCAACGTTGCTTGGATGAGTGAGACCTTACGAGTTAATCCGCCTGCTGTTCAAGAGAAAAGTGGCAACCTGACACAACTGTAATATTCACCTAAGGTTTCTGACAGGGTATGAGTCTTAAAGTTATATCGAGCCTTAAGCTCAGCCCCAAGAATCATTTTTCAATGTGAATTCAACGGGATGACCAAAATTCATTCGAGGATACCCCCATGAAATCCATTAAAACCCTGTTTGTCATAGCCGCTTTGACCGTATCTTCTCTGGCGATGGCCGAAGGCGGTGGTGACCGGACATTCGCACGTATGGACGCGGCCAGGAAGAGCTCACTGGACACGCACCAGCTTGTCCAAAAGCAAGGCACTCAAACCCCGGTAGCGAAGAGTAACGCCAAGGCGGCCGACCAAGCCAAATATTGAGCGGCTTGATGCGCTCCCAAGCTGACAGAAATGTAATCCCCTCGGTGGTTAAAATGTGGCAACTTCTGAGCTCGCCTGCCGTATGAGTTTCGTCATTTGCGGCGGCGGGCAAGGTTTAAAGAGATTCGAGACGAACTCCTGAGAACCCCCTAACCTGTAAACACAATGCACAGTGTGTTTCGCACGGTTTCCCTTTCGACTGACTGGACATAAACGGCATGAACTCCAAAACCTCTAGGCGAACGTTCGTCAAAGGCTTGGCCGCTGGTGGCATTCTTGGCGGCTTTGGTCTGTGGCGTACCCCTGTATGGGCAGTGACCAGCCCTGGCCTGCAGAGCGTACTGACAGGCAACGAGTTTGATCTGTTTATTGGTGAAACCCCGGTAAACATCACCGGTTCACCGCGCACAGCCATGACCATCAATGGCTCCTTGCCGGGGCCGTTACTGCGTTGGCGTGAAGGGGAAACGGTTACGCTGCGGGTGAAAAACCGCCTGGACCAGGACACCTCTATCCATTGGCACGGGATCATTCTGCCGGCCAACATGGATGGTGTACCGGGCCTGAGCTTCCACGGTATCGCTCCCGATGGCATGTACGAGTACAAATTCAAGGTGCATCAGAACGGCACTTACTGGTACCACAGCCACTCGGGCTTTCAGGAACAGGTAGGTGTTTACGGTCCCATCGTGATCGACTCAAAAGAACCTGAACCTTTCCAATACAACCGCGATTACGTGGTGATGTTGAGTGACTGGACCGATGAAGATCCTGGCCGAGTCCTGGCCAAGCTGAAGAAGCAGTCGGACTACTACAACCACCACAAACGTACCGTGGGCGACTTCATCGACGATGTGAGCCAGAAGGGCTGGTCCGCGACAGTGGCGAATCGCAAGATGTGGGCCGAGATGAAAATGAATCCCACCGATCTCTCAGACGTCAGTGGGGATACTTACACCTATCTCATGAACGGCCAGGCCCCCAACGGTAACTGGACCGGTATTTTCAAACCCGGCGAGAAACTGCGCCTGCGCTTCATTAACGGCTCAGCCATGAGCTACTTCGACGTCCGTATTCCAGGCTTGAAAATGACCGTCGTGGCTGCCGACGGCCAGCACGTCAAACCGGTCAGCGTCGATGAGTTTCGCATCGCCGTGGCAGAAACCTATGACGTGATCGTCGAGCCTGTCAGCGAAGAGGCTTACACCATTTTCGCCCAGTCCATGGATCGCACCGGATATGCGCGCGGAACCTTGGCCGTGCGCGAAGGATTGAAGGCGCCGGTACCGGCGATTGATCCTCGCCCTCTTTTGACCATGGATGACATGGGGATGGGCGGTATGGCCGGCATGGACCATGGCAGCATGGCGGGCATGGATGGCGGCGCTATGAAGCAAGGTGACATGTCCGGTATGGCCGGTATGGACCACAGCAAGATGACCGGTATGGACCAGGGTGACATGTCCGGCATGTCCGGCATGGATCACAGCAAGATGACCGGTATGGACCAGGGTGACATGTCCGGTATGGCCGGTATGGACCACAGCAAGATGACCGGTATGGACCAGGGTGACATGTCCGGCATGTCCGGCATGGATCACAGCAAGATGACCGGTATGGACCCGGGTGACATGTCCGGCATGGCCGGAATGGATCACAGCAAGATGGCTGGGATGGACCAGGGTGATATGTCGGGGATGGCTGGCATGGGCGGAGAGATGCAGTCTCACCCCGCCTCCGAAACCAATAACCCCCTGGTTGATGGGCAAGCCATGAGCGCAACGCCGAAGCTCAACGACCCGGGTATTGGCTTACGCAACAATGGTCGCCGTGTGCTCACCTACTCCGACCTGAAGAGCACTTTCCAGGACCCTGATGGCCGCGAGCCCAATCGCACGATTGAGCTGCACCTGACTGGCCATATGGAGAAGTTCTCGTGGTCATTCAACGGCATCAAATTCGCCGACGCCGAGCCGTTGCGCCTCAAATATGGCGAGCGCCTGCGCATCACGCTGGTGAACGACACCATGATGACCCACCCCATCCACCTCCACGGCATGTGGAGCGACCTCGAGGATGAGAACGGTAACTTCATGGTACGCAAACACACGATCGACATGCCGCCAGGAACCAAACGCAGCTACCGCGTGACCGCCGACGCTTTGGGGCGCTGGGCTTATCACTGCCATCTCATGTTTCACATGGAAATGGGCATGTTCCGTGAAGTACGGGTTGATGAGTAAGGGAGACGGGTTATGAGCACATATCTAAATCGTAAATCGCTGATGGGTTGCGTCATTGCCATTGGCCTATTGGGCGGTATCCCGTCCATGGTGCTAGCAGGGGAAGATAGTGGTGAGCATTCCCATGCTACTCCTGCGATCTCAACGGACAAGCCAGTAACCACGGCAGGCGAGTCCAAAACGGATCACGGATCAATGGATCACAGCAAGATGAGCCATGAGTCGATGGATCATGACCAAAAAACCAAAAAAACGGATTGAGATCATGACCAGTAAGTTTTTACGCCCAACCCTGCTGGCACTGACCGTCTCCGTCAGCCCCGCTTTTTTTGGCTTGGCCAACGCCGCTGAGGCGATGGATCCGTCGATGGCCATGCCCTCGAATACGGACTCGCAACCTTCGGCGGTTCAAAAGCCGACGTCTGCGAAAGCAAAAGGCAGCTCAATGGATCACTCCAAGATGGATCACGGTTCGATGGGAACCATGGACCATAGCAAGATGGGGGCCATGGATCACAGCAAAATGAACATGGACCAGGGCCAAATGGACGGCATGGAGAGCATGGACCACAGCAAAATGAGTATGGATGCAGGGGCGACTACCACGAGCCGAACCCCCATTCCGGTACTGACCGACGCTGATCGTGCAGCCGCCTTTCCACCGGTGGCTGGTCACGAAGTCCACGACAAAAAACTCAACTCCTTCATCCTGCTTGATAAGTTCGAGTACCAGGATGCTGACAACGGCAGCGCATTGAGCTGGGATGCAAAAGGATGGATCGGTGGCGACGTTGATCGCCTGTGGCTGCGTTCGGAAGGTGAACGTACCAATGGTGTAACCGAGAGCGCCGAACTCACAGCACTGTGGGGGCACTCTATTGGTCCGTGGTGGGATGTCGTCACCGGCGTACGCCAAGACTTCAAACCCGGCTCGCCACAGACCTGGGGCGCTCTCGGTATTCAGGGGATGGCCCTCTACAACTTCGAAACCGAAGCGACTGCTTACATCGGAGAGAACGGCCAGACCGCCGCTCGGTTCGAGGGTGACTACGACATTCTGCTCACCAATCGCCTGATCTTGCAGCCCACCGCCGAGATGAACCTTTACGGGAAAAACGATCCTCAGCGCGGCATTGGCTCTGGTTTGGCCAATACCGAAGTAGGCTTGCGGTTGCGCTACGAGATTGTCCGTGAGTTCGCCCCCTATATTGGAGTTACCTGGAATCGCTCCTACGGCAAGACTGCCGACCTGGTCAGCGATGAAGGGGGAAAAACTAACGAGGCTCGATTTGTCGCAGGTATTCGGATGTGGTTTTGAGGGCCTGATATGAAAAGAACAATAAAAACGTTGGCTGCTGCCGGTGTGGTTGCAGTCATCATGGGTGCCGGCGTCGTGCATTTTGGTGTGTTCAACGTTGGGGCCGATGAACCGCACTCCGATCCCATTTACGCACTTCTGTCCACTGCTCGGGATCGCTCGATTGAAGTGCGTTCGCGCGATATTAAAGTCCCCGACCTAAGCGAAGAAGCTCTCATTCGTGCAGGTGCAGGCAATTACAACTCAATGTGCATTGGCTGCCACCTGGCTCCGGGTGTGGCTGAAACTGAGTTGAGTAAGAGCCTTTACCCGGCACCTCCTAATCTCTCAAAACTTGGTGTAGATCGAAATCCAGCCGCCGCCTTCTGGATCATCAAGCACGGTATAAAGTCCACAGGCATGCCAGCCTGGGGCAAAAGCATGGCCGATCCCTACATCTGGGGGATGGTTGCTTTTCTTCAGCGCCTTCCCACCTTGGATGCAGAGCAATATAAGGCCCTAGCAGCAAGCAGCGGTGGTCACCAACACGGTGGCGGCGAGACCAAAATGCATAATCATGAAGGTCAGCATGACGGTCAAAAAGAGGCTGCCGCTGGGCATCATGATGCAGGCGGAGTTGAAGAGGTAGCTGAGTCCGACGATCATCATGACCACCAAATCAGTGCGCATATTCATGATGAGGACGCAGCACCTTCTCAGGATGAAAGTACTGAGCATGCCGATGAAGAGACTTCACATGATGCTCCTGCAACTTCAGCCGCTCAACCAAAGACTCACACCCATGCCGATGGCAAGGAGCACACTCATGCGCAATAATTTTCTTCGTTCCGGTCGAGCACTTCGCCTCGCAACATTTGCGGTTCTGTTAATCGGCTCGGCTGCCCATGCTGCTGAACCTCTGACGATTGATGTCTATCGGGAGCTGTACTGCGGATGCTGCAAGAAGTGGATTAAGCACCTTGAAGCGAACGGCTTCACCGTCATTGATCATGTAGAAACCAATATGAGCACGGTCAAGCAGGACCTGGGTGTTGCTCCGCGCCTCTCGTCATGCCATACCGCAATGATCAACGGAAAATTCGTTGAGGGTCATGTACCTGCGGAGCAAATAGTTGCATTGAGCAAACGCGATGACCTTATCGGGATTGCGGTGCCGGGCATGCCGGTAGGCTCCCCGGGGATGGAAGTCGATGGAAAGCACGATGCTTATCAAGTCATCGGCCTGACCAAAGTAGGCACAGATCAGGTCATTGCTGAATACCCCGGAAACTAATCTGCCCCCGCCATGCAGCGGGACACACGCTGTCCATTTCGTGCTTAAGCAATCCGCCAAGGGCAATCAGTCACATTTGTTATGGTTCCTCTCTTGCTGCTGTCCTCGGCCCCCTTGCAACTCCTTCTACCGAACGATGCGCTCGTAATTGAAGTGAGCATGTGGCTGACTCTGCGGCTTAGTCTCAGTCATGAATGGAGATTGCCTGTCAAAGGATCAAGAGGTCCTGGACAGCAGCTGATCTTGCCCAGCAACCGTGGACACAGTTTCAAGCACTCATCCGGGCCTCGTAGGCTTGCGGGCTGATGTGCCCC
>NZ_NQKI01000064.1 GCF_002269125.1 Pseudomonas lundensis | reverse complement strand
CAATTTAATGGCGGGCTAACGCCGGCTCAGGCCGAGAAAAAACTTAACGTCGTGTCCGGGATTAGTTGACCACTACACATCTGAGGATGACAAGGAAACGTATAACGCGCTGTGCACCTTATTCCGTAACGCCTTTCGAGAAATTGATCGACTGGGAACCTTTGACGATACCGTTTCGGGGCTGAACAACGGCGTCGTGGAAGTACCTTATTGGGCCTGGAATGAGCAGTTGGACACCGTAAGGGGAATGTTGCGTGGCAACGGCGAGGACGTTCCGTTTGCTTGGCCATTACTACGGGACAATCTGCACCTGTGCCATGCGCTGATCAGTAGCAAAGCATTCACCGTTACGACTGTCCTGCCCCAGGTGAACAATTTCCCCACATTCGCTGATGCTCCCCGGCGAATCTATATGTCGGCGACCATCGCTGACGATAGCGAAATTGTACGTACGTTCGACGCCGATCCTCAGCATGTGAACAACGCGTTGGCCTCCAGATCTCTCGCAGGGATCAGTGAGCGGATGATCCTGATCCCAAGCCTGATGCAGTTCGATTTCGATGCGCAAAGCGTCGCTAAATCCATTCTCAAGCAAGTCGCTGCGATGAACCTTGGGGCTGTGGTGTTGGTGCATGCCAATTATGCTGCAAAGGCATGGGATGGCACTGCTCAATTCGCCGAAGGCTCAGACCAAGTTGAGAATGCAATTGAGGCACTGCAATCTCGCAGAACGAGTGGGCCAGTCGTATTTGCCAACCGTTACGATGGGATCGATTTACCTGGCGATTCATGCAGAATCCTGGTGATGGAAGGGCTTCCCTCCGGGACATCTGATTATGAGCTCCTGCGTGCTGCCACCCTATACGGTGGGGCTACCATCAGCCGCATGCTAGCGCAGCGCATAGAGCAGGGTATTGGACGTGGAGCGCGTGGAGCGGGTGACCATTGCGTAGTGCTGCTTCTTGGTTCTGATTTGGCAGGTTGGATTGCCAAGGACGCGAACTTCAAGTTGCTTACGAGTGCGACCCGAGCACAGCTCGAAATGGGGTCGACGGTCAGCAAGGAAGTCAGTGACGTTAACGATTTGGGAAATACAATCGGGCTCAGCATCAACCGGAACACTGAATGGGTTGAATACCATGCCGCTACGCTCGCGGAAAACGTGGGGCCGGAAGCGCCAGATCCGAGGCGGTTCGATACGGCGTCGACGGAGCGCAAAGCTTTCAACCTCTGGGCGGATGGCTGTTATGACAAGGCCATCGCTCGCTTGGATCAGGTAGCTGGTGCCCAGGACGCGGTTGATGACCAAACACGCGGTTGGCTATACCAATTGGCAGGCCGGATAGCGAACAATTGGGGGCAAGCCGAGCGCAGTGACGAGCTCCAACGATCGGCATTTTCGGCGAACCGTAACCTATTACGTCCGCGCACCTCATCACCCTACCGACCCCTCCCTACTCCCGGTGCGCAGGGCGCAGCTATTGCATCTCAGCTGCGTGGATATCGGATGAGACGTGGTTTGCTTCAACGCTTCGAGCAGGTGGTATCCAGGTTGAACAGCAACGCTTCTGCCAACCAGTTTGAGCAGGCGCTTGCAGATCTCGGTGTCTTGATAGGCCTTTCTACCGAACGCCATGACGTCGGTGGGGAGGGGCCTGATGTACTATGGCTTCTACCCAACAAGGCTGCTCTGATCCTGGAAGCAAAAAGTCGCAAGCAGGACAGGAACCCTTTAACCAAGGAGGAGCATGGCCAGCTTCTTGTCGCAGAGCAGTGGTTTGTTCAAAACTACCCTGGATACTCAAGTCTACGTGTGGTTGTGCACCCCACGAACAAGGCAACCGCAGCAGCGTCAGCACACGAGAGCTATGCCCTCACGCTTGATCGGCTGAATCAAATGGTTGCAGATTCTAGGGTATTGCTGAGAGCGCTCTGCGAGTCTCAATTGACCGACATTGAGCTTGAAGGGCATTGCCAGCATTTAATCGAGCACTCGCAGATACGCGCGGACAGATTGGCCAACTACTTAGTGCCTTTCGTGGAAGGGTAGTGGATATCCACTCAGAGTACGTCTGAAATCGGCGAACGGCAGGCGCATGGTGCGTCAGCCGGTCGCCAAAATCGATGGTTCAATAGGCTAGTGGCCCTGACCAGCACCTGGGGTATTGATCAAGACGTCGATCCGCTTGCGAGTCTGGCCCCCCAGCTCCGCAGCTGGTCATGTCCAGCGGGGCAGAGCTTGGTAAACGGGGAATCGAATGTCGCATCGGCGTAAATATGCAGCGACCAAAAGGCGCATAGGCACCTTTTGCATTTGAGAACTGGGGAGGACACTCATTAGTGTCACTCAATCCTCACCAAGATGGCTTCTAGTCATTCATCTTCAACAGCCGCGTCTCAATGGCAGCTCTTGCGTTTTCCAGCAACGCACGATGGTGGCCATACAAGTCTGCCGCGTCCTCGTCATGGAGATAGTCTTTAGCTCGCTGATTGGAACGCTCCGCGCTGGAGAGCTCAAATACATCGATGGTCTTTTTGCCTTTAGTCGAGCCGTTACGCTCTTGGATTAAAACTTTAACATCCTCCGATGTATAGGTGATGTGGTCGTCGAGGTCATCAAAGTAAGGATGTACGAATGAGAATTCTGACCGTCGATAGGTGCTTCCTTTGACCAATATTGGGTCGAAAGTTTTCTTAAGGTCGGTGTTGCACGTATAGCATGATAAAACTAAATTGGTAGGCCAAAACATCCACTCTCTATACGATTCCTTCGGGGCTATATGATCTCGGTGAGGGCGCTTTTCGAACAGTCGGCAGCCACAGTAAGCGCAGCGCCTCTTCTGTTCGATAAGCATGAGTCTCGTCATTTCTTGTTTGAAATTCTTAGTTGCCTGTTTTCCATGGCTCCAGGGATCTTTGGCCTTGGTTGTAATTGCATAATGCTTTAATTCTTTGACTAGCTTCCATCCATACGAGGGGACTATGAACCTTTTCAATTCAGACGCTCCATGTAAGTTTGGACTTCCTTAACTACTAGCGCCAGCGGCTCAATGCCTTTGTAGTTAATGCGAGATATCTTGGTCATGAAGCCGTTGAGAAAATCTCTGTCTTTTCCCCCGTCTTGGATGTGCTTAAGCACGGCGCTCAGTTCTCTCGTCAGGTGGTAGTTTGACGCAGACGGTATTTGCAATACGTTATACAAGACGGATTCGGAACCCCAACCCTCGAATACGCCATCTTGAACCTCAGCGACTATTTGATCCGACTTGCGCCCCAGCGTGACAATACTGGCAAGTCCATGCGCTACGCTTGACAGCATATGAGGCGAATGGGTCGCGATGATGACGTGGCTCCCAGTGGCCCCTGCTAAAGACTTTTGTAATAATTCCACGTAACGCTGTTGCCAAATTACATTGAGGCTAACCTCAGGCTCATCAATCACCACTAGGCAGCCAGGGGTCGCGTAGGCAATGACTTTCGCGCCGACTGACAGTAAATTTTGCTGCCCTGAACTCAACTCCTCAAAGCCCAACCACGATCTTCCCTCAAACAAAAGGCTTGGCCACACAGAAATACCAGCGCGACTCGCAGCTAAAAAACCAATCACAAGTCTACTCAGATTAGATTTGTCCTGCTCTTGAAGTGTGGCCAGTCTCAATGTGGCTCTCTCGACTTTAGAGTAGAGTTGAGTTTGAAGATTATTTTCCAGTAGAGTGAACAGCTCCTCAATATGGCCTGTCATAGCTAGCAGCTCCTCACCGCTGATCATGTCAGCCCTTCTAGAGCCCATGCGCCGCTCTAGCCGCTCTTGTATATATTCGAACTTGTTAGCGATTTTGAGGAATTTTCGTATTTCCTGAAGCTTACGTCTGTTGAACCCAAATGCGATTTCCCTGCCATTGCCGAAGACCATATCAATCCATGACCCAAATGCTTCCAGGCGCGTGCTATCGGCAAGCATTCGTATCACCGACTCAGCCACCGCTCTATCGGTCGATCCCGTCGTGGTCAGATTGGTCGCTTGTCTGACTCCTAGGTAATAATAGAATTGATCTTCGTCGATGCTATCTTGACGATAAGGAAACTTATCGATCACTAGGTTAGAAATGGCTAGGATTCTTGATGGAAGATGTGGTGTAGAAAGTTTTTTCTCTTCGGAGTGTTGGGCCCTTGTCTGATCTGAGATACCATGTGCCCTCGCCACTATTTCAATGCATGGCAGGTTGTGTGAGCCTGATAGTTGGCGATGATATTTTTCTTCAATTGAGTTTTGTGAATGTTGCTCATTAAAAGCATCTACTAGGCTGGCTAGCATGCGGCTTTTGCCAGTGCCATTTGCTCCAACGATAAAGGAGATGTGTGTTTTCTTTAAGTTGGCGTTCTCGCCGATAAATTTAACATGTCCGTCAGAGCCGTCTCCGAAGTCAAAGCGAGCACTTTCTAGCAAGTATGATGGTGTTTTCACTTGCAGACATCCTTGTATGTAAATAGTGGGAATACTACCCGTGTTTTACGGCCTAGCGATGCTGTTGGGCCAGCCTGTCAAGTTGGCTTTAGGGCGTCGCATTCAAAACATGATGTGTGGGTTGCGGGCTTAAAAGTAACCGATGTTGCATTCGATATTATCTTCTTATGACGTCAGGCTAAATCTGTTGCTTGCTGATTAGGTCGATTAGTTGCACCTGCATTTTTCAGGATTTTGGTTTTATGGTTCTGCCGTCGTCAGAGGGAGGATATGTGCCTGCAGCCGTTCGAAATTGAGCTCCATATCCGCCTCGTAGTAGATCCTTTAGACCAGCCTCAAAGGTGGCTCAGGTGGTGTGAGCATGAAGCGGCTTTCAACCATCTCGCGGGTAAGCCCACAAGCCTTGAGAGCTTTTCTCCAACTCGCATGATCCAGCAAATCCAGGGCGCGCTGCACCAGTCGAGGTGACTCCATCTCGATCTGATCATCGAGATCTTCCCGCCGTGTGAAGCCCTTACGATTCAGGTAAGTGAAGCCTGACTTGGCCTGCTCTTGGCTGATGAGATCCAGAGCCTGAGCCCGATAGATCAGAGCCTTGAAACTAACCTTCCACCTCAGCTTTAGCTCACCCAATGCTTGCCAGTTGAGATACCGGCCTCGCATTGCAGGGAATTCTCCTGCAAAGCTTGCCCTGGGCATCAAAAGGGCACTTGCGAATTGGTTGGCCTGATCTTCCGTGTGCCGGCAGCCCGTTTCCACACCTTGGTGCATCACCAGGTGACCGAGCTCATGGGCGATGTCGAAACGTTGTCTGCATGGGTTCTGCTTTGCGGTGTTGCGAACAATCAGTGGGCGCTTGTTGTGTAAGGAAAACGCGTCGATGCGATCATCCGCTTCAGCGATATTGACGACCAGCACTCCAATTTTCTCGACCAGTCTGGTGACGTTCGAGAGAGGCCCAAGCCCCAACGATTGCTCTCTACGAAAACGCTCAGCAATCTGTTCGATAGTATTGACACTTGTCACTGGTTCATCATGTGTCCGAAAGCTGATATCCGGGAACGCGACTTCTTTGTCGAGCTCATCAATCAGCAGTTCGAAAAGCTCAACCTGAGCTGCAATCGATTTCTTCACCGTCACAGTTGAGGCGCGCACGCTTCGGAAATGGCATTGCTCAAGTTCAACGGAGCTGCGTCTGGGCGCAAAGAAAAACTCCTGAGTGACGCCCAGAGCCGTGCTCAGCATTTCCAGCTGTACGGCGGAGGGAAATCCATTTACCTCCAGTTTGTGAGCATACTGCCGGGTAACTCCAAGCAGGTCACCGATGTCTGCAAGCGACCAGCCGGACGCGCAGCGCGCAAGGCGCAGCTTGTCCGGAGAGAATTCGTCGCCTAATGCCAGTTGCTGTGTTCTATCGTCCATCTACGCTGCCAGGTTCGTCGGTTTTTTTCGTGTCGGCGTCTTTGTTTCTGCGAACCACCAAAGGTTCCTCGATCTCGACTTGAGCAGGGAGATCGCTGGTTCTGACCGGCACGCTGGCCTTGTATTCATGTGCCCAGTGGCAAAGGATATTTTGGTTGATATCGAAGCCCACGATCGTGGCTTTGAACTCAGGGAATTCGAGGTCGTTGTTCCCATCGACAAACAGTCTCCAGGTGGAAACCTCGGGGCTGGCCTCGAAGAGACTCAGTTGGTGCAGCTCGACCAGATTGGCCTTGAGCCGATGCAGTTTCTTAGGAGCATCAGGATCGTCGGTGACGATCTGTAGCAAAACTCCGTTGATGCTGATCGTGAAGTCCATGGTGCCGTTTCGCAGCTCAAGCCATGGCAGGGTCACATCGGCACCCAACGCCTTACAGAGCCCTTGAAGACGCCCGTAGAGCAGGGTCGCGCGGGTGTATGCGGTATCGTTTGGTGTAGATGCATCAGCCAGCGCCTGATACGCAACTGAGATCACTTCCTGGCAGACCAGATCCAGGTATTCGGGGAGCAACTCGGATGCGAAATGACTTGGGTGCTGGATTTCGTGCATCGATACGACCTCGAAAACTGTGCAAATAAGGGATACTGTCAACCGGTATTTTTGTGCAGAAATCTTGGTTTGTCAACTGGAGGATCTGCAGGCTCTTCGCACCCAAAAGCGTCTCAGTCAGCGGATACCGAGCCAAAGCGTTTATTGATCGGTCGTGTCTATGCGAGCTCTGTAAGCAACCGACACAACGCATGGTTGGAGTTATGCTCAGCAGTTCCTGACATCACTCAACCAGCGGCACAATCCGCTGCAAAGTCCCAGGGTTCGCAAGCCTCGGAGAGCCCTCAATCTCATACACGCAGTGCTCAATCACGCGAGCTCCTTGCGCCTGCACGTTCCTGACGAACGCAGCCCCCGGCCTTTCCCCATCAGCGCCGCCTTGAGCGGAGGTGAACACCAGTACCGGAGGGAGCTCGACCCCCAGTGCTTCGTTCGGGCTCAGTGCGAATCCTGCATCCCATGAGTACCCTGCGAACTCGTCTGCTTTGATCATCCGATACATCTGTGACTGAGACACGAAAAGCTCATTCGACCTGACGTTCACAATGCGAATCAGGGCGTCATCCTTACGTCGAAGACCACGAGGAGAAAGCCGAATCAGATCGCCCTTTTTAGGCACTTTCGTATCTGCTGGAACTGAGCTGTACCGCCGGTTCAGCAGGTGGGCAATCTCAGGGCAGTCACAGATCACCGCGATGCGCTGAACGTCCTCTGCATCGATCCGTGCCTCGATCTCGGAGAGTTTCCGAAGGCATTGCTGGATTGGCAAAGCACCTTGCTGGCGAATGCGGACATCCACGGTGGGGAAGTAGCGAGACATCTGATCAACAGCTGCATTGGCCGGCAGGGTGGCATCGACCAGCGCAACCAAATTCACCACATTCTCCAGCTCTGCCAGCAGCTGAAAAATCTCGAACAAGGGCAACTGTGTTGGCGCTGATTGAAAACTGACCCACCCTGCCGATTGAAAATTGACCCAGGACGGATTGCTGATTTCTGTCCCA
>NZ_NQKI01000063.1 GCF_002269125.1 Pseudomonas lundensis | reverse complement strand
TGGGGCACATCAGCCCGCAAGCCTACGAGGCCCGGATGAGTGCTTGAAACTGTGTCCACGGTTGCTGGGCAAGATCAATCCGCTTACCCCAGAATAATAGGGAGTGCATATAAATGCATTTTTTGAATTTGCAGGTCACACAGGCAGAGCTCCTATCCGGCCTTATTTCCGTTTCCCAAACAGTTGCACAGATTGTGTTCGTCATGACCGTGGCGTGGCTCGTGTCCGCAGTGCTTTCGCGGGCCATCACACGCATCAGCAAAAGAACCCGCACTTCCAAGAGATCTGCAGATGAGGTCAAACGCATTGAAACATCTCTTCGTCTGATCCGTTTCGTCAGTCGGCTGGTCGTGTGGGCCTTGGCCGTGACCATTTCCCTCTCAATCCTTGGCATTTCTGTGGCACCGATCCTGACGACTGCGGGGGTAAGCGGCATCGCAGTGGGGTTTGCTGCGCAGAGCCTGATAAAAGACTATTTTTCGGGTTTGGTCTTGTTGCTGGAAGGGCAACTCCGCATCGGGGATATCGTGGATATTGGCGGTGTGGCAGGCCAAGTCGAAGAGATGACGTTGCGCTATGTGCGCCTGCGTCAACTCAATGGTGACGTGGTCTATGTGCCCAACGGAGCCATCACCAATCTGACAAATAAGACAACGGACTATTCGATGGCCGTAATCGATGTCGGTGTCGCCTATCGCGAAAACCTTCAGGAGGCATTGAACGTTATGGAGAGTGTCGCCCGTGAGCTAGCTTCGGAAACAACCTGGTCAACGAGAATATTAGCCGAGCCAGAGGTCTTTGGGGTCGAAACGTTGGGTGACTCTTCGGTTATCCTGCGTCTTCGCCTCAAGGTCTTGCCAGGTGAGCAATGGTCAATCCGGCGCGAATATCTGCACAGGATAAAACAGCGCTTCGACGAACTTGGCATCGAAATCCCTTATCCGCATCTGACGCTTTATGCCGGCCAGGACAAGGATGGAAAAGCCCCTGCCTTTCGGATCGAAGCTCCGGCTGGTGCCCAATGACACGGCCAAAATATACATATGAAGTGGAAAGAGATTTCTCGAACTGGGATGAAACGATTTTCGAGCGCTGTCTGCGGGATGGGTTCAATGTATTTGGCTCTGGACCAACCCCTATTCTCTTGCGGCCCGAAAAGGAGACCGAACCTGCCCCTGACACCCGTTCGCTAGGCAACGACAGCCATGATTAAGAAAGGCCAACCCATGAAGCCACCGGTAAAGACGAGCTTTCGCGGCAGGGACGTCGCCTACCTGGTAATTTCCATTGTTTTAGTGGGCGTAGGTTACGCAGCCTACCGCGGCTTATACTTTCTTGGTGAAAACGTTCCTTTTGCCCAAGAGATGATCCTAGTGTTCCTGGGTGCAGCTGCCACTATCTATCTGACTGAATAGCCCCGGATTCCCTAGAGACCTCCAAGCCTCATAATGAGGCCTACTAGGAGGTGCCATGAGCAACCAGCGTTTCCCCGAAGAATTCAAGATCGAAGCGGTCCGGCAAGTGACTGAGCGCGGCCTGCCTGTTGCCGATGTAGCGGCCCGTTTGGGCATGTCTGCGCACAGCCTGTATGCGTGGATCAAGCGCTACAGCAAGCCAGAAGCCCAGCGTAAGCAAGAAGATGATCAGCAGGCGGAGCTTCGTCGTCTGCGTGCTGAACTCAAGCGGGTGACCGAAGAGCGAGACATTCTAAAAAAGGCCGCCGCGTACTTTGCCAAGGAGTCAGGCTGAAGTACGCCTTCATCAGCAAACTGTCGGTGGGGTACCCGGTGCGGCGTCTCTGCCAGACCCTCAAGGTGCATCCCAGCGGTTACTACGCCTGGCTGGTCGAGCCGGAATCGGTACGCGCCAAGGAAGATCAACGCCTGCTCGGATTGATCAAGCATGCCTGGTTGGAAAGCGGCGGGGTCTACGGCTACCGCAAGATCCACGACGACCTGCGTGAGCTGGGCGAGCCCTGTGGCCGGCACCGTGTGGCTCGCCTGATGAGGAGAGAGGGGCTGCGCTCGCAGACCGGTTATCGCCGGCGCCCCGGGTACTACGGTGGCAAGCCGCCAGTGGCCTCGCCCAACCGTCTAGAGCGGCAGTTCAATGTCAGTGAACCGAACAAGGTCTGGGTCACCGACATCACTTACATCCGCACGTATGAGGGCTGGTTGTACTTGGCAGTGGTTCTGGATCTGTTTTCTCGCCAAGTGATCGGCTGGTCGATGAAGCCTCGGATGTGCAGCGACCTGGCCATTGATGCGTTGCTGATGGCTGTGTGGCGGCGCAAGCCCAAGCAGGAAGTGATGATCCATTCCGACCAGGGCAGCCAGTTCAGCAGCTCGGACTGGCAGAGTTTCCTCAAGGCCAACAACCTGATCAGCAGCATGAGTCGACGCGGTAACTGTCACGACAACGCGGTCGCGGAAAGCTTTTTCCAGTTGCTGAAGCGGGAACGCATCCGACGGAAAACCTACGGAACCCGCGAAGAAGCCCGCAGTGATGTGTTCGATTACATCGAGATGTTCTATAACCCCAAGCGCCGGCACAGCAGCGCTATGCAGCTATCGCCAGTGGAGTTTGAAAAGCGCTATTTCCAGAGCTTGGAGAGTGTCTAGGAAAGCTGGGGCGATTCAGGAAGTACAAAAAGGCAAAGGTACAAAAAGACAGAATCCCAGAGCATTCGCGCTACGCGCTCACCCAGCTCGACCCCCTGAGGGGGGCCCCACTCCCTGGAATCAGATCCAGAGCGAATGCTTGCACAGACAAGATTAATAGCAACATCACTTTATCAGGACGACACTGAAATCCGGCTCGCTGTTATCCCCTGATTACTCGCCTTTGTCGTCTGTGAGCCCGCAGCAGGCGTTTGGATGATCCTTGCTAGCAGAGGCGTCACAGCGCTCCTTGGAGCGCATAAACAAAGTCTCCAGCCGGCAGGCTGGGCATTATTACCGGAGGGGGAGCCACGAAGTGGGGGAACCCCGTAGGGGTGCCCCGGCAGAGCCGCGCTTTTTACTTTTCCCTTTTTAAACCTTTGAGGTCGTCTAGACGCCTTATGTTATGTGGCCTGTAGTGTTCATAAAGGGAGGGATTTGTTGTCATATACGCGCCACGAAGATCTCTTTGCTTCGAGAAAAGAGGTCAGTGATAGTGATAAATCCTGCGTCGCTGCCTGCCTTAAAGTGTCCGAATAGTCATGAAATCCGCAAGCTCGGCGCTTATTCATTCCTTGTTCGTTATGTGAGGGAAAAATGGCTGTGGGTAACTCGGACTAATGCTTTTAATGCTTTTAATGCTTTTAAAAGCTTTTAGTCGGGCTGTATGCCACGTATTACGTGGCATACAGCCTCCATAAAGGGACAGATTTGCGGTCATAAAGGGACAGATTTGCGGTCATAAAGGGACAGATTTGCGGTCATAAAGGGACAGATTTGCGGTATTAAGGGACTTGTATTAAATAGTCCTTTTTATGCTATGGTGGATCTCCCCACGAGGACTACTGATGGCTGAGAAAAGCGAAGTTGTTGTCAAATCTAACCGGCTTGTCGAAGCTAGCTACCGGCTCAACCTGGTCGAACAACAAATCATCCTGTTTGCCATCAGTCGTAGTCGCGACGAACAGCTGGGCCTTTCGCCAGATAAGCCAGTCACGATTGCAGCGAGCGATTTCGCTCAGGCATTCGGGACCAACGAAACCAAGGTTTACGGACAACTTAAAGAAGCTATGGGCGACCTGTTCGACCGCTCGGTGACGATCTATGACACCGATCCGGACACCGGTAAGGACCGTACTGTCACAACCCGATGGATCAGCGACAAGGCTTACATCGACGGAACAGGCCGAATTCAGTTGACGTTCGCCCCTCGGGTGATCCCCTACATCACACGTCTCGAGTCCGAGTTCACGTCATACCGTTTGGAGAAAATCAGTGGCATGTCGAGCGTTCACGCTGTACGGCTCTACGAGCTACTGGTGCAGTACCTCACAATCGGAAAACGCGAGTTGGCACTCGCTAATCTGCGCGAAAGTCTCGGCCTTACCAACGAATACAAGGCAATTAAGGACTTTAAAAAGCGAGTCCTAGATACAGCCGTGGCACAAATCAACGAATACAGCGATATTCGTGTGAGCTACACACAGCGCAAGACCGGACGCACCGTCACCCATCTGATCTTTGCCATCAAACCAGAACCAACATCCGTGCCGGTGAAGCAAAAGCTTGGCAAGCTGACAGACGCTGAGGTTGCCAAACGCGCTCGTCCTGGTGAGAGCTGGGAAGCAGCACATGCCAGACTCAACCAGATCACCTTGGCACTGGCTGAATGACTGGATTGATGTACGTGGGTCGGACTGGGTTTAGATCGTCACCGTCGAGACTAATCGGCCAGTCCGGCCAGTAGATCGGAAAAAGACTTGGCAGGCCCGGGTAATTTTGGCTTTCCCGGGGTTGGCGCTTTTTCAGGTTGAGGCTCAGGGTTGTGCTCAATAAGGCGTTGCTCAGCATTATCAAGGCGTAGCTTCTCGATCTCTTGCCGCAATGGCTCCACCGCTTCAGCGACGGCCTTTGCCACCGCCCTGGCGATGATCTCCCCGAGGTCGCCAGTCACTGTGACGCCGTGTGACATTTCCACTGTGACGCTCTGTGACGCTGGCTCGAAAGCACCGTACACACGCAGTAACTCCGCGGTGTCGATATAGCGACGTCCATCGGACTCTAAGCCATATGATATACGGCCTTCGGTCATTGCCCGGTATATGGACCGGCGCGTTCTGCCGATCAGTGACGCGGCTTCATCTATGGTGTGACGCATGGTGCTCTACCGTCATATGACGCGTCACACTCTTTAGCCTGGCTGGTCATAGGCTCAGCTCGCTGTGTGATCCGAGTCGCACAAGCTGCAAGCGCTCATCGTCGGGCTTGCAGTAGATCAGCAGCCAATCCGGTTTGATATGGCAATCCCGATGGTCTTTCCAGTTACCAGTCAGAGCATGATCCCGATGTTTTTCCGGCAGCGGTTTGTCATTCATCAGGGCAGTGACAATCTTGATGAACAGGCCGCCCGGCTCCAAGTCAGCTCGATGCGGCCCCTTGGCCTCTCGCTTAAAATCTCGCTTGAACTGACTGGTTCTCTCAATCGTCCGCATGCAAATCCGCCATCAGATCATCAATGGTGGCGAACTTTTGCAGCTTTCCGCGCCGCGCTTCTTTCATCGCGGCAACGGTTTTGGCGTTGGGCACCAACGGCTCGAATGGCAGCGCCTTTTCCTGCGCTATACGGGTCATCATCATGCGGAAAGCATCGCTAACCGTTAAGCCCATTGTCGCAAGTACTGCAGCGGCTTCTTCTTTGATGTGCTCATCGATACGAGCACGAACGACAGCATTTGTGGACATGGGTAGTCCTCCTATATTGGGCCACAGTGTAGCTCAATATAAGGGTCGCGCATGGTTTTGTGCCGTCACGTGACGCGTCACTGCGTTCTTGCAGTCACGGATAAACTGACCCCCAGCACGTGTAGCACTTTCATCAAGCGATAAAGGTCCGGATCGCCATGGGTACCAAAGAGCTGCTCCAGATCTGCCACGGTGATCCCGGTCAGACTCGCCATTTTGGCCGCCCCAAATGCGCTGATAGCCACACCTATGGAGGCCACAATATGAGCGGCATGGCCGGTCGCTAAAGCATCCGCAATAAACACGGCCCTGGTTTCTGGATTGGTTAACGCCGCCCCTGGATCGTAGATCGATGGCTTTTTTTGCACCCTTTCCGCCTCTCTTTACACCAGCTCTATACCCGTTTTGCACCTGGTCTGCACCCACCCTGCACCCACCCTGCACCTCTTTTGCACCTTACCTGCCATCGACTGGCCACGGTCTTCGACCTGAATGATTTTTACGCCCTTTGAAGAGCCAGATTTTCCCCCTTAACAGGGTCAAAATCTCAATACACATCACGCACCTCAGGCGATGGAAAAAACCTTTATTTTTCAAAAATTTATTAAAAACTAATAATTCTTTGACGCTATACAGTTGTGATACAAAACAAATGATTTAGCCCACAAAACCTGGAGAATTTTGTATAGCACTTGTTATACAACTGGTGCCCAAATGGCCAAGTAACCATTTCGCGCCCGCGAAACTTTCCATTGAGCCGCAGGCGAATGGACAAGCTGTGAAGTGGGCCGGTAGGCCTACTTCACCTATCTTGCCCGCCTATTCAGCCGACTTAATCCGTTGCGCCTGCTGTTCTTTTTCCGTTCTCGTGCCTTTTTCTACCGTTCTTTTGGGGTTGTTTTGCATACGCTCAGCCGTTGTTTAAGGCGTCGGTCCTCTGCTACTGCAGTACAGCAGCCGCCAACAGCCGCTTGCGCGCCTCCTGAGCGCGCCGGGTCTCGTCATCGACTTGGCGGGTGACGTAGAGCGGCAGCGCCAGGCACTCGTCCTGGTCGTCGCCCGGCTCAATAAATCGCGGTACCGAATCCGTGCTGTTCATCCTGTCTCTCCCGTTCTACCTATTGAGGCAGTGCGCGGTATAGCGTGGCTCGATGAACGCCTAGGAGCCGTGCAACTTCGGAAACCGATTGCCCCCCGTCGATCAGCTGTCGTGCATGGGCGATCTGTTCTGGGGTTAAAACAGGTTTTGGGCCGAATCGAACGCCTTTAGCTTTGGCAGCAGCACGGCCAGCACTGGTGCGCTCACCAATGAGGGATCGCTCAAAGTCAGCAATGCCGGCGAAGATCGTTAACACCATACGCCCAGCTGGAGACGTCGTATCGGCCCAAGGCTCAGCAAGCGAACGCAGACCTGCACCTAAGGTTTTGAGTCGTTCTGCAATGTGGAGCAGGTCGGTGGTTGACCTGGCCAAGCGATCCAACCGCGTCACAGTCAGTACATCACCAGGGCGAAGGTGATCGAGCAGCCGACTAAGTTCGGGGCGGTCTTGCTTGGCCCCACTGACCTTCTCTTCAAAAATCCGCTGACAACCGTTTTGCCCTAAAGCGATCCGTTGCTGCTCCAGCTCCTGACCTTGCGTCGAAACCCGAGCGTAGCCAATCTGCTGTCCTGCATTTTCCATGGGGACACCTGTCGCATTAGTCGTTGCAGGTAATCTAGCACCTGCGACTGACTTATGCGACAGACGAAAGCCCTCAGAACCTGACGATGCGCGTGTGTCGCATAACTTAGGATTAGTGCGGCAATGGAAGCGGCAGCAACAGCCTTCTTCCTACGTCCCGAAGTTGTTATGCCCGACGCCAGTCGGTTGTAGTGCTTCAGGACTTAATGGTGTGCACCGTTATTTTGGAGGCTCCACGGTCTGATAGCTGTATTTCTTGCATCCGTTTGGTTGAACCAAATGACCTTGAGGAGTCCGACACGGATACCCGCGAGGACTACAAGAACTTGCTGCATACACTGACCACTTGATGAACACCATGGTGGCCATGGCCCAGTCCAAAGAGCTGACCAACCATAGCCTGCCGGGAGTCGGTTATGTGTTTGGCGGTCGCGACCACACCACTGTCTTTCGCGCATGAGACAAGATTACTCAGTCTCAAAAAATATGGTGAGCCTTATTAATTTGCACGATAAAAAATATTGACAAATTAAGATAATTATGGGTTGTGGTATAATCAAGCCTTTATAAACGAGGAAATACACGATGGCGATTACAGAGCAATTTAGTTTCGATTTTTCCGCCCCACTCATTGACGACCATTCGATTACTCAACCTTCTCCAGGTCGAGTTTTGGCTGTGCTCGAAACGCCCACCCTGTCCGCAGAGCAACCCCAGTATGGAGTGATCTTGCCCAGCACGAGTGGACACCCCGTTAAGCGATAAACTGCAACGAGGTGAACCATGGCAAGAACCGCTACC
>NZ_NQKI01000062.1 GCF_002269125.1 Pseudomonas lundensis | reverse complement strand
CACCTGCCGAAGCACTGAATGAGTATCTAAAGTCTGTACAACAATCCAGTGTTGCGACGACCGGTTGAATCCGCCCAGTTCAGTAGCTCAGATTGGCAAAGCTTCCTGAAGGCCAATAATGTGATCAGCAGCATGAGCCGACGGGGAAACTGCCACGACAATGCCGTAGCGGAGAGCTTTTTCCAGCTTTTGAAGCGGGAGCGAATCCGACGAAAGATCTACGCAACGCGTGACGAAGCCCGAAGTGATATTTTCGATTACATCGAGATGTTCTATAACCCTAAGCGTCGACACAGCAGTGCTATGCAGCTGTCTCCAGTAGAGTATGAGAAACGCTATTTCCTGAGCTTGGAGAGTGTCTAGGAAAGCAGGGGCGATTCAAGCTTCTAGGCTTCTAGACATAGCTAACGAAATGAAGGAGCACGCTACGTTACTCAAAAACTGCGGATACAACGATCTAGCTGATTCGATTTTTCTGGAGTTTGACAAGCTTATGCTCGTGATTGAACAGATTCATGAAGTCAGAGATCAGCGCGACTGTGACCATAGTCCTAGCTAGTGGATGATTTCTGCTAATGCAATACCACGTCAACAAAATTTGTCTATGGCTAATTCGGCGCAGATTGTCAACCCATAAAAATGATGTTATTGTGACATCATGCTCGCCTAGGTAATCTAATCATGAATTCGGTCAGTCGGTCAGTCGGTCAGTCACGTCTGTTGAACAGGTATTTCCCGGTTCAGAACGTTTGATTTCAGCTACCGATCCTAGCGGTAAGATCATTTACTGCAATGATGAATTTGCGAGCATAAGCGGCTATACGCGTGAAGAACTGGTGGGCAGCCCACATAACTTGGTTCGCCATCCCGATATGCCCCCAGCTGTTTTTGGGCTGATGTGGAGTTATCTAAAGTCTGGCAAAAGCTGGATGGGTATTGTAAAAAATCGTTGCAAAAATGGTGACTATTATTGGGTCAGCGCCTATGTCACGCCGATTATTGAAAACGGCGCCTTAACTGGTTATGAGTCCGTTCGAGTCAAGCCAAGTCGTGAACAAATAGAGCGTGCACAAAAGCTTTATGCTCGTTTGCGCACAGGCAAAGAGGCCATTGCTAAATATCAATATTTCCGTTCTGACTTTGTCATACACTGCTTCAAGAGCCCACAAATTTTTGTGAAATCTAGACCTTTAGATCCCTGCTGCGCAGCTAACAAGCAGATATCGACGTCCAGGAAT
The DNA here is from genome assembly GCF_002269125.1 of Pseudomonas lundensis. Taxonomy (GTDB): domain Bacteria; phylum Pseudomonadota; class Gammaproteobacteria; order Pseudomonadales; family Pseudomonadaceae; genus Aquipseudomonas; species Aquipseudomonas lundensis_A. The sequence goes on along the minus strand of NZ_NQKI01000062.1, from coordinate 7,186 downwards.
AATAAATTCAATGCAACGCCAGAAAGCTAGCAGAAAAAAAGTCACGGTAGCTATCAAGCTTCGTCTAGCGACGTTCTACACTCTGGAGGGATGGCTCCTCCTTGGAGGACCGAATCTACCTGAACCGTCAACCCTGGCTAGCTTTTTGGAAAACCTCGCTGATACGTTGGCGCGTGGCGTAATTGACCCCAATTCTATTGAAGCAGAACTGCTACACTCGCTTGGACACCCACCGCCATCTTTAAGTCCGGTGGATGCAGCCCCGAAAAAGCTCTGATCATTAACCAATTACGTCGAGCAGATCTGATGCTGAAAATGATATCCACACATCAAGTAAGGCTTGGGATGTATATCCAATCACTTGAAGGCAATTGGTTATCACATCCGTTTTGGAAGGCAAAATTTGTATTGTATGATCAGGCTGACCTAGAGGCTTTGCAAAACAGCAAAGTTTCGGCAGTGTGGATCGATTGTTCAAAAGGTGCGGATATCACCGAAACAGCTGAGGATCCGAGTCAGGAACAAAAAGAACCACTAACTTATACGGCACAAACACTGCCAACGCCAAAGCCTGTCTCTACTACGGTGGCTGAAGAACTACATCGCGCATCGCAGATTCTCAACCATTCCAAACTTGCTGTGATGCAGTTATTCAATGAGGCCCGTCTCGGAAAAGCTATCGATATAGAACAATGTCTACCCATCGTAGAAGAAATTAGCACATCTGTGGCGAGGAACTCCTCCGCTCTCATTGGCCTGGCGCGACTGAAAACCAAGGACGAATACACCTATATGCACTCCGTTTCGGTTTGCGCTCTTATGGTTGCCTTGGCCCAGCGATTAGGACTGGATAACGAGCAGATTCGCGAAGCGGGGATTGCTGGACTGTTACACGACGTTGGTAAGATAGTAATTCCGGGAGTTGTGCTCAACAAATCGGGTAAGCTTACTGATGACGAATTTTCGGTAATGCGCAGGCATCCAGAACTTGGTCATGCCATGCTTCTCAAGAGCGAACTTATTCCCAAGTGCGCTCTAGATGTCTGCCTCCACCACCATGAGAAGATCGATGGTACTGGCTATCCGCACAGCCTCCAAGGCCAACAAATTAGTATTTTAGCGCGCATGGCGACAATCTGTGATGTTTATGATGCTATTACCTCCAATCGTCCTTACAAGGAAGCTTGGGATCCCGCTATCTCTCTCGCGCATATGTCGAAATGGACAGGGCATTTCGACAAAGAACTTTTTAATACCTTCGTCAAAACCGTAGGAATTTATCCGCTTGGCAGTTTGGTTAGATTACATTCCGGGTATTTGGGCGTGGTGATTGGGAAAAATCCGACCCATCTCAGCAGGCCGATTGTGCGCGTATTCTTCTCAGTTAAGTCTAAGACTACTATTGTGGAGCAGGTGGTGGATTTAGCACAAAGTTCGACAACAGATCGTATCGTCAGCCGGGAGGATCCAGCAAAGTGGGGGTTCAAAAACCTAGAAAACCTTTGGTGTTAATTCATGGTTCTAAGAACTGTAGGAGCGCCGGTTGCTCTAACAAATACGGAGAAACTCGTATGCTAAGGGAACACTTTCATCGACTTACCCTTCCTATCGGAATGGGCAATGACTAGCAATTGCATTCTTACAAATCATGGTGAGCTGATGGGGGAAAGTGTTGTCACTCCACGTTCAGTCTTTCTCATTCAACATCTGCTTCTATCCGTGTCGGATAGGTGAATTGCAATCGGTGCTTGTCTTGATTGCCATAGATATCAAAACCGATCTGGATTGTAGTGGAGTAAAGGCGAGCCACATTGCGAAGCAAGCTACAGGCTCGTTGCTGTTAACGAAATAGATCAAAAAATAGCTCTATTCTTGCGCTTTCTGGATTTGGAAACCTGGCTGAAGCAGGGATGCCATCGCACCGATCAGATCATCCAGAGACCATGGCTTGTGTAAGTAGATCGTAGAAGGCGGGACTGATGCAGGATCTATCAAAGCCCCTGAGGTCAGAATCGATGCAATCGTCGGCCATTTTCCTCTCACCATTTCAATGAATTCTGTACCTTGAATTTGTCCAGGGACCCCATGATCGGCAATCACTAGCCTGCATTTTTCATGCGATTGCAGAAGATATGTCAACGCATCATCAGCAGTTTCAAATGCTAATGCCTCAGCCCCTACCTCCTCGACGATATCCACCATCAGTTCACGGAGCGTCGGATCATCTTCGACAATGATGACTCCGCCCAGAATTGGTAATAGGCCTTCCCGGTTAACGTACACTTTTTCACCTTCTTAACTAGCCAAAGACATCTACTCGCCCAAATCAGTTCTAGGGTTACTAAGTTTTAGGATTATCCGCCATCCGAACGACGGTTGCGAAGCCCTAATTTTCCCTGTGCATTATCTCTTTAGTGTACGATTTTTGTAAGCGTACGCCGAACTCACCTTGCGCGACTCAGGCAGGCGCCCACTGATGCGGCAGCAGTTGGCCGACCTCACTCGCCCGTTGCGTCGGCAGGCGTGTCAGCACGTCCTTGAGATAGGCATACGGATCATGCCCGTTCATGCGGGCCGACTGGATCAGGCTCATGATCGCCGCCGCGCGTTTGCCGCTGCGTAGCGACCCGGCAAACAACCAGTTCGAGCGCCCCAGGGCCCATGGACGAATCTGGTTCTCGACCTGGTTATTGTCGATGGGCACAGCACCATCCTCGACATAGCGAGTCAGTGCCTGCCAGCGTTTAAGGCTGTAATCCAAGGCTTTCGCCGTGGCCGATCCGTTGGGCACAAGATCACGCTGGGCCAGTATCCAGTCATGCAGTGTATCGAGGATCGGTGAAGCCTTTTCCTGTCGTATTCGCCAGCGTTCTTCATCGCTCATGTCCCGTGCTTGCCGTTCGATTTCGTACAGGCTGCCCATCGCGTGCAGTGCTTGTTCGGCCAACTGGCTTTTGTTTGCAGCGTGCAGATCGAAGAACTTGCGGCGGGCGTGGGCCATGCAGCCGATTTCGGTAATGCCTTGCTCGAAGCTGGCCTTGTAGCCAGCGAAGTCGTCGCAGACCAGCTTGCCATTCCACTGACCAAGAAAATTGCGCGCATGCTCGCCGGCACGGCTGGGACTGAAGTCATACACCACGGCCTTCAGATCGGCGAAGGGTGTGGTGCTGTAGGCCCAGACGTAAGCCCGATGGGTTTTCTTCTCGCCTGGGGTGAGCATTTGCACCGGGGTTTCGTCAGCGTGGATCACGCGTTGGCCCAGCACGGCTTCGCGCAGGGCATCGACTAGCGGCTGGAGCTGCACGCCGGTTTGTCCGACCCACTGCGCCAGTGTCGAGCGAGCGATGGCCAGGCCGGCACGGCCAAAGATTTTCTCTTGCCGATATAGCGGCAAGTGGTCGGCGAATTTGGCCACCATCACGTGAGCCAGAAGGCCGGCGGTGGGGATGCCCTTGTCGATCACCTGGGCCGGCACGGGGGCCTGGATCAGTGTTTCGCACTGGCGACAGGCCCATTTCCCACGCACATGCTGTTCGACGGTGAAAACGCCCGGCGTGTAATCCAGCTTTTCGCTGATGTCTTCACCGATGCGTTGCAGCTGGCAGCCGCAGGCGCATTGGGTGTTCTCCGGTTCGTGGCGGATCACGGTGCGCGGAAATTGTGCCGGCAGCGGTGTGCGCTTGGGCTGTTGGCGGGGTTCGGCTGGAGCAACCGGGGGATTGACAGCTTTCAGCTCCGCCTCGATGGCGGCGATGTCAGTGTCGAGCAGGTCGTCCAGCAAGCTACCCTGGTCAGGGCTCAGTTGCTCGCTACGCTTGGCAAACTTGTGCCGTTTGTACCAAGCGATTTCGTGTGTGAGCTGCTCAATGATGGTTTGATCACGGTGGATTTTCTTGCCCATCACGTCGACCTGCGTCAGCAACTGCGCGGCCAGTGTGCGCAGTTGCTCAGCTGTCAGTTGGTCGAGATTGGGCGAGGAGTTCATGCTGCTGATTGTGCCAGAGCAGACGCTCTGCGCAGATACACCGATGGGCTAATGGCCGGTGCTACAGCACTGTGATCGCGCCGCCCGCACCGACCCGCTGCCAGGGCAGCCCCAGTACCAACGCCTGAAGTTGCTCGGTGTCGAGTTCAACTTCCGAGCCGTGGCGGATGCCTGGCCAGTGAAACTTGCCCTGGTTCAATCGCCGCGCGGCCAGCCAGATACCCACGCCGTCATGCACCAGGACTTTCATGCGGTTGGCGCGGCGATTGGCGAACAGATAGGCGCAGTGCGGCTTCGCCGCACCGAACACCGCCACCACGCGGGCCAACGCGGTTTCAGTGCCCGCGCGCATATCCATGGGTTCGGTGGCGAGCCAGATACTATCGATACGGATCACTGGGCGAGCCCCCGGACAAAGCGGGCGCATCCTTCAGGATCGGAAGCTGGCCATTTCACTGTGATCGATTGCTCGCCCAGCGGTAGCTCGATAATCACAGCTGGTTCAACTGGTCGTTTTGGCGTAACTCTCGCAGGAACGAACGCCGGCAACGCCGCTGGCAGTTGATCTCGATAAAGCGGTAGCCACTTGCGAATGACGTTGGCATTGATGCCGTGGCGGATGGCAACGCTGGAAACGGTCGCACCGGGTTGCAGGCACTCCTGAACAACCTGGGCCTTGAACGGTTTGGGGTAAGAGCTTCGTTGGCGCATGGAAATCCCGGCGATAAGGGCTATCGCGTCCGCTTAAAAATACGCGGACACCATCGTCCTTAATGCTGGAGTTCGGAAGGTGAGTTGGCCGGACGGATACCAGCAACCGGCCACAAGCAGCCTCTCGGAGGTATCTACGAAGCTTGAGGCGATTCAGATTTCAAGGCTTTAAAAGAAAACTAGGGGCGCCGCTCTTGCAATAACTGACGGGCGGAATCAGCCATCACCGGAAGAGCGCCGGCCAGCATCAAGAGATCTTTGAGCACTAGGCGTCCTGCACCAGACAGGAATGGAAAGCCATGTTCACCATCACCAAGATCCGGTACCCAGGCTTCAGGTGTGGTGAGCAGGAAGGTTAAGGTCACCAGCGGTGTACCGAAGGCCAGCGCCCCACCAAGCAGACCGGCGCGTCGCGAGATCGGGTTGGAAAGCACCAGCAGACCGATCAGAATTTCTACTACGCCCAGGCCGTTGGAAAAGATGTATGTGTTATTTGCGGTCTGCCAGACGCGCTTTTCCGCATTCAATTCACCCTCGTGGGTCAGGTGTGCCTTGTAATCCTCGGGATGTTCATAAAAAAAAGACATAAACGGGCTGTTGGCGACAAATGGGGTAATGCTATCGGCTTCGTAAGGCGCGAATTTGAGCGCCCCGATCCACAAGAAAACTACGGCGATCGCCAGTCTCATGAGGTGTGTGCCAAGGGTGTCGAGCTTGCTGATGAATTGCAGCCATGTAGTGAATGAAGCGAGCATCAGACTTATCCGAATATTTGGAATGTGAAACCAGTCTGAGGCTTAGCCGCGAGACGCTTTTGTGCGTCATGCTCAAGTTATTGTTCGATCGTCTCAACAAGTGGCTGACGTCTGGATGTATCAGGTAAGCCCCGGCACGTTTAAGTGTGCGGGGCCGGTGGAGTTATGGCGAAAGAGCTATTTTTTCAAGGTGTCGTACGCCTCAAGAGCGCGCAGTGAATAAATATAAGCGGCGCCTGCGTTCAACGAGATCGCAGTGGCCAAGGTCGCAGCCACTTCCTCGCGGCTCGCACCAGCCTTAATGGCCGCATCAGTGTGAGCTGCAATACAGCCGTCGCAGCGTGTAGTGATGGCGACTGCAATGGAGATCAATTCGCGGGTCTTGGTGTCGAGCACATCGTTTTCGGCAGAGGCTTCTCCGAGGGCCATGTAGGCTTTGACCATTTTTGGATTACTTTTGCCCAGCGCGCCGAAAGCTTTCTGGATGGAGGGTAATAATTCGGACCAGTTAATGAACATTGCGGTAACTCCTGAGGGGGGTTGGGTGTAATGTTTAACCTTGTTTAGTGTATGCCCTAGTCCTATTTTGATTAGTTCGATACGCTCTGTTTTTTCTGCGATGCGCTCAAATGAATTCGATCGACAAGCTCATCAGCCTCGCCAATGTTCGTGGCAGTCTGGATTTACGTTGCCAATTTCAGGGTGACTGGTCCCTGGAGCATGAGCAGGAAGCGCTGGGCAAAGCGCCATACCACGTGGTGCTGTCGGGTGAGTGTCGGGTGGAGCTTCCAAGCGGGCAGCGTCTTTCTATGCGCGCCGGCGACGTTCTGCTCCTGCCGGGTGGTGCGCCGCATGTGCTGCATAGTCCGGGCAAAGCTGTTGCGCCAACATTGGTATCGGCAAAGCGTATCGACGCTGGCATATTGCCCATACATCGCATTGGCGGCGTGAGTGCGGATCTGGACATGCTATGCGGCTGCTTTCACTTCAACCGAACTTCGTTGCTATTTGCTTCATTACCTGACTACCTGTTGATACCCAGCGGCACGCTCCCAGCGGATGGACCATTACAGTCTCTGGTCGATTTATTACGCGGGGAAGCAGACGGCGATCAGATTGGAGCAAAATTTTTGCTCGATGCTCTTTCTCAGGCGTTATTCACCCTGATCCTTCGCGCCCATCTATCTAGCCATGGCCAAGACATCGGCACGCTCGCCTTGCTCAGCGATAAACGTCTGGGCCCCGTATGGCAGGCGATGTTGGCTGATCCTGCGCACGAGTGGACCATCCAAAATCTAGCAGATATCGCGTGCATGTCCCGAGCATCTTTCATGCGGGCGTTCGTTCGTGTGGCTGGTGTGTCGCCATGGGTATTGCTTACGCAAGTCCGTATGGAATTGGCGTTCAGCCTGCTGAGTCATTCGCATCTGGGATTAAAAGATATTGCCTTGCAGGTTGGTTACCAATCGCAGGCGGCGTTCAGCAAAAAATTTAAGGAGGTTTATGGGGCGCCTCCAGGGAGAATGCGCCGCAGAATTTAGAGCTGTCACTTAGGTAGGGGTGACCAGAGATGGCCGTTTTCTGCCTGTTGTGATCGGCGGAGAGCGGCCAATAGCGTCCCTTCAAATATTTGAGTTGTAAACTGTTGGAAATACAGATGTAGTGGTCTAATGAAACCGGACACTCATTTAGGCGAGAATGCTCGCCATATCGAGGTGTCAGATGACCAAGCAAC
>NZ_NQKI01000061.1 GCF_002269125.1 Pseudomonas lundensis | reverse complement strand
CTCATCTGGCTCATAGGCGGCTCGGATCAGGTGGTCAGGCGTATTTCAGCACATTTGAAAACTTGTTCGGAGATTCCTAAGGAGAAAAATCGCCTGATCGTTGAAAGGCAAGAATTGAAGATGCAAGTTAATAATGCTGATAAGTTGATTGAGCTGATCGACGATCTTCAAGTGCATTTTATTGATTTGCAAGGACGGATGTTATCGGCCGAAGTAGGCGCCAAACAGCTGTCGCAGGTATGGACGTATATTGCCCGTTACCTCAATGAAGCCAGTGAAGAGCTGGCTCAGGTCAATACGATGCTGGAGCTGCATACGTTTGCGCTTAATTTTGCGACGGTAATTAATCCATGGCGCAGTATCAAAAATTACACCGTGCAGATCTCCAATGCATTCAATGAAATGGTCAGTGGCTGATTTTTAGAAGGAACCTAGGTGTGAACGGAATCACTTATTTGAATCTTTACCCCACGTTGAACATGGCTCCTGTCAAGGAAGCCGTGAGTGTGTTTAATCGCGCTGTTGTGGGTAACGCTTTTGCTTTACTTCCAGGCCTACAAGAGCGTGTCGTAAGCGCGCAGGTCGTGATAAACAACCACAGTCGCTCGTTAGTGGATCAGGCCATCGCACTTGAGGCCTCACTCTCCAATACCGGCATTGGCGATATCGCCAGGCAGTACAAGGAGATTGCTGATGCTGCCTCTTTGGATGCCAAACTCAAAGCCAAGAGTATTGAAGACCTTGAAGCCCTCTGCCAGCTACGACTGAGCACTGTAGTACAAAAAGCAGAGACCGCCAGACGTTTGGTTGTGGCCTCCCGGGACGAAGTTGGCGGATTAACGCTGGATCATTTTGCTGACGAGTTACTTGAGTATGATGAGGCCCGCCTGATTGCACTACTGGCCCGCGAAGCAGCATTAAAAGCCGAGGGGGATCGACTCAGGGCTGACTGGCAAGAAATTAAAGCTGCAGACGATTTACTCAGCAATGATTTTTGGAAAAAACAGGTTGAAAATGTACTGCCCACCGCGGATGAACTTCAGGTGTTAGTATCCCAGGCATTGGTTCCCAAGTTAGACGCGGACATTATTAAACTGGGCCTCCAGCGACTGGAGAAGTATTTGGATATGTTTGGCGCAGCCGCAAAGCTGGCATCTTTATCGGAAGCCCTTGTGCGTGTTTCGAAAAAAATATCCGCGAACGCGGGTGAGCTGCAAGAGCTGGACGCCAAAATAAAAAAACTACAGACGCGAAAGGAAAATGTCGAAGCCTATGGCGGTGTATTGACTGCAAGAGTCCAGTGGGTAGAAGAGGTGGGCTTGGTTGAGGAAAGCCTGGTGGTATTTTTAAGAGAGTGTCGCCTGTTTCAAACCGCGGATGCATGCGATATGAGTGCATTGCAAACGCATCTAACGACCTTTATTTCAGTATTGCGTCAGGTGCGCGTTTAAGTTTTAGCGCCTGCAAATAATGCCCATGCAGTTTGGCTGTATGGGCATCGTGATGGGTTTGATTACAAGTAGAATGACTTCAGCGGCGGGAAACCATTGAACTCGACGGCGCTGTAACTGGTGGTGTAAGCGCCCGTTGATAGCCAGTACAGACGGTCACCGATGGCCAGGTTGAGCGGCAGGCCATACTTGTAGTTTTCATACATGATGTCTGCGCTGTCGCAGGTCGGACCGGCGATAACGACTTCTTCCATCTCGCCTTTCTTTTCAGTCCAGATCGGAAACTTGATGGCTTCATCCATGGTTTCGATCAGGCCCGAGAACTTGCCCACATCGGTATACACCCAGCGCTCTACGGCGGTGCGGGATTTACGGGCCACCAGCACCACTTCGCTGACCAGAATCCCGGCGTTGGCAATCAGCGAACGACCCGGTTCCAGAATAATTTCCGGCAGGTCATCGCCGAAGTCTTCCTTCAGGAAACGGATGATTTCTTCAGCGTAGGTTTCAAGGCTGTTAGTGCGAGTGATGTAGTTGGCCGGGAATCCGCCGCCCATGTTGATCAGCTTCAGGTGAATCCCGTCTTCTTCCTTCAGACGTTCGAAGATGACCTTGACCTTGGCTATTGCCGCGTCCCACACGCTGATGTCGCGCTGCTGGGAGCCGACATGGAATGAAATACCGTAAGGCACCAGACCAAGGTCGCGGGCCAAAATCAGCAAGTCCATGGCCATGTCGGTCTGGCAGCCAAACTTGCGTGACAGCGGCCAGTCAGCGGTGGTCGAGCCTTCTGTCAGGATGCGCACATACACCTTCGACCCCGGCGCGGCCTTGGCGATATTGCGCAGGTCGGCTTCCGAGTCGGTGGAGAACAGGCGCACGCCTTTCTCATAGAAGTAGCGGATGTCTTTGGACTTTTTGATGGTGTTGCCGTAACTGATGCGATCCGGGCTAACGCCTTGGGCCATTACTTTGTCCAGCTCATAGATCGACGCGATGTCGAAACTGGAGCCTTTGTCGCGCAGCAAGTTGATGATTTCAACAGCCGGGTTGGCCTTGACGGCGTAGTACACCTTGGCAAATTCGAAACCTGCGCGCAGGTCATCGTAGGCCTGGCTGATCATCGCGGTATCGATCACGACGAACGGGGTTTCTTGGGTGTCAGCGAACGCTTTCATTTTCTGAAAGGTATCGCGCGCGTAATAGTCTTCGACCTTAATCGACATGCAGAGGGACTCCTAGTGGCAAACGTCATCTATAAATGGGCGCAACTGAACATCCTCCGTATCCCCACTTTGGTTCGCCTACTTCCCAAGGCATGTCCGCCGAAAGCAAAAAAGGTAAATGAACCTTGCTGTCTCGTCGTCAGTACTTGAGCCGGATGGATCGTTTCCAGCATGGATGTTCGGCGCGAACTGTAGGGGGTGATTGCGCATTGATCAACAAAAAATGTCGCGTTTTTGCACGACTTCGTCGCAGGCGGCGTATCGGCTATTTAAGTAACCGACCGTGGGAAGGAAGGGATGTTCCATGAAGCGTTTATGGCGAGGTTGAGAGGCCGCAGGAGCGAGGCAATCTCGCTCCTGGGCCATTGCCGTTTAGGCCAGGGCGGTCTCGGCAGGGGACACGATGCTGGTCTTGGCACCACGTGAGCGACCGGAGCTCAAATAGGCTGCAATCGATTCCTGGGTGACCTCACCCTGGAACACACGTTCGGTATCCATCACCGGTAACCACGAACGGTTAAATTCGTACATGCGTGACAGCAAGATGCGCAAGTGCTCCTCGGATGCCGCCGTTGCGGTGAATTCGCGCAGGTATTGCCCGCAGGTGCCGGTTTGGCGATGCAAGTCGCGACGACGCACATAACCCAGCGCCTTGTTGTCGGCACAGGTGACGACGACATATCGACGGTCGAGTTCGTCCATCAGCTCCAGCGCTTCGCCTACCGGGGTTTCAGGGCTGACGGAAGGCGCGTTGTCGGCTGCGTCTTCGGCCTTGACCAGCAGCAGACGCTTGAGGGTGCTGTCCTGTCCGACAAAATTGCTGACAAACTCGTCGGCAGGGTGGGCGAGCAGGGTGTCCGGGTGGTCCATCTGCAACAACTTTCCGCCGCGGAAGATCGCAATCTTGTCGCCCAGTTTGATGGCTTCGTCGATGTCGTGGCTGACCATAATCACAGTCTTGTTCAGCGCCCGTTGCATCTCGAAAAACTCGTTCTGAATCATTTCACGGTTGATGGGATCGACAGCGCCAAATGGCTCATCCATCAGCAGCAGGGGCGCGTCAGCGGCCAGGGCGCGGATCACGCCAATGCGCTGTTGCTGGCCACCTGACAACTCGCGCGGGTAGCGGTGCAGGTATTGCTTGGGTTCGAGCTTGATCATGCTCATCAGTTCACGTGCCCGTTCATGGCACTTCTGTTTGTCCCATCCCAACAGTCTTGGCACGACCGTGATGTTTTCTTCGATGGTCATGTTCGGAAACAAACCGATTTGCTGAATCACGTACCCGATGTTGCGACGCAGGGTTACCGGGTCGAGGTCCGTGGTGTCTTCGCCGTTGATCAGAATTTTGCCGGAGGTGGGCTTGATCAGGCGGTTGATCATTTTCAACGTGGTGCTTTTGCCGCAACCCGATGGCCCGAGGAATACGCAGATCTCGCCTTCGTTGACGGTCAGGTTCACCGAGTCGACGGCTTTGACATCTTTGCCGTTGCTTTGGAAGGTTTTGCTGAGGTTTTGAAGTTCGATCATTTGAGCAGTCCTTTTGGAGTCAGCGAGCGTTGCAGCCATTGCAAAAGCAAGTCAGCGATGATGGCCAGCACACTGACCAGCACGGCGCCGACGATCAGCATCGACATATCGCTGCGGCTGATGGCAGCCAGAATAAGTACACCCAGACCGCCGGCGCCGATGGTAGCGGCGATGGTCATTACACCGATGTTCATCACAACAGCGGTGCGTACACCGGCCAGAATCACAGGCACGGCGATGGGCAATTCGACCATGCGCAGGCGCTGGCCGAAGGTCATGCCAATACCGCGAGCGGCCTCACGGATACCCGGCTCAACACCGGTGAGCGCAAGAAAGGTATTGCGCATGATGGGCAGCAGTGAATAAAGGAACACAGCTGTGATGGCTGGCATCGGCCCCAGGCCCTGACCGAACTTGGAGTAGAACGGCAGCAGCAGGCCAAACAGGGCGATGGACGGGATGGTCAGCAATACCGTAGCGCTGGCCTGCATCGGCCCGGCCAACGTCGGGAAGCGGGTCATCAGTACACCCAACGGCACGCCGACCACAATGGCCAAGGTCACGGCGATGCCGACCAAGGTAATGTGCTGCCACGTAAGGTGCAGTACGAGCGTCCAATCCATGTGGGAAAAGGCGTTTAGAAATTCCATGTCTTCTCCTCAGTTGAGCGGGTGTTGGCGCAGGAAGTCGGCGGCCACTTTGGATGGGCTTTCGTGATCCACGTCGACCCGGGCGTTAAGCTGACGCATGGTTTCGTCATCAAACAGGTCGGCCAGCGGCTTGAGCAGGCCTTCGAGATCCGGGTGCTGATCCAGATAGGCTTTACGCACAACCGGAGCGGCGGTGTAGTCCGGGAAGTAATGCCGGTCGTCGTCCAGCAGCTTGAGGTTAAAAGCGCTCAGTCGGCCGTCGGTTGTGTAGACCAGCCCGGCAAACACCTGGCTGTTTTTCAGGGCGGTATAGACCAGACCGGCGTCCATCTGGCGGATATTTCTACGGGTCAGGTCCATGTCGTAGAGCTTGACCAGACCTCCAAGACCGTCCGAGCGGTTGGCGAACTCGGTGTCCAGTGCCACCAGCGCTTTTTTGTGCTCGGGTTCGCGCAGGGCTTTGTTGAGGTCGCTGATGGTGTTGATGTGCGGGTATTGCTCAGCCACTTCCTGTGGTAACGCCAGTGCAAAGGTATTGCTGAACTTGGACGGGTGCAGCCAGATCAGGCCTTGCTTGGCGTCGACTTCTTTAACGCGGTCGTAGGATTGCTGACTGTCGAGTTTGTCGGTGATGTGGTTGTACGCCACCAGCGAAACCCCGGTGTACTCCCACACCATGTCCAGCTGTCCCGACTCCTGCGCCGACCGCGCCAGGCTGCTTCCCAACCCGCCAGTCACTTGAGCGTTGTAGCCCTTGGTATTGAGGTATTGCGAGGTGATTTCAGCGAGCAGAGTCTGTTCGGTGAACACCCGCGCCCCGATGCGGATCAAGGGTTTTTCAGCGGCCTGCACAATTCCTGCGCACAGCAGGATGCAGCCTAAAAACAAGCTTATTTTTTTCATGGGTTTTCCTATGCTCAGCCCGACCTTAAACAGGTCGCAGGCCGCGTTCCAACCATTGGCGGCTGATGAGTATCACCAGGCCGTCGAGCAGCAATGCCAGCAGCGCGGTGCACGCGGCGCCCAGGATCAGTTGCGGCTGATTGTTGAGGGCGATGCCAGGGAAAATCAGGCTGCCCAGGCTGTTGGCGCCGATCAGGAACGCCAGTGGCGCGGTCCCGACGTTGATCGCCAGTGCAACCCGCACACCGCCCATTATGATGGGCACGGCATTGGGTAACTCGACTCGCCAAAGCACTTGGCGCGGGGTCATTCCAATGCCGACGGCGGCTTCTTTGAGTGAACCCTGTACGTTTTTCAGGCCTTCGTACGTGTTGCGCACAATGGGCAGCAACGAGGCGAGAAACAGGGCAAAGATGGCGGGACCGCTACCGATCCCCAGAAAGCCCAGTGCAATGGCCAGTACAGCCAGCGGCGGGACGGTGTTGCCGATGTTGAAGACTTGCATGAAGCGTTCCGCACGTCCGACCATTGAAGGTCGGCTGAGGAAAATGCCGGCGGGTATCCCTACAAGGAGAGCGGCGAGCATTGAAACGAGTACGAGGTACAGATGGGCTTGCAGGTAGAACAACAGATCATCTTGATAGTGTTCGATAGTGCTGATGCCGATCCAGTGGACCAACAGGGCCAGGAGGGCGACAACTGCCACGCAACCTATAAGCCCTTTTCCATAGCGATTAGCCACAGGCGGACTCCTTTTTTTTTCAGTCGGCGAACACATTCTCGTGTGGCAATGCCATTCCTGGCTGCCGACAATGTGTTCGCGAAGAGCAACAGGCGGGGGCAGAGTAAACGCCGGCTTCGCCTGTCATTAGCGCAGCCTCGTCAGGCTAACTTGCTGATATTTCAGCTCCTGACGGTTTGTCGTATCAGGAGAGTGGACGCCTCCACCGCTCAAAAGGTTCACATTTTTTACGGCACATTGCCACCCTTGTGATCAAAGCCAAGGCACCAACGGTGGCTGCGGATGCCGGATTTGGGCTATAATCCGCGCCCTTTTTTGAATCAATCGTCAGGCGATTTCCCATGACCCATCAGGCCGCCGAAGTCGCGAAACGCCGCACTTTCGCCATCATTTCCCACCCCGATGCGGGTAAAACCACCATCACCGAGAAACTCTTGCTGATGGGCAAGGCCATTGCCGTTGCCGGTACGGTGAAATCGCGAAAGTCCGACCGCCATGCCACCTCCGACTGGATGGAAATGGAGAAACAACGGGGTATCTCGATTACCACGTCGGTCATGCAGTTCCCGTATCGCGACCACATGATCAACCTGCTCGACACCCCGGGCCACGAAGACTTCTCGGAAGACACCTACCGTACGCTGACCGCTGTCGACTCGGCCTTGATGGTGCTCGATGGCGGTAAAGGTGTTGAGCCACGTACCATCGCGCTGATGGACGTGTGCCGTCTGCGTGACACGCCTATCGTCAGCTTCATTAACAAACTCGACCGCGACATCCGCGACCCGATCGAGCTGCTGGACGAAATCGAAGCCGTACTCAAAATCAAGGCGGCGCCGATCACCTGGCCGATTGGTTGCTACCGCGACTTCAAGGGTGTTTATCACCTGGCGGGCGACTACATCATTGTTTACACCGCGGGTCATGGTCACGAACGCACTGAAGTCAAAATCATTGAGAAGCTTGACTCCGACGAAGCCCGCGCGCACTTGGGTGACGAGTACGACCGTTTTGTCGATCAACTGGAACTGGTTCAAGGCGCGTGCCATGAGTTCAACCAGCAAGAGTTCCTCGACGGCCAACTGACTCCGGTATTCTTCGGTACGGCCTTGGGCAACTTCGGTGTCGACCACGTGCTGGATGCCGTGGTGGATTGGGCGCCGATGCCGCTTGCCCGTGTTGCCAACGAGCGTACGGTCGAGCCCGAAGAAGAGAAGTTCACCGGCTTCGTGTTCAAGATTCAGGCGAACATGGACCCCAAGCACCGGGACCGGATCGCCTTCATGCGTATTTGCTCGGGCAAATATGAAAAAGGCATGAAGATGCGTCACGTACGCACGGGCAAGGATGTGCGCATCGGCGACGCGCTGACGTTCTTCTCCTCCGAACGTGAGCAACTCGAAGAAGCCTATGCGGGCGACATCATCGGCTTGCATAACCACGGCACGATACAAATCGGTGACACCTTCAGCGAAGGCGAGAGCCTGAGCTTCACCGGCATCCCGCACTTTGCCCCGGAATTGTTCCGTCGGGTGCGTCTGCGCGATCCGCTCAAGTCCAAGCAATTGCGCCAAGGCTTGCAGCAACTGGCCGAAGAGGGCGCCACTCAGGTGTTTTTCCCCGAGCGCAGCAACGACATCATTCTGGGCGCCGTGGGTGTGCTGCAGTTTGACGTGGTGGCGAGCCGCCTGAAAGAAGAATACAAAGTGGAATGCTCTTATGAGCCGATCACCGTATGGTCTGCGCGCTGGATCGAATGCAGCGATAAGAAGAAGCTGGAAGAATTCAGCGTCAAGGCTGTGGAAAACCTTGCGCTAGATGGCGGCGGTCACCTGACTTACCTGGCGCCGACCCGGGTTAACCTCGCGTTGATGGAAGAGCGCTGGCCTGATGTGAAGTTCCGCGCGACGCGTGAGCATCACTAAGGTGTGACCCCTCGGTAACGCAGGTCATGTGCGTTGAATGCCAGTCAGTTCTGCTGACTGGCATTTTTTTGGTCGTTTTTTTGATTCTGATCTGCTTGCTCTTTGGATATACCGAAAAGACGGAAACTCGATAACGCTCAACACAACAGCTTTGGGTTGGACTGATGGCTAGGCTCTGTACGTAAACCCAAGAAATACGATTTTCTGTAAAATACACCGCCATTAAAGCCAGGAGGCCAAGATG
>NZ_NQKI01000060.1 GCF_002269125.1 Pseudomonas lundensis | reverse complement strand
GGTAGCGGTTCTTGCCATGGTTCACCTCGTTGCAGTTTATCGCTTAACGGGGTGTCCACTCGTGCTGGGCAAGATCATTTTGGGGTTTTGGACAGTACGCCTGCTTTTCTTTCTGCAGCAGCTACGGGACGTCGATCGTTCATGCCCGCAGGCACTTACCGTGTCGCCTTAAATTCCTTGCCATCAGGAGCTTATTTCTATGGTGACGGGCCCGGAAACACCATTATTAAACCGTTGAGCAGTAATGTCCGGGCAGCCTTCGCACTTAATAGCAGTAGTCCTGCGTCATTCATTCAAGATCTGACCTTTGAGGATTTCAGCCTTCTAGGGTCTGTAATGGATAATGGATTTTCTGAGCAAGTCCATTTGCTTACGCTTAACGGTGTCAAAGGCTGTGTGATAGATCGAGTTCACTTCGTAGGGTTTCGTGGTGATGGCTTATATATAGGCTCTGGTGATGTAGGCGGAATGGAGCGTCACAACTTTGATATTAAGGTTAGGGATGCATTGTTTGATGGTCTGAATAATGACAATCGAAATGGAGTTTCAATTATCGATGGCGATAATATTTTGATAGCGGACAGCGTATTTCAAAATTGCACAAGGCCAAATATGCCCGGTGCCATCGATATAGAGCCTGACAGTGCAGCGTTCCACGCTGTGAAAAATATTAAGATTGTTAAAAATAAATTTCGCAACGTAGGTGGTAACGTTGGGGTGGTTTCTCTCTTCATACCTACCAATGTAACGCCTTCGCCTCTAGGTATAAAAATTATAGGCAATGATTTTAGAGATGCAGTTTTGACGTCAAATCACGCAGACATATTTATTGGTACTAACAGAGTGCTGGCAGATAGCGATATATCGTCGGCAGTCACGATTGCTCGAAATGTTGGCAGGAATGGTGTGCGAGGAATAGAAGTGAGAGCTGTTAAAGGTGTGCGTATTTACGATAATGATTTTGAAAACTATAAAAGAAGCGGTGCATCATTTGGGCAATCTACCACAGGGCAGGCCCCTAGAAACGTTGATCATTTCAGAAATAGATACGCTCGATGTGCTACTGGCGGCGGATCTGGAGTTGAAGTGTTCTCCATTAATCATTTTGATCACGCCGACAATATGATTGAAGAATGCGGAAATGGCCAAGCGGGATCATATGCAATGTCTTACAATTTGGGTTCTAGCACACATGTTAAGCATTCTCGCAATTGCTATAAGTCCGCGTCAGGTTTGACTTTGCAAGGGATCATTAAAGAGGCATCGCACAATTTTGATGTGGCTACAAACTCACAGATTGGCGATGTTTTTCTAAATGACCTCGCCAACAATTTTGCTGCCCACGAAAGTGATGTAACTGAGAACCCATGGATACCAGTCGTCACAGGTGCATCCTCATCAGGAACAGGATCGTATAGCTCTCAGGTTGGGATGTTTTCAAGGGTTGGAAAGCAGTGTCGCGGCTGGGTGATGATTAGCGTTAATGCTGGGCATCCAGGAGCAGGGCAACAAATTCAAATTTCTATGCCTTTGAACTTGAAGTCTCAGCCGCAATTAGTTGGAGGGTTTGCAGTCGGGTTGGAGGGTGTGACCGGGGCGGGAAGCGGTGCTATGGCAATGGCCAACACTGGGGCAGTGGTTAACGGCGTAACGGGTGCGCTTCGCCTATTTGCTAACAGCAGCGGAGCACAGGTTCAGTTAATAATTCCGACTGGTGCATTCAAAATTTGGTGTGGTTTCGATGTTCAAGTAGCGTAACAAACACGGGAGAGCTTTCCCTCTCCCGTAACAAACGCTTGTCTAATTGGTGGTTATAATGTTCAAGTCAGTTAGAATCTGCTTTGAAGCAATCGCGGACCCTTCAATGGAAAGATGAGCAGCATCCGAATAAAGCACTTTTCCAGAATGAAAAGGTGAGCAGTATCCATCTGGGCACAGTGACTTAGACACATCTATGAATGTTGTATGCTCATTGCTGTTGGCAAATTCAGCAAGAGCTGAATTAATCGCCTTGGTTGATGAATCTGCTACTAGATAGCCGAGCAGTGACTCGCACTTTTGCTCAATATAATTAGGGCGTAGCAAGCAGGATACGGGGCTCTTCAGGCCATTTTTTAAGGGCTGAGTTCCTATGATTACAAACTCCCGACTTCCAATGTCGGCGCGAATTTTATTCAGAGAGTCCAAGATGACCTTGATGTACTCTTCAGGTTTCTCAGTAGGCACATTCTCGCCGCTTGAGTTGGCTATTATTCCTTGGTAGCCACTCCAGTGCTGAGCAAGGATCAGAGGAGTTTTGTTGTGCTGTAATGCGGTGATTACAGCTTTATATTTATCTCGGTAATCCTGACGAGGTGCGTTGTTCAACACTCGTGTGTATTCGCCTGAGAGGATGCATCCATGGATAAAAATCCCAGGAATCGACTGGCCTGTCCCTTTCAACGCTGCATCAATTCCGCTTGCATATTGGAGGGCAAAACTATCGCCCCCAATAACTGCAGCTATCTTACCGTTGCTTTCGCCAAGGATAGTGTTGAGCTCGTAACCGCTACCACCATAGTTGTTTGTATGGAAGCTCACGGGGTCTGCCGCAAAAGCAAGATACTTTTCCGGTACTCGGGACTTCATTCCCTGCTCGTTTATAACGAAGGTTGAACAAGCGATGAGTGCCATGGTTGCAGACGCTATCACTGACAAGCCAATGGGTTTGATACTGGGCGTTTTGCCCATAAACATTTTTTCTACGGTACGGTATAGGAGTGCGCCAGCGGCAAAGGCTAAGGTCAAAAGTGCTAATTTTTCAAAGGTCTCTAAATCGCGGAAAACATAATACTTATAGAAAACTACAATCGGCCAGTGAATCAAGTAAATCGAATATGAAATCAGGCCAATATTCACCATCGGCGATAAGCGCAGCACTGACCCAGCTTTAGAGCGGCCCGCATAGATACAGGCAGCAGCCCCCAAGCAGGGAACCAGTGCACGAAGCCCAGGGAATGGTGACGTGGAATCCAACAGGAAGGCCGAGCCAATGATCAGGAGCAGCCCAGTAATGACAGTTGCAGACTCGATGCTTGGGCTTGCGCGATGCTTGGCCGCGAACACTAGCATTCCGCCTATCGATAACTCAAATACCCTGAAAGGCATCATGAAATAAGCGGCGGATGAGTCATAGTCCAGCATGATTTGCGAAGCTGCCAGTGATACGACTGTCATGACTGATAGCAAAATCAATAAGAATCGATCAGATAGCTTAAGCGCCGCCCAGACAATGAAAGGCCAGACCAAATAGAACTGCCATTCAGTTGCCAATGACCAGGTATGCAATAAAGGCTGAGTCTGAGCCGAGGCATCAAAGTAGCCTTGGTTCAGCCAAAAATAGAAATTAGAAGCCGAAAGAATTGAATATTCTGCTGAGGTGGCCAGCCCACTGAATGATGCTGGGTCCATCAATAGAAAGCCCGCTACCAGGCAGAGGCCTATGGTTACGATCAGGGCTGGTTGCAGACGTAGTAGGCGTCTTATGTAGAAGTCAGAAAACGAAAACCTCTTTGAGTGAATGGCGTTTCTGATGACTTCGGTGATCAGATAACCGGAGATGACGAAAAATACGTCCACCCCGACAAATCCTCCGGACACTCCGAGGTCGAAGTGGAATAGAAGGACGAGCAATACCGCGACCGCTCGCAGGCCATCAATATCGGCCCGGTAGCTGGTGTTTTTACTGTGCATGACTTCCCTTTCTTAAGCAGACGGTAGGGGCTGATTATTATCGAGGCGGATTCTACAAGTGAATTCGTGTTTGTGTCAGAGCAGTTGCTAAGAGATGGTCGGCAAGGCGACGAAGAACTGAAGCTGCTGAGGGAGTTTTGCGGGGAATTGTGAAACCTGATTAAGCACTGTTGGGCATCGATTGCAGTGGGTGCCCCCATAAATGCTTGATCTGTAAGGGTTTCGATAGCCTTAGCACGCATGGGGTGCTAGGGGTCGAGTGTTCGAATCACTCCGTCCCGACCATATTTTTCAATGACTTAGCCCAACTCTCGCGAGTTGGGCTTTTTCATGTCTGCGAAAAGACCCCTACTAAGACCCCTACCAGCTCGTGGGCTGTTATGAACTCTAGGTTCTGCCGCACTTTCGCGGTCATCGCCGCCCTTAATAGGGAGGTGACCTGTCGATGAAGATTGATGTTGGCTGCCGTTCATCAATGCGACTTGAGCGCAGCCACGCAGCCACCCTGAAAATCACTATCTATTGGTAGTCAGGCGCATCACATGGGAGAACCGCATGTCCACCAGCGTTGTCTTGATTCCGCACTTTGAGGCCTTTGTGCAGCAGCAGTTGGCCTCGGGGCGTTTCAACAACACCAGTGAGGTCATTCGAGCAGGCTTGCGTCTGCTGGAAGAACAGCAGCAACAATTCGCGACCAGGACGCTGGAATTGAAGGCGGCCTTGGCCGAGGGCATACAAGGCGGGGAGCCGCGATCTGCTGAGGAGGTCTTCGATGAGATCGAAGCGCAGGTGCGTGAGTTGGCCAAGTCGAGAGGCTGACTTTCGTAAAGTTGCAGATCAAGGCCTGATGAGGAAAAGGTGAGCTGCCTCACGCTGAAATTGCTATGGGTGTCACCAATTTTGTAACTCAATATGAGTTCGCTGGAACCTCTGTTGTGACCGTCGTATAAAGCGCCAATGGCAGATGTATCTTCCATCGATCGAGTGGCACCTGCAGGCGTAGCTTGGAGGCTGTCGTGCGGAGGTTTGCGATGCGCAAAGTTGTTTTCTTCAGCTTCATCCTAGTCGGTGGACTGCCCCCGGCGCCATAGACAATTTCCAGCCTCATAATGAGGCGCTTTCAAAGGCCTCAGGGCTGACGCCGCCCAGATGGCTGTGACGGCGTGTTCGGTTATAAAACACTTCAATGTAATCGAACACATCGGCCCGGGCCATATCCCGGGTTTTGTAAATCCGTTTGCGGATGCGTTCTTTTTTCAGGCTGCTGAAAAAGGACTCGGCCACGGCATCGTCCCAGCAGTTACCCCAGCGACTCATACTGGGCTCCAGCTGGTTTGCCAGGCAGAAGCGCTTCCAGTCATCGCTGCCATATTGACTGCCTTGGTCGGAGTGGACGAGCACTCGGTGTTTGGGCTTGCGACGCCACACGGCCATCAGCAAAGCATCCAACGCCAACTCCTTGGCTAGCGTCGGTTTCATTGACCAGCCGACTACCTTGCGCGCATAGAGATCCAGCACGACAGCCAAGTACAACCAACCTTGCCACGTCCGGATATAGGTGATATCGGTCACCCAAACTTTGTTCGGTGCGTCAACCGTAAACGTCCGATTGAGGTGATTGGGGGCGATGGTTGAGGGCCGTCCTTTAATAGGGCGAGGGGCTTTGATTTTATGGACGCGCATTAACCTGGCCACACGGTGCTTGCCGCAGGTTTCACCTGCCTCCCGCAAGTCTGCAAACACCCGCCGGGCACCATAGACACCTCGGCTGGCAGCATAAGAATCGCGAATAAGCCCTAACAACCGTGCATTGTCGTATTCGCGCGCAGAGACCGGCTTGTGCAGCCATTGATAGAACCCGGCACGAGCAACTTGCAAGACCCGGCACAGCGTGGTGATCGCGTACTGATGACGGTGCTCGTTGATGAAGCGGTATTTCACTCGGGCAACCTGGCAAAGTACCGCGTTGCTTTTTTAATATGTCGCGCTCTTCTTCCAGCCGTTGCATTTGGGCTCGCAACCGCAAAATTTCGCTCTTGGCTTCGAGTAGTTCGCTGGCCTGTTTTTCGGTCTTATCAGGCGTCACAGCCTTGACCCATTTGTAGAGACTGTGGGTTGATACACCGAGGCGCTCGGCTATATCTGCAACAGAATATCCGCGCTCGATGACTTGCCTGACAGCTTCTGCCTTGAATTCCGGCGTGAATCGTTGGGTGCTCATAGACTTCCTCCTATGCTCAAAGCATAAGCTGGAGATGTCTATGGCGCCGGGGGCAGTCCATTTAAGGCAAAAGGGTGTCTAGGAAACCCGGGGCGATTCAGGTTGGTTGTTGCGCATTTGAGAAACAACATCGAGTTTTAAATTAGCAATTTTGCGGGAAGTGACAGCATTGGAATTACGACAACTACGTTATTTCGTAAAAATTATTGAGCATGGCAGTCTAGGGCGGGCAGCACTCGAGTTGGAGGTAGGTGTGTCGGCCCTTAGTCAGCAGATCTCCAAGCTCGAAAGCGAGTTGTGCACCCGTCTTTTTAATCGCACCACGACGGGCGTGACGCCTACCAGCGCGGGAGTTGCATTTTTACACCATGCACAGTTGACATTGCGCCAAGCAGAAAACGCCATCCTGGCAGCACATCGCGGGCGTATGAGTGGCTATGTCAGTGTCGGCTTGCCACCAACTACCGCGACGGTGCTTGCTCTGCCATTGATAAACGCCATGCGCACGCGTTATCCGGATATCCAACTCCATTTAGTGGAAATGCTCTCCGGACACTTGGCAGGCCAGCTAAACGCCAGGCAGATTGATCTGGCAATTCTGTTCCAGCTTGAAGGCGGTAAACGTTGGAGCGTGACGTCACTGTTGGATGAAAAGCTGTTTGTCATCGCCTCGCCAACGCTACTGCAAGCGCCTCGTGGCGACAGTGTGCAGTTAGCCGACTTGGGCGGCTTGCCACTAGTGATGCCCAGTGCCCAACATGGTTTGCGTTCGGCATTGATGAGCGCATTCGAGCGTGTCGGATTAACCCCCAACGTCATCATGGAAGTGGATGGGCTTGCGGTGCTAATGAACGCCGTGCGCGCCGGTCATGCTGCAACGATTCAACCCGGGGCGGCAGCTGCATTGAAGGACGAGTCAGGACTTTCACTGGTCAAAATTACCGACCCCCATGTGGGCCGGCGTAATTTGCTTGCGACGTTGGCCGATGACGAATTGTCCCCGGCGGCATTGGCAACGCGACTGGTCATCGTCGATGTTGCACGACAATTGGTTGCCAACAAGCAGTGGCCAGGCGCAACTTGGATTGAAGATTTAGACGTGTAATCGCCTCCACGCAATCACGGCCGCATGAGCGTCGAAAGGGCTTAAGTGTTTAGAAAAACTAAACGCCTCGTGTCAAAAGCAGCCTTTCGACTATCGGACGCCCTCTCTATCGTTCCCCAACACGCAAGGAGCCGTTCGTTTCAGCCTCCTTGCAGATCGAGGAGCGATGATGATCGATGTCTTAATTATAGGGGGCGGCAACGCTGCCTTATGCGCCGCTCTGATGGCGAGAGAAGCGGGTGCCAGCGTGATGCTGCTGGAAGCTTCTCCGAAAATCTGGCGCGGTGGAAACTCCCAGCACACCCGTAACCTGCGGTGCATGCACGACCAGCCGCAAGATGTATTGATCGACGCCTATCCTGAAGAGGAATACTGGCAAGACCTGTTGAAGGTCACCGGCGGTCTTACTGATGAAAAGCTTGCACGCATTGCCATTCGCGCATCTTCTTCTTGCCGCGACTGGATGCGCTCACATGGGGTGCATTTTCAGCCACCTCTGTCAGGCGCGCTGCACGTGGCCCGCACCAATGCTTTTTTCATGGGGGGCGGCAAGGCGCTGGTGAATGCGTACTTCCGCAGTGCCGAACGGTTGGGTGTGAAAATCCGGTACAACGCCCAAGTCACCGATATTGAACTGGTCGATGGAAAATTCGTCGCGGCCCACATTGGCGAGCATCAAGTCGATGGTCAGCGCGTCGCGGCAGAACGTATTGAAGCCCGGGCCTGCGTGTTGGCTGCTGGTGGTTTCGAATCCAACCGTGAGTGGTTACGCGAAGCCTGGGGGCAGAACGAGCGCGGTGAATGGCCCGCCGACAACTTCCTGATCCGTGGAACCCGATTCAATACGGGTATTTTGCTGCGGCGCATGCTTGATCTGGGCGCTGACGTGATCGGCGATCCGACGCAAGCACACATGGTTGCAATCGATGCACGCGCGCCACTCTACGACGGCGGTATCTGTACGCGAATCGACTGTGTATCACTGGGTGTCGTGGTCAATCGTGACGGCAAACGGTTCTATGACGAAGGTGAGGATTTCTGGCCCAAGCGTTATGCCATCTGGGGGCGTCTGGTCGCCGGCCAACCAGGGCAGCAGGCCTACTCGATTATCGATCAACAAGCCGTCGGGCGCTTCATGCCTCCCGTCTTTCCCGGGACTACTGCGAATACCCTGCAAGAACTCGCCCGTCAATTGAAGTTGCCAGAAGAACAGTTCGTAAGGACCGTGGAGGATTACAACAACGCCTGCCGCGTCGGTACCTTCGATCACACGGCACTGGACGATTGCCACACCCACGGATTGACGCCGGCCAAAACGCATTGGGCGCGTCCATTGGTGAAACCGCCTTTCTATGCCTACCCGCTCAAACCCGGTGTCACGTTCACCTACCTCGGCCTCGCCACTGACGAAACCGCCGCCGTGCACTTTAACGGAGAAGCGAGCCCCAACCTGTTCGTAGCCGGAGAAATGATGGCCGGCAATGTATTGGGTAAGGGCTACACCGCAGGTATCGGCATGGCCATCGGTACAGCGTTCGGCCGTATAGCCGGTGCACAAGCGGCCGCCGCTGCGGGCGTTGACGCTTCATCTGTGAATACGGAGTCCTCACATGCAACTGTTTGATCCCAAATCATCGGGCGAGTTGATCCCGGTACTGAATCTTGACGAATCTGAAGTCGAGAGGCAGATGACCATCTGCAATGCCTGTCGTTATTGCGAAGGTTTCTGCGCGGTATTTCCGGCAATGACCAGGCGGCTTGAGTTCAACCAGGCGGACATCCATTACCTGGCGAACCTTTGCCACAACTGTGGTGCCTGCTTACACGCCTGTCAGTACTCGGCCCCACATGAGTTCGACGTCAATGTACCGAAGGCAATGGCCAAGGTGCGCCTCGATACTTACACCGAATACGCATGGCCACGGGTGATGGGCAAGTTGTATCAGCGAAACGGTATGACCCTGGCGCTGGCTTCGGGAGCGGGCCTGGCATTGTTTCTATGCCTGACCCAGATGATTATGGGGAACCTGTTCGTCACCATTGCGGCGGGTAATTTCTACAAAATCTTCCCGCATAACACGCTTGCGTGGATGTTTGGCGCAGTGTTCGGCTTTTCGATACTAGCGCTAACCATTGGGGTACGACGTTTCTGGCACAGCGTCTCACCCGTGGCAGCCTCTCTGCCAGTAAGAGCGTCCGCCGCATTTGAAGCGACAGCCAGCGTCGCGCAGCTCAAATATCTGGACGGTGGCCATGGTGAGGGCTGCAACAACGCCGACGATCATTTCACCCTCTGGCGGCGTCGCTTCCACCACCTCACCTTCTACGGCTTCATGTTGTGCTTCGCCGCCACGGGTGTAGCAACGCTTTTTCACTATTTGCTGAATTGGCCGGCCCCTTATCCGATCTTCAGCTTGCCGGTGATGTTGGGCGTTGTCGGGGGTATCGGTTTGCTGATCGGTCCGGCAGGCCTGCTCTGGTTGAACCTGCGCCGCAACCCTGCGCACGGTGACGAGAACCAGAAGCCTATGGATCGCGGGTTCATCGCATTGCTTTTTTTGGTTAGCGCAAGCGGCTTAGCGCTTTTGGCGCTTCGAGAAACCAGCTCATTGGGCTTGATGCTGGCTATTCATCTCGGTCTGGTCATGGCGTTTTTTCTGACCATGCCATACAGCAAGTTTGCCCATGGAATCTTCCGCAGCGCAGCGCTGCTCAAACACGCCATCGAGAAACGCCAACCTAACCCGGTCGTTGCTGGCAACGACTAACGGCTTGAACACTCATTCCAAAAACAATAGTGAGCATAACGGCAGCCATGATGAAAACGACGACGACCACAACGCGCACAAAGGGGTCCAAGCTAGGGGCCATTTTTCGGGTTACTAGGCTCTGTACGTAAACCCAAGAAATACGATTTTCTGTAAAATACACCGCCATTAAAGCCAGGAGGCCAAGATGG